>CAVVTW010000011.1:0-78197 GCA_963751255.1 uncultured Gemmatimonadales bacterium | reverse complement strand
AGCGCCGTCGCCAGCGTCGAGGTTTCCGGCTAGCGGTGCGGGTGGTGCCCCGGGTGCCGGGATTGCTCGGTCCAGAATGGGGACCGCTCCCGGGCCTGGCCCCGGGGCGCTGAAGACAGGTTCTTCAAGGGAGGAACCATGCGGGCCCACGGAATGACGTGACTCCTTCTCTCCCTCCTGCTCCTCACCCCCCGGACGCTGCACGCACAAGGCACCCTGGAAGACTACCGGCGGGCGGCCACGATCACGGACCGCCTGGACGGATTGACCGTGGGCCATGACCTTCATGGACCGGACGAGCGCCCCATCCGCTCAATCTCCCTCGGCGCCGAAACCGTATCCCTCGGCCATGAGGCGCTGGGAAGCGATCCCCGGAAGCTGGTTGAGGCCGTGAAGGTTCTCGAAGGCGTCGGGGAAGGCGTGGAATCCGCCGTTCCCAAGGAAGGAGCGGAGGCCCAGCTCGATCCGCGCCGCCTCCCGGAGCGAGGAATGACTCGGGCCACCTTCATGCGGTGACTGTCGTGCCAGGCCGCGGCGGCACGCATCCACACGGCAACCCGCTCCCCCACGCGCGGCTCCTGCCAGTACCCCACTACCACCCTCCGTTGGAGCCGCATGCGGAGCAGACGTACTCGAACTCCCTCCCTCCATGGGCGGACTGGTTGAGGTCCATGACGTCCATATCTTCGCCGGGCTGAATGTGTGCATCCAGGCCACGATGCCGATGCAGTCTGAGGCGACGTCGGCGTCCAGAAGCACCGCCCCGATCTCTTCCGGCGTCGTGAGGACGGGCTTGCACACCATCCGCACCGGCAAAGTCCCCGAGTCAGTCACCCGTCCGGGATGGCCCTGGAATCGCGAACCACCTTTTCCAGGGTTTCGGGGCCGTCGAGGTGCTGGCTTCCAGTGACGGGCCAGACCTGGAGGGTCGAGTAGTCGATCATGGTCCCTCGATGATCGGAGGAAAAGAGGAGCCTCCAGCTGGACAGGAACCGTGGGGCCCCTCCGTCGCCGGAAGGTCGGGTCTGCTCACATTGCCCGAAAGGGCCGGGGTCCGCATTCTTCCACATCCCGGCTCGGAGGGGCTCCTCCGGGCTCACCCGATCCCCGAGACCCTCGAGGACCATGAGCAGCAAAGCCGGCCTTCCCCCCGCCCGTAAGCTCCCGTCCACCGCATACGAGATCAAGCCTGGAGAGACCTTTGTACCCCTGACCCACGGGGAAACCCTCACCGAGTTCACCTGGAAGGCGGTGATCACGGGCATTCTGCTGGGTGTGGTGTTCGGCGCCGCCAACACCTACCTCGGTTTGATGGCGGGTCTGACCATCAGCACCTCCATCCCGGTGGCGGTCCTGACGGTGGTGACTTTCAGGCTCTTCACGGCGGGAGGACTCCAACACTCCATCCTGGAATCCAACATCTCCCAGACCGTGGGCTCCGCCTCCTCGTCCGTGGCCTCCGGTGTCCTCTTCACGATTCCGGCCCTGTTCATCTGGGGGATGAGCCCTGCCTGGGGAAAGATCACCGTCCTGGCCATGGCGGGCGGCCTGGTTGGGGTCCTGTTCATGATCCCCCTCCGGCGCTACCTCATCAAGCGCGAGCACGGAACCCTTCCCTACCCCGAAGGCATGGCATGCGCCGAGGTCCTCGTGGCAGCCGAGGGCGGCGGGAAGCAGGCGCACGGCGTGTTCTGGGGCATCGGCGCGGGCATGCTCTTTCAGCTCCTCACCCAGGGTCTCAAGTTCGTGAAGTCCACCTGGGAGCTGGCCCTTCCCTTCAAGGCCAGCATCGCCGCCAAGGTCAACGCGCCTCTCCTGGGCGTGGGCTACATTCTCGGAATCCGCAATAGCCACGGTAATGGTGGCGGGTGGCGCCCTCTCCTCCCTCGTCATCATCCCCCTCATCAACCTCTGGGGGCAGGGCTCAGCCGAGCCCGTCTTCCCCGAGACGGTGAAGCTGATCCGGGACATGTCCGTCGGGGGAGATCTGGGACCGCTACATCCGGTACATCGGAGCCGGAGCAGTGGCCACGGCGGGAATCATCACGCTGGTGAAGTCCATCCCCACCATGGTGGAGTCCTTCAAGCTCGGGACTCCGGCAGATCTCCACGCAGATCTCGGGGGCCGTCGCGGAAGTGGATCGGACGGACCAGGACCTGAATTTCAGCAACGTCCTGCTCTTCCTGGTCGTGATCCTCGCCGCTCTCGCCCTCATCCCCGGCGTCCTGGGCTACCTGGACTCCCTGGCGGTCCGAGCCATCGCCGCCCTCTGCATCGGCGTCTTCGCCTTCTTCTTCGTCACCGTGAGCTCCCGAATCGTGGGGCTGGTGGGGGTCACCTCCAACCCGACCTCGGGGATGACCATCGCCACCCTCCTCGGCACCTCCCTGGTTTTCTACCTCCTGGGGTGGACGGACCTTATGGGGAAGGCCACCGCCCTGATGGTGGGAACCGTGGTCTGCATCGCCGCCTCCATCGCCGGTGACACATCCCAGGACCTCAAGACCGGGTTCATCCTGGGCGCCACACCCTACAAGCAGCAGATTGGCGAGCTCATCGGAGTCATCACTTCGGCGGGGGTGGTTTGCCTGGTCATCATCGTCCTGAACCAGGGCACTCCCGGAGGGCTGGGAGGCGAGGAGCTCCCTGCACCCCAGGCCGTGCTCATGAAGCTGGTCATCGACGGTGTGCTGGATCAGAGCCTTCCCTGGGCCCTGATCCTGATCGGCGTGGGGATCGCGGCGCGTGGCGGCGATCTTCCGGATCCCCACCCTGGCCTTCGCCGTGGGCGTCTATCTCCCCCTCTCCACCATGGGAGCCGTCTTCCTGGGTGGGCTGCTACGCTGGCTCCTCACCCGGAACAAGCCAGAGGCCGTGCGGGAGCGTCGGCGGGAGAAGGGTGTCCTCTTCGGCTCGGGTCTGGTCGGAGGAGGAGGGCTCACTGGGGTGGTGCTGGCCATCTGGGTGGTGGTCGCCCGCGGGGGTCATCCCATCGCCGGTTTCGCCCCGGGCCTTCAAAACTGGATGGCCATGTCCCTGGCGGCCCTCACGATCCTGGCGATCCTGGGGGCCATGGGGTTCTACGCGACCCGGGCAAAGGACTGACGTCCGGACCTTCCCACACCCGGGAGGGTGACCTTCCGTCACCCTCCCGGGTGGAGCGCTCAACCTCCGAAGTGGATCCCCTGGGCCAGGGGCAGCTCGGTGCTCCAGTTCACGGTGTTGGTTTGGCGCCGCATGTACGCCTTCCAGGCATCGGAGCCCGATTCCCGTCCCCCTCCGGTGTCCTTCTCCCCACCGAAGGCCCCACCGATCTCGGCCCCGCTGGTGCCGATATTCACGTTGGCGATCCCGCAGTCGCTCCCCCGGTGGGAGAGGAAGGTCTCGGCCTCCCGGACGTTCTCGGTGAAGATCGAGGACGAGAGGCCCTGGGGCACGCCGTTGTGGAGGGCGATGGCCTCCTCGATCTCGTCCACGGCCTGTGCCGGGGCTGGCCCCGCGGCTCCCGTAGCTGATGATGTAGAGAATGGGCGCGAAGGTCTCCTCCTGGACGATCTCCCATTGGTTCTCCACCTCGGCGATGCAGGGGGTGATGTAGAGTCCCCCGGGATACTCTTCCCCCTCCAGTCGCTGGCCGCCGTAGAGGATCCTGTCCTCCCGCCGCCTCCACCCTCTCCATCGCATTCTCCACGTCCCGCACGGCCTGGGCGTTCACCACCGGCCCCATGACGGTATCGGGATCCAGGGGGTTGCCGATGCGGATGGACTCGTAGGCCGGGATCAAGCGCGGCCAGCAGGTCGTCCTTCCGGGAAGCGTGCACGATGATCCGGCGCGTGGAAGTGCACCGCTGGCCCGCGGTTCCCACGGCACCGAAGAGAATGGCCGGCAGAACCAGATCCATGTTGGCGCTGGGGGTCACGATGATGGCGTTGTTTCCCCCGAGCTCCAGAATGGTTCGCCCCAGGCGCTCCCCCACCACGGCGGCCACCCTGCTGCCCACCTCGGTGCTTCCGGTGGCCGACACCAGGGGGATCCTGCGGTCGTGGAGGAGTCGATCCCCCACCGTGGAGCCCTTGCCCACCACCAGGCTGAAGACCGCCGGGTCCACGCCGTTCTCGGCGCACACCTCGGCGGCGATCTTCGTAACGGCGATGGCGGTGAGGGGCGTCTTGGACGCCGGCTTCCACAGGGTGGCGTCGCCGCACACGGCGGCCAGAGCCGCGTTCCAGCTCCACACGGCCACGGGGAAGTTGAAGGCGGAGATGACCGCCACCACGCCCAGGGGATGCCACTGCTCGCGCATGTGGTGGTCGGGGCGCTCGGACTGCATGGTGAGGCCGTAGAGCTGGCGCGAAAGACCCACCGCGAAGTCGCAGATGTCGATCATCTCCTGGACCTCGCCCTCACCCTCGGCGACGATCTTCCCCATCTCCAGGGTGACGAGGGCACCCAGGTCGCTCTTTCGCTCCCTCAAGGCGTTTCCCAGCTGCCGGACCACCTCGCCCCTTTTCGGAGCCGGGACCCTCCGCCACTCCAGAAAGGCCCGGTGGGCCCGATCCACGATCTCGTCGAACTCATCCTCGGTGACCTGTTGGACCGTCGCGATCCGGGACCCGTCGCCGGGTGAGAAGACTTCCAGGTCTGGCCCGGATCCGATCCACTCACCGGCGAAGCCTCCAGCGTTCACGTCTTCGATTCCGAGTCTCTTCAAGAAGTCGAACATGCAGCCATCCCTCATCCAGGTGAGATCCAGTGAACGCCGGACGGTGGATCGACACGCCCGGCAACATCACGCGGCCCTCCCACCCGGGAGGAGCCGTGGCGGTAGTCTAGCCGATTTCGACTGGATTCAGAAGTACACCGCCATGCCGAGGCGGAGGGACTGAGGCGGGACCCGCTCCTGGGGCGCCTCGTAATACTGGTTCGGCGCGATTCCCGGGCCGAAAATGGAGTAGCTCGTCCGGGAGCCGTAGTCGGGACCGTTGTTCACCATGGTGTTGAGCTTGGTGATTGCCTCGTTGCGAAAGACGTTGAAGGCATCCACGGACACGGCGAGCTGCCGCCCCTTGACCTGGAAGACGCGCTCCAGGCGCAGATCCAGGGTGTTTCGGGGCTCCAGCGTGGGCAGGCCACGGGGCCCGACGAGGATGTTGTTGCCCTCCAGGGGGGCGAGGAGCATGTAATCGACCTCCTGCCCTGGATACATCGCTACGCCACCCTTCAGAAGGGGGCCCGTGTTGATCTTGTACTTGAACAGGCCCAGCCCATACAGTCGGAACTGCGGCGAGTAGTGATCTCCCGATTGAAACGTCCAGAAGGCACCGCCCCTGAGGTCCCAGGGCAAGACTCCCCAGACCGACATCTTCCACTCCCGGTCGGCGAAGTTCTCCAGGGTGCCGTAGGCGTTCACCCCCTCGTTCACGCGCACATAGGGCCCCGCTCCGTAGGCATTCGGGTCGTCGTATCCACTGACGTTGTCCAGGTTTCCTTCCAGACCGGTGGCCACGAACGAGAGGGAGGCGCCCCACGCGGGAAGGGCAATCTCCATGGTGAGCTGGAACTGGTCGAACTCCCTCTTTCCGCCGGGGGCCGTCGTAAGCACGTACTGGGGATCCCAGCTCAATCGGAGGGTGTCGGCCAAGGTAAGGCCGGGGACAGGGAGGGTGCAGGGGCCCTGGTCCGCCAGACAACGCAGTCTCTCGATGATGGTGTAGTCGGGAACGTAGAGCTCCTTGAGAAAGACGCTGCCGCCGGAAAACGGCACTACCGCGCCTGACGCATCGAACACCCGGACATCCGTGAAACGGGTGTAGTTGCTGGCCCGGTTCAGATCCACCAGCGCCACCATGTCCCGGTTCGACCGATGCGTGAATGGCGCCTCGACTTTCATCCGGCTCCCCACCTGCTTCTCAAGCCCCACCAACCACTGGTCCACGTATGGTTGGCGGTAGTTCTGCACGGGGCCCGTTTCGTTCAGGACCACTTCCCCGTTCTTGACGAACCGGAAGCCCTGAACCCCTGCGTCCCGCTCCTCCACGGTGAACCGTGTCGTGGGGTCCCTCAGGTCCCCTCCCCTGTAGTACCAGTATTCCTGGTTGCTGAACCCATCCGCGCCGGCAACCCGGTCGAACATCTGGGAGATCAGGTTCTGGTGATACCGCCCCCAGTGGGCCTTGGCCACCAGCGTCCCGTCCCTGGTGAGATCAACAGAGATTCCCACCCGTGGATCCAGCCCTTCGTCTTGCACGGCGAGGAAGCGCTGACCGGAAGCGGGTGTGATCCATCCCTTCCATTGGTTCCAGCGAATCCCGGGAGAAAGAACGATCCGGGAGCCCAGGGCCAGGGCGGTCTGCACGTACGCTGCTGCGTTGGAAACGTCGGCCTCGAGGTCGACCTCCCCCCCATTCACTGGCCACCCAGGTCGAGCTCACGTGGCTCCAGGTCGAGGGGTCGCCCGGATCGAAGCGGCCCGAGTTCACAGGAAGCCAGGTCATGCCACCGTTCCTCATCCGCTGGTCCAGGAAGCTCCCCCGGCTGTATTCCCAACCCACCTTGACGCCATGCTCGAGGGGCCCGGTCCGAATCCGGAAGCTGCCCTGGAGGGTCGCGGAGGTGCTGGCGGGGGCGCTGCGGAGGGTGAACGGGGCACTCCCGAACGCCGTGTAGGGAGGACTCAGAGCAAACGTCTGGATCCCGGGAACGTCCCGACCCTGATAGGGATCGTATCGCTCGTCCCGGGAAAGGTGGTTGAGCCTGGCCTCCACGACCCCCCAGTCCCCCAGGATCTCGGTGGCCGCACCGTTCACGAACCAGGTGGGAGAGGCGTAGTGATGGGTGGCACCCGCGGCCTCGTACCCTGTGATCCCGTAGTTGTCGGCCTCCGTGTCCGTGAACGCCCCGGACACCTCCAGCTGATGGATCGGTGCGGGTTTCCAGGTCTGCTTTCCGAAGAGCTTGGTCTCGCCTCTTTCCTCCCGGATGGGGGTCAGTCGCCCTTCTACCTGCTTGAGATGGTTCAGGGCCCAGCTGTTCTCGGCGACCCGCCTTCCCGAGAGGTAGTAGCCCAGGTGATCCCGGACCACGGGACCCCGGACTTCCGCCTCCACGTCCATTCGCCCCGCAACCTCACGGCCGATTTCGGTGCTGACCAGGTTGGTGCCCGACAAGAGGTCGTTCTCGAAAGTGCTCTCCACGAACCCCTGGACCAGATTGGTTTCCCGCTTGGTGATCACGTCCACCAGTCCACCCTGGAAACCGCCTTATTCGGCCCCGGCCCCCAGCCCTTTGCCTCGACCCGGTCAATCCAGTTGACACTGGGCTGGAGGAGATCGCCGCCCAATCCCGGGTGGTTGGCCGACAACCCGTCGATCCGGTAGTTGTTCGCCTGGAAGTTGGACCCGCCCCAGATCTGGCCCGGGCGAGCGCCCGGCGTCAGGGCCACCAGATCCGTCGCCTCGTGGGTCATGGGGAGGAGGCGAATCGCGGTTTCGTCCACCTGGGTGGAGAACTCGGCATTTTCCCGCCGGATCTGGACGCGCTCGGCCTGGACGGTGAGCCCCTCCATGGCGATGGGAGCCAGTGTAAGCTCCACCCCCAGGGCCCGAGCCCCCCCCACCTCCACCCGCACGTCCGGCACGATCTTCGTCTCGTAGCCCAGCATCCCGACCCGGACCTCGAAGGTCCCACCAGGGAGGCCCCCGAGACGGGCCAGCCCTTCTCTGTCCGTACCTCCGCGAACGATCACCTGATCACGGAAGAGAACCTCGACCGTGGCATCGGCAACGGGTCCCATGGGGCCGGTGACATGAACGGGCAGGAGGGAGGCCTGGGCCGAGGCAACCGCGGGTCCAGGGAGCGGAAGAGAAAGGGCCACGACGGCGACACCTAGAGCCTCCCGAACCCTCAGCTACCGCGCCGGAAGACGGTGACGCAGGGCGCGGCGCGAAGAGACGAGAGAGATGGACATGGCACGGGTTCCTGAATGGAATCGTGGGAGTGCCCGTCACGCCCCGCTGACAACCTGGACTACATACGGTCCGGTAAGCGGAGCCTTACCCTTTCCAGAGCCCCGGCACAGGAGGGCCGATCAGAGCGCGACGAAGGCGACGATGGTGTAGAGCACCGCCCCGATCCCGGCCGCAATCGTGGCGATGGGCATCTGCGTCGTGACGTGGTCCATGTGATCCGATCCCGTTGCCAGGCTGGAGAGGATCGTCGTGTCGCTGATGGGGGAGCACTGATCCCCGTAGACGGCTCCACCCAACACCGCCCCGAAGCAGAGGGTCATATAGAACGGATCGGGATCCACGGCGTAGGCCAGCGGCATCGCAATGGGGAAGACCACGGCGTAGGTGCCCCACGACGAGCCCACCGAGAAGGCGATGAGCATGCAGATGAGCATGAAGATGGCGGGTAGGAGGGGCGGGATGATAATCTCGCTGGTGGTCCGGATCAGGAAGCCCGCCGTCCCCAGGGAACTGGACACCTGACCCAGGGTCACCGCCAGAGCCAGAATGATGGCCCCGAGAGACACCCCCTTGACCCCGTCCACGAATCCGTCCGTGACCTCCGTGAGCTTCATCCCCTTCATGAGGGCCACGATCATGGCCGAGAGTACCGCCAGGACGAAGGCCTCGTTGATGGGCACGCGGCCCGTGAAGATCAGCCCCCCCACCGCCACTCCGATGAGGGTGAGTATGGGAACCGCGAAATCGATGTTCCCGGGCCTGTAGCCCTCAGGGATCTTGAGCTCGTCCAGCTCGCGAGAGGACATGGTGTGTGCGCCCGGGGCGTCCAACTCACCGGTCTTCTTCACCCGCCCCATGGCTCGCTTCATCTTCCCGAAGACGAAGGGGTTGATTTCCAGGGCGAACGTGTAGGTGAACAGGACGGCCAGAATCCCATAGAAGTTGAACAGGATGGCACGGTAGAAGAACGAGATCGCGTCGTCGGTGGTGACGAAGAGGGGGACCGTCCCCACAACGAGCCCCGCCACGTAGGAAGGCCAGACGTTGAAGGGAATGACGGTGGCGATGGGTGAGGCCGTGCTGTCGATGATGTAGGAGAGCTCTTCGTGGGAGACCTTGGCCTCGTCGGCCACGGGTTTCACCGTGCTCCCCGCCAGGATCGTGCTGATGGTCCCGCCCTGATGGAACACCGTCCCGATCACGCAGCCGAAGAGCTTCGCCGTCTTCCGGCCTCTCACCATCCGGCTGCCCGGCCCACCGGGCGAAGTACCTGGGCGCCACCTGTCCGCGTCCAGAGGCCGATCAGCCCTCCGAGACACCAGAGGTAGACCAGAAGGATCTGGGCGTAGGACTCCGTACCCGACGGCCGGAAGCAGATAGGCGGCGATGACGTTGAAGTTCCCGCTCACGATCCCCCCGGCGGCGATCCCGATGAAGAGCGCCGAGATCACCTCCTTGGTCCAGAAGCAGAGGACCAGGGTGAGGGCAGCCGGGACAATGGACCAGAGGCCGAAGTCGTCGTATCCCGGGGCCTGGCTGATGATTCCTGTATTGTTCCGCAGATAGAGAAGGAGGACCAGGAGGATTCCGCCAATGATCCACGTGGTGGTTCTCTTCATCGCTGCCTGCCCGTGTGAGTTCGAGTGCGGTCCCGGCCCGTGACTAGCTCACGCCGCTTCCAGGCTGTCGTCGGACCCGGTGGGGATGTGGAGCTCACCTTCCGTTCTGGCCACCCAGACGGCCGCGGCGGAGTCTCCGGTCACGTTCACGGCCGTCCGGGTCATGTCCAGGATCCTCTCCACTCCGAGGATCATGGCCAGTCCCTCCAGGGGAATCCCCAGCGCCTGGAGGACGATCGTCAGGGTGATGAATCCGATGCCGGGCACCCCCGCCGCTCCGATGGACGCCAGCGTCGCCGTGACGACCACCGTCACCAGCTGGGTGAGCCCCAGCTCGATCCCGTAGACCTGGGCGATGAAGATCGTGCTCACGCCCTGGTAGATGGAGGTGCCGTTCATGTTGACGGTGGCCCCCAGGGGGAGTACGAAAGAAGCCACGTCCCGGGACACGCCCAGTTCCTCCTCGGTGATCCGCAGGTTGATGGGAAGGGATGCGTTGCTGGACGACGTGGAGAAGGCGAAGACCATCACCTCGTAGAACTTCTTGAAGAAGTAGGTGGGCTTCATCCCCGACAGCCGGAGGGTGATGGGATAGAAGGTGACGGTGAAGAGGATCATCGTCCCGATGGCCACCAGGACGTACTTCAAGAGGGAGAGGAGGACCCCGTAGCCGAAGCGGCCCGCCACGGCGGCAATGAGTATGAAGACCCCGTAGGGGCGATCTTCATGATCATCTCCACCATCACCACCATGGCATCGTTGACGGAGTCCAGGACGTCGATGAGGGGTTTTCGCTTCTCCTCCTTCAGAACCGTCAACGCGATCCCCAGGAAGAGGGCGAAGAAGATGATCTGGAGCATGTCCATGTTGGCCATGGACGCGAAGGGGTTCCGGGGAATGATGTTGAACAGCACTTCCTCGAGTCCCGGTGCCTCCTGGAGGGAAGAGAGCTGCTCCTGGCTGGTCCCGGCGTATTGCTCGAGGAGCTCCGTCTTCACCTCGGGATCCAAGCGGGAGCCCGGCTGAACGATGCCGCCGATGAAGAGCCCGAGGGCACAAGCCAGGGCCGTGGCCACGAGGTAGTAGCCCACCGTCTTGATCCCGATTCGGCCCAGCTTTCGGAGGTCCCCGAGACTGGCCGTCCCAATGATGAGGGAGGCCATGACCAGGGGTATGACAATCATGATGAGCAGTCGAATGAAGGCCTGCCCGAGGGGCTCCAGGGCCACGACCCAGTCGCCGAGGAGGGGACCCAGCAAGGCCCCGAGGACAAGTCCGATGAGGATCTTGGTGTGAAGTTGCACCGTTGGCTCCTGTTGGCGTCTCCCCTACCGCTCCGACAATGGCTACCCGACCCAAAATACCGCACCAACTTGTCGGCGGGATGCCCGAACGGCAACCAGGGCGATGGCAGGAGGCCGGAGAAAGGGGGGGCCGGGACAGCCCCTCTTTGCCTGGGGGCCCCCATCGCTGGTACATTAGATTGTTGAGCTTCCCCAACAGGTGCGGTGAATCATGAGTTTGGAAGCCCTCCCTGTGATCATTCAGGGGGGAATGGGAATCGGCGTTTCCGGCTGGCCCCTTGCCAGGGCGGTCGCGTCTCAGGGCCAGCTGGGTGTCGTATCCGGTACGGCACTGGACAACCTCTTGATTCGTCGTCTCCAGGACGGGGATATCGGAGGCCACATCCGGCGGGCCATGGACGCGTTTCCCTCCCCTTCCGTGGCTTCCGAAGCCCTGAGCCGTTTCTTCCGACCGGAAGGAAGGTCCCAGGGCGAGCCCTATCTTCTGGCCCCGATGTGTCGCCATGTCGTGGACAGCTTCAGGAACCAGCTCACCGTGCTGGCCAACTTCGTGGAGGTCTGGCTCGCCAAGGAAGGGCATGGTGGGAAGGTGGGGATCAACTTTCTGTCGAAGGTTCAGATGCCCACGCTCCCGTCTCTCTACGGTGCCATGCTGGCCGGTGTGGATTTCGTGCTGATGGGAGCCGGGATCCCCAGGGAGATCCCGGCAGCCCTCGACCGGTTGGCGGAACACGAGCCCGCCTCGATCCGGTTCGACGTTCAGGGAAGTGCCGACGCCGACAGCTTCCGCCTGCAGTTCGATCCACGGCAGATCCTGGATCGGGTGATCCATCGCCTCACCCGCCCCCGCTTCATCCCCATCATCGCATCCAACTCCCTGGCCACGATGCTGGTCAGGAAAGCCAACGGACGAGTGGACGGATTTGTGGTGGAGGGCCCCTCAGCGGGCGGCCACAACGCTCCCCCCGGGGCGAGAAGCGCTGGAACGAGCGGGGAGAGCCCGTCTACGGGGAGAAGGACCGAGTGGACCTGGGGAGGCTGCGGGACCTGGGGCTTCCCTTCTGGCTGGCCGGTGGAACGGGCCATCCCGAGCAGCTCGAGGCTGCCCGGGAGGCGGGGGCCGCCGGCATCCAGGTGGGGACGCTCTTCGCTTATTGCCGCGAGTCCGGTCTCCTGGAGGGCCTCAAGCGGAAGGTCCTGGACCTGTGCAGGAGGGGGGAGGTGGACGTACACACGGGGGACCGCGTCTCGCCCACCGGGTTCCCCTTCAAGACCGTGCAGCTGGACGGCAGCCTCACCGAGGACGAGGTCTATGCCCGTCGGGAGCGGGTCTGCGATCTGGGATACCTTCGTGTCCCCTTCCGGAGAGAGGACGGTCGGCTCGGCTACCGATGTCCGGCCGAGCCGGTGCGGAGCTACCTCGCCAAGGGAGGAGCCGAGGAGGAGACCCTGGGCCGGCACTGCCTCTGCAACGCCCTCCTTGCCAACATCGGGCATCCTCAGGCCCGGGAGGCGGGGCGCGAGGAGAAGCCGCTCCTCACCAGCGGCGACGATCTGCTGTCCTTGAGGGCCTTCCTCGGCCGCAGGAAGTCCTACTCCGCTCGGGACGTGCTGGCCTACATCCTCTCATGATCCGTCGGTGCCCCGGCCAGGCGGGTCCCGGCCAGGCGGGTCCTCCGTGTCCAACAGCCCTTCGAGGTCCAGGGGCCGGGTGACCATCGCCACCAAGCCGTCGGAGCTCCTGGGCCACGCCTCCCGCGGCCGATCCCAGTAGAGCTCGAGACCGTTTCCGTCCGGGTCTCGGAGGTAGAGGGCCTCGCTCACCCCGTGGTCGGCGGCCCCCTCCAACCGGACTCCCGCGTTCTCGAGCCTTCGAAGGGCGTCCGCCAGAGCCGGGCGATCCGGATACCGGATCGCCACGTGGTAGAGCCCCGTCGAGCCCGGAGGGGGAGGTGAGCCTCCCCGGCTTTCCCAGGTGTTCAGCCCGATGTGATGGTGGTACCCACCGGCACTCAGGAAGGCGGCTTGATCCCCCATCCGCTGAGTCAGGTCGAACCCGAGCACACCGGCGTAGAATGCGATGGCGCGCTCCAGGTCGGCCACCTTCAGGTGCACGTGGCCAATGGTCACCCGGGGATCGATAGACCGGCTAGGCTCGTCCATTCTCCGATCCCTCCCCGCTACCGGCGAACCTGGAGGCCGAAAGGGGGTGCGGAACCCCGCCTCAGCCTGTACACTCCCGCCCAATCCGCTCCCAATAGGGGGTGGGCACCCACGTGGCAACGTTCGACCCGGAGATCTGAAGAATGGAAGCGCTGTTGATGAGCTCGATAGGTCCCCTCGTGATCTTCTTCATGCGCATCGGAGACGTCTCCCTCGCCACCATACGCATGTTGCTCATCATGCGGAACGCCAAGCTCTGGGCCCCCCTCATTGGCTTCTTCGAGGTGCTGATCTGGCTCATGGCGGCGGGAACCGCCATCCAGCACCTTGAAAGCCCCTGGCATGTCCTGGGCTACGCCGGAGGATTTGCGGCCGGCAACCTCGTGGGGCTCCTCCTGGAGGAGCGCCTTGCCCTCGGGTTCGCATCCGTACAGATCTTCACTGCGTCCCACGGAGCCGATCTCGCCGAGGCCCTCCGGGCCTTCGGGCACGGGGTGACCCGGCTTCAGGGGCAAGGACGGGACGGAGCGGTCGACCTGGTCATGAGCGTCGTGAAGAGGCGGGACCTGCGCATCGTCAATACGCTGGTCGCCGATCTCGCCCCGGATTCCTTCATCTCGGTGGAAGCCCCCACCGCCATCCAGCATGGTTGGCTCTTTCCCAAGAGACGTAAGTAGGTCCTCTGGAGGAAGCGGCGGCAAAGCCGAGGTGGGGAAAGACGGCCTCTGCGGGCACTCCCGCAGCTCCACCGCCGGCGAACTCCCCTCCCTCTACTCTGCCACCGGATCCATCGTTCCCGGGCTGGGGCCGGGGCCCAGCCTCTACTCCGCCACCCGGTCCTTCAGCCCCTTGCCGGCCTTGAAGACGGGGTAGGTCTTGGCCGCCAGGTTGATGGTCTCCCCAGTGGCCGGATTTCGGCCGGTCCGCGCTGAGCGGCGCTTGGTATCGAACGTACCGAACCCTGTGATGGAGACCTTCCGGCCGGCATCCAGCTCCACGGCGATGATCCCCGATCCCGCACCGGTGTCGAAGATGGTATTTACGACCTCCATGGCTTTCGTCTTGGACAGATCGCACTTCTTCGCCAACTTCTCCGCCATCTCCGTCTTGTTCATCTCTTTCCTCCTGACACTTGGGAACGGATGCGCCGACCCTGCTCGCACAGGTGACAAGCGCCCACAACTTGACGACGAGCCCCCGAGCCCGTCGTCACGACTCGATTCGCGTTTCTGCTTGGATACCGCAGGGGCTTGGGCACGCCTCCCCGGACCTGCTGTCCCACGAGAGAAGCCCGGCCAGCCAGCCCTCCTCTCCCGCATGGGAAGCCGCAAACCCACCCAAACTAGGTAATGAAAGTGCTTCGAACCCACAAGGGGGGAGAGATTCCAGGTGATCCGTGCCCAATGGCCCAGGTCAGCCCTCGAGCTCTCCCAGAATCCTCGGAAGACCCTCCTGTTCCAGGAGCTGGAGCCCGAATCTCTGCTGGGAAATGCCCTCTTTCAGCTGGAATCCGTAGGAAGCCTCTCCACCCCGGATCTCCCCCTCGAAACAGATGAGGCTCACTCTCCCCTCGGCCCTGAGGACCCCAGCCAGCTCCACGAGATGTGAGGAAAAGAGGAAGCCGCTGGAGGCGGCCTTGGAGAAGCCGAGAATCACCAGCCTCGAGGCATCGAGGGCATCCTTCACGTTCGTCCCCCGAAACACCTCGTCGAACACGACGAGCGCTCTCTTGCCTTTGGCGAGGACCTCGGCCACCTCCTTCACCCTCCGGACCTCGGCCAGGAAGTAGCTCAGGCCCGCCCGGAGGTTCTCCTCGGGCGCGAGGCTGGAAAGCAGAGCTTCGAGAGGCGTCAGACGAAGGTGCCTGGCGGGAACACCCATGCCCAGATGGGCCAGGTAGGCGGCAAGGGCCACCGACTTCAGGTAGGTCGTTTTCCCGGCCATGTTGGGGCCGGTCACGAACGCGACGGTCCGCCCGTCCACCAGCCTCACCGGGTTCTTGACCGCTTCCTCGAGAAAGACATGGAACACGTCTTCCGCTTCCATGACGAACTCTCCCGACTCCACGAACTCCGGGAAGGCGAGGCCCAGCTCCCGGGTCGCCTCCGCCATGGAGCAGTAGGCATCCAGGTCCGACAGGAGGCCCAGCAGCTCCCGGAGCTCCCCCCTGGCCTCCACCCTCAGAACCCGATCCGCCCGAAACAACCTCCAGGGGACACGAAGGCCTCGGACGCGGGCGCGGCCCAGCCGGTCCCCGATGGAGCGGAGGCTCTTCGCCAACCGGGAGATCTCCGGAGGGGGCTCTCCCGCCAACAACTCCGCGAGCATGGGATCCAACACTTCCAGGAGGATCCAGACCGCCTGGATTCCGGCCCGGACGTGACGGACGAGAGGCCGGTAGCGGAGGGAGACCATCACGCATTCCACGAAGAATCCGAGCCCCCGCCGCCTGGATCCCACGTCCCAGGTGGACTCGAGGTACCGTCTCACCTCCTCCACGAGCTTCGGCTGGAGGGGAAACGACACATTCTCCCGGATCAGGAACCGAACTCCCGCCTGCACCTCCCGGATGAGGGCCGGGTCCGAGAGGGGGCTCTCGAACCGCGCCCGGAGCGCGGCCCTGCCGCCGGCGGTCCGGGTCCGGTCCAGGACCCCGAACACACCGGGCTTCCCGTCCCTGGTGCGGAAGAGCTCCAGGTCGCGGCGAGTCTTCTCGTCAATCAGCACACCCGGACCTCGTGTGGGGAGACACAGGCCAGCCGGCTCCAAAGAGCCCTCGACCCTCGCAGGAACGGGAGGTAGCGATTGATTGGCCGCCGGCCCACACCGCTCAGCTTCCCCCTGCCCCCCCGAACGCCGCCTGGAGCGCCGCCGCACCGCCCACCACCGGCAACTCCAGGTATGTGCCGTCCAGATCCACCGTCAGCTCGGTTCCCGGAGAAGGCCAGAGGGTGAAGTCCCTGTCGGTGGAGAAGATCATGAGCGCGATCCTCTTCCCGACCGGGACGATCTGGTCGTCGGGCTGAAGATCGAAGGTCAGGTCGTAGAATCGCCCGGGGACGAGTGGGATCCCGCGGGTCAGCGAGTCGTGATTCTGAGGATCGGCCCATCCTCTCGTGATCACGTTGGCGGTGGAAGCGGAATCCTGCGCCCAGGGTAGGGAGACCAGCCAGACGGAGAGATTCGCAGCCGGCCGGCTGGCGGACAGGCGCAGCGTGACTCGTGACCAACCGGACAGATGGACCGGACTGGTCAGCACCGGCGTGGCGTAGAGGAGGCGGTGGTTGGTCCACTCGGCCTGGGCCAGGGTCGCCCCGCTGAACGAGAAGTTGTCCACCAACGTCTCGGCTCCCTGGTCCGGCCACTTGCTCAGGTCCAGAAGACCTTCCCCGACACCCCCCACGGCCGGGTGAAGAACCACCGGGGAAGCCAGGGGATTCGGGTAGTCCGGGTAGGGAGTCGGATTGGCCCGATCCTCGCCCTCGCGGACGATCCATGCCCTGGGGTCCCCCTCGACTCCGTTTTCGACACCGTAGAGATAACGGGTGAACCATCGGTTCATGAGCTCCAGGGGAGGAGCGCCGCCGTGGCCCCCCTGGTGGTAGTAGACCTGAGCCGGGACTCCCCGTGCCTTCAGCGCTTCGTATACGCGAACGCTGTGCTCGGGCATCACGTTCCAGTCGTTGAAAGCGTGAGCCAGGAACGTGGCGGCCCGGATCCCGTCCAACTCGTTCAAGAAGTCTCGTCCGGCCCAGAAGTCGTTGTAGTCCCCGGTTCTCCGGTCCTGCCCGGACGCCATCTCTCCATCCCGGATCGTGGAGTTGCAATAGTCTCGGCGCCGAGGATCGCCACTGTTGATGAAGTCATAGAGGAAGTCGATGTCCTCGCCCAGCCACCCACCGGGGTGCCGCACGAGCCCATTGGACCGATAATACCGGTAGTAGGAGGTATTGGGGGCGATGGGGATGATCGCCTCGAGTCCGTCCACCCCTGTGGTCGCCGCGGCCACGGGAAGGGTCCCATTGTAGGAGGTCCCCGTCATCCCCACCTTCCCGGTGGACCAGAGTGCCAGTACCTCTTCCTCGCCTTCCACGCTCCTGAACCCCCGTGCCCGCCCGTTGAGCCAGTCGATCACCGCCTTGGGAGCCAGGGCCTCGGGAGATCCACCAACCGTCGGACATCCCTGGGAGAGGCCGGTGCCGGGAGCCTCGGAGTGGAGCACCGCGAAGCCGCGGGGCACCCACGTGTTCACCTGGGAGTTGGAGATGAATGGCCGGATCCTCTGCCGAGGAGGAGGCTGGTGCTCCCTGCTCGGCGGTTCGGCTCCCAGCTCCTGCCTCACGTTCCAGAGGTACTGCCGGGCCCCCGACGTCCCTGAGAAATACGGGCTGGATTCGTACACAACCGGTACCCGCAAGCCCTCGGTCTCGGTCTGCCGAGGTCGGACAACAGCCACGTGCAACCGGTCCAGTCGTCCGTCCCCGTCGGTATCGAATCCCGCTTCCACCCAGAGTTCCTCACGAATCCACTGGGTGGAATCCTGGAAGGCAGGCACGATCTGCGCCTGGCCATCGACGAAGACGGGTGCGGCGCGCGCTCCCTCCTGGCCCGATGCAGCCGCCATGGGAACGACCGCCAGGGCCAGGGTGCACGCCGGCATGGCGAAGCGGATCAGGAGGTCGAGTCTTCGCACCGAGCTCATTCCACGCATCTCTCGCTGGGGGGAGGAGGCCGGGCTCTCGCGGCCTGGGCCATCATCAGGCTCTCGGTCATGGCAGCATAGATCTCCCGATGGGCCCCGAACGCCGGATCGTTGGAGTTCATGTCGTCGAACCGAATGTGGAGGAGGCCCTCGGGCAAGGCCACCAGAAACCCCCGGCGGAGGGAGTCGAAGCTCCACCGGACCCAGGTCTTGGCCCGGACCCCTCCAACAACCGTGTCCGCCGCACTCCCGAGCCACAGGTCCGAGAGATCGAACTCGGCGTAGGCCTGGTCGAGGTCGAGGCCCGCGGGATTGGCCAGGAGTCGGAGTTGGTATTGGCCCGGCCAGAAAGAGTCTGCGGCCTCGTAGAAGGTCACCTTGCCGAGCTCGTCCTCTCCGAGGACCATGGGCTCCCAGGCGCTGGCACTGGAGTCTCTTGCCACCCCTACGATGACGCGCCAGCCGGCGGGATAGGAGATCTCGTAGCTCTCATCCGGGCTCTTGTATACCGCCCACTCCGGATCCTGGACGTGGCGCCGGGCGCCGGGTCCTGGGGAGGGCGTTGCCACCAGGGCGCCGCAGACTGCCGCCGCCAAGAGGGGGGCAGCATCTCACCCATGGAGCGATCCTCGCCCTCTCAGGACGCGGTGGGTTCTCCTGAAATCACCGAGGCGAACGAGCTCTTGCAACCGTGGCCTCCCGCCGAGATCGACACCCGGCTCTTGGGCGCCCTACGTCCTGGACCTTGGGATCGACGAAGACCGGGAAACACAGGGGCACGGTGTGAGTTTCCGGAATGATCGACAAGGGCCCTTCGTCGAATTATCGTATGGGTGATCGTCTCCTCCAAGAAACCGTTTGCCGAGTTGCTCCCAAGGCCCCCCCGGGGATCCTGGGCGGAGAGGCTGTGCACTGCCCGTGCGGGCATGGGTGCGGACGCGCTCATGGGAGGAGGTTGGGCGCCCGAAAGGAAGGAAGGAAGGTCGGTATGAGCGGGGTGAGAGTACTGGTCGGCACGCGCAAGGGTGCGTTCATCCTCACGGCCGACGGAACGCGGGAACAGTGGAACGTCAGTGGTCCCCATTTCGCCGGATGGGAGCTCTACCATATCAAGGGCTCTCCCGCCGATCCGAACCGCCTCTACGCTTCCCAGTCCTCCGGCTGGTTCGGCCAGACCATTCAACGGTCCGACGATGGTGGAGTGACCTGGCAAGCCGTGGGGAACGAGTTCCGCTACGAGGGTGCTGCGGGCACCCACCAGTGGTATGACGGAACGCAGCATCCCTGGGAGTTCGCCCGGGTCTGGCACCTGGAGCCGTCCCCCAACGACCCGGATACCGTCTACGCCGGAGTCGAGGATGCCGCTCTCTTCCGTTCGAGGGACGGAGGGCTGACATGGCAAGAGCTCTCCGGGCTCAGGGGCCACGAGTCGGGGCCCTCCTGGCAGCCAGGGGCGGGCGGCATGTGTCTTCACACGATTCTCGTGGATCCCAGCTTCCCGGATCGGATGTTCGTGGCCATCTCCGCCGCCGGGGCTTTCCGAACGGAGGACGGCGGCACCACCTGGCGCCCCATCAACCGAGGGCTCCGCTCCGAGTACATCCCCGATCCCACGGCCGAAACGGGTCATTGCGTTCACCGCATCGCCCTCCACCCGGCCCGCCCCCACGTCCTGTTCATGCAAAAGCACTGGGACGTGATGAGGAGCGACAACCAGGGGGACTCCTGGCAGGAGGTCAGCGGGAACCTGCCCACCGATTTCGGCTTTCCCATCGAGGTCCACGCCCACGAGCCGGACACCGTCTACGTGGTTCCCATCAAGAGCGACTCGGAGCACTATCCTCCGGAAGGGAAGCTGCGGGTCTACCGTAGCCGGACCGGCGGAGAGGAATGGGAGCCATTGAGCCGGGGCCTCCCCCAGCAGGACTGCTATGTCAACGTTCTGAGGGATGCCATGGCCGTGGATTCCCTGGACCCGTGCGGCGTCTACTTCGGGACCACCGGGGGCCAGGTTTACGCCTCCGCCGACGCCGGGGACAGCTGGATACCCATCGTGCGAGATCTTCCCAGGGTTCTCTCGGTGGAGGTTCAGACTCTGCCATGATTCGAGTCGTGCTGCCCACCCCCCTTCGGCTCATGGCCGGAGTAGAGGGGGAGCTCCATCTCGAGATCCAGGGGCCCGTGACCCAACGTTCGATTCTGGACGCCGTGGAAGACCGCTTTCCCGCTCTTCGGGGGGCCATCCGCGACCAGGTCACGGAGCGGCGGCGCCCCTTCGTCCGTTTCTTCGCCTGCGAAACGGACCTGTCCCATGAATCGCCGGACGCTCCCTTGCCGGAGCCCGTGGCCAGCGGGACGGAGCCCTTCCTGGTGGTGGGCGCCATCGCCGGGGGATAGCGGGGAGGGGGCCGGACGGCCCAATCCCCGGGGGCGGCCGCCCTCAGGGAAGCTTCCCGCCTCCGCCCGGTCCAACGGGGATGGGCGTCGGCGGCGGAAGCTCGTTCAGGAAGACCTTCAGGCCGGCATCCATCCGGAAAGCGGCAAGGGGATCGTACAGGACATAGGAGTCCGCCGCTCCCATGTCCACGGCGTATCCCAGATCGGCGAGGCTGGCGACGGTGATGGCGCTCAAAGGATTCGGGGTCCCCGGAGCCTCGATCCAGCCGGTCATGAGCTCCGAGTTGTGGACCGACTCCCTCCAGTGGGCGTTCCGCGTCCCGACACCACCGGTGTTTTCCACCGGGACCTTGGGCCCCGGCCTGTCCGCCCCTCCCGCGAGATCGAAGGCCGCGACCGCCCCGACTCCGTCGAAGTAGGGATCGCTGGTCTCCCCGTCCACGAGGAGGTCGTTGGAGCCCGCGCTCCACAGGGTGCCGAAACCCAGAACGTGCCCCATCTCGTGGATGATGACGTCCCGGAGCGTTCCGTTGGCCTGCATGGTCGCCAGATCCGCCTCGTCCAGCCGCATGATTCCCGTGATGGGGAAGACGGCCGTGGGGTCCCAGACGTAGCACGGGCCCGCCTGGCCCAGGATGCCTCCCTCACCGTCGATGGCGAGGACCGAGACGTAGATCTTCACGTCGTCGATCCCATCATTCTCGTCCACAGGCTGGCAAGCGCCGGCGGACAAGGTGCCTCCGTAGTCCGGGATGTCCCCCACGATCACTTCCTCCCAGCGGGCGGCGGCCTGGTGGAAGACCGCCTCCTGGGAGGGATCGATGCTCGTCATGAACTGCAGATCCAGGGTGAAGGCCCCCACCGGGGGGGTCGCCAGCGCCGTCGCGTCGAAAACCACGTCCGGCAGCCCCGGGACGTGTGCGCTGAGCGTGTTGACGCCCGTTCCCGGTCCCAGGGTCCACGCGGTCACCGCCGCGATTCCCCAGGCGTTCGTCAGTGCCGGGCTCCCGGCCACGGCACCGCCACCACCCGTGACGGTGAAGGTCACCGCCGCCCCCGAAACCCTGTTCCCGAACTCGTCGGTGAGCAGCACCGAGGGGGGTGTCGCCACCGGGGTGTTCACCGTGGCCGATTGGCCGTCACCTCCGTGGAGAACCATGGACGAGGGCTCTCCCGGGCGACCCGTAGCGGAGAACACCACTGGGTTCACGCCGGCCACTGTGGCAATGAGCGTGTTGGTCCCCGCTGCCGTTCCCAGCGCCCAGCTTCCCACGCTCGCAAGGCCGTCGGCCCCGGTCACCAAGGAGGACCCGGAAATGGTGCCCTGGCCCGAGCCCACAGTGAAGACCACCTCCACCGAGGGGACCGGACCTCCCGCGCTGTCCACCACCCTCACCCGCGGCGGAACCGCCACCGTGGCTCCCACGGATCCGGTCTGGTTGTCCCCCGCCACCTTCACCAGGGCCGCCGGGAGGGCGGCGAGTCCGGTGGCCTGGAAGGCCACGGTTCCGAGCCCCGCCACACTGGCCGTCATGCGATTGGCCCCAGGCGCGGGACCCAGGGTCCAGGTCCCGACCGCGGCGGTTCCGTCCAAGCCCGTCACGGCAGCAGCCCCCTCCACGCTCCCTTCTCCCTCCGTTACGACGAATTCCACCGCCACCCCGGGGACACCGTTTCCGTACCGGTCCGATACCCTCACGGACGGCGGAACCGGGAGCTGGGCCCCCGCCTGGGCCGACTGGCCGTCCCCAGAGGCCTTTACCAGGTCCGACGGAACATCCGGAAGGGCCTCCACCCGAAACACTACGGTGGTCTCGAGTCCATCCGGGAAGGCCGTGAGCTCATAGGTGCCCGCTCCTTGTCCGAGAATCCAGGACTCGACCGAGGCGATCCCGTCGGGTCCCGTGGTGGCCTCGTCGCCCGACAGGACACCTCTCTCACTGGGGCCTCCGACGTCCTCCTCCACCGACCCTGGCGCATCCGGGTGCCCCGTCTCCACGAAGAGAACGGTGACCCCCGCCACGGGGTTCCCGTAGGGATCCTGAACCAACACCGCGGGAAGGAGGCTCACCACCTCCCCGACCGTCCCCGTCTGAGAGGCCCCGGCCTGGGCCTGGGCAGTGGCCGGGTCCGCTGCCGTCGCCATGGCCTGGATGGTGACCGGTTCCAACCCGGAAACCGTGGCGGACAGGCTCTGGGATCCAGCCGCGGTGCCCAGGGTCCACGTACCCGCGGTCGCGACGCCGGAGGGGTCCGTGGTCGCGTTCCCATTGGCGATGGCACCACCGCCATCCATGACCGCGAAGACGACGGGCACCCCCTGGAGGAGGTTTCCGTATTGGTCCGCCACCTCCACCGCCGGCGCCTGGGGCAGCTCCGTTCCCACGGTTCCCACCTGACCCTCCCCGCCCACGGCGGTGACCTGGGCGGGTGCGTCCGCCTCCCCCGTGGCGCTGAACCCCACGGGGGCCAGGCCCGCCACCGATGCCAGAAGGGTGTTCGAGCCGGGAGTCGTCCCGAGGGTCCAGGCACCGGCCCTGGCCACACCCTCGGCATCGGTAAGGGCCGATTCCACCTCCACATCGCCCCCACCGGTGGCCACCTGGAACGCCACAGTCACACCCGGCACCGGGTTCTGGAAGGTGTCCCTGACCCGGACCGCAGGAGGCATGGGTAGGGGGGCGCCCACGACGCCGGTCTGCCCGTCACCCTCCACCGGGACCACCGTGGTGGGAGCACCGGCCGATCCGGTAGCCTCGAAGGTCACCGGATCCAGGCCGGGAACGCTGGCCTGAAGCGCGTTGGGGCCTGCGGTGGTCCCGAGCACCCATCGCTCCACCCGGGCCAAGCCGCTGTTGTCGGTGGTCTGTACGCCCCCGGTGATTTGACCTCCACCGGCGGTCACGGAAAACACGACCTCCTGGCGCGCAATGGGCTTGCCCTTCTTGTTGAGGACCCGGACGGAGGGGCCTATGGGAACCGGGGTCCCCACGGTGGCACTCTGCCCGTTTCCATCCACTCCCGAGATGGAGGCGGGAAGTGGCGGCGGGCCCGAGCCGGAATCGCAGGCCGCGGCCAGGAGCGAAGCGCTGAGGAAGGCCATACGGAGGATCGCCCGGGCCACGGACGCGTTTCGGTTCGGAATGGGGCGCGGACTTGGCGAAGGCATGGAGGAGGGCCGGAATCCAGGTGAGGGGCTTTGGTTTCTCTCCTTTCACGCTACGCCCGGGCAGCCCCCCGGGGCAAGCACTTCCGGCACCGCCCGCTCCACGTCCGCCGGGAGCGTTACCTTCGTCGCTCTCGGCCCGTCTTCTCTTCGAACCATGGCGTTACGAACGAGTACCCATGCCATTCGGAGATACACCATGAATACGCGTCGCACGTTCTCTCTGGCCTCCCTTCTCGCCGGCATCGCCCTGGCGGGCTGCCAGGACGGAGGCCCCCTGCAGCCCTCCCCGGACACGCTCGCGCTGGAGGAGGAGCTCACCCTGGAGCTCCTCGGCGACCCCGCATCGGCCGAGACCGCCCTCGAGATCGCCGGAGTCCAGACCAGGGCCGCCCACGGCCGGGGATACGCCTGGAGGCAGAGTGAGGAGTTCGCCGCCCAGGCCCGCCTCGCCTTCCGGAATGCCCAGAGTGCGTTGGCCCGGGGCGACGGGACCGGGGCCATGGAGCAGGCACGCCAGGCCCGACGCCTCCTGGTTCGCGCCATGGAGGGGGCGGGTGGGCCCATGTTCCTGGATGCGCTCGTGGAGCACCTGGCCTCCCTCCCCCTCCTCGTGGCTGGGGATCCAGGAGCCTTCGACGATCCAGGTGGGCTGGGCATGATGCTGGGGCAGCTGGCCCGAGAGTCCGGCAAGGCCCACCGGGCAGGGAACCGGATGCGGGCCGGAGAGCTCGGAATCCTCGGGGAGCAGCTATTCCGCCAGCGTCAGCGGTCCGGGGCCCTGACTCCAGCCGATCGAGCCGACCTGATCGTTGCACTGGGAGCGGAGGCCGTGGATCTGGCGACGGAGCTCCTGGCAGACCAGGACGCCGACTCCGAACAGCAGGATCTGCTGGCGACCGCAGTGGAGTTTCAGGCCCAGGCTGAGGAGGCGCTCAGTGCCGGCGAAACGGCCCCGGCCGCTCATCTTGCCCGCCTCGCGGAATGGTGGTCGCTGAAGGCCGTCGTCCTGCCGGACGGGGTGACCCACGAGGAAATCCAGCAGCTCGTGGAGCTGGCCACCGGCCTCGTGAACGAGGCCACGACCACCCTGGGTGACGATCCAGGATCCTTGGAGGCCATTCTGCTGGCCAAGGCCCAGGCGATGCTGGAGATGGGAATCGAGAACACGGAGACCGCCAGCTGCCGTGGGACCGGTGCGCTCTGGCAGGCCTCGGTGATCGCCTCCTATCTCCTCGGCATTGCCTAGCAGGACCAGTATGCGCAGGCCCGGCGTCCTCCCTTCAGGAGGGCGCCGGGGGTGGGCTCCTTTCACCAGCAGCCTCTCGCACATGACCGGAACCCCGATCTATGTTTCGTCCATGGCTGGACCTGCCGAGCGGACCGACGCCCAGGTGGTGCGGGACGTCCTCGCCGGAGATCGGGACGCTTTCAGGCTTCTCGTCCGGCGGTACGGGGACGTCATGTTCAGCCATGCCGTGCGGATGGCCGGCAGTCAGGACGAGGCAGCCGATCTGGTCCAGACGGCATTCGTCAAGGGGTACAGAAAGTTGGCCTCTTGCAGGGACCCGGAGAAGGTGGGGGCATGGCTCTTTCGTATCCTGGCCAACCTCGTGAAGGATCACATCCGTAGCTCTCGCAGAGGAACCGTGGCCCTGGATGCGATTCCCGAGCTCCCCGCCTCCCGCGGAGACCCACTGGAGGTCGCTCACGAGGGGGAGGTCAGACAGAAGGTTCGGCTCGCCATGGGCCGGCTCACCCCCGAGCAACGGGAGGCCTTCACCTTGAAGCACATGGAAGGCCGGTCGTACGAGGAGATGGCGGCTACTCTGGATGTTTCCGTGGCGTCTCTCAAGATGCGAGTGCGCCGCGCCCGGGACGCGCTCATGGGTCTGTTGGAGGAATACCGATGAACCAAGATCTCCATCGTCACCTGGACGGAGACGTCCCCCTCGACCGTCTGGATCAAGAGACTCGCCGGGAGGCACAGGCATGGGAACGCCTCCTGGGAGCCTTCCGGGCCGAGGCTCCCCCCGCCCCGGCACCCCCGTGGCTCGAAAGCAGGGTCATGGCCGAGATCGAGGCGCTTCCCGAGCCCGGAGTGCTGGGCCGAGCGGCGCGGTGGCTCCTGCGCCCGCGCCCGGTACGGGTGTCACCCCTCGCCGTCGGATTCGCTGCCGCGGCGCTGGCGGCGGTGGTTCTCTTCGGCGTTCGAGTTCCGGATCTCTTCCACGGTCCCGACCGCGCCGGTGACGTGGCCGGCATCGTCTACGTTCAGTTCGCTCTCGACGCCCCAGGGGCCACATCGGTGGCGGTGGCGGGGGATTTTGACGAGTGGGAGGGGGCCTTCGCCCTGGAGGATCTCAATGGGGATGGGATCTGGTCTGGCAGGGTTCCCATCCGTCCCGGGGTCCACGCCTACATGTTTCTCGTGGATGGCTCGACCTGGTTGACCGATCCCCGGGCCGAGCGGTATGCGGAGGACGGGTTCGGAAATCGCAATGCCATCCTGGCCGTCGCGGCGCCGGCCACATGAAGGCGCGAATGGTGGGTCTCGGGCTCCACGGGCTGTGGATCATGATCCTCGTGCTGCACCCCGCACAGCTGCTTTCCGCCCAGAGGAGCGAGCTCTCCCTGGAGGCGGGGGCCTCCACCGTCGAGCCACCCGCTGGGGTGGAGGGAGAGATGGCCCGGTTCCTGGTGGCCGGCATCCGCGCCCTGCGGTTCGGGGCTCTTGGCTCCGGCATCTCCGCCTCCCTCCTGGCGGGTCGCGCCCTGGACGAGGGCAATGGGGGAGATTTCTACTCCGGCACCCTCGAAGGAGAGCTCTGGCATCCCCTGGGCGGAGGCTGGTGGGCGGGGGCCGAGGCTCGGGGGTTCGGTTTCGAGGTGATCGATCCGTTCCCCTACCGTTCTCTCGGCGTCGAGGGAGGCCCCGCCGTCCGTTTCTCGAGTCGTGCGGTCTCGGCGACGGCCAGGGGAATCGCCGGCACCGGGTGGTCTCGGACGGAGCTTCGACGGCATGCCGGGGGACCCGCGAGAGAAGTGGAGGACCACCTTTGGCGCTACGGTGGCAGCCTGGAGGTACTGGCGGGATCCACAAGCGTCATGGGAGGAATCGCTCTGGGGCTCCACGAGAGCCTCGGGGGAACCTACCGCTCAGCGGGCCTCCGGCTCCTCGCCGGCCGGAACGGTCTGGCCCTGGAGCTGCGGGCGGACGCGTGGCAGACCCCGGGGGGCCATGAAGCCACGGGCGGCCTCGCGCTCATGGTTCCCCTGGGAAGCTGGAGTCTTCGGGGGTTCCTTGGACGAACGGAGCCGGATCCTCTGACCCTGACCGAGCCGGGGGGGGGCTCAGGGGGCCTTCTCGTTGGATGGAAGATGCTGGGAAGCGATCCACTGCCTCCACCCCGCCCTCCCCTGCATCGCGTCCTGGATCAGACCGGGGACGTGGCGAGAATCCGGTTCCACGTCCAGCCGCCAACGGAAGCGGGCCGGGTCGAGCTTCTGGGTGATTTCACTCTCTGGGAGCCTGTCTCCATGCGCCGGGACGGAGACCGCTGGATCGTCGACCTGGAGGTACCGGACGGCACGTTCCACTTCGGGTTCCTGGTGGACGGTGTGTGGTACCTGCCGGACGACGCACCGGACATGGTCTCCGACGAATGGGGCAGGAAGAACTCGACCATCGTGATCGAGAATGGACGTCCGACCCTCCAGCACACGGCGGGAGAGGCCACGGAAGGAGGTACGGAGCGATGAAAGCGATCATTCTGGCGTTTGGGATGGTGTCCCTGGTCGGGGCCGGCCCGGTCGGTGCCCAGGAGACGGCCAGGGACCGGGCGAGGGAGACCCTTCCACCTCAGGTGTTCCAGGAGGTGGAGGCGTTGGCCGCCGGCGCACGCCGCGACGGCATACCCGAAGAGCCCCTTTTCAACAAGGCCCTGGAGGGAGCGGCCAAGCACGTACCCCCCGAGCGCCTCCTCCCCGCCGTGGTCGCGTACGCCTCGAGGCTTGGGGAGGCGCGCGGAGCGTTCGGCCAGGCGAGCACGGAGCCTTTGTTGATCGCCGGAGCCGACGCTCTGCAGCGGGGCGTCCGGCTGGAGACTCTCCGGGCGCTCGGCCAGGACCCGGGAGAAGGAGGGGCCGGCGGCCCAGGGGGCGTGGGGCCCTCCCCCATGGCGGTGCTCGTCCTCGCGGACCTGGTGGAATCGGGAGTCCCGGCGGACCGGGCCCTGGGAGTTCTGAGGGAAGCCATGCGCATGAGGGTGAGAGACCAGGAGATGCTTGGGATCTCCGCCCGGGTCCGGCAGCTCCTTCGCCAGGGCCAGTCCCCTCAGGAGGCTGCGGACCAGGTCCGGCGAGCACTCCAGCAGGGGCGGGGATCGGGAGGGATGGGGCCACCGGTTCCACCCGGCTCCGAGCCGGTGACCCGGGGGCGCCGCCAGCCGGGGAGAGGCGGGGGCGGCGGCACGGGATGACTCCAGCGCCTGAAGCCCGTATCATCATGGCCCCGGCCCTGATGAACGACTGGGTCGGCCCGGAGAGACCGACCGCCACCGGCCCAGCGTACAGGCGAAGGAGACACACGTGCTCAGGATGGTGTTCCACGGAGCGGCCCGGGAGGTGACCGGGTCCTGTCACGAGATCCAGACGGACGCCGGCAGCATTCTCCTGGACTGCGGGATGATCCAGGGCGGACCAGAGCGTCACGAGCGGAACCGGAGAGCGTTTCCGTTCGATCCGACAGCGCTGGGGGCCGTGATCCTGAGTCACGCTCACATCGACCACTCCGGACGGCTTCCCCTCCTGGTGAAGCGGGGCTATGAAGGCCCCATCCTCGCCACCGGCCCCACCGCCGAGCTCTGCAGGATCATGCTGGCGGACTCGGGGCGGATCCAGGAGGAGGACGCTCGATGGAAGATCAAGCGACTCAAGAAGAAGGGACAAGACGCCTCCTGGGTCACCCCGCTGTACACGGAGGAGGACGCCCTGCGGACCCTCGACCAGATTCAGGCAGTGGATTTTCACCAGTCCGTCGAGCTGGATGGGGGGGGAACGCTGGTCTTCCACATGGCGGGCCACATCCTGGGCGCCGGGATCCCGGAGCTGACCCTGGGCCAGGGTACGGAGACACGGAGAATCCTCTTCTCCGGGGATCTAGGGGTCCACGGGGCACGCCTTCTGGGCCCGCCCGAGTCGATCCACCGGCCCGACTACCTCTTGATGGAATCCACCTATGGGGATCGGCGCCGTGAGGATGAAGGAGATCGGACGGAGCTCCTTTTCGATATCATCCACCGGACGGCTCAGCGAGGCGGCAAGGTCATCATTCCGTCATTCGCCGTGGGCCGGACCCAGGAGGTGCTGGCCCGCATCAACGACCTGGTGGAGGCAGGACGTCTGTCGGGGCTTCCCGTCTTCGTCGACAGTCCCATGGCCACCGCCACCACCCACGTGTTCGAGCTCCATCCCGAAGCCTACTCCCGGGAGGCTCGGCGCCTTCTTCGCGGTGGGGACGAGCCCCTGGACTTCCCCGGGCTGCATCTGGTGACCTCTGTGGAGGAGTCCAGGGAGATCAACACCTACCGGGGTCCGGCCATCATCATCTCCTCGTCCGGCATGTGCACGGCAGGTAGAGTAAAGCATCATCTAAAGCACCATATCTCACACCACCAAAACACGATAGTGTTCGTCGGATACCAGGCGGTGAACACCCTGGGCCGCCTCATCCAGCAGGGCACCTCACCCGTCCGGATCTTCGGGGAGTGGCATCCCGTGAAGGCGGAGATTCGGACCATCGAGGGCTTCAGCGCGCACGCGGACCAGGAGGAGCTGGTGGCGTGGTACGACTCCCTGGGAGGGGTGCGCCGACGGACCTTTCTGGTGCACGGAGAGGAAGACGCCTGCCTTACCCTGGCCTCTCTCTTGAGAGCCAGGGGGCCGGAACCGGTGGTGGTGCCGGACCTGGATCAGGCGTTCGATCTGCCCTAGCGTCCCCTCTCGCCACGCCCCCCTCCCCCGAGCCGGGCGGAGCTGTATCTTGCGGGAGGCGCTGGAAGTCTCTCCCCTCGAGGTCGCCGGGAGGTCCCCATGGACATTCGGCTCACGACCCTCGGTACGCCGGCCGTGCACCTGGGCCAGCGGGAGATCACCTCCCTGCCGGGGAAACCGGTCTCCTTCGGAGTCTTCGTCTTTCTGGCTTTGGAGGAGGAGGCCACCCGGGACCGGCTGGTCAGCGTGTTCTGGCCGGAGAAGAGCCAGGAGCGGTCCCGCCACACCCTCAGCCAGACCCTCTACGAGCTCCGGCAGGAGCTGGGGGAGGCCTGGCTCGAATCGTCCGGCAACACCGTGCGGGTCACATCCAGCCTGCACGTGGATGCCCGGGAGTTCGAGGTCGAGGCCAGACAGGGGCATCACGAGGAAGCCCTGGCTTTGTACCACGGTCACTTCCTCGAGGGGGTCCACCTGGCCGCCACGCACCCCTTCGAGGAATGGCTGGAGCGCGAGAGAGCCCGGCTGAAACGGAAGCATCGGGCAGCAGCCGACGCCTTCATCCGAGAGGCCCGTTCCCGCGGGAACCTGGAGGACGCCCTGGGAGCAGCTTGGAGGTGGGCGACTCTGGATCCTCTGGACGACGGGGGCCAGCATCACCTCATCGCCCTCCTGGCCGAATCGGGGAGGCGTACCGAAGCCCTTGTACAGTATGACCGCTATGAGCAGCGTCTCGGGGTAGAGCTGGGCCTCGAACCTCTGGACGAGACCCGAGCGCTCATCGAACGCGTTCGTTCCTCGGGCTCGTGGCCGGACTCACCGCCTTCGGCCGCCCCCGACGCGCCCGCGGTTTCGGACCAGGAACCCGAGCCCCCTCTCCTGCACCGTATGGACGACGAGCTCGCACCCTCCCTTCAGGTGCTTCGCCCCATCGGAAAGGGGAGCATGGCGGAGGTGTTCCTGGCCAGGGAGCCCTACCTCAAGCGCCTCGTGGCGGTCAAGGTTCTCTCCCCCCGCCTCGCCGGCGATCCCAGGGCCCGGAAGCGCTTTGAGCGGGAAGCCCAAGCCGCCGCCCGGCTGAACCATCCCCATGTCTGTACCGTCCACCGAGTTGGGACGCTCTCCGACGGCACCCCTTACCTGGTCACCCCGTTCGTGAAAGGGACCACCCTCGCCCAGCGGCTGAGGTCGGAGGGTCGCCTCGGACCCGCGGAGGTCCGGCGCGTGCTCCGTGAGATGGCGTCCGCTCTGGCCGCCGCCCACAAGCTGGGGATCCTCCATCGCGACGTGCGCCCGGGAAACGTCCTCCGGGCCGACGAGAATGGACGGCACTCCCTCTGTGACTTCGGTGTCGCAGGAGTCCTTGAAACGGGCGAGGAGCAGGAGCCGAGACTCACCCGCACGGGCGAGGTCCTGGGACACCCCGACTACATGAGCCCCGAGCAGCTCGAGGGGCAGCCGCTAACGGACCGAGCGGACATCTACAGCCTGGGGATCACGGCGCACGAGCTCGTGACCGGCCACCCGCCCCCGCCCGCCGAGGAACACGGCTGGAGACCGGGACGGAAGGCACCGGCCGTCGATCTGGGGCCCCTGACGGAATACCTGGCGGATTCGGACCCGAACCTCGCCGATCTCATTGGACGGTGTCTCGCCCAGCAGCCCGCCCACCGGCCCAGCGCAGCCGACCTCGAACGCCTCCTCGCCGAGGGCGCGACTTCCCCGGCTGGGCCCAGCCTCGCCAACCGCTCCTCCCGGACCCTCCTCTCCCGCCTGGTGGAGCGGAGGTTCCTTCAGATCATCGGAGGCTATATCGCGGGCGGATTCCTGGCTTTGGAGGCCGTGAGCCAGCTCGAGGGTTATGGGTATGTCCCCGCGTGGGCCTATCCCCTGGCACTCACCACTGTCGTCTTCGGCTTCTTCGCCGCGAACATCCTGGCCTGGTACCACGGGAAGAAGGGAAACCAGACAATGCCTCCCAGGGAGAGGTGGCTGCTGGGGCTGGTAGGGCTGGGGTGGATTCTCGCCTGCGCGCTGGTGGCCCTCTGAAGCACGAAGGGGCAGCCCCTCGCAGGGCCGCCCCCCGGGGCCGGGCCTCCCGCCCCTTCCCTACATCCTCTCGATGATCGCTTCCCCGAAGCCCGAACAGGACAGCTCCGTCACGTCTTCCCTTCCCTCCCGGCGCATGAGGCGCGCCAGGTCGTAGGTGACGTGGCCCGCACTGATGGACTCCTCGATCCCGTGAACGATGAGATCGGCGGCCTCGTTCCACTGCATGTGATTGAGCATCATGACCGCCGAGAGGATGAGAGAGCCGGGATTCACCTTGTCCATTCCCGTATACTTGGGCGCCGTGCCGTGGGTGGCCTCGAAGAGGGCCGACCTCGTCGGACATGTTGGCTCCGGGGCCCAGGCCGAGGCCGCCTACGAGGGCCGCCGCGGCGTCGGACAGGTAGTCGCCGTTCAGGTTGGGGAGGATGAGGACGTTGTACTCGTCCGGGCGGGTCTGGATCTGCTGGAAGATGGAGTCGGCAATCCGGTCCTTAACCAGGATCTTGCCTTCGGGCATCTTCCCGTCCAACTCGTCCCAGAGCCTCTTCTCCGAGATGGTGACATCTCCGAACTCGCTCTCGGCGAGCTCGTAACCCCACTTCGTGAAGGACCCCTCGGTGAACTTCATGATATTGCCCTTGTGCACCAGGGTAGCCGTGGGGAGATGATGATCCTTGGCCCACTGAAGAGCCTTCCTCACGATGCGCTGCGTTCCGAACACGCTGATGGGCTTCACGCCGATGCCCGAATCGAGACGAATCTGCCGGCCGGTCTTCTCCTTGATGAGGTCGATGATCGCCCGAGCCGTCTCACTACCCTGCTCGAAGTCGTATCCGGCGTAGACATCCTCGGTATTCTCACGGAAGATGATGAAGTCCACCTTGTCGGCGTACTTGTTGGGAGACGGGACACCCTGGAAATAGCGGATCGGACGCACGCAGGCGAAGAGGTCCAGGTGCTGCCGGAAGCGCACGTTGATGGAGCGGAAGCGCTCGGTGACTCCGTCGTCCTTGCCGCACTTGTCGCAGCTGCCCGGGTGGTACTGCTGGTGTGCGCAGTAGAGGCAGACGTGTGTCTCTTCACCGATGGGGGTGGTAAAGGGTCCCTTGATGGCAATGCGGAGGTAGCGGATCGCCTCTACCGTTTCGTCGGGAAACTCGCTCCCGTAGTGGTGGAGACCCTCGAGGCCGGCAAAAAGGTGGGTCCAGGCGATCTTCCGCTCGCCTCCGTAGGCCTTCTGTACGGCCGCGTCCACCACGTTCTTCATGGCCGGCGTGATGTCGATGCCGATCCCGTCTCCCCGGAGCACCCCGATGATGGGGTGGTCGCCGATGACGAGCTCGCCGTTCTCGTATCCGATCAGGTCGCCTTCGGGGATCTTCACTGCTTTGAACTCAGTCATGTTCTTCCTTCTTCTGGGTCAGGGGGCTCGGCCCGGGGGCGCGCCCCGTCCCGGACGGCTGGCGGGCCCCATGTCTGGTTGCGGCGCCGTCCCGTGGCCACTTCCACGCCGCATGCGAGGCCAAGATAAGGCATGGGGCACGCGTTGCCAGGGGGGGGCCGGAAACTACGAGGCGCGGAACCCTTTGCCCCGGGCAACCGGGAGGTAGATGATGAGGATCATCACCGCGAAGAGGGACGCGAGCACCCAAGCGGGAAAGTGAACGGCGTGGCCCAGGGCGGCGAGGAGGAAGAACCGCGGCGTCCGAGACACGAAGACCCCCAGGAGGTAGCGGGCCACGGAATACCGCTCCATGACCACCAGGAAGCGGATCGGAAAGAAGGGAACGGGGGTGAACCCAGCCACCAGGATCGCAAGGAATGGGGCCCGTCCGAAGAGCTCGATCACTCGGGCGACGAGGGTCTTTTCGCGGGCCTTCTCGAACATCCCCACGTCACTGAAGAAGCTGAGGAACGAGTAGTTCATCCCTTCGGCGAGGACGGTTCCGACCCCTGCCACGAGGGCCACCGTCCATGCGGGGTGGAACTCACCGTAGAAGAGGAGCACCGGCTCGTGGGGCACGAGCCCGATGAGAAACTCCGACGGAAAGGAGTACAGGAAGAGGATGAGAAGGCTTCGATTGACGCGGAGCTGATCGAACGCGAGCCACGCCGTGAGGATGCCCAGGATCAAAGTGGCCTCTGCCACGATGATCAGGATCCTGATCCTCCCGATCCTCCCCTTCCCCCCTGACCCTTCCCGGGAATCGGTCATGCCGGAAACGGCACTCGCGCTAAGCCTTCAGGCTGCTTAGACCACCCCTCACGAGGTTGTTGAACGGGCGCTCGGTGGAGGCCCGGATGCAGGTGTTGCAGAAGGAGCAGTCGTTGCTTCTGGAGAACTCCTCCACCAGCTCCTCCCGGGATTCGTACTGGGCCATGATGAGTCCGCACGGGGAGAGGGTTCCGTCAGGGTTCACCACGAGGAATCGCTCGCCCGCCCGGCAGCGGGAGTACGATGCCTCCGCATTGAAACGGGCGATGTCCCGAAGGAAGGAATCGCCGGTCCGGATGGTGCGGTGCTTCCTCTTGAATGCGATCAAGCCCTCCATGACTCCCCTGAGCTCCGTGAGATCGGATCCCTGGATGAGGAAGCTCTTGTCCCCGGTCCTCAGCCAGGTGTAGGGACTGTAGTTCATGTTCACGCCCCATTCCCTGGCGAGCTCGGCCAAGGCCACGAGGTCCCGGTAGTTCCGGCTCTGGACCACGGCGTTGAGGGTGACCACGCTGCGCTCCCCAGGCTCCAGCCCCGCGATCATGTCACGGATTCGGCCGAACAGCCCCGGGATGCTCCGAAAATCGTCGTGCCGCTCATCCGGATAGTCCAGGGAGACGCTGAACTGGTCCACTCCGATCCGGCGAAGCCCCCGGAAACGGTCTCGGCTCAGGAGAGCCCCGTTGGTTACGAAGATGATGTAGGGGGTACCGTCGGGCTGGCGGATGGCCTGGATGATCTGGTCCACGTCTCGCCGCACGAGGGGCTCCCCGCCGGAGATCTGCACCACGGGAGGACCCAGCGTCCGGTACCACTCTCCGAACCGCTCAGGTGTGGCCCTCTTCTCCCGGACGCTCCCCCCGGTGGCAATGGTCGCACCGGGCGTTGCAGTTGTGGGTGATCTCGAACGACACGCACAGGGGCCGGCCCGTGGCGAAGTTGGCGATTCCCCGCCGGACGAGCGACGCGGTCCTTAACATCGACCCCATGAGTCCTCCCCTTACGAGTGGTCCCGCCATCCGGCGCCGTGGTCGTCACGTACCGGAGGAGCGGATCCTCATTTGCAGATCTCGAAAGCACCCTCGACGTCGACGGTGACCTGACCGTTGGCGTTCATGACGTAGTTGATCGTGCCGAAGAAGCGGAGATCGGGGGTCTTCCCCTTGCCGATCAGTCGGGAATGCAGCATGCCCTTCCAGCCGAAGGTGCGCCCGTTGCTCCTGACCCGGTAGTCCGTAAGCTTGTCGGCCCAGACGTAGGTCGCCCCACTCTCGCCAACGCCGGTTCCCTTGGCATTCACGGTGATGAATCCGTGATTGCCCCCGCTCCCGGTCGTCTGCTCCTTGCTCACCGTGTGGGAGAAGCCCTCCACGTGGACCGTCTCCTCGCATCCTTCGACGTTGAAGGAGAATGGCGCCCAGACCACCTCGGAGGCACTGGCGCTGGCCACGGGAGGCGCCGGGGCGGCGGCAGCGGCCACGAGATCGCCTCCCACGCCGTCCTCCTGGATCGCGGTGGGCGCGTCGGCGCAGGAGAGGGAGAAGCTGGCTACGGAGGCGAGAACCAGTACCTCGATGCGCGTCATGGCCGGTTTCCTTTTCGCGAAGAAGGGAGAGGGGCGAGCTCATCCTGCGGCCAGAGGCTCCCTCGGGGCAAGCCTCGGCGAAGATGGTGAGGGCGGCGCGCGGAGTCAATCTCAGCCTTCAGACCGGACGGCTTCGCGTGTGTCGGACTCGGGAAGAAAGCTGCGCATTTCCCGTGCATCCGGCACCGTCCTGGCCAAACCCTGGGCGGCCGGCCACATTTGTTCCCCGAGATGCCTGCCAAGAGCCAATCCCGCGATGTCATCGTACGCTGTCGGGGCCGCCGCCACCGCGTGCGACTGGGCTCAGGCCGTCGATTCTGGCGAGGGGCCCGATGCCCCAGATGTCGAGCCCCGGTCGATCCCTTCCGGACCGCCCGGATCCTGGCCTGGGTGTCGAACCTGCGCCGCCCCGCCTCCCGAGCATGGGTTCATCGAGGTCTCTGGCTGGCGGTGGTGGGTTATCTCGCCCTGGCGATTGCCGCCGCCGCCGCCCTCTGGGGACTCGGCGACCGATGGTGGGCGGCAACCGTCCTCCTGTTCGGTCCTCGCTGGGTCCTGCTCCTTCCCCTGCTCCTTCTTCTCCCCTCCAGCCTCCTCTTCGACCGGCCCCTGGCTCTCCCGGTGGTCCTCTCCGGCATCGTCATCGCCGGCCCGGTCATGGGCCTCAGGACAGGACTGGGTGCTCTCCTGACCCCCCACCAGAGCTCCGGCCGTATCCGCCTGGCGAGCTTGAACGCCCAGGGGGGCGGCCCCCTCTTCACCAGTCCGGCGAACCTCCTGGCGGAATGGGACGTGGACGTGGCAGCCTTCCAGGAGTGCGGGCCCGACCTCCGTGCCGCCCTTTCCCGTCTCCAGGGATGGTACACCGATGCCCGGAGCGGATTGTGCCTGGCGAGCCGGTTCGAGATCACCGCGGCGGAGGAGATGAAGAGGGACGCCCTCCAGTTCGCCGGGGGATCGGGCCTGGTGGTCACCTACACCCTGAACATCGATGGGAACCCCTCCTACCTCACCAACCTGCACCTGGAGACGCCCCGGGCGGGATTCGAGCTCATCCGCGCCGGGCGTCTGCGGGAGGGGATTCAGAAGACCCGGGAAAAATCCCTCCTCCGGGACGTCGAGCTGCGCCGGGCCAGGATCTGGGTGGATCGCTACCAGGGCCCACACATCGTCATGGGGGACTTCAACACACCGCCGGAGAGCCGGTCCTTTCGGCAGGCGTGGGGGGATTGGAGAAACGCTTTCTCCCTCGCCGGACGGGGACTCGGTGGCACTCGCCTGAACGGATGGATCCGGGCCCGCATCGATCACATCCTGAGCAATGCAGGTTGGGCGGTGGAAGGCTCCTGGGTTGGGGAGGAGGTGGGCTCGGACCACCTCCCCATCTTCGCCGAGCTGGTTCCGAGCCCGATGACTCGCTGACGACCCTCAGAGGTTCCGGGACGCGAAGGCCCGCATGGAGAGCCAGGCCGACAGCGCCATCACGTCGCTCAGCGCCAGGAGCAGGAGAATCCCACCTCCCACCGGCCCCAACCATGCGAGGAGGGAGGAAACCGCCGACCGGATGGGCAAGCTCGGTGGCCGGATCCACCCGCCCGCATCCCGGACGAAGAGGGGCCGGGGCCCTGCACCCAACGCTGGAGGAAGGGCAGCACCGGCAACCATCAACCCCGCCGCCAGACCGGCGAACGTCACCACTCCCCAACCGAAGCCGAGGCGGAAATAGAGGGGAAGAAAGAGCGCCAGGAAGGCCCCTGACACCACCAAGAAGGTGACTGCTCCCCACGTCTGAAGACGGGGGCTTCATGCCGCTTGGTGCGGCACGAGGTTTTCCCGGTTCATCGGCTCGTGCCCTCCGGTTGAGGAGGGTCTTAGCGTGCCTCCGCGGGCAGAGACGCACAGTCCGCTCGCCTTGAGCTCCAGGATGCCGATGCGCTTCAGGTTCAGGGCAGCATTCATGTCCCGGTCGTGCTTGACCCCGCGGTTCGGGCACTCCCAGATCCTCCAGCACGATCGCTTGCCTTTCGTCAACCATGCCGTGAGAGAGTTGGTGCAGGAAGTCCACTCTCGCATTGCGCACCCGCTCGTGCGCCCCGGCGACCTTCCGCCGGGCCTTCGCCCGCCGCCCCGAGCCCCGCCGCGTGCGGGACAGCTTGCGCTGCTTGCGACGCTGGTTCGCGAGCGCCCGCTCCAGGTGCCGGGGATTGGGGACCTTCCGGCCCCGGCTGTCCACCGCGAACGCCGTGAGCCCCAGATCCAAGCCCACCACCGCGTCCGGATCCACCACCGGTGGCCTGGTGGGGGCTGCCTGGCCGTCGTCCACGACGATCGAAGCGTAGTACTTGCCCGTGGCGCTGCGCGACAGCGTGATCGACTTCACCTCGCCCTCCACCGACCGGTGCAGCTTCGCCCGGCTCAAGCCACCGTTCTTCGGCACTTCGATGCCACCCTCCACCACCCCTGTCTTCCCCGTGCAGTGGTAGCTGCTCTGGCGGCCGTGGCGTGTCTTGAAGCGCGGATAGCCGGCCTTGCCCTCTGGGCAGCGCGAACGTCACGTCCTTCAGTGTGAAACCCGGGTAGGCCTTCCGGAGACCCTTCACCTGGAGCGCCCAATCGCTCATGATTCACTCTCCCACAGAAGGCGGGACATCTCCTGGATCTCTCCATAGCTCACTCCCAGGGTTCGCGCCTCTTCCAGGGCCTCGGCGAGCTTCCCCTCCACGATCTTCATGCGCTTCTCCCGGAGAAACTCCGGATTCTGGGCCGCCACGAAGGTCCCCTTCCCCCCCACCGTGTCGATAAGCCCCTCTCGGTCCAGCTCTTCGTACGCCCGCTTGGTCGTGATCACGCTGATCCGGAGCTCGTGGGCCAGCCTGCGGATGGAAGGCAGGGGCGCGCCCTCCGGGAGGTCGCCGGCGATGATCCGGGCCTTGATCTGCCGAGCGATTTGCTCGTAGATGGGGTCGGACGAGGAATTGGAGATCAGAATTCGCATGTTCACGTGGCGGATGGTGGGAGCGGTCTCCCCTGAACCGTGTTTCTTGTACCTAGTGTATATAACGTATATACACAATATACACAAGTCCGGCGATTCGATTCGCCTCTCCCCCTTTCGCGGAGGGCCTCGAGTCGCGAAGGTGTGCCCATGTCCATCTTGCACAGCCTCTGGTTCGTTGCCGGAGTGGTCTTCCTGATCAACCTCCCGTTCGGCTACTGGCGGGCAGGCTCCCGACGGTTCTCCCGGCCCTGGTTCGTGTCGATCCACGCACCGGTGATCCTGGCCATCGGATTCCGCCTCCTCGCCGGGATCCGGTTCGTGCTCGGCTCCGTACCGCTGTTTGTGGGCGCCTTCTTCCTGGGTCAGTCCCTCGGGGGCAAGCTCAGGACCCGGGGGCTCTCCGTCCCGGGAAGCGTGCCTTCGGGGCGGGAGTAGAGCCCCCGCCCTCGTAGATGGAGGAGAAACGGCGGGCTATTCCGGACCCAGGACCCCGATCATCCGCTCCGCGGCGGCCAGGCGCTCCCAGGTTCCCACATCCAACCAGGTGTGGGACGTGACGTCCACGGGGCGCACGGTGTGGCCCGCTCCTACGAGCTCGAGATAGAGGGTGATGATGGAGAATGTCCCGGTTCGGGGGCTCAGCTCGAAGATGCGCGGCTCCACCACGTGGATCCCGGTGAAGGCACGCCTGTAGATCTCCCCCACCGCCGGCCTCGCCAGCCGTCTTCCCTCGGCGGCGCGCTCGCTCCCCCGATTCTCCCAGCCCAGCAGACCCGCGTCATCGAAAAGGAGGCTCCGGCGGGAGTCCCGCGCCTGGACGGCCACAGAGGCCACGGGCCGCCGGTTCCCGGGAGCCCTCGCCTTGGAATGCTGGGCCAGGAGACGGCCCAATGGAATCGAGGAGAGGACGTCCACGTTGTGAACGATTACCGGCTCCCCCGATCGGAAGAGAGGGGCGGCGGAGAAGAGGCCGCCTCCCGTATCGTAGGGCCCGCCGGGCTCAGGTGAGATCGCGACCTCCACCCCGGAAGGCGCGTGGGTCTCGAGGTAGGCACGGATCTGGCCGGCGTGGTGGTGCACGTTGACCACGATCCGCGTGGCTCCCGAACCCGCGAGCCGATCCATGACCCAGGCAAGGAGAGGCCGGCCCCCCACTTCCACCAGGGCCTTGGGAATGCGCTCGGTGAGGGGACGAAGCCGCGTACCCTCGCCGGCGGCGAGAATCATCGCTTCCATCAGCCGGCCGCCAGCCTCCGGTGCTGGATGTGGACCCCCACGTTGGGATGCCGCGATCCCAGGTGCTCGGCCAGCTTACGCGCCAGGAAGACCGAACGATGTCGCCCACCCGTGCAACCGAAGGACACGGTGAGGCTTCCGAATCCCCGGGACTCGTAGTCCTCCACCTGGAAATCCACGAGCCCCCGCACGTTGGTCCAGAACTCCCGCACGCCGGGAGCCCGCTCCATGAAGTCCTGAACTGCCGCGTCCTCCCCCGTGAGGTCTCGGAGATCCGGGCGGTCGTAGGGGTTGGGGAGCGCCCGGCAATCGAAGACGAAGCCCCCGCCGTGCCCCTCCAGGTCCGGGGGGTATCCATCCCGAAACGAGAAGCTCTGGACCAGGACCGCCAAGCCGCTTCTCGAGCCCCGAGGGGAAGCGGGAGTCGCCCAGCGCTCCACGATCCTCCGGAAGACCCCCTCCAGTTCAGGCAGAGCAGCGGGCAATCCGTTCTTCAGGAGGCCCTCCAGGTTCCGGGCCGCGTAGGGTACGCTTTCCAGGAAGTGTCTCTTCCGCTCGAAGAACCCCCTGTACCCGAAGGCCCCCAGCGCCTGCATCAGACGTACCAGGACGAAACCCCCGAAATGGTCCCGGAACCGCTCCCGGTCCACGGGGATGTGGGTCTCCAGCGCGTCGAGGTAGTGCTCCAGGAGTCTCTCCCGGGCAACCTGGGGCAGGTTCGCCTTCGCGTCGTAGAGGAGGGAGGCGAGGTCGTACTGAAGAGCCCCCTTCCGACCTCCCTGGAAATCGATGAACCAGGGTTCACCCGCCCGGATCATGATGTTTCGGGACTGGAAATCGCGGTAGAGAAAGAAGTCGGCATCCGCCTCCAGGAGCCTCTCGGTGAGACGAGAGAAATCGTCCTCCAGGCGCTGCTCGCTGAACGGGATCTGGGCCAACTTGAGGAAGTGGTACTTGAAGTAGTTCAGGTCCCACCGGATCGAGCGGCGATCAAAGACCTGCCGGGGGTAGGCCACACGGTAGTCCACCACCTCATGCCCGTGGACCTGGAACTGCGGGAGAATCGAGAGGGCACGCTCGAAGAGACGCGCCGCCTCCGGCGGGAAGTCGTCCAGCCCTGACTCCACCCTTGCCGCGCTGAGGGCCTGGAAGAGCGTCGTGTCGCCCAGGTCCTCCTCCAACCAGACGCCCGCCTCCCGGTCCTCGGCGTAGATCGCGGGAACCGGAAGCCCGACCTCGCGAAACGCCTTCGCGAAGGACAGGAACGCCCGGTTCTCCTCGTGATCCGGTCCGATGGCGCCCACGGCCGTCTCACCTCCCGTGGAGACGAGGCGGAAGTACTGGCGCGTGGAACCGTCCCCCCCCATTTCGAGGATCGCCTCGGGCCGGTGACCGAACCGTTCCTCGAACAGACCGATGATGCGTTCCTTCATGGAGAGTGATCCCGTCCGTCTTCGCCTTGGGGGGACGCCGCGTCCAGACCCGGAATCTCGCGCATTCCCCTGAAGATGCAGGATGCGGGCCGGCCTGGCGAGGACCGGGCGCCCCACCGGGGGGCCGTCGGAGGCCGGGTCCGGGATCGTGGCGGGGGCGTCACCGGCGCCGAGGCCGGGGGGATTTGCCAGATCGGAGTCGGTCCCCGATTCTTGGACCGGTCCTCGCATCACACCGAATCCTTCGGGAAGAGCCCATGAAGACGCCTGTGGCAGCATTAGCGCTCCTGCCGTGGCTCGTCCTGGGGCCCGCAGGCTGCTCGAGAGCTCTCGGACCCCCGCCCCCCGAGCCTCCCGGGGCGCAACCCACCGCGGCCGCACCCGCACCGATTACCGGAGCACCGGACATGCTTCCGTACCTGGACCCGGACCTTCCCTCTGGAAGCGCGCGTGGAGGACCTGGTGGGCCGGATGACGCTGGAGGAGAAGGTATCCCAGACGCTCTACGATGCTCCGGCCATCGGGCGCCTCGGGATTCCCGGCGTACAACTGGTGGAACGAGGCCCTCCACGGAGTGGCGCGGGCAGGGAGGGCCACGGTCTTTCCCCAGGCCATCGGCTTGGCCGCTACCTTCGACACCGACCTGATAGGGAGGGTGGCCACCGCCATCTCCGATGAGGCACGGGCAAAGCACCACGAGTCCGTTCGCCAGGGGCGGCGCGGCATCTACGAGGGACTCACCTTCTGGTCGCCGAACATCAACATCTTTCGGGACCCCCGGTGGGGACGGGGGATGGAGACCTATGGGGAGGATCCCTACCTGACCGGCGAGCTCGCGGTGGCGTTCGTGAGAGGGATGCAGGGAGACGATCCCCGCTATCTCAAGACCGTGGCCACCCCCAAGCACTTCGCGGTCCACAGCGGCCCCGAGCCCGATCGGCACACCTTTGACGCACGGGTCAGCGAGACCGACCTCCGGGAGACGTATCTGCCGGCATTCCGGGCCTCGGTGATAAAGGGGGGAGCCGAGTCCGTCATGTGCGCGTACAACCGCTTCCGGGGCACTCCGGCCTGCGCCAGCCAGGAACTCCTGGGCACGATCCTGCGGGACGTATGGGGATTTAGCGGCTACGTGGTCTCCGACTGCTGGGCCATCATGGACATCTACAACACTCACCGGGTGGCCCCGACCCAGGTCGAGGCCGCCGCCATGAGCCTGGCCGCGGGCACCGACCTGAACTGCGGCGTCAGCTTCGGCAGCCTGGGAGAGGCCGTCCGTTCGGGACGGGTCTCGGAGGATGCCCTGAACCAGGCCGTTCGCCGGCTCTTCCGGGTCCGCTTCCGACTCGGAATGTTCGACCCGCCCGAGCGGGTGCCGTGGAGCGCCATACCTTACGGCGTCATCGACTCCGAGGAGCACCGGGCCCTGGCCCTGGAGACGGCACGGAAATCCATCGTTCTCCTTCGTAATGAGGGAGGCGTCCTACCCTTGCCCAAGGACCTGGAGACCCTCGCGGTCATCGGCCCCAACGCAAACGACGTGGACGTCCTGCTCGGGAATTACAACGGCACCCCTTCGCATCCGGTGACCCCGTTGGAAGGACTCAGGAAGAAGGTCGGCCCAGGGACCAGGGTTCTCTACGCCCGGGGGAGCGACGTGGCCGATCTCCTGCCCTCGCTGGTGACGGTTCCCATGGCGGCCCTTCGGCCATCGGGGCCTCCGGCCCCGGGCTCGGACCGATCCGGCCCCCGGGCAGGGGGACTCACTGGAGAGTATTTCGCTCATCGCGATTTCATGGGGGAACCGGTCGCCACTCGGGTCGACACCGTTCTCGACTTCAACTGGTGGGACCAGGCTCCTCTTGAGGGGGTGCCAAAGGACAGCTTCAGCGTGCGATGGAGCGGAGTCCTTCTCCCTCCCCGATCCGGGGACTACTCCCTGGGGGTCCGGGTCTTCGGCGGGGTCCGGCTTTTCGTGGACGATTCCCTCCTCGTGGAGCACTCGGACCGCCACGTGGTCACGGCCCAATGGGCGAGCATCCACCTGGAGGCCGGCGAGCCCCACGCCCTCAGGGTGGAGTACCAGACGGAGCGATCCGACGCCCTGGTCCAGCTCCTGTGGGCCCCACCCGAACCCGGGCTCCGGGAGGAAGCCCTCCGGGCGGCCGAGGCGGCCGACGCCGTGGTCATGGTCCTGGGCCTCTCCCCGCGCCTGGAGGGAGAAGAGATGCCGGTGCGGATCCCCGGATTCTCCGGGGGGGACCGCACGAGCCTGGACCTTCCCCCCACCCAGCAGAAGCTCCTGGAGGATATCCTCTCCACGGGGAAACCTGTCGTCCTGGTCCTTCTCAACGGCAGCGCCCTCGGCCTCCGGTGGGCCTCGGAGCACGTACCGGCCATCGTGGAGGCCTGGTACCTTGGCCAGGCCGCAGGCACGGCTTTGGCCGACGTTCTGTTCGGGGACTACGACCCGGCGGGCCGTCTGCCGGTCACGTTCTACTCTTCCGTCGATGACCTCCCCCCGTTCGACGACTATGCCATGGCGGGCCGGACCTACCGCTACTTCGCGGGAGACCCCGTCTTCCCCTTCGGTTATGGACTGAGCTACGCTCGCTTTGCATACGCCAGTCTGGATCTTCCCGCTCGTGTGAAGGCCGGGGATTCGGTGCGGATCGCCGTGGACGTGGAGAATACGGGGGCCGTCCCGGGCGAAGAGGTGGTTCAGCTGTACGTGAGCGACCTGGAGGCCACGGCCCCGGTCCCATTCCGGTCTCTCCAAAGCTTCCGCAGGATCTTCCTCTCGCCGGGGGAAAGGACCACCGTGACCTTCTCCTTGGACGCCAGGCAGCTATCCCTCATCGATGGCGACGGGAACCGGATCGTAGAGCCGGGATGGTTCGAGGTGAGCATCGGAGGGAGACAGCCGGATGCGCCGGCCTCCCTGGACCTCTCCACGACCCAGATGGTCACCGGTCGACTGGAAGTGGTCGGGACCCGTTTCATACTCCCCGGCTAAGGCATGAACCGAGCCCATGGCTGATCTCTTCGCCGGACTGGGCGTGTCGACCCAGAGCTGCAAGATCGTGGTCATCGATCCGGACCCGGGCGCTGTCCTGTACGCGGCCAGGGTGGAGTACGACCAGGACCTTCCGGCCTACGGCACGGCCGGTGGTACCCTCCCCGGGCTCGGCCCGGGTGTGTCGGAGTCCGAGCCCCCAGGTGGATCGGGGCGGTGGAGATGGCCCTGGGTGGGCCCCAGGCCATGATCCGGGAAGTGGAAAACACCCAGCCCACCGGGTGCACGGCTCCCAGGATCTTCCGCCTCCGGCGCCACGAGCCCGAGGCCTACGCCCGGGCCAGCGTTCTCTTCCTGGTCCACAACTACGTCAATCGCCTCCCGGCGACTCCCGAGGAGATCCGAGTCACCGGGGGACTGGCCCGCTCACGAGTCTGGTGCCAGGTTCTGGCGGATGTCTTCCAGGCCGAAACCGTCCCGGTCCGAGGTGAGGGTGCGGCTGCGGGAGCCGCCGTCCTGGACGAGACCAGACGCTGCATACCCGACCCCGCCCGGACTACCGTGAACCGGGCCCTCTCGCAGCTCTTCCGGGCCCTGACCCGAAGGTTGAGGGGACTCGAGGGGGAGGACATCTTCCTCCTTCGACGGAAGCTGACCTCCCTGGACACCCATGGCTTGTGAACAATCACCCGCGAAGGAAACGATGAACACACGCTGCCGCGTTCTCGCCGTCGCCCTCCCTCTCGTCGGTCTTATCTCGGGGTGTCGCGCCCCCTCACGGACCCTCACGCTCCTGGACTCGGAGACGGGCAGGCCCGTGGAGGGAGCGCTGGTCTTCGCCCCGGGGGAGACGAGAGGTCTTCCGGTCTGATTTTCACGGGGTCGTGGCTCTTCCGCCGGGATACGGTGACAGAGGGCGTGATCGTCCACGCCAAGAGCCACCGCCCGGCGGAGATCCGACCGGAAGAGACCTCCGGCGACGTGGTGCTGGAGTTCGACGCGGCCCTTGTGAACCCCGGGGAGGCCCGTATGGTCTTCGACCGGGCCGATTCTCTCCGGGGGCGCTACGGCCCGTACCGGGAGAACAACGATATCCGCACCTACGACCTGAACATCGCGGTGGACGTGGAGAACCGCTTCGTATCAGGCTGGAACACCATCGGGTTCACGATGACGGAGGACGGCCAGCGCATCCAGCTCGACCTGTTCGAGAACATGAGCGTCGACAGCATCCTCTTTCGTGGAACTCCCCTTCCCTATTCCCGGGAGTTCAACGCGGTGTTCGTGGATTTCCCCGAGATTCTCCGGGAGGGAGTAACCTACGGTATCGACTTCCACTACTCGGGTCACCCCCAGGAGTCGGGCCGGTTCGGCGGAATGGCGTTCCGCCAGGATTCCCTGGGCAATCCCTGGGTCTTCACGGCCTGCCAGAATATCGGCGCCAGTCTCTGGTGGCCCAACAAGGACCAGCAACCCGACGAAGTGGACAGCATGACGATCAATGTCACGGTGCCCTCCGATCTCACGGACGTCTCCAACGGACGGCTCCTGGGGGTGGACGAACTGGGAGACGGAACCTCCCGGTATCGATGGAAGGTCCATTATCCCATCAACAACTACTCCGTGTCCGTGAACATTGGCAGGTACACGCACTTCGCCGACAGCCTGCGCGACCTCTCCCTGGACTACTACGTCCTGCCGTACCACCTGGACGACGCCCGCCGGCAGTTCGCCCAGGCCAAGCCCATGCTGCAGTGCTTCTCGGATCACTTCGGCGGCTATCCCTTCCCCAGGGACGGCTACAAGCTGGTGGAGGTCCCCTACTCCGGAATGGAGCACCAGAGCGCGGTGACCTACGGCAACGGCTTCGAAAACGGCTACGGAGGGCGGGATTGGACGGGAGTGGGCATCAGCCCTCGCTTCGACTTCATCATCGTCCACGAGAGTAGCCACGAGTGGTTCGGAAACAGCGTGACGGCCCGGGACGTCTCCGACGCCTGGATCCACGAAGGGTGGGGAACCTACCTGGAGGGAGTCTACGTGGAGTGTGAGTGGGGCTACGACGACGCCCTCACCTATCTGAACGGATACCAGGCCAAGGTGGCGAATCGGGAACCCATCATCGGCCCTCCGGGCGTCAACCACTGGCCCACCCAGGACCAATACTTCAAGGGAGCCCTCTTCCTCAACACGTTGCGGCACGTGGTGGACGACGACGTCACCTGGTGGGCGCTCCTGGACGAGTACGCCATGCACTTCCGCTACCAGGACATCTGGACCACGGACGTCATCAACTTCTTCAACCAAAGCCTGGACCGTGACCTCCGTCCCATCTTCGAGCAGTACCTCTACCACCCGGAGCTGCCGGTGCTCCAGCTCCGGTTCGAGGAGGGATCGGTCGCCTACCGCTGGCAGGCGCGGGTAGAGGACTTCGACATGCCGATGAAGATCCGAACGGCCGCCGGGATCCACACCATCTACCCGACCACGGAGTGGGCCAGCGAGGGGCTCGACGGGATCGACCCCGGGGACTGGGAGCCGGCCACGGACCTCTTCTACGTCACCGTCGAGAGAATCCGGGAGTAACTTCCAGGAACCGAGGACAGGCGGCCGAGTACATCCCAGTGTATCGGCAAAGACGGCGAGTCTCTTCCCCTTCCTGCGTGGAGCATCGGAATGACCGGGAAGCAGAAGTCCCCGGGTGCCTTGGAGGGCGCGTGGGCCGGAGCCTTCCTCACGGCGATCCTCATCGCTCTCTTCTTCCTCGGCTGGCAAGGAGCGGGGCTGCCCTTCGCGCCATTCGACGCGTTCGATTGGATGGCCCGAGTGCTCCCCGGGCGGCTCATCACCACCAGCATCGATGCGATGGTCGCGGTGATCCGGGTGCTGGGAATCGGGGAGATCTCCCAGACCGCCAAGAGCGCCGAGCAGGCCATGGCCGTGGTCGCGCTCTTCATCGGGGGAATCGTCCTGGCGGTGGTGTTCTTCTCCGCGCTGGCCCGGTGGCGACGGGGCCCGCCGGCTTCCGTGGCCCTCGGCGTCCTCCTCGGCGGGGTCGTGGGGCTCGTCCTTCTCCTCATCAGCCTGGGGGTCAATCGGACGGCCACCACGGGACCGGTGGCGAGCTCCCTCTGGATCCTGGCCGTGTCCCTCGGTTGGGGCCTCGCCCTGGGTTGGGTGCGCCAACGGCTTGCGGAATTGGCCGGCCCCTCCTCCCCCGCGCTCCAGGCATCGGCCGACCCTCTGGACCGCCGGCGGTTCATCGTTCGCCTCGGGGAGGCCGCGGCGGTCATCACCGTGACGGGTGGAGGCGTCGGGGCATGGTTGGGCTCCACTCGACGGCAAAGCCCGAGCCCGGATGTACAGGCAATCCCGTGGTCTGCGACCCACCCCCTTCCCAACGCCGGCGCCCCGGTACAGCCGGTCAAGGGAACGCGGCCGGAATTCACTCCGGTGAAGGACCACTACAGAATCGACATCAACACCCGCCCCCCCATCGTCCGTGAGGGGGAGTGGCGGCTCCGGATCGGCGGTCTCGTGGACCGACCCATGGACTGGAGCCTGCAGGACCTGAGGAACCGGTACACGCCCCTGACCCAGTTCATCACCCTGGCCTGTATCTCCAACCCCATTGGCGGCAGCCTCATAGGGACCCAACGGTGGACGGGCGTCCCCCTTCGGCAACTCCTGGAGGAGGTGGGCCCAGGTGAAACCGCTACCCACCTGAGGATCCACTCCGTGGACGATTTCTTCGAGATCGTTCCCCTCGAAGACGCCCTGGCCGACGAGAGGATCATGCTGACCTATGCCTGGGACGGGCTCCCGCTCCCTTCCGAGCACGGCTTTCCGCTCCGCATCTACATTCCGGACCGGTATGGAATGAAGCAGCCCAAGTGGATCGAGTCCATGGAGCTCATCGATCACGACGAGGAGGGCTACTGGGTGCGGCGGGGCTGGGACAAGGAAGCCCGCATGAAGGCCACGTCCGTCATCGACACGGTGGCCGTGGACATGATGATCGCCGGAGCGGACGACACGACGATCGTTCCCGTGGGTGGCATCGCCCACGCGGGCGACCGGGGGATCTCGAGGGTGCAGGTTCAGGTGGACGACGGTCCCTGGGCGGACGCGGAGCTCCGGGAGCCGCTCTCGGACAAGACCTGGGTTCTGTGGAGGTTCGGCTGGCCTTTCCAGGCCGGGGATCACCGGCTCACGGTCCGGTGCTTCGAGGGGGATGGGACGCCCCAGATCGCGACCCGCTCACCCGTGAGTCCCTCGGGCGCCACGGGGCTCGATCACGAGGAGGTCATGCTCTAGCTCCCGGGCCTCGTGAACGGCGAGAGGGCGGCCCCCAGTGCTCCCCCCATGATCGAAAAGGGAGAGATCGGGCCATGGCCAACCTGATCGGGGACCTCCGCTTCGCCCTGCGCTCCTTCCGGCGCACCCCCCTCCACGCCCTCGCCACGATCTTGATTCTTGGGGTGGGGATCGGGGCGGTGACCCCCATCTTCAGTGTCCTGAACGCCGCGGTGCTGAGGCCGCTCCCCTTTCCCGAGCCCGGCCGCCTGGTCTGGCTGTGGAAGGCCAGCGACGAGGTGCGGCAGAACTCCGTGTCCAGGGAAACCAGGTGACCCCCAACCTCTTCTCCGTACTCGGGGTCTCCCCGGCCCTGGGCCGGGGGTTTCGCTGGGAGGAGGCGGTGGAGGGAGGGCCCGCGGTGACGATCCTCAGCCACGCCTTCTGGCTGGGCCGGTTCGGGGGAGATCCGAGCGTACTGGGACGGACCATCTCCCTGGACGAGCAGCCCACGGAGGTGGTGGGAATCATGCCCGAGGGGTTCACCTTCCCCGGAGCGGGGATCCAGCTTTGGCTTCCGACCAGGGAGGGCGAGCCGGCGACTCAGGGCCGGGGCAACAATTACTTCTCTCTCATCGGCCGACTCGAGGAGGGCGTGTCCTTGGACGTGGCCCAGACCCAAGTGGATGCGGTGGCCTCCCGGATCCAGGAGGCCAATCCCGATTTCGCCGAATGGCACCATTGGCTCCAGCCGCTGCACACGGTCATGTTCGGGGATACCCGCACCACTCTTCTCCTCCTCCCGGGACTCGTTTCCCTCGTTCCCCTGGTCGCTTGCGCGAATGTGGCCTCCTTGGCGCTGGCCCGGGCCACTGCACGAACCAGCGAATTGGCCACGCGCCGGGCTCTCGGGGCCGGAAGGGGGCGAATCGTCGGGCAGCTGGCGGTGGAAGACGTGCTCCTCGCTCTAGCCGGAGGAGGCCTCGGCCTCCTCATCGCTCGGGTCGGCGGCCGGATGCTCCGGTCCGTGGGGCCAGCCTCCCTTCCCAGGCTGAACGAAATCGGCGTGGACCCCACCGTCCTTTCCTTCGCCCTGGTGGTTTCGCTCCTCACCATACCCCTTTTCGGAGTCTTGCCGGCGCTTCGAGGAGCGGGGTTCGACCTGGCCGGCGCGCTCCGCCTCGGCGGCGGCGGCCTTTCTTCCAGCCCTGAGGGCACTGAGCGTGAGTCCCCTGGAGGCGCTGCGGGCCGAATAGAAGGACCCGCGGCAGTCGATCCTTCCCTCCCGACTTCCTCCTTGTCCAGGCCCTGATTTCTATTACATTCACGTATGTATTAGAAATCGGAAAGGGAACCCCATGAAGGGCGAACGCCTGGGCGAGTTCGAAGAGCTGATCCTCCTGTGTGTGAGGCAGCTGGGTGAGGAGGCCCACGGAGCCAACATCCAGACGCTCCTGGCCGAGGTAGCCGGACGCGAGGTCACGCTCGGAGCGATCTATGCCGCTCTCGACCGGGCCCAGCGCAAGGGGATGGCCGAGTCCTGGCTCGGAGAACCCACCTCCACGCGGGGGGGCCGGGCCAAACGACACTACGCTGTCACCCGGGATGGTGAGGGGGCCTTGGCGGAGAGCCGCCTCGTCAGGGAGCGCCTCTGGCAGGCTCCCTCGGAGATCACGCCGTGAGCTCCCCCGGGACGATTCCAGGCATACTGCTCCGATTCCTCCGGGCCGTATTGCCCAGGGACCGGAGAGAGGAGGTCCTCGCCGATCTCGAAGACGCCCACCGGGCCCGGATCGTTCGAAAGGGGCGGCGAGCCGCTCGGCGGCACCTCTACCGCGAGGCGGGAAGCCTGCTCCTGTGGCGCCTCGGCTGGCACCCTGTGCCCGCCGGCCAGCGTTCGTCGCCCCGCCGAGTCGGGAAGGGTGGTCCTGGGAAGGGTGGGCCTGGCCCGAGGAGGAGGTCGGCGCTGGGCTCCGACCTCCTTCAGGACCTGCGCTTCGGAGTCCGCACCCTCCGGCGCCGGCCGGGTTTCAGTCTCATGGCGGTCCTCGTCCTCGGAGTCGGGATCGGAGCGCCCGCCACCGTCTTCACCCTGGTGAACGCCATCTTCTTCCATCGGCCCGCACAGGTCTCCGACCCTGACCGGCTGATCCGCCTCTACCGCTCCTGGGCCCCGGGTGAGGGGGGCGGAGCTTTGGCCAATCCCGACTTCACCTACTACCGTCAGCAGGCTTCCACGCTCTCCGGCGTCGCGGCCTATGGCGGGATGCAAGTGGTGGCCTATTCGGCGGGGGAGCGGAACGACCAGCTCCGCCTCCTATTCACCTCCGACAACTACTTCGACGTCCTGGGGGTCGTGCCTGCCCAAGGGCGCGGGTTTCTTCGAGAGGAGAACACGGTCCCGGGAGGCGCACCCGTGGTGGTCCTGAGCCACGCGTTCTGGCTGCGGGCCCTGGGGGCACGGCGGGATCTGGTGGGGAGCACGGTTCGCATCAACGACCGTCCCTTCCGCGTGGTGGGAATCGCTCCGGCCGGCTTCACGGGAATCAGTCCGGTGGAGGCCCCCGCCGACGCCTGGACTCCCATCGCCATGTACGGGGCGGTGACCCGGGCATCGGACATGGCCTGGTGGGAGAGGCTCCCGAGCCTCCGGGAGCGGTGGCTGAGCGTGGTGGGCCGTCTCCAGCCCGGCGTCACGTTCGAATCTGCACAGGGGGAGCTGACGGCTCTTTCCTCCGCCCTGGAATACGAGGGGAAGGACCCCGAGGAAGGCCTGCTCGTGGCCCGGCAGTTTTTGTTCCGTCCCAGCCAGCAGGCCACGCTCGTAAGCCTATCCAGGATGCTCCTCATCGTGGTCACCTTCGTCCTGGTCATCGCCACCTCCAACGTGGCGGTCCTCCTCCTATCCCGGGCCACAACGCGGGATCGGGAGATCGGAATCCGGGCTGGACTGGGGGCCGGGCGGGGGCGCATCGTTCGCCAGCTCCTGGCGGAGAGCCTCCTTCTCGGGAGCGCGGGAGGGGTCCTGGGCGTCGGCCTGGCCTTCGCGCTGGGGGGACTGGCGGGCGGCCTCCTTCCCCTTCCCTTCGCCATGGAGTTCCGTCCCGATGCCAGGGTCCTTCTGGCGTCGGCCGCCCTCGCCCTGTCCACCGCGGTGCTGGCCGGACTGGCGCCTGCCCTCCACGCAGCTCGGATGGATGTCGGGACCATGCTCCGCGGCTCCCGATTCGGTGTGTCCCGGGGCTTCCTTCGCAACGCCCTGGTCACCGGTCAGATCGCCCTCTCGGTGGTCCTGGTGGCGGGAGCGTTCCTCTTCGCCCGGAGCTTCTGGGCCGCCCGCAGTCAGGACGTGGGCTTCGCCACCGACCACCGGCTGGTGATCCAGGTGAACCTCCGGAACCAGGGCTATACGCCAGTCCAGGGCCGCGTCTTCCTCGCGCGGGCTCTGGAGCGAATCGGGGGGCTTCCCGGGGTTGAGAACGTGACGACCGCCAGGCAGATCCCCTTCCAGGGGGATTGGACCACCAGCTTCGACGCTCCCCCGGGAGCGCAGCCGAACGATGCGGATGGACAGATCCTCACGGGCATGAACGTGGTAGGACCGGACTACTTCCAGGTGGCCGGCATCCCTATCGAGCGGGGGCGATCCCTGGGTCCGGAGGACTCGGAGGGCTCCCCTCTTGCCGTGGTGATCAACCAGCGCCTGGCCGAGCAGATCTGGCCGGACCAGGACCCCTTGGGGCGGACCCTTCCCCTCTCCCCGGACCACCACGCCCTCGTCGTGGGTGTCGCGCGGACGGCCACCTACTATGCCCTCGGCGAGGAGCCGTTTCCTCAGGTCTACGCCTACCTCTTCCAGGCCTACCAGCCCATCGTGCACTTCGTCGTGAACACCGAAGGCCCGCCGGCCGCGCTCACGTCCCCCGTGGAACAGGCGCTCCGGGACATCGATCCGGCCCTGGCCTTCGGCTGGGTCACCACCATGGCATCCGTTCTCGAGGACCAGACTTCCCGATACGAGGTGAGCGCGGTCCTGGTGAGCCTCTTCAGCGTGCTGGCTCTTCTCCTGGCAGCTTCCGGGCTCTACGGGGTGGTGTCCTTCGCCGTGGCCCGGCACACGAGGGAGATTGGTGTGCGCATGGCCCTGGGAGCCGACCGGTCTACGGTGGCGGGAGAGGTCCTCCGTTCCGCAGCCCGCCTCGGAGCCGTGGGTCTCGGACTGGGTCTTCTCGGCTCCGTAGCTCTCCGGCACCTTGCCCGGAGCCTCCTCTACGAGGTGGAACCGAACCAGGTCTGGCCCCTCCTGGCCGCTTCCACCGTCATGGCTCTCGTCACTGCGCTGGCGGCCCTGGCCCCGGCCCGACGCGCCACCAGGGTGGATCCCATGGAGGCCATCCGAACCGAGTAGACGGCGGACGGGGCTCGCCCCCATCTTGATGCATGGAGCACGGACGGCGCATTCCTGCCGAGGCGCGGACTTCCCCGGCCTCCGGGCCTGGAAGAAACCCCGGTGAGGGAAGGATCCACCTCACCCGATTCACGACTCCCCTGGGTCCCATGTTGGGAGGGGCGACGGGGGACCAGGTCTGCCTCCTGGAGTTCGCCGAGCGGCCCGGATTGGAGAGCCGGGTCGCCCGCATCGGAGAGCGCCTGGGAGTTGTGGTCGTCTTCGGGGAGAACGGCGCCACGCGGCGCCTCGCCGGCGAGCTCGAGGCCTATTTCGCCGGGGCGCTGCGCGACTTCTCCCTGCCTCTGCTCGTGCAGGGCACACCCTTTCAGGAATCCGTATGGAGGGAGCTGCGGACCATCCCGTACGGCACGACCCGCAGCTACAGCGAGCAGGCCCGGCGGATGGGAAGACCCGAGGCGGTTCGGGCGGTGGCCGGGGCAAACGGGGAGAACCCCATCGCCATCCTCATCCCCTGTCACCGGGTGATCGGAGCCGACGGCAAGCTGACGGGGTACGGAGGCGGGCTGAGACGCAAGAAATGGCTCCTGGAGTTGGAGGGGGGGCAGCTGTCCGCGCTCTGATTCCGTTTCCCCGAGATTTATGGAGAGCTGGAGATGAACACCCGCCCCTGGATGAGACCCGGCCGCTGGCTGCCTTCTCTTGTTCCCTTCCTGGTTCTCCTCCCCCTTGCGGCGCCCGCCCAGGAATCCTCGGCCCGGACCGACGACACCCTCCTCCGCAGCGCCCTCGTGGATGCGGTGGCCATGGGGATTCCCGGGGTGTCCGTGGCCATCGGCGTCGGAGATGAAGTCGTGTGGACGGGCACGGCGGGCTTCAGCGACCTGGTGGAGAGGGTCCCGGTTCGGCCCGAGGACCGATTCGGGGTGGGGAGCATCACCAAGACCTTCGTGGCCCGTGTCGTTCTCCAGCTCGTGGAGGAGGGGAAGCTGGACCTGGACAAGACCCCCGTGGATTATCTGAACCAGTCCATCGTTCGGCGGATCCCCAACACCGGGACGGCCACCCTCCGCCACCTGCTGAACCATCAGAGCGGGATCCCCACCTGGGAGTTCCAGGAGGACTGGATGCGCAAAGGTCGCGGGGACCAGATGGACCTGGGCCACGTGTGGGGAAAGACGGAGACCCTGGCCTACTGCACCGACGATCTCCTCCCGGCGACCAACGAGCCTGGTGAGCGTTACTCGTACTCCAACACCAACTACACCCTCCTGGGGCTCGTTATCGAGGCCGTCACCGGAAACGACGCCGCCTCGGAGATCCGCCGGCGCATCCTTGAGCCCCTGGGTCTGGAAGACACCTTCCTGGAGTCTTTCGAGGAGATCCCGGGAGGGTATGTCCACCACTACCATTACGCCACACCGCGCTTCGAGGCGGACGCCGGGGTGAATCGGGGCTTTCCCGAGATCAGGCCCTACCTTGTGGAATCCACGGCGGGCAACCTCTCTCCGGAGTGGACCGCGGGAGGGATCGTGTCCTCGGCCAGCGACCTGGTACGGTGGGCCCGGGCCATCCGGGACGGCGAGCTTCTGGGTCCGGCCATGCGGGAGGAGGTGTTCACCTATTACCCTCCCCGGGAAGGGGCCAACCCCCGCTCCCAGTACATGCAGGGGATCGCCCGGACGGAGGGATTCTACGGGGATCATGCCGCGTTCGGCCATTCGGGGGGCACGCTGGGGTTCACTGCCTACATGTACTGGCTCGAGGACACGGACGTGATCGTGGTGATGCTCGCCAACGTGGGAGGTATGCACAGCGGCCTCTCCCCCAGCCCTGTCAGCCTCTTCTTCCGCCAGGTGTGGCTCCCTGCCGTGATGCGGTACCTCGAGGGATGATGCCTGGATCGGCGTGGCTCTCCGGAAAGGCACGCCCCTCCTCTCGCTCATGGCAGGCGTGGCGCTACCCCTTGCGGCCCGCTCGCATCGGGCGCTCCAGGGGGCAACGGCCGCCGCCGGAGGATCCGTCCACCCCGTCGGGGGTTGAAAGGCGACAGCCCTCTCGAACCGCCGAGGAACCGTGACCGAATCATCGCCCCTCCCCGCCAGGCCCGAAGTCCTTGTGGTGGGAGCCGGGTTGGCGGGCCTCTCCTGCGCCCGCCTCCTTGAGACCGCCGGCAAGGACGTCCACGTCCTGGAGAGCTCCGACGCCGTGGGAGGTCGGGTCCGCACCGACGAGGTGGACGGATTCCTCATGGATCGAGGCTTCCAGGTCATCCTGACAGCCTACGAGGAGCTCCAGCGTCAGGTTGACCTGGAATTCCTCGGCCTCGAGGCCTTTCAGCCCGGAAGCCTGATCTGGAATGGAGAACGCCTGGTGTTCTTGTCGGACCCCTGGAGGGAGCCCGCTTCCGCGCTTTCCTCTCTCCGGGCTCCGGTGGGGACCCTCAAGGACAAGATGACGGTAGCGAAGCTCCGCCACCGGGTCCTTGCCATGAGCCCCGAGGCGTGCTTCCAGGGGACGGACCGGACCACCCGGGAGGAGCTCGAGGCGCTGGGCTTCTCGGAGGAGTTCATTGGGCTGTTCTTCCGGCCGTTCCTGGGGGGCGTCTTCCTGGAAAGGACCCTGGAGACCTCCTCCCGTCTGTTCCAATACTACTTTCGGTGCTTCTCCGCCGCCGACGCGGCCGTACCAGCCAAGGGCATGGGCCGTCTTCCGGAGCTCCTCGCCACTCCGCTTGCCGGTCGGATCACCCTGGGTGCCACCGTCGGTAGGGTCTCCCCGTCGTCGGTGGAGTTGGACGATGGCCGGAGGGTGAAAGCGGACCGCGTCGTCCTGGCCGTGGACGGGGCCAGCGCGGCCCGGCTCCTGGGGGAGCCCTCTCCCCCCTTCAAAGCCACGATCACGTCCTACTTCGCCACCCCGGAACCTCCCGTGGAACGTCCCCTTCTCATTCTGGACGGAGAGGGAACCGGCCCTGCAAACCACGTGGCGGTCCTGAGCAACGTGGCACCCCGTTACGCCCCCCCAGGAGCCCACCTGATCTCGGTCTCGGGGGTCGGCTGGGCCGCGGAGGATCCGGAGGGCTTCCCCGGCGCGGCACGCCGCCAGCTTCGACGATGGTTCGGAGCCACGACGGACCGCTGGGAGCTCCTCAGAACGTACCGGATCCCCGAGGCCCTGCCCCAGCACCCGCCGGGAAGCCTGCCCACGCAACCGGCCGCTGGGAGCCGACCGGACGGGCTCCTTCTGGCAGGAGACTACACGGACTTCGGAGCGATTCAAGGAGCTCTCCGCTCCGGCCGCAGGGCCGCCGAGGCGATTCTCGCCGGAAGCTGAACGGTTCGTTGCCTCGCCGGGGAGAAGTGCCGGTCCCTACCTTGACCCGTCATGCACCTTGACTCGGGGAGCTCGCGATCAATATAGTCACACCGTGACTCAATCGGAGACGGTGATGGCCCCCGACTACCGCGAGAAGCGATCCAGGACGATCGGAACCATGGAGACTCTGCTCGGCGATCCGGGAACCGGCCTTTGCGGGGCAGAGTGAAGGCCCCGTGGTGGACCCGGGCTCTCCTTGGGGCCCTCGCCCCGCCGGCGCGGCGGGAGGAGATTCTCGGCGACCTGGAGGAGGTGCACCGAGCCCGGGTGGGACGCCGGGGACGGGTGGTGGCTTCCCTCCTCACCAGCCTCGAATCACTCGACCTCGGGGTGGCGGTCCTCCGGGAACGGATGCGGCGCGCCGCCCCTCGACAGACGGGGGAGCGACCCACCGGGGCGGGGTTGCAGGGCTCCGGACGGGGCCAGTGGATCTCCTGGCTCGACCTCAAGCTGGGGCTCCGTACCCTCGTCAAGCACCGTGGCCTGACGCTGGTCTCCGCTCTGGGGTTGGGGATCGCCATGGCCATCGGTGCGACGTTCTTCACCCTGCTGGCACCGATGGCCCATCCGAGGCTCCCCCTGAACGAAGGCGAACGCATCGTCGGCCTCACGATCTGGAATCCAGAGACGGCCGAAGGCGACTCGCCCACGCTTCAGAACTTCGTCTCCTGGCGCGGGGAGCTGGAATCGCTGGTGGAGCTGGGCGCCTTCCGGACCGTCCGGCGCAATCTCATCGGCTCCGACGGCCTGGCGCGACCTCTCGTTCTGGCGGAGATGACCGCCTCCGGATTCCAGGTTGCCCGGGTCCCTCCCCTCCTGGGCCGCTACTTCTCTCCCGAGGACGAACAGGCCGGCGCCGCGCCCGTGGTGGTCATCGGCTACGACACGTGGAGGAGGATGTTCGGTGCGGATCCGGGCGTCGTGGGGACGGAGCTTCGTCTCGGCACCCAGCGGTACACCCTCGTCGGGGTCATGCCCGAGGGCTTCGGTTTCCCGGTGAACCACGACTTCTGGGTGCCTCTCCGAACGAGCCCCTCCGATTCGGGCGATGTCGGAAACGCAGGCGTGCAGGTGTTCGGACGCCTCGCGCCCGGGGTCTCCATGGAGGAGGCCCAGGCCGAGCTGGCGGTGGTGGAAAGCCGGGACCTCTCCACCTCACCGCTGACCCGGGTCCCCCGGGAGCCCCGGGTGACCTCGTATCCGGAGGCCCTCGGATACTCCATGGAAGGGGGGACGACGGAGGTCTACCTTGCCCAGCTCCTCCTCGCCCTGCTCCTCGTCGTCGTCGGAGCCAACGTGGCGATTCTGGTCTATGCGCGAACAGCCACCCGTCAGGGGGAGATCGCAGTGCGGAGGGCGCTGGGTGCGAGCCGACGGCGGATCGTAGGACAGCTCTTCGTGGAGGGTCTGCTCCTCTCGTCCGTAGCCGCGGTGGTGGGTCTCCTGGCCGCGTGGATCGCACTCGAGTATTGGCGAGGATTGGTGGAAGGCGGCTCGTTCGCCCTGGTGATCAGGGGAGTGACTGTGGGCTTCCCGTTCTGGGTGTCCCTCTCTCTCGCCCCTGGAACCGTTGGCTACATCGTCCTTCTGTCGCTGCTGGCCGCTGTCCTCGTCGGGATCGTGCCGGCGGTCGGTGCCACGGCGAGGCGGGGACGGGTGAGCCCTGGATCCCTGGCGGGAACCACGAGGATGCAGCTGGGGAAGACCTGGACCGTCCTCGTGATCACCCAGGTTGCCGTCGTCGTCGCCGCCCTGCCCGGAGCCCTCTCCCTGGCGGGGGGACAGCTCCAGCGAGGCCTCGCCCGGCCAGCCTTCCCCGCCAACGAGTTTCTGACCACGTGGATCGAGGACCACGGGGACGTCCCACTCCAGGAGCGTCTGGCCGCTCTGAAGACGCGCCTGGAGGCCGAGCCCCACGTGGAGGGAATCACCCTGGCTTCCGGTCTGCCCGGCGAAGAGCCCAGAGCCCGGATCCATGCCGACGGAGTCGCGGATCCACTGGATTCGCCCGACGGCCACCGGGTCGGAGTCCTCTCGGTGGACGAGCGGTTCTTCGACGTCTTCCAGGTCCCGGTCCTGGCCGGGCGCGCCTTCGATTCCGGGGACGCCGGTCCGGGTGCGCCCCCCGTGATCGTGAACGAGAGCTTCGTGCGCGAGGTGCTGGGTGGGCGGAACGCCCTGGGACGTCATCTCCGCCGGGCCGACGGAGACGGAAGTCCGGAAGGAAAGGCGGCGGATCGGACGCCCTGGCTCGGGATCGTAGGGGTTGTCGGTGACCTTCCCCCGAATCGGGAGGACCCCGATGCGCTCCATCCCAGGATCTACCTCCCCCTGAAACTCGGATCCACCGGCTCGGCCAGTCTCGCACTCCGGGTCCGGGGCGCCGATCCAGCTACCCTGGGTCCGCGGCTCCGGGCCATCGCCACCCAGCTCGACCCCTCCCTCCAACTCTATGGAATCCTTCCCCTGGACGAGGTCTATCAACGGGGAGGCAAGCAGTTCGACCGCCTGATGGCCCTGACCATCGGCCTGCTCACGCTCAGCGTCCTCCTCCTCTCGGCAGCCGGCATCTACGCCCTCATGTCCTTCGCTGTCACGCGGCGCAGGCGGGAGATCGGAATCCGATCCGCCCTGGGGGCCGAGCCGGGCCGTCTCCTGGCCAGCATCTTCTCCCGGGCTTTCGGTCAGCTGGCGATGGGAGCAACGCTGGGCATCGGGACGGCGATCCTCCTCGACCGGTCCATGGAGGGGGAGTTGATGGGAGGACACGCCGCACTCCTTCTCCCGGCCGTGGTGGCTTTGATCATCATGGTGGCGCTTCTCGCGGCCACGGGACCCGCTCGCCGGGGCCTCAGGATCCAGCCCATGGAGGCCCTGAGGGAGGACTGAGGTCTGGTGGCCGCCACTCGGACGGCCCGGGAGGGGGACCCCGGACCGGTCCGGGAACGTTCTCCCACGCCAGGGGTTTCGCTCCCGAACGACTCCCGCCGGCAGAGGTGAACGTATGCCCACCCGAATTCGGCCTTCCCCCGCCGCCCTCAGGCCCTCACTCACCGGCCTGATGGCCGGGGGCCGTGAAGGTCCCGGGGCCACAGCGAGCGCAGGACTCGGTGTGCGAAGCTGGTGGATGGCGTTCTTCCTCGTGCTGATGGCCGCGGCTCCCGGTTGCGCCCAGGAAGCAGGACTGGAGGACTTCGCCTGGCTCACCGGCAGCTGGGAAGGTCCCGGACCCGAGGGAACCGTGGCGGACATCACCTTCATGGCTCCCCAGGCCGGCATAATCCCGGCATTCTTCCGACTTCGGCGGGACACCGAGGTGGTGATTCTGGAAGTCATGTCCTTGCTGGAAGGGAAGGACACGGTGGTCATGTACGTCCGCCACTTCGACACCTCCCTGGTCCCGCTCGAGGAAGAACACGCCATCAAGCTCGTTCTCTCGGCCCACACTACCAACTCCTTCATCTTCCGGAACGCATACGAAGAGGAGAACCCCCGTCGGAGTGTCCTGACCCGCACCGACAGGGGATTCGTGTCCCTCTCCGAGCTCGCCCGCTCCGATGGGAGCACCGACACGATCCAGGTGGAATATCACCGCACCGACCCGGGGAAAGTCCCGAAGCCGGGCAGCAGATAAAGGTCCGGCCCGACCGCTTTGGATCGCTCCAGCAGGATGGACCTCTTGCATCAGGGGGTCCTATCTTCGATCTTTATTTCGGTATTTGTTCGGTACCCTCGAACCAACGTCTCCCGATCCGGCGAGTTCAAGAAGGTGTCCCCCTCTCCCTATGTCGAGCTCCACGCCCACTCGGGCTTCTCCTTTCTGGACGGAGCCTCCCACCCGGAGGAGCTGGTCCTGAGGGCAAAGGAGCTGGGGTACCCCGCCCTGGCCCTCACGGATCACAACGGGCTCTACGGCTCCATGGAGTTCGCCCGGGCTGCCAAAGAGGAGGGGATCCAGCCCATTACCGGAGCCGAGGTGAGCATCGACCCCGCCACGGTGCCGGGTCTGGAGGGCTGGACGGAAAGCGGCCATGCCGGCGCTCCGCCAGCCGCCGCTCTGGAACCCCTTCCACCGGAAGTGGGATTCCACCTCACCCTCCTGGCCGAAACCCCCCGGGGCTACGCCAACCTCTGCCGCCTCCTGACCCAGGCCCACATGGAGGCCGCCGACCGAAGGAATCCCCTCCTCCCCTTCCCCGCTCTCCTGGACCCGGAGCGTGCCCAGGGGCTCATCCTTCTCACGGGATGCCGCCGCAGTCCCCTGTGGGCAGCCCTCCAGGACTCCACGTCCACCGGAGAAGCCCTGCTCCGGCGTCTCCTGGACGCCTTCGGCCCCTGGAACGTCTTCGTGGAGCTCCAGGAGAACAGCGTGAAGGGAGACCGGAACCGGAATCGGCGTATGGCCCGCCTGGCCGATCAGTTCGTCGTCCCGGTAGTGGCCACGGGAAACGTCCACTACCACCGGCCCGGAGCGACATCGTCTCCAGGATGTCCTCGTCTCCATCCGGAACCGGACCACCCTGGACAATGCCCACCCCGTCCGGCGGCCCAACGCCCTCTTCCACCTGGCCTCGGCCAAAGGAGATGGCCACCGCTTCCGGGATCGTCCCGACGCCCTCTCCAACACGCTCCGCATCGCCCAGCGCTGCGCCGCCTTCGACCTCACCAACGACCTGGGCTACGAGTTTCCCGACTTCGAAGGGGCCGGAAACGGGAAGACCGCCACCCAGATCCTGGCCGAGACCTGCCGGGCTCTTCTGGAGGAGCGCTATCCCGTGGGGCCGGGCGCGGGGCCTGCCGGTTCCAGCAGCACCGAGCGCCGGCGATCCGCCAGGAAGCGGGAAGACGCCGAGAGGCGCCTGGAGGAGGAGCTCCGGCTGGTGGAGCGCCACGGCCTCTCGGGCTTCTTCCTGGTCTACCGGGACATCATGAACCTGGCCCGGGACGTGGCCTTCCGGGTGCGGGGCGAGGCACCCCGGGCCCACTCGGGCCTTCCCCCGGGACGGGGCCGGGGCTCGTCGGTCTCCTCCATCATCTGCTACCTCATCGGCCTCTCCCACATCGACCCGGTGGAGACCAACCTCTTCCTGGGCCGTTTCCTGAACGAGGCCCTGAACACGGTGCCGGACATCGACCTGGACTTTCCCCGGGACATCCGGGAAGAGCTCATCCTGGCAGTCTACGAGAAGTACGGAAGCGAGCACGCCGGCCTGGTGTGCACCTTTCCCACCTACCGCCTCCGCTCGGCGGTCCGGGAGATCGGAAAGGTGCTGGAGCTTCCCCTGGGGGACCTGGAGAAGCTCTCCAAGCTGTCGGAGCACCGATCGGCCGGAGGCCTGAAGGAGGAGCTGGAGAACCTTCCCGAGTTCAAGGAGAAGTCGAGGGCGCCCCTCTGGCAGGCCCTCGGGGCGCTGGCCGAGGAGGTAGCGGGCCTCCCCCGGCACCTCTCCCAGCACGTGGGTGGAATGATCATCTCCTCCCGCCCCTTGGTGGAGATCGTCCCCCTGGAGCCGGCGGCCTGGGAAGGGCGGGTCCTCTGCCAGTGGGACAAGGACTCCTGCGAGGACGCCGGCTTCATCAAGATCGACTTCCTGGCCCTGGGAATGCTCTCCCTGGTGGAGGAAGCGGTGGACCTCATCGCCGAACGGGGAACGGCGGGAGCCGGCGGAGAGCCCAGCCGTCGGAGGCGCCCCCGACCTCTCCCGCATCGACTTCCACGACGAAGCGATCTACGACCTCATCTGCTCCGGCGACACGGTGGGGATCTTCCAGATCGAGAGCCGTGCCCAGATGCAGATGATCCGCCGGGTGAGGCCCCGGAACCTGGCGGACCTGGCGGTGGAGGTGGCTCTGGTGCGCCCCGGCCCCATCGTGGGCGGAGCCGTGAACCCCTACGTCACCCGCCGGGAAGCCCAGCGGGCGAACCCGAGCTACCGGGTTCCCTACGATCACCCCCTCCTGGAGGAGGCCCTGGGCGAAACCCTGGGGGTCATCGTCTACCAGGACCAGGTCCTGAAGGTGTGCAAGTCCCTTGCGGGCTTCAGCGACGGGCAGGCCGAGGGGCTGAGACGGGCCATGAGCCGAAAGCGCTCCAAGGAGGCCATGAACGCCTACGAAGACGCCTTTCTGGAGGGGGCCCGAGGCAAAGGAGTGCCGGAGGAGGTGGCCCGAAAGGTCTTTCTCCAGGTGGTGGGCTTCAGCGAGTTCGGCTTTCCCAAGTCCCACGCCGCCGCCTTCGGCCTCCTGGCCTACCAGTCGGCCTGGCTCCGGCACTACTACCCCACCGAGTACTACGTGGGGCTCTTCAACAACCAGCCCATGGGCTTCTACTCCCTGGACGCCCTGGGGCGGGACGCCCGCCGCCACGGCATCGAGACCCTCCTGCCCCACGTGAACCGGAGCGAGGTCCGCTGCTACCGCCGAGGGGAAGGATCTCCGCATCGGCCTGGGGTTCGTCCGGGGATGGGGAGAGGAGATCGCCGAGCGGGTGGTGGCGGAGCGGGAGAGGAACGGGCCCGTTCCGATCGTTGCCCGATTTCCTGCGCCGCACACCGGCGGCCCTGAAGCGCCCCGCCATCGAGAACCTCATCTGGGTCGGGGGCTTCGACGACTTCGGCCTCACCCGGCGGGAGCTCCTCTGGCAGGCAGGCCTCTGGCTGGGGCCCGAGACGGATCCGGAGCGGACCGGGGGGCGCGACGACCACGCCCAGATGATCATGGACCTCCCCGATCCCCACGCCTCCATCCCCTTCCCCGGCATGGAGGCCGAAGAGCAGATGGTGGCCGAATACCGCATGCTCCGCTTCTCCGCTTCCCTCCACCCCCTGGTCCTCATCCGGGATCAGCTCCCGCCAGGCACCATCTCCTCCGGTCGCCTCAAGGACCTGCCCAACGGCTCCACGGTGCGCCTGGCCGGCATCGTGGTCGCTCGCCAAAGGCCTCAAACTGCTAAGGGCTATGTCTTTGTTTTATTTGAAGATGAAGACGGTCCTATCAACGTGATTGTGAAGCCTGATATCTACCAGCGGGACCGGACCACCATCCGCATGGAGCCCTTCGTGGCCGTCCGGGGAAAGCTCCAGAAGGACGGTGAAACGGTGAACGTCATCGCCTACGAAGTGACGGCCCTGAGGCTGGGGGGGCGGATCGAGGGAGCCCCCGGCGGCAGCGATCCGGTGGAGGCCGGCACGCCTTCGACGGGTGCCGCCACGGGATCCTCCGTCCGGGAAGACGAGCTCTTCCCCTCCCTCCCGGGCACCCAGGAGTGGTGGCCGGACCGGAGCAAGCTGGAGAGGAAGGCCGAGGGCCAGGGCGCGGCCGGGAAACGAGGCACCGGCCCGAGCGCACCCGCACCCGGTCCATCCAGAAGAAGGGACCCCGCACCGGACCGGGGCCGGCGACAGCGGCAGGAAGCTCAGGAGGAGGCAGCCGCAGACCGCCGGAGCGGTGTCCGCCGGAAGGGGCCTTCCGGCACGTCCCCTCCCCGGGAGCCCGCCCACCTGGAAGCCACAACGGAGCTTCCCAGGGTCCGGGAGTGGTGGGGCAAGCCCGAGGAAGCCCGCAAGAGCCCCTTCGCCTACCTCACAGCCCTGCGCCAGAGTCCTCCAGGAACAAAGAGCTGGGGATAGGACTCCACCCCTTTCTTCGGCGGTGGTGGCTTAGTTCCTCCAAAGTGGCTGAAAACAACCGTCCTGTTGCTCCCGGGCGCTGATTTCGGCCCGGAAACCACCCCAATCGGCTGGCACGCCGCATGCCCTGATAAGGACGAGTGCGGCGCGAACGGTTCGCGCTGACTCGACCAGGAGGATGTATGAAGCCAATCGCGAAGGGTCTCATGATGGCTGGTGGGGCAGCGATGATGGCATTCGCCACCTTCGGCTCTGCCGCAGCACAGCAAGGAACTGGAAATCCTCCAACCCTGACCGTGGACAACACTCGGAACGTGCCTGTCGTCGTGTACTTGGAACGCGGCGTGTTCGATACCCGACTGGGCACGGTCGCTCCCCACGGTCGGGAGATCATCAAGCTCCCACCCAACTTCCCCGACGAACAGCAGGTGCAGATCTTCGTGCACCCGGAAGGGGGCGTGGATCTGGGAACCCAGGATCTCACGATCAGGAATGGGATGAACGTAACCCTCCTCGTACCCACCAACGACGCGGGGTACGTGTCGAGACTACCCAAGGAAGTGATTCCCAACCCTGGCAAGGGCACCACCACCGTGACGGTTCAGAATGGCCGGTCGCAGCAGGTGACCCTCTTCCTCCAACGGGGCGATCTGGACATCCGCCTGGGGGTGGTCCCCGCCCACCAGGATCGGACACTGGCCATCCCCACCTGGCTGACGGAGCAGCAAGAGCACCGCGTGGAGCTCTTCGTCCACCCCGAAGGGGGTTTCGACCTGGCCAGCCAGACCTTCCAGCTCACTCCTGGGGCTCACCTACTGGTGGAGGTCCCCGTAGACGGCGGCTGATCCGCCGGAGCGATCCGGGGCGGCCGCGAGGCCACCCCCGGGAGCTCCATCGACCCCGGCGCAGGTCGCCACGGGCAGCCGGAGGACTCCCCGACACGGGAGCCCTCCGGCCCGTTCGTTCCGGGGGGCCCGGGGCCGGAAACGCCCACGCCGGAACCAACCAGGGGCGCCGGGATACGATGATTCCCACCTTGGGGGGCGGGATCTCCCCCGGGAACCGCCGGCAAAGGCGGCCCTGGAGGCCCGCCTGGTACCTCCTGGCCCGGAGCTGGAGATCATGATCAAGCGCCTGACTCCCATCCTCTACGTGGAGGCGATCGAGCCTTGCCTCCCCTTCTGGCTGAAAGGTCTGGGCTTCGAGAAGACCATGGAGGTGCCGGAGGGCGACCACCTTGGCTTCGCTGCCCTTCAGCTGTCCGAGCACGAGCTCATGCTCCAGACGCGGAGCAGCATCCGAAAGGACATCCCCGACCTGGAGGAAGAGGTCATGCGGGGGCCCTCGGTTCTGTTCCTGGAGGTGGAGAGCCTGGATGGGCTCGAGGAGCAGCTCACGGCCCTGGGGGCCGTCGTGGCCCACCCCAGACGAAGGACCTTCTACGGCGCGGACGAAATCTACGTCCGCTCCCCCGGTGGGCACCTGGTGGGTCTGGCGGCCTTCACCCACCACGAAAACTGATCCGGCGGCACGAAGGGTAACAGAAACCCCGGACCGGAGACCCCGGACCAGAAACCCCGGACCAGAGACCCCGGAACCATCTTGCCCGGCCCTCCCCACCCACCCTACCCTTCCACCAGGGTACTTCCCCGTCCCACCCCCGGGAGGCCCGAGTCCATGAACGTCAGCAAATACATGACCCAGAAGCTGATCACCGCCACGCCGACCATGTCGGTCAAGCAGGCCTTTCTCCTGATGCGAACCCACCGCGTCCGCCACATACCGGTGGTCGAGGGGGAACAGCTGGTGGGAATCATCAGTGACCGGGACCTGCGCCGTCCCCGCTGGGCCGAGCAGTTGGACGACTGGACCAGCTACTACCAGGTCGACGACGCCCACACGGTCGAGGACGTAATGACCCGAACGCCCGAGACCGTCCGGGCATCGGACGACGTGCTGAAGGCTGTAGGACTCTTCCGGGAGCACCGCTACGGAGCCCTTCCCGTCCTGAACAAGGATGGGGAGCTCATCGGCATCCTCTCGCCCCAAGATCTTCTCGGGGCCCTGGAGGAGTTCCTCACCCGAGGCTAGGAGCCAAGCGTCCCTTACGCCTGGAGCGCAGGGGCGGAGGTCGCCTCCACGCCCGGAGGGGTCGTAGCCGCACGGCGGATGAAACCCTCCGGCGCCTGGAGGCGTCCAAGAAGCGTATCCCGGTTCGAGAACACACCTCCAACTCCCCTCGCGCGAATGAACTCTCTCCTGTTCGGACTACGACATGCCTTCCGACGCCTTCGCCGCCAGCCGAGCTTTTCCGTGGCGGCCCTTCTCTGCCTCGTCCTCGGGATCGGTGCGAACACGGCGGTCTTCACCTTGCTGAACGGCGCCCTCCTCAGGCCCCTTCCCTTCCGGGATCCGGAGCGCCTGGTCTTCGTCGCCAATGCGCCGGAACGAAGCGGCTCGGGATGGGGCCCCCTCTCCTATCCAGACATCGTGGAGTGGCGGGAAGGGCAACACGCCGTGGAGGGAATGGCAGGCTACCGGAACGTGACGGTGACCTTGAGCGAAGGGGGGACAGCCGGAACGACTCGTCGGCATGGGCGTCACCGACGGTCTGTTCGAGACCCTGGGCGTCCAGCCGGCCCTCGGCAGGACCTTCAGCCGGAGGAAGCCGGTCCTGGAGGGCCCAAGGTCGCCGTTCTCACCTGGGGCCTCTGGCAGCGGCGGTTCGGTGGGGATCCGGAGATCGTTGGACGCACCATCGATCTGCAGGGCGAGCCGCACACCGTCCTGGGAGTCATGCCGAAAGGGTTCGAGTTCCCCTGGTGGTCCGAGCTCTACCTCCCCCTTCAGGAGGATGCCGCCCGCTACGACCGGAACGCCCGCAGCCTCCGGGCAGTGGCCCGCCTGGGCGACGGCGTGAGGCCGACCCAGGCGAGGTCGGAGCTCGAAAGGGTCCGGGCATCGCTGAAGGCAGAGTACCCGGAGAGCTACGCCGGGCTCGGGGTCTACCTGAACTCCTACCAGGACGAGGAGCGGGCGTCCCGCCGCCAGGGCCTGGTGGTCCTGATGGTAGGGGTCGGGCTGGTCCTCCTCATCGCCTGCGTGAACGTGGCGAACCTCCTCCTCGCCCGGGCCGCGGGCCTGGGCCGGGAGATCGCCATCCGGACCAGCCTCGGGGCCGGTCGCGGCGCCATCGTCCGGCAGATGGGATCCGAAAGCGCGATTCTCGGGGTACTGGGTGCCACGGGCGGCCTGGCCCTGGGCGTGGCCGGCCGAGACCTTCTCCTCTCGCTCGCTCCCTCGCCCAAGCCCTTCTGGATGGACTTCGGAGTCGATCTTCGCGTGCTGGGATTCGTGGCGGGGATCGGCCTTCTCACGACCCTCATCTTCGGGCTCGCCCCCATCATCTTCACACTGAGGCCCCAACCCTCCGACCTCCTCCGGTCCGGGGGGGATCGGAACGCATCGGGCCACAGCCGGTGGGGTCGTCTGCTGGTAGCGGGAGAGGTCACCCTGGCGCTGGCGCTCCTGGTCTCCGCGGGGTCCATGACGAAAGGCCTCAGCTCCCTCCTCCACGTGGACCCAGGCTTCGATCCCGAAGGGGTACTCACGTTCGGCCTCACGCTCAGCGGAGCCGAGTATCCGACGGCGGCGGAGAGAGCAGGTCTGTTCGGCGAAGCCCTCGATGAGCTCGAAGCCCTGCCCGGCGTCCTTTCCGCGGGAGCGGTCCAGGCCCTTCCCCTGGGTGGCGACATCTGGGGCCAGGGGTTCGTCGTGGAAGGGGCTCCGGCCCCAGCCCCGGACGAGGCTCCCGTGGGCAACCTCCGGGTCGTCCATGGGCAGTATTTCCGGGCAGCCGGCATCCCCATTCTGGCGGGTCGGGCCTTTTCGCCCACAGAGATCCGGGAAGGCTCCCCGAACGTCGTGGTGAACGAGTCTCTGGCGCGGACGTATTGGCCCAATCAGGACCCACTGGGAAGGCGAATCAAGCTCGGTGGCATGGACAGCGATGCGCCGTGGAGGCGGGTCATTGGAGTGGCCCGGGACGTTCGCCACGGCAGCCTGGAGGAAGAGGAGGCCCGTCCCGGGTTCTACCTCACTTACGGGAACGTGCCTCTTCCCACCATGACTCTCCTCCTCCGGAGCAGTTCCGATCCCCTCCTCCTGGCGGAGCCGTCGCGGAAGACCATCCACCGTCTCGCCCCAACGGTTCCGGTCTCCTCGCTCCGGACCTTCGAGGACTACTGGAGCGACGCCAGCGGTCAGACTCGCTTCTACACCTTCCTCGTGGACGCCTTTTCCCTCGCCGCACTCGTGCTGGCGCTCCTGGGGGTGGCGGGGATCATGACGCTGGTAGTCCGCAGCCGCACCAGGGAGATGGGCATACGGACCGCGGTCGGAGCCGCACCCAGGAACGTGATGGCCTCCCTCCTACTGGAGGGGATGCGACCCGTCGCCGTGGGGGGTCTGCTCGGAAGCGCCATGGCGTTCGCGATTCTGCGGGCCCTTGCCTCCTCCTTCTACGGCGTGCGGGCCCTGGACCCGGGCATCTACGCGGGACTGGGGGCGCTCTTCCTGGCCACGGCCCTGGCGGCTGTCTGGCTCCCCTCCCGGCAAATCCTTCGGGAGGACCCGGCGAAGGTGCTTCGCGAGGAATGAGACACCGGTAGCGGAGGGCCTGGCCGGAAGGACCTTCGAGCGCCGCTCTCTGGCCCACTACGGAGACAGGCCCCGGCGGGAATCCCCGCCGAGGCCGTCTCGCCTACTTCTCGCCCAGGGTCGGAGACCCGCGGGCAGGAGAGCTTACGCCCCCACCTTCTCCTTGTACCAGGCCGTGGTGTGGGACTTCGGCCGCGTGATGGGCTCCCACCAGGCACGGCTCATGATGAGCTGGGAGAGGAGCCCCATGGCACGAGAGACGCTGAAGAACACGGTGTAGAACTCCATCTCCGTGATGCCATAGTGGTAGAGGAGGGCGCCCGATCCCGCGTCCACGTTGGGATAGGGGTTGGCTGCCTTCCCGTGCTCCTTGAGCACTTCAGGAATGACCTTGAAGCCCGTGGCAACGGTCTTGAAGATCGGGTCATCCGGGAAGTGCTCCTGGCCGAACTCGTGGAACGCCGTGAAGCGGGGGTCGGTGGCGCGGAGAACGGCGTGTCCGTAGCCGGGCACCACCCGCCCACTGTTCAGCACCTCCCAAGCATACTCCTTCATCTGCTCTTCCGTGGGGGCGCCGTCGTACCGATCGACGATCCCCTGGATGAACCGCAGGCACTCCTGGTTGGCGAGACCGTGGAGCGGGCCGGCGAGGCCGCTGAGGCCCGCGGCTACGGCGTAGAAGGGGTCCGAAAGGGCGGAACCCACTACGTGGGCCGTAAAGGCGCTCACGTTGCCGCCTTCGTGGTCGCAGTGCAGGACCATGTAGAGGCGCATGAGGTCGGCGAAGTCCGGATCGTCGTTGCCCAGCATGTGGGCGAAGTTGGCACCGAAGTTCAGCGACGTGTCCGGCGGAATGATGTCACCCTTGTCGTACTTGATGCGGTAAACCGCAGAGGCCAGAGCCGGGAGCTTGGCCAGGACCAGGAGGCTGTCTTCCAGGGCCGCTTCCCACATCTCGCCCCGGGTCATGCCCTCGTCATACCGCTTCCGGAAGTAGGAGATGTCCTCCAGGGCGGCGATGGCGGTGATGAACATGGCCATGGGGTGGGCAGACTTCGGGAGAGCCCGGAGCACGTCCACGACGAACCCGGGAATCTCGGCCCGCTTCTGGAACTCGCCCTTCAGAGCCTCCACGTCCTCCGCCGCCGGGAGCTGGCCGGTGCAGAGGAGGTAGAAGATCTCCTCGGCGAACCGGTCGGTGAGCTGGGCGAGGGGGATCCCCCGGATGATGAGCCCGTCGATGGGGTCCACCATGGAGGTGTCGCAGACCAGGGCCTTCACGCCCCGCATCCCACCGTAGACCTGCTTGAGGGTTACCTCGGAAACGACCTTGTCCCCGTGATTCTTGACGAGATCGCGGATCTCGTCCTGCATCCCCGGGACCATTGCCGCGAGTGCTTCTTTGATGCTTGCCATTGGCTATCCTCCGGATATGAAAAGCGATCGGCTATGTCAACAGAGAGTACCTCAAGAGTGGTTGGGTGGGCATCCCAAGCGGCCCGTAATCTCGAATTTCGAAGGCCTGCGTGACCGTTTTCACACAACTGATGGTGAACTTACTCAGGCTGACGCGAAATGGCTACGTGCAGATTGAAAAAAAGTCCCAGGCCGGCCTCGTCAGATCCCCGGCTCGGGCCGGATGCCCAGGATGAAGGGCCCCGCGAAGAGCTCCGCCGGTACTCCCTCGCCGCCCTCCCCCGCTCCGGCCTGCACCACGAACCCCGGCCCCCTCCGGAACGTCACCTCGAACCCGGCCTGACGGAACGCCACGACGGTATCGGAGGAGAGAGCACCCTGGGCCAGGACGCGAAGCAGAGCCAATCGGGCGAAGAGATCCACGGACGTCTCCCCGAAGGGCTCGCCGCTGGCCTCCAGCGAACTCTTGGCCGGATCCGGTTTGGGCTCTCCCGAGCTGAGGTCGACGCCGTCGCCGGGACCCAGGAGAGTCACCCTGATCCCATCCCAGCCTCGACCCCCTTCCGCTCGGACGACGTCTCGCGTGTCGAAGTACACAACCTCCGATGCCCCTGCCACCCAGGCCGAGTCACCGTCGACCACGAGGGCCGTGTTCTCGTCGATTCCCAGTCCGAGGTCGTAGCTGTCGCTGTCCAGAACGGCCACCAGGAGCCGGGCCCATCGACCCCGGGCCAGGAAGTGCTGGTCCACCATGGCCGATTGGAGGAAGCCCATCCCCTTTTCAAGGACGACTCCCTCCCCTTCCTCGTCGTGGGCGACCCCGTTCTCCAGGGCGCCGAGACTCGTGCCTCCTCCGATCATCGGGTCCGTCATGATCGCCGCCCCGGCGGAGCTCCCCGAGACCACAGCTCCTCCCCGGAACCGCCGCAGAAGAGCCTCATAGGCCGGGGTGTCGCCCTGGGGAGGCCGGAAAACCTGGACGATCCGCGTCTGGACGCCCCCCACGAAGTAGAACCCGCTGCAGGCTTCGGTCTGGATGACCGTGGCCTCCGCGGCGGCTGCCTCCGGGTTCTCGACGGTCAGGTCGATCCCCTGAGCGGTGCCAGGGCCCCCGTACGTGTCGAAGGCCTCGACGGCACTCTGCAGCGAGCCCTCCGGATCGGCCGAAGCAGTGGGAAAGACGCAAAGAGGGCCGCTCCCGTCACGCCCAGCGAGTATGGCCTCATAGACCGCCGCATTGTCGTCTTGAAGAGCCCCCCCTACGATCACCAGCCGTCCCCCGCGAGGGGATTCCAGGGCGTCGGGCGTCCCCGAGCCCCCGTCGGCGCAGGCCGTCATGGCGGCCAGAAGCGGAATGCAGATGACTCCGGGCACGGAGCGGCGGAACCCATCACCAAACAGGAAACGGAAGATTGGCATTTCGGAGAGACCTCCTCAACTCTGGGCTTCGTCGGGTCCGGGTCCGGGCGTGACCCCGGATTTCACGTCTGCTCCCACACGTTGTTTTCCCGGTCCACGTCGGGGAAGAGATGATCGGGATCGAGCTCCACGCGAACCACCTCCCCGGCATCGTACCCGACCCGCACCTCAGCCGAAACCGCTCCTCCCAGCCAGTGGGTCACGGGAATCTCCCGCTCCAGGGTCCCGCCCCGCGACGTCTGGATTCGAAGGCGTGTGGGCATGGGCGCGAACCCGAGGTCGCCCACGGTGATAACAGTCTCACCACCGGCGGTGGTCACCGACTCGACGGCCTGGTCCAGGACCCAGGTCTCGTAGTACCAACTGGTCCAGAACCAGTCCAGGTCCCGGTCCGCCACCCGCTCGAAGGTGTTGAAGAAATCCCAAGGGGTCGGGTGCTTGAACGCCCAATCCTGAATGAACGTGCGATACGCCGCGAAGAACGTGTCCTCGCCCAGGAGGTTCCGCAGAGTCACCAGGAGGGTGGCGGGCTTCTGGTAGGACGCCGTTCCGTAGCCCGGCCCGGGCTCGTAATAGTCCCCGTGGCGCATCATGCTCTGCTCCGCCTCGGCCCGGGCCACCGCCAGGTACGCCTCCTGGTCCTCCCCGTCGGCGTTCCCTAGATCGGGCCAGTAGTCGGGCTTTGTCTGGTTCTCCAGGAAGGTCGTGGAGCCTTCATCGATCCACGCATACCGTTTCTCGTTGGCCCCCACGATCATGGGGATCCACATGTGGCCCAGCTCGTGAGCGGTGACGGCGTAGAGGTCCAGGGGCTGACGCCCCTCGTAGGGCCCGATGAGGGTGAACATGGGAAACTCCATGCCACCCCCGATGATGTCGGCTCCTTCCACCGAGGTCATGTGGGGCCAGGGATAGGCGAACCCCGTGAAGCTGGACTCGAACTCGATGGCGTGCTTCGCGTACAAGGCCTGATCGGCCCAGAGCGGAGCCCGTCCTTCCCGCCAGAAGGAGTGGATGGCAACCCTGTCTTCCGCGCCGTCCCCGTTCCGGTCGGGGACCCGGGCGCTGGTCGCCGTCCAGAGCTGGACGTTCGAGGCGGTCCAGGTGACGTCCCGGACGTTCTCGGCGGCGAACCGATAGGTCAACGCTCCGTCTCGAGGTGCCAGGGTGACCCGCCCTGCTTCGCGATCGGCGCGAGTGGCGACCTGCACCATCGTGTCCGCCCGGCGAGCCGCCGCCAGGCGGGTCAGGGTCTGGGGCGAGAAGACTTCCCGAGGGTTCTCCAAGGCCCCGGTAGCCATCACCGTCCATCCCGCGGGGACGGTGAGCGTCACCCGGTAGTCGCCATACCCCTCATAGAACTCCGCCCCTTGGTAGGACTCGGCATCCCAGCCCCGGAGGTCGTCGTACACGGCAACCTTGGGAAACCAGTAGGCCAGGAAGTACATCTCCCGGTCGCTGAAGCCCATCCGGCCCGCTCCGTTCTGAGGGACGAGGAAGCTCCACTCGAGCTCCAAGTCCACGGTGCCGCCCGCCGTCACGGGAGTCGGGAGCGTGATGGACATGACGCCGCCCTGCACCCGGAAGCCGGGCTCTCCCTCTGCCGGAGCCGGGAAGACGTCCTGCCCACCCGCTCTCACTCTTCCCAGACGCATCCCTCCCGTCACCTCCACGGCCCGGTTCCGCATCACCCCGGGAGCGTGGATGTTCTGGTGGAGGAAGAGCATCACCTCGCCAAGCTCGTTCGGAGACCGGTTGTGGAACCGGACCGTTTCTGAGCCAGACAGGAGGCCCCCGACCGGGTCCAGTCGGGCGTCGATGTCGTAGTCGGAGTTGACCTGCCAGTAGTTGGGACCCGGACTCCCGTCCGGACTCCGAGTGCCTTGGTCCAACGCCGCCCGGAAGAAGGGCGGAGGGACCACCGGGCCCGGAATCGGCCGAGGCGGCGTGACGGTCTCCTGGCCCGCAAGGGAGCGGGGCCCCGTCTCCGGGCCGACTGCCACGAGGGCCGCGACACAGAGAGGAACAGCGATGTGGCGCTGGATGGACTTCATGGTGCCCTTCCGCAATCGGGAGTCACGAGGCGGCGTTGAACCGGGAGCTTGAACTGAGGAAGATCACAGTCTGCGTCTTCTTTTGCCAGCGGTCGTGGACAGGCACCGGACCCCTGCGGGGGGAGCCCGGACCGAGGTTCCGGGTATAGAGCCTGTGATTACAGGTCCCTGCCTGGAAGCGGGGGCGACAACACGAAACCGGCCCAGTGCCATGCTACGAAGATTCCTGAACGCGAAGATCCGGGACATCCGGCTCACCGGAACCCACCTCGAGTACGAGGGCAGCATTACTTTGGACGAGGACTACCTGGAACGCTCCGGCATCCTCCCGAACGAAGAAGTCCAGGTTCTCAACGTGGAGAACGGGGCACGCTTCACCACCTACGTCATCCAGGGCGAGAGAGGGTCGGGGGCGGTAGAGCTGAACGGCCCCGCCGCCCAGCTGGGCTCCGTAGGGGACCGGGTGATGGTGCTCGCCTACACGCTCCTCCATGCCGAGGAGATCCCAAAGCACGAGCCCGTGGTGGTGAGTGTGGGGGTGGACGAGGAAACGTAGGCCGGGCGCGATCAGGTGTGACCCACCCGGGTCGGCCATTCACCGGCAGACGTCAGGCCCTGGTTCCATGGGGAAATACCTGATCGGGCGGAAGGGATTGGATCCTCCGAGCTTCCTGGCTACGAATGGCTGCGTGTACACTCGTACCATGGCCCCTTTGCCGTAGATCTCGATTCGCTCGATCTCAGACGCATCGTGGAGGTGGAGTCTTCCCTTATCGTAGAGCCGGACCTCGTCGAGGAAGACGCAATGGCCCGGGAACCCCCTCCCGCCCAGTCTCCGGATGATCTGGTCATCGGCGGACCGACTCGGATTGCGGTCCAACCACTCCCGATCCAATGCAATCGTTGAGAGGTGTCTTGCATACGTCGTACGACTCTCCAAACGAAATTCCAGACGGCCGATCGTAGCCTGGACGAGCCTGATGGCGAGGGAATCCGCCTCCAGCTCAAACGTACTTGAACGCGTCCACCAGAATCGGAACAGCGAATCCTCTTGGGAGCAGCGCAATCCGAAACGTGCCTCTCCAGTCCGTGAGGGCTTCGAACCGGGAATCGACCAGGACCCGAGCCTCCGCGATTCGACGGCCTGTGAGAGCGTCCAGAATCTCGCCCCGCAGGGTGAACGTCCCAGCATCCCTCACCAGGAGGGAGTCCAGTGTGAACACGGTGAGCCTTCCGGAGGCAGCGTCCCAGACCAGGAGCGAGTCGCCCGGGATCTCCGTCACCATTTGCGCCCAGCGGAACTCGCCCGGACCCTCTCCCTCTCCGCCGGCCGTCCACCGGAGAGCGCCCTGGCCGTCAAAGACACGGATCGTCTGGCTGCGGTCCAGGACCGCCACCGAGCCGTCGCGATAGTGACTTCTCAAAGGCTATCCCGGCTTGACCGGGTCACGGCCAGAAGGACAATCGGGCGGGCCCCCTGATCAGCGGGTCCAGATGAGGACCACCCCGCAAGCGGACTCGGCACCGGAGTACTGGGCCGGGAGCTGGGAGACCCCCGAGTAGACCTCGATGGCTTCCACCAGGGAGGGCTGAACCAGGTGGTCGATGGCTCCCCTCTCCATGGGAAGGCCGTCAAGGTAGATGAGGGGCTTGCAATTCTGGTAGAGGAAGCTGGACGTGCGCCGTGACACGAGCTCGGCCCCGAAAGGGCCGTCCATCACCCGGAAACCCGGACGAGTCCGGAACAGATCGGACAAGAACCGGGGATCTCTCTTCTCGATCTCCTCCCTTTCGATGAAGGCCCCCAGTCCCGCCTGTTTTCTCTCGATGAACCCCGACATCTTCAGGCGCCTGGACCGGGGCCTCGCCTCCACGACCAGGGGCTCCACGGGGATCGGTGCGGGAGCCAAAAAGACCTCGACTTCGACGGTATCCGTTTCCGTCAAAGTGAGTGAGCCTTCGAGGTCGGAGAGAAAGCCCAGGGCTTCAGCATACAGGTAGAAGCGGCCTGAGGTCGGTGAGGACAGCTGGAATCGTCCGTCCTCGCCCGTCAGGGCCGAGTTGACCTCGACCGCCTCCTTCGTCAGGAGGCTGACTTCGGCCATGGAAATGGGACGGTCCCCGCCGGCCTCCAGGATCCGGCCCCGAACCACCTGGGCGGAGAGAGGCCAGGTGCAGGAGAGGCAGAGTCCGAGCGCCACGACCCAAGAGCGCATCCAGTTCCCTCCCAGCGAACCGAGGATTGCGGGGCGGCCAGGGGTTGCAGCCGCCCGAACATAGCAGGATTCATGCCGGGCAGAACCGCCTGGTTCTGCTCGAGCCGGTCACGCTTCTGTCCTCCCGAAAGGACGACCGTGACTACATCGGCGGACGACCTCCGTGTCGGGAGTGGGGGTGCGCACCATTGCGAACCCGGCCGAATCCCGTCTCGACGCACCGACCCGGCCTTCCCCGTTCCCTCCCGACGCTACCGATCCTCGCGACCTCCCTGACGGGGAGTGCTCGTGCTATCCGCAGCTACGGCCATTCCCCCTCCAGGTTGAACGCGAAGAGCCCATTCCGAGTGAGGGCCACCAAGAGGAAAGGTCCCCGGCCGATGATTTCTGTGGCAGCCGATGCCCAGAGAACGTCCCGTGTACCCTCGGGGTCTCCACCACCCGCTACCAGCGGGTGGGCCAACCCGTTCTCCAGATCCACCCAAAGGCCCAGGATCCCCCCGGGACGCCCGGCGAGCCGCACCAACAATCCCCCGGCTTCCGGAAAGCTGACTTTCGCGAGGAGAGGTCGCCCCGCGACGGCACGGCCCAGCCGTATCTGCTCGTCAAGGTATGCGTCGACCGCTGCCAAGACACTTTCGGGGAGGCGGAACCCATGGATCACGACTCCAGCGTCGTTCATGAGAACGATGGCGCCGTTCTGGCTATCGAGCACGACCAACGTGTCTCCCTTGCCGGCGACCTGGTCGAGGGAGAACGGCCCGCTATCGGGAGCGGGAAGCTCGGGGATCCGCCGACCCCAGGGTGAGGCGACCCCCGCACGGTCGATCAGCTCGCCGTAATAGGCCGAGTCAGCAATCGACGGGATGACGAAAGACCCCTCCCGAGTCATCCCGAACTGGCCCGGGAGCATGGGCACCCTCGGCATGGGAATCTCCACGGGAGCTTCATCGGAGTCCGAGAGGAAGAGAAGCATTCTCCCTCGCCCCGAGTCGCATACCGCTACCGAGTCGGCCCAGGCCAGCGCTCCAACCGGACGCCTCATCTCGCCGGGGCCGTTCCCGCGCCGTCCGAGAGTGAGAAGACCTTCCTGCGCCCCGGTGATACGAACCTCAGCGTCCCCCGCGTCCACCACTCCCCACCTCTCTCCGGGCAGTCTGAGAAGCTCGATTGCCTGGCTCATCCCAAGCGTATCGAGCCGTTCCAGCTGGTCGGGCAGGGCAGCCGGACTAACCCGGAGGGCGTCATCCGATTCTCCGAGGGTGGACACCAGGGCTTCCCCGGGTCCTTGGGTGGGGGCACAGCCGATACAAAGGAGGAGGAGCAAGAGGACGCTTGAAGGGGAGCGACGACGGTTCATTGCATCAGGCCCTTCAACACTCGAGTAGAAAGGACAGCCTCGTCTCCCGAGCTCAGCACCAGGAGGCTGGCCAGGCTGCCTGATTCTCACGGTGCGGAGGGGAGCGCCCGGGGCACGATAGGAGAACGCCATTCCCGTTTCAACTCCGTCTTCGTCTCAGCGCAGTCCCTTGGATACAGGTTGATCCGGACCACATCCCCCTCTCGGGGAGCGTGAACCCCCAGGGGGGGCGAAGAGAGGCGCCCAGCCTGAGGGGGAGTAATCGTCTCTCCACCTTTCGCTCGTCGGCTCCCGCCTCCCTGCGATTGCAGATGACCGCCGGTCGGCGGTTTCCGACCTCCGTCTCTGCGCGGCGATCCCGGCGGACGCCCGGGGACACGCATGCCCGCACTCCTCTTGCCCTCGCCTCGGGTCGAGGGGGAAGAGTCTTCCGCTGCACGCTGACGAAGACTCAGCGGTAACGAGTCCGAACCAGTGCCCGCGGGAGGTTCTCACAAGAAGTGGGCGAGGCCACAACGAAATCGCTGTCGTTCATGTAGGAGATGTTGTCCTGTATCACCCATTCTGCCCTCCCCCTCAGGTCTTCGCCGTCCCGACCAAGACGAAACACGAGCCTTCCAATGTCACTGGGGAAGTTGATGTCGATCGAGTCGCCTGGGATTCTCCTGATGGAATCATCCTGGCTGATCGGGGCTGATCGCAGGCTCTTGGCCAATCGGTCGAGACTGGATGGGAGTTCATCATAGACCGTCCAGGAGGGATGCCACTCCAGGTCTGTGGGAAGGACCATCCATTGGCCATAGGAGGTGTACGCGAGGCGGATTACCGGCGGGATCTCATATCCCAGTGAGTCACCATAGGAGGTGGGCAGGTCAGTGCTGATCCGGTAGCAGCCGAGGAGCTCTGGGTCGGGCTTCACCGGTGGCTGAGTGAGACCACAGGCGGAAAGGAACAGGCAGCCCAGGAGTGAGATCCGCATTGCGCCGACCTCCTCGTTCATTTCCGACTCCCCTTGGGAGGACCGGGGGAAACTCCTCCGTTCCTACTCGATCTGGCGGCGGAGTGTTCCGGGATGGGGAGGGGGGCCATCCCACGTCGATGTTGAGCGGGTCCGACGAGAATGGACGCGGCCTACGGGTCCCATGCGTGGAACGCAAACAGGCCGGCATGGACCCCGGCGGCGTTCCCGCGGGAACGTCGGGGCGCTGGGTTGGTCTGAATGGGCGTTTCCGCGCCTATGAAAGCGAGGAAGTCAAGGGGGCGCACTCCAGCCCGCTCCGACTCAAGGATTGAAGAGGGAGACGGTTCCATCAGAGGGGACCGATAGGTTTTATCGGAGATGGCAAACCTTCAGTCTGGGAGCTTCCGCAGAATCTCTGTCACTCGCTCGGCAAGCTGCGGCACGTCTCCCTTGACCATGCCGCGGACCAGGCCAAGGTCCAGCCGGGAGTACTCGTGAGCCACGATGTCCCGGGGCGCTTTTGTCGAGGGGCGCCTTTCTTGCGCTTGCACCT
>CAVVTW010000010.1:0-77810 GCA_963751255.1 uncultured Gemmatimonadales bacterium | reverse complement strand
ACCAGGGTGGGTGTGTCGAGACCACCAAGCCCACCACCCACGAGAACCCCATCTACGCCGTGGAAGGGGTCATCCACTACGGTGTGGCCAACATGCCCGGCGCGGTGCCGAGGACCAGTACCCTGGCCCTCACCAACGCCACGCTGCCCTACGCCATCCAGCTCGCCAACAAGGGTTGGAAGCAGGCGTGTGAGGACAAGGCCTCTCGCCCTGGGCGTGAACATGGTGGCCGGCAAGATCGTCTATCCGGCGGTGGCCGAGGCGTTCCGGATGAAGTGCGAGGCCCTGGAACCTCTATCCTGGAGGGCCGGGTGCAGGTAGCAGCGCCGTACACGGGCGCCCGGCGGCCCGGTGGGAAAGGGAGGGGGACATCTTGGCCAGCCCCTTCGAGGTCCGGTTCATGCGTTTGCCGACCGAACCCGGACCTGCCCCTTCCCGGCCGGGCCACGCCCCATGCGGCTGGCTACGACGTTCGTTCCGCCGAGCCCGACTTCGAGCTCCGGCCCGGAGAGATCCGGGCCGTGGCAACCGGTCTTGTCATGGAGCTTCCCGCCCGGGGTAGAGTGTCAGGTCCGACCCCGGTCGGGGTTGGCGGCCCGCTTCGGCGTCACGCTGCCCAACAGCCCCGGGACCATCGATCCCGACTACCGAGGAGAGGTGAGAGTGCTCCTCCAGAACGGGGGCCCAGTGGGTGTCACGATCCGTAGGGGTGAGAGGATCGCGCAGTTGGTGTTCGCGCGTTTCGAGGCACCCGGGATCGTAGAGGTGGAGGAGCTCTCGGAGACGCATCGTGGCGAAGGAGGGTTCGGAAGCACGGGCCGGTCTTGACTTCCCCACCCAGTGCCGGGAGGGCCGGCGAGAAGAGCCGGAGGCAGGGGGCGGGGGGTTCGATCTTCTTGGCTTGCACTGATTTCCACGTCGTCGTAGGTTCGTTCGTTTCCCATGGGTGTCCGTTCGGAAGCGGAGCCCCCCTGGGTGGTCCTTCCACTTTCACCAAGTCCTGACTTGCCCAAAGAGACCTCCTCTCTGTCCCGCTGGTTTGCATCCGGCCGGCTGATACCCGTCAATGACATCGCCGTGGACCTCGGTACGGCGAACACTCTCGTCTACGTCAAAGGGGAGGGCATCGTCCTCAATGAGCCCTCCGTGGTAGCCGTGGAGAAGGGCTCGCGGCGAATCCTCGGGGTGGGGCTTCAGGCCAAGCGAATGCTGGGCCGGACGCCCGAGGGAATCGAGGCCGTCCGGCCTCTGAAGGACGGGGTCATCGCCGACGTGGACGTCACGGAGATGATGCTCCGTCACTTCCTCAAGCAGGTGACGGCGAAGAGGATCTTCCGGATCAAGCCCAGGGTGGTAGTAGGGGTTCCCTCGGGTATCACGGAGTTGGAGCGGAGGGCCGTGCGTTCCTCGGCCATGGCGGCCGGTGCCAAGGTCGTCTACATGGTTGCCGAGCCCATGGCCGCCGCCATCGGTGTGGGACTCCCGGTGGAGACTCCCACGGGGAACATGGTGATCGATATAGGGGGGGAACCACGGAGATCGCGGTCATCGCCCTCTCCGGCATCGTCTCCAATACCTCGATCCGGGTTGGAGGGGACGAGCTGGATTCCGCCATCGTGACCTTCCTGAGGAAGAACTACAACCTCCTCATCGGCGAGCCCACCGCCGAGGCGATCAAGATCCAGATCGGGTCCGCCTTCGACTTCGGCGAGGAGCGGGAGATGGAGGTCAAGGGCCGGGACCTGGTCAGTGGGATCCCGAAGACCGTCTCCGTCCACTCCCAGGAGGTGCGGGAGTGTATTCAGGAGCCCATCCAGGCCATCGTGGAGGCGGTCCGCCGGTCTCTGGAGATCACTCCACCCGAGCTCGCGTCGGATATCGTGGACCGGGGGATCGTCATGACGGGGGGAGGCGCCCTGATTCGGGGACTGGATCGCCTCCTCGCCCACGAGACGAACCTCCCGATCCACGTGGACGAAGAACCCCTTACCTGTGTGGTGCGGGGCGCGGGCAGGGTCCTGGATGACCTCCCGAAGTACAGAAGCGTTCTCACCACCTGATTCGATCCTTGCGCCCCGGGTCAGCCTGATCCAGTCCGTCGATGGCCAGCTATATGGATTCTCCGGAGGAAGGCCGAGGGCGGCGGGATCTTTCCGTCGCTGTGGCTTTTCTCGTCCTCTCCGTGGTCCTCCTCTACATGCCGGCGGACTCCCAGAGCCGGCTGGCCGGGGGGTTGCGGGCTACGGTACTTCGGCCCTTTGTCGTGATGCAGGTGGGCGTGGCCGAAGCCCGCCTGCGAGCGCAGGATGCCATGAGATTACAGGGGAGGCTCGACTCTCTGGCGGGCGTGGTGGTTTCCCAGGGCGCGCTGGCCGAAGAGAACGCCGTCCTCCGGGAGCTCCTCGGGATACAGGAGCGCACACCTGGGACGTTCGTCGCCGCCAGCGTGATCCGGCCCCGGACGGTGGGGGCCGAGAGCACTTTCATCGTGGATGCAGGGTCCGATGATGGCGTCCAGCCGGGAGATCCCGTGGTCATGGGAGACGGGAGCGTCGGCCTGGTCGGGGTGATCCAGCAGGTGCGTCCGGGCATGTCCGTTGGAATGGACTGGAGCCATCCCGATTTCAGGGCCAGCGCCATGTCGGCCGATGGACGGGTCTTCGGTTTCGTGGAGCCGGTGCGAGGGGAGCTCCGGGAGCTGGATCGTCTCCTCCTGAATGGCGTGCCCTACTACGAGCTCCTCGACACCGGCGTGCTGATCACGACCTCGGGACTCGGGGACGTGTATCCGAGAGGGATCCCCATCGGACGAGTTCTCGAGCTGGAGGAGGAGGAAGGGGAGTGGCGCAAGGCCTACTGGCTGAAGCCGGTGGTGGAGACAGGCGACGTCACGCATGTCCTGGTCGTGGTGGGCTTGTCCCGGGGGGATGAGATGTTGAAGGCCTTTCAGGAGCCTGCCCCCGGTCCGGCGGACACCGCCTCGGCGCCGGGTGGTGGGGAAGGTCCCCCGTGAGGAGAAAGCTGATCCTTCTGGGGGTCGTCCCTCTCCTGGTGGTCCTGCATTTTCTTCTCCACGTAGGACTGGGGATCGGGGGCTGGGCCCCCGACCTGCTGACGGTGGCCCTCCTGGTCGCCGCGAGGGAGCTCCAGATGGGGACGGCGGCCGGACTGGGCTTCGGCCTGGGTCTGTTGGAGGATTCGTTCTCCGCGCTGACCTTCGGGGCCAACAGCTTCACCCTTACGTTCCTGGGCGCCGTGGGAGCGCGCACTCGGGACCTGTTTGTCGGGGATTCGCTCCTCTTCCTCTTCCTCTACCTGGCGGTGGGCCTTCTGGCGAGAAACCTGGTGCATTGGCTTCTGAGCGGACAGGGAGTGCGGGACGCCTTCTTCGACGCCGTCCTGGTTCACGGCGGCGTGGGAGCCCTGTACGGAGCGGCTGTGGGACTGCTGCTATTGGCCCCCCTCGGGGCGAGTGAGGTCGCCAGATGAGGGTGGATCATCCCCTATCCCGGCGGAGTCGGGCGCGGGGGGGCGCCATGGTCGTGTTCATTCTGATGGGGACCCTCCTGGTCGTCTTCTTCCGAGCCCAGGTTCTCAGGTCCAGCACCTGGAAGCTCAAGTCCGACTCGAACCGGTTGCGGGCCCTTACCATTCCGGCTCCCCGCGGAACGATCTTCGATCGGAACGACCGGGTCCTGGCGGACAACGTGCCCGGGTACGCCGTGGTGCTCCTCCCGGACAGGCTCGACACCATCCAGGCGAGGATCGAGCGGCTGCGTCCCCACCTCCACCTCACCCAGCCCCAGGTCGACCGTCTCATGAGGACCGTCCGGGCCTACCCGCGCCAGCCTCTCGCCGTGAAGGTGAACGCGCCCCTCGAGGAGGTGTCCTCCCTCGAGGAGAGGCGAGGCGACTTTCCCGGCTTGAGCCTGGAGCCGCGGCCTCGGCGGCGGTATGTCGCGGGGGAGTCCATGGCTCACGTGCTGGGCTACCTCGGCGAGATCACGTCCCGGGAGCTGGAGGACACGGCTTTCGCCGGCTACGAGCCGGGGATGATCGTGGGGAAGGACGGGGTCGAGCGGCAGTACGAGAAGCGCCTCCAGGGAGAGCCAGGGACGCGCCTGGTGGAGGTGGATGCGCTGGGGAGAATCCTCGGCCCCTTCGAGGGTCCGGGAAACAAACCCGCCAGGGGCGGAGAGAGACTGGACCTCAACATCGACCTGGACCTACAGGAATGGGTCCATCGGATCTTTCCCGACTCCATGCGGGGAGCGGTGGTGGCTCTGAACGTGGAGGACGGAGGAGTCCTGGCGCTGTACTCCTCGCCCACCTTCGATCCCAACGCCTTCGTGGGGGGAATCGGCGCTGACGAATGGGAGGCGCTGAACACCGACCCGGCCTCGCCGCTCCTGGACCGGGCGGTCATGAGCGCCTATCCTCCCGGATCCACATGGAAGCTCGCTACGGCCGCCATCGCACTGGATCTGGGTGTGGTCCGACCGGACGAGACCATGCCCATCCCTTGCACCGGAGGCCTCCGGTACGGGAACCGGATCTGGCACTGTTGGAGTCCCGAAGGCCACGGGAGTGTGGACCTGGTGGGCGCGATTCGGCACTCCTGTGACGTGTACTTCTATCAGTTGGGACTCCGAGTCGGGCTCCAGCGGCTCCTGGAGGAAGGCACCAGGATAGGCTTCAACGAAAGGTGCGGCATCGACCTGCCGGCCGAGGCACAGGGGGATTTTCCCAACGACAGCACCTGGTGGGAGAGGACCCCGCGTTTCGGCTACCGGGCCACCGAGGGCGAGGTGCTGAACCTGGCCATCGGCCAGGGTCCCAACTCCCAGACACCGCTCAAGATGGCCCAGTTCTATCTGGCCATCGCCCGGGACGGATCGGCCCCGCCCCCCGGATTCTCGAGAGCCAGGAACCCCTGCAAGGAGGATGGAGTCTGAATCTCTCCCCCGAGGCCCTGGAGACCATGCGGGAGGGATTGAGGGAGGTCGTGCGAGTGGGGGGGACCGCGCACATGGCCTCACTGGAGCACTGGGACCTCATGGGGAAGACGGGCACGGTCCAGAATCCGCCGAACCCCGACCACGCCTGGTTCGCCGGGATCGCCGGCCCCAAGGGTGGGGCTCCGGAGATCGTCGTGGTGGTCATCGTTGAGTTCGGACAGAGTGGATCCGGGACAGCCGCTCCTCTCGTGGCGAAGACCGCTGACTTCTATCTGCGCAAGAAGTACGGCATCCCCATCGACACCATCCAGACGCTTCGAGAGCACCTCATGGCCGGAATCCCCGCGCCCTGGGGATACGAATCCCCGGACGAGGACTGGGAGTGAGGAGAGCCCGCCCGTGATGCGGCATCTGAGAACATGGGCTGGCGATCTGCCCCTCGTGGCGGGGGTTCTGGCCCTCTGTGGGTTCGGCGTGGCCATGATCTACTCCGCCGGCGTCCTGAACGTGCCGAGTCCCGTTACCCAGGACATCTGGCAGAGGCAGCTGGTCTGGCTGGTGCTCGCCCTGGGGGCCTTCACGGCCGTGTCCCGGGTCCCGCCACGGTGGTTCGAGTGGGCCGCCCTCCCCGCCTATCTCGCCGGGTTGTTCCTTCTCGCCACGACGCTGGTCATCGGAACGGGGTCCGGGACGGCCGCGGGCGTGAAGAGCTGGATCTCCTTGGGTGGATTCCGCTTCCAGCCTGCGGAAGTGGCGAAGCTCGCCACCGTGCTCGCCGTCGCCCGGCTTCTCTCCACGCGGCGAGAGGCACCCCAGAACCTTCGTGATCTGGTGGCGCCGTCAGCCGTGGTCGCTCTTCCCCTGGGCCTGGTGATCCTCCAGCCCGACCTCGGGACCGCCCTGGCGTTCGTGGGGATTCTGTTCGCCATGCTGTACTGGGGGGGACACCGGTGCCCCTGCTCGTCCTTCTGGCCAGCCCGGGCCTGGGCTTGATCCTGAGTTACGACACCCGGGTCTGGTCCGTGTACATCGTGGTGCTGACTCTCTCCTTGTACTTCTACCGTTACCGCCTCTACCTGGTGGAATCGGTGGGGGTCGTCCTGGCCAATCTGGCCGCCGGAACCATTGCGTTACCCCTCTGGCGGTCCCTGGCCGACTACCAGAAGAACCGACTCCTGGTCTTCCTGGACCCGGACGTGGATCCCCGGGGAGCCGGGTGGCACCTCATCCAGTCCAAGGTCGCCATCGGAAGTGGTGGATTCTGGGGCAAGGGCTTCACGACCGGGACCCAGAAACGGCTGGATTTCCTCCCTGAGCAGCACACCGATTTCATCTTCAGTGTGATTGGGGAGGAGTTCGGGTTCGTCGGGACGTCCCTGGTGATCCTGACCTTCGGGTTGGTGCTGCTCCGGCTGGTGCGCCTCTCCGGGAAGGCCTCCGATCCCTTTGCCGGCCTCGTTGTCTTCGGTATCTTCGGTGCTTGGATCACGCATATCTTCGTGAACATCGGGATGACGGTTGGGCTCGTTCCCATCACGGGCATCCCGCTTCCTTTTTTGAGCTACGGAGGATCGTTCCTCCTCATGTCCTGGGTGGCTCTGGCTACGGCGATTCGGGTCGGCCAGGACGCGTGACGCCTCCCGGCGGCATGGATTCGGGCGGGCCCGCTGCCGGGCGCCGCAGCCGCTCCGGGGCAGCCGCCCACGGGGGGAAGGCCAGGAATCCGGGAACGGCCGAAAGAAAGGGAAAGGCATGGCCTGGTTTCGTAAACCCAAGCAGCCCCTGACCTCGGCAGACAAGCGGGATCTGCCCTCGGACGTGTTCGACAAGTGCAAAGGGTGCGGCGAGATCCTCTACCGGGAGCGCCTGGTCCAGAATGCCCACGTCTGCTCCGCCTGCGGGTATCACTTCCGGGTCTCGCCCGACCTGTACCTGGGGTATCTCCTCGATACCGGCTCGTTCAAGGAGATGGACGCCAATCTCTGGAGCACGGATCCCCTCGAGTTCACGGACCTCAAACCCTATCCCACCAGGCTTGCCCAAGCCGAGGAGAAGCTGGGCCGCAGAGAGGCCATCGTGGTGGGGGAGGGAGTGCTGGACGGGATCGAGGTCTGCATCGGGGTGATGGATTTCCGGTTCATCGGTGGGTCCATGGGATCGGTGGTGGGGGAGAAGGTGGCCCGTATCGGTCGGCGGGCTCTGGATCGGCAACGGCCGCTCATCATCGTCAGCGCCTCCGGCGGCGCCAGGATGATGGAGGGCATCTACTCGCTCATGCAGCTCGCCAAGACGTCGGCGGTCCTCGCCCGGCTTCACGAAGCCGGGATCCCCTACATCTCCATTCTCACCGATCCCACGACCGGGGGACGACGGCGTCCTACGCCATGCTCGGGGACGTGAACCTCGCCGAGCCCGGGGCCCTGATCGGATTCGCCGGTCCCCGGGTCATCGAGGAGACCATCAAGCAGGAGCTTCCCGAGGGCTTCCAGCGAGCCGAGTTTCTTCTGGAGCACGGGATGGTGGATCGGGTGGTGGACCGGCGGGAGATGAAGGAGCTGGTGGGGCGCCTCCTCCGACACATGTGGACGGGCTGGGACAAGAGCGAGTGAGAGCTCCTCCCGACTCCAGCTTCTCCGCCGGGGACGGGGTTCTGCAGGGCGGGGGAGACGTTTCTCTCGGCCGGCTCTTTCCCCCTTTGCCCACCGGGGTCAAGTGGGGGCTGGAGCGGACCCGGACTCTCCTGGCCGAGATCGGCGACCCTCAGGACGCCTACCGCTGCCTTCACGTGGGTGGTACGAACGGAAAGGGCTCGGTGGCAGCCGTTTGGGCCCAGGTCCTTCTGGAGGAGGGTCGGCGGGTTGGCCTCTACACCTCCCCTCATCTCTGCTCCTTTCGGGAGCGGTTCCAGGTGGGAGGAAAGCCCATCGCGGCGGAACGCCTTCAGGCAGCGGCCGACGAGATCCGTGAGCCCATTGGCCGCCTGGGGCTCAGCTTCTTCGAGGCGGCCACCGTGCTGGCCTTCCATCTCTTCGCGGGAGGAAGGGGTGGAGGTAGCCCTCGTGGAGGTGGGCCTTGGCGGACGGCTCGACTCCACCAACGTGATCCGTCCCGAGGTGACGGCCATCACCAACGTGGCCATGGACCACGCCGAGTACCTGGGCTACACCCTGGAGTCCATCGCCGGGGAGAAGGCGGGAATCATCAAGCCGGGAGTCCCGGTGATCACGGCCGAGCGGGATACGGCCCTCCGGGAGATCTTCCGGGAGCGGGCCGAGGCTCTCGGGGCTCCCTTTCACGTCATCAACCCAGCGGCGGAGCTGATGGATCTCGAAGTCTCGCCATCGGGCAATACTTTCCGACTGGATACCGAAGCGTGGGGGACGCTCCGGCTCCAGTCCCCCCTCCCGGGGAAGCACCAGGCGGCGAATCTGGCCCTGGCCGTGAAGAGCCTGGAGCTCATGAAGATGCACGACCGCCCAGGCCGGGACGCGCTGCTCCGCGGGGTCCAGGAGGTTCGGTGGCCGGGCCGGCTTCAGATCCATCGCGACCCGAGAGGGGTGTGGCTGTTCGACGTGGCGCACAACACGGCGGGGGTGCGCGCCCTCGCGGCCAGCCTCCCTCAGCTCGAACTCCCCCGGCCCCTGGTCCTGTTGGCGGGGATCCAGGGGGACAAGGATTGGCGTTCCATGCTCCCCCCCCTGTTCGCTACGGTCCGGGAGGCGGTGCTGACCCAGCCCCCTACGGTTCCTCCGGAGCGGCGCTGGGACCCCCTGGAGGCAGCCGGTGTCGTGAAGCCGCGACCCAACCTCCACATCCTGCCGGACTTCGCCGAGGCCGTGGAGGCCGCACGAAAGGCTGCCGGCACCGGTACGGTGATTGTAACGGGCTCGCACCACACCGTCGGCGACGCCATGAATCTCCTGGGCATTCCCCCCTACGGGTCCGGGTAGGGGGTTCGGGGGTCTGGTCCGGACGGGCGCGAGCGGCTGGAGCACGGCCGGAGCCGTCCGACCCTCGCCGAGCCGACTCGAGGGGTTCCCCTGATCCTTCCCCGCGGGTAGATTCGCCGCCATGGCAAAAGACAAGGCATTCGCACGGTTACCCGGGTTCCGGGACTTCCCTCCCGAGGATCTGGCGATCCGATCCCATGTGTTCGAAAGCTGGCGCCGGATCTCCCGGCGCTACGGCTTTCAGGAGTACGATGGCCCTCCCCTGGAAGCGTTGGAGCTCTACACCGAGAAGAGCGGCGAGGAGATCGTCGGGCAGTTGTATAACTTCCAGGACAAGGGTGGGAGAGAGGTGACGCTCCGGCCGGAGATGACACCGTCCCTGGCTCGCATTCTCGGCGACCGGAGCCGGGCCCTTCCCAAGCCCATTCGCTGGTTCACCCTTCCCCAGCTCTTCCGATACGAGCGCCAGCAGCGGGGCCGCCTCAGGGAGCACTTCCAGTGGAACGTCGACATCGTCGGGGAGGCGGGAGTCGGAGCCGATGCCGAGGTGCTGGCCGTGGCCATCGACGCTCTCCGCGACTTGGGCCTTGACGGCTCGGGACTTCCAGGCCCGGATCTCGGACCGGCGGCTCCTTGCCGCCGTTCTCAGGGGATCGGGGATCGGAGAGGAGGCTCTGCCGGCCGCCTTCGCCATCGTGGACAAGCTGGAGCGGGAAGAGCCCGCCCGGAGCCAGGAGCGACTGGAAAGGGAGTGCGCCCTCTCTGCGTCCCGGGCCCTCGAGGTGATGGCCCTGTTCGACGGGCCGGGGCTGGAGAAGGTGGTGGCGCTCCATGGCGACGATCCGGGCGTGGCGGAATCCGTGGCCGGTCTGGAGGAATACGTTCGAATCCTCTCCTCCCTGGGTCTGGGTGATTTCGTCCAGTTCGACCTCAGGATCGTCCGGGGTCTGGCCTACTACACGGGCATCGTGTTCGAGCTCTTCGACCGGCAGGGGGAGTTGAGAGCGATCTGTGGAGGAGGGCGATATGATCGCCTGCTGGAGTTGGTGGGGGGGGACCCATTGCCTGCCGTGGGCTTCGGCATGGGGGACGTGGTCCTCGTGGAGCTTCTGGGGGAGCGAGGGCTTCTTCCACCCACCCAGCGGGAGGTGGACCTCTTCCTGGTGGCCATCGTGCCGGAGCTCAGACCCAAGCTCCTGGAGCTCGCGCGCGTCCACAGGGCGAAGGGCCGGCGGGTGGTCTACAGCCTGCGGCATCAATCGGTTCGCAAGCAATTCTCGGCGGCGGCATCCGAGGGGGCCCGGAGCGTGGTGATCCTGGGGCCGTCCGAGGTCGAGCGGGGTGTGGCCTTGGTGAGGGACATGAAGACGGGAGGCGAGTCGGAAGTGCCATTGAAAGTCCTCGAGACGGGCGAGGAGTGGGACGGGGATGAAGCTTGACGATCGGGAGACGCGCATCGCCCGAGACGTGACCAACCGGGCCATCCGGCGCCTCAACATCCTGGAGTACATGATCCTCGCGGTGGCCCTCGGGCTGGCCCTGGCCGGCGGTGCCCTCGTGGGATGGATCCTCCGAGAGGTGCTGGGCTTGCCCTTTCGTTGGGGATGGGTGGGTGGGTCTCTCCTGCTCTTCATCGTGCCGGGAGGGCTCGTGTATCTTCGGGAATCTCGTCGAGCCGGGCGGGCGGCCGAGGATGAGAAGGCCGGCGTGGCCGGGACTCGAGACGTGAAATCGAACGAGAAGGAAGCAAATGGCTGACAAGAAAGGACTGACCCCCCGGGCCGAAGACTTCAACGCCTGGTACAACGAAGTGGTCCTCGAGGCGGAGTTGGCCGACTACTCCCCGGTGCGGGGGAGCATGGTCATCCGGCCCTGGGGGTATGGCATCTGGGAGAACATGCAGAAGGCCCTGGATGGCCTCTTTCGGGACACGGGTCACGAGAACGCGTATTTCCCGCTGCTCATCCCCATGAGCTTCATCGAGCGGGAGAAGGAGCACGTCGAGGGGTTCGCGCCGGAGCTGGCGGTGGTGACCCAGGCCGGCGGAAAGGAGCTGGAGGAGCCCCTGGCGATTCGGCCCACGTCCGAGACCATCATCTACCACATGTACGCCAAGTGGGTTCAGAGCTACCGGGACCTCCCCATTCTCCTGAACCAGTGGGCCAATGTCATGCGCTGGGAGCTGCGGACCCGCCTCTTCCTGCGCACGGCGGAGTTCCTCTGGCAGGAAGGGCACACCGCCCACGCCACGGCCGAGGAGGCAGAGGCCGAGGCGCGGCAGATGCTCCACGTGTACCGGACCTTCATGGAGGACTGGATCGCCATGCCTCCGGTGACGGGGGTGAAGACGGAGTCCGAGAAGTTCGCGGGCGGCGTGCGAAGCTATGCCTGCGAGGCTCTGATGCAGGACAACAAAGCCCTCCAGGCTGGGACCTCCCACTTCCTGGGCCAGAACTTCGCCCGCCAATTCGACCTCAGGTTCCAGTCCGAGGCCGGCCAGGAGGAATACGCCTGGAACACGTCGTGGGGCGTGAGCACCCGACTCATCGGTGGGCTGGTCCTCAGCCATGGCGACGACGTGGGAATCGTCGTGCCGCCCAGGTTGGCTCCGGTGCAGACCGTAATCGTTCCGATCTGGAGGAAGCCCGACGAGGCGACCGCCGTGCGGGAGAAGGCCCACGTGATCGAGTCTCGGCTGAGAGAAGCGGGGGTCCGGGTGAAGGTCGACGACAGGGACCACCTGACGCCCGGCGCGAAGTTCTGGGAGTGGGAGCGCAAGGGCGTTCCCTTCCGCGCTGGAGATCGGTCCCAAGGATCTGGCGAAGGAACAGGTCGTCCTCGTTCGGCGGGTGACCTTCGGAGACGAGCCCCGCAAGGAGTTCCTCCCCGAAGTCCCAGGCCTTGGCCGAGCTTCCCCGGCGTCTGGACGCGTTTCCAGGCCGGCTTGCTCCAGGCCGCCAAGGACCGGCGGGAGGCGAACTCCTACCGGGGAATCACCGATCTCGGGAGGCTGAAGGAGATCATGGAAGGCCCCGGGGGCTTCGTCTACACCGGATGGAGCGGGGATCCGTCGGTGGAGGAGCGGGTGAAGGAGGAGACCAAGGCCACGATCCGGGTCATCCCGGATGCGGAGTTCCGCTCCGAGGAGGCCCCCGGCCGCTGCATCGGCGGAGGTGAGTCGAAGATGGAAGTCGTTTGGTCGCGAAGCCTACTGAGGGACGGTCCATGATCGCAGCCCGGACGTCCCCTTCCGGCGGCTCGAGGGCGAGCTACACTGCGGATCCTTCTCCGTGAGGGATCTGGCCGATCGTTTCGGGACTCCTCTCTACCTGTACAATTTCGACTTCATCCGGGAACGAGTTCCGGGCCTTCCGGGAGGCTTTCTGCCGGGCAGGATCTCCTTCTCGCCTACTCGGTGAAGGCCAACGGGAACCTGGGGCTTCTGAGCCGGCTGGCCGCCCTGGGGGCCGGGGCCGACATCGTCAGCGGCGGAGAGCTCTTCAGGGCCCTACGAGGGGGTGTCCCGGCCGGGGCGGATCGTGTTCGCCGGAGTCGGGAAAGTCGGACGAGGAGCTCAAAGCCGGACTGGACGCCCGGCATCCACGCCTTCCACGTGGAGACCGCCGTCGAGTTGCACAGGCTGGAGGCGCTGGCCCGTGAAGCCGGGGTGCCGGGCACCCTTCGGCGTGCGGATCAACCCGGACATCCTCTCCCCCACCCCCCACGAGTACACCCGCACGGGTCATGCCGACTCCAAGTTCGGTCTTCCGGTTCCGGTGGCGGTGGGCCTCTATCGGTGGGCGGCCACCCGGCCTGTCGCTACGGATCCGGGGAATCGACGTCCACATCGGGTCCCAGATCGTGGATCCCGCCCCCTATAAGCAGGCTCTCCGGATGGCCTGGACGTGGTCCGCCTCCTGAAGAAGGAGGGGATCCACCTGGAGTACGTGGATCTGGGTGGAGGCTTCGGCATCCCCTATGAGGGGGACGGAATGGACCTGGGGGCTCTGGCAGGCTGCTCTCATGCCCCTCCTTCAAGGGATCGGGCCCTGAAGCTGATCCTGGAGCCGGGCCGCTCCCTGGTGGGGGAGGCCGGACTGTTGGTGACCCGGGTGGCTGCTCTCAAGAAATCCGGAGGAAAGACCTTCGTCATCACCGATGCGGGCATGACCGAGCTTCTCCGTCCCAGCCACTACGGCGGGCTACCACGGCGTTCTGCCCGTGCGGCCCCGGGGACGGCCGGGAGGCGGTCAGGTGGACGTCGTCGGGCCCGTCTGCGAGACGGGGGACTTCCTGGCCCGGGACCGGGAGATGCCTCTGCCCCGGGCCGGGGAGATCTCCTGGCCTGGAGAACGTGGGAGCCTACGGTTTCACCATGGCGTCCAACTACAATGGACGCTGCCGGCCGGCAGAGGTCCTCGTGGATGGTGCGGAGGTAAGTCTGGTCCGCGGCGGGAAGCGTACGAGGACCTGGTCCGGGGTGAGATCATCCCCTGAGTGCGTGGTCCGGCCCTGAGTGCGTGGTCCGGGGCGAGCTCATCCCCTGAGGGGCTCGCTCAACCCGCCAACACCACCGCGTCGGCCTCGATCTCGATGAGCATACCCGGGTGGATCAGGCGGGACACCTCCACCATGGTGGTGGTGGGTGGATGGTCGTGAAACACCTCCCTGTGGGCCGCCGCGAACTCCTCCCACCGGTCGATGTCGGTGACGAACATCCTCGTTCGCACCACGCTCTCCATCCCCAGGCCAAGACTCCCCAGCGCCGCCCTGATGATCTCCAGGCACTTTCTGGCCTGAGCCAAGGGGTCCCCGACGGCGTGGACGCCGCCATCCTCATCCACGGGGGCTGTTCCCGTGACGTAGACGTGGTTTCCTGCCCGAAGGGCGCGGCAATAACCCACCGCCTGTTCCCAGGGCGCCCCACTGAAGGTTCGCTGGAAGCTCATGGACGGTTGTCCCCTCCGCCGCCTGCGTCGGCTCGGTTGCGGTTCTCACGCATGAGGGAGTCGACCTGCTCCCACACTCCCTTCATGAGGTCGGCGTTACGCCCTCGGACCTCGACGAATTGGAGGAGATCCTCCTCCGTGAGACCCAGGGCATCCAGGATGCTGTCGCGCGTCTCCACGCTGATCACCTCCCCCGGAGACTCCAGGGCAGCGACGCGGAGCTGATAGTACGCGGCCACGAAGGTGTCCCGGGGAATGGCCTCCCGGCCCTCGTCGCCGGAGTGGCCGAGTGAACAGCCCGCGCCCCCGAGGGCGAGGAGGAGGACGAGAAGAGGTATGGGGCTCCGCACGACACACGTGGGTGGAGGAGGAGGGGAGGGGACCGCCCGGCCGAGAGCCTCGCCACGGTCCCCGCGATGTCTGGAAGAAGGTGGAGGGGCGCTTGGGGGAGTGTCAAGGCGGAGTCGCCGACGGGGGAGGGGCCGGGGGAGACGGGGGAGGAGCCTTGCCGCTCTCGGATCACCATCTCTAAGTTTCCTCTTTCCCTCCGCGGTTCAGCTTGCCTCATCTTCGAGAGCCAGGAAACATATGCGCCAGCTTGCCAACATCGTCCTGTTCGTCACCGGCGTCGCTCTCCTTTCGGCGCCCGGGGTCGTGTTCGCCCAGGAGACCCCCTCCCCGGCTCAGGTGCTGGGCTACGAGCTCGGGCAGCGGTTCACCACCGTCGCCGGGGTGAACCGTTACATGGAGGCTCTCGCCGAAGCCAGCGAACGGGTGTCGGTTCATCCGTACGGAACCACGTATGAGGGGAGGCCCCTCATTCAGGTCCTCATCGCTTCAACGTCCCACCGGGCCCGCCTGGACGAGATCCTGGCCATGAACCGGGAGCTGACCGATCCTTCCACTTCCCAGGCCCGGGCGGAGGAGATCATCCGGACCAACCCCGCGGTGGTCTACCTCTCCTACGGCGTCCACGGAAACGAGGCCTCCTCCTCCGAAGCCGCTATGTGGACGGCCTGGGATCTGGCCCGAGAGGCGGAGGACGTGGCGGGCGTCCTGGACTCCGTGCTGGTGGTCATCGATCCCGTCCTCAACCCCGACGGTCGAGATCGCTACGTGGACTTCTACCGGCGGACCAGGGCCCTCCATCCCAACCCCGACGGCTCCACCCTGGAGCATGACGAGCCGTGGCCCGGGGGCCGCGTCAACCACTACCTGTTCGATCTCAACCGCGATTGGGCGTGGAACACCCAGGTCGAGACGCAGCAGCGCCTGGCGACATGGGACCGCTGGAACCCCCAGGTCCACGCCGACCTGCACGAGATGGGCTCCAACTCCAGCTACTTCTTCTTCCCTCCCTCCGAGCCCATCAATCCGCTCTTTCCTGCCCACATCCTGGATTGGGCCGAGCGGATCGGGGAAGGAAACGCTGCGGCGTTCAACCGGGAGGGCTGGCTGTACTACACGGCGCAGGGGTTCGATCTCTTCTACCCAGGGTACGGCGATTCCTGGCCAGCCCTGACCGGCGCCATCGGCATGACCTACGAGCAGGCGGGCGGTGGGGGGCGGGCCTGCTCATCGAGCGGTCCGACGGCACGATGCTGTCCCTCCGGGACCGGGCTACGCACCACTGGGTCGCGAGCAAGGCCACGGTCAGGACGGCGGCCATTGGACGGACCGACCTTCTCCATGGCTACGCTGAGCTCCACAGGAATATGGACGCAGACATCCCCGACGTCCTGCTGGTTCCCGGCGAGAATCCGGGAGCGGGCCAACGCCCTCGTCCAACACCTGGGAGGGCAGGGCATCCTGGTCGAGCGGTCCGCGGAGAGCTTCAGGGCTCAGGCCACGCCTCACCCCGGCTATCCGCCGCGGCAGAGCTTCCCGGCGGGGACATATCCGGGTGCCGGCCCGGCAGCCCAGAGGGCGTCTGGCGGCCGCGCTCCTTCAGCCCGACCAACTCCTGGAGGGCGAGTTCTCCTATGACATCACGGCCTGGTCCCTTCCCTACGCCTACGGAGTGGAGGCCTACACGCTGACCGGTGAGCCGGACGTCACGGCTTCCACCCGGTGGTCGAGCTCCCGGGCCCCGCCGCCGTCGCCGGTCAAGGGCTCCCGTATGGCTACCTTCTCACCCCTGGCTTCGACGTCATGCCGGCCCTGGTGGAGTTCCTCAAGGAAGGAGGGCGGGCCTACGCTCAGCCCGACACCTTCCGGATGAACGGCATCCTGTATCCTCTGGGAACCATGTTTCTGGCCCGGGGGCGGAATCCTGACCTGGATCAGAAGTCCAGGACGCGGGCCTCGACCCTTCCTCGTTCCGGTCTTTACCGGTCTCACCGAGATCGGGCTTCGATCTCGGGCACGGAGGGCCTGGTTTCGTGACCCTTCCAAAGATCGCGGTGATAGGTGGGGAGGGACGTCAGCTCCGGCTCATACGGTGCCCATTGGTTCTTCCTCGAGCGAGTCCTGCACCTGCCCTTTGATGCTTTCCCGTAGTCCTCCCTGGCGAACGTGGACCTGGGCCCTATGATGTCCTGGTCTTCCCGGAAGGCGCGGGAAGATTGAGCGACGCGCAGTCGCAGGCCGTGGAGGCCTGGGCGAGAGCGGGGGGGACCCTGGTGGCCGTCGGGAGCAGCGCCCAGGCGCTGGGCAGCAGCTTGGGAGACATGGAGATGCGGACCGCCGAGGAAGACGACCTGAGCAAGGAGGAACGGCTCGCCCAGGCCCTCCGGACCCGTGAGGAGCGGCAGAGCGAGCGGTGGGAGGAGTCCGTGCCCGGCACGATCATGAAGGTGAAGCTGGAGCCGGAACACCCGCTGACCGCGGGGGTCGGCGCCGACGGGCTGGACAACGAGATGTTCATCCTCACCCGAGGCCGTGCTTTCGAACCCAGCGACAATTTCGAATCCGTGGCCTTCTTTCCCGAAGGCGGTGCCAAGATCGCAGGAGTCATCTCCGAGAAGAGCCTACAGCGAATGGCTCAGAGCACTTGGCTCGCCGACCTGGGTATTGGGAGGGGGAGGGCCATCCTCTTCGCGGAGGATCCTCTCTTCAGAATGTTCTGGTACAGCGGGTTTCAGGTGTACGCCAACGCTCTCCTCATGGGTCCGGCCTTCTGAGGGCTGGCCCCTGGAGGGAACGGGGGCGGCGGAAAGGAGCGATCGGGAGTGAAGATCAATGGCTGCTCCAGGGTGCGTCGGGGTCGTTGGGTCCTTGGTGGTTCGGCCCTGGCCGCGTTTCTCGCCCTTTCGGCGTGTGCGGTAAACCCCGCCACGGGAGAGCGCCAGCTCTCCTTCATGAGCGAGAGTCAGGAGATCCAGATGGGCCGGGAGGCGGACCCAGACATCGTGGCGTCCATGGGCCTCTACCCCGATGATGCCCTCCAGGCCTACGTCACCGACCTGGGTACCCGCTTGGCGGCCCATTCCGAGCGCCCCGAGCTTCCCTGGACCTTCCGGGTTCTCGACGATCCGGTGGTGAACGCCTTCGCTCTTCCCGGAGGGCTTCATCTACGTCACCCGGGGGATTCTCGCCTACCTCGAATCGGAGGCGGAGCTGGCCGGGGTCCTCGGGCACGAGATCGGGCACGTCACGGCCCGGCACTCGGTGAATCAGATCAGCCGGGCCCAGCTGACCCAGGGACTCTGGGGCCTGGGAACGATCCTGGCTCCCGAGCTGCAGAAGTTCGAGGGGCTGGCCAGCGCCTCCATGCAGCTCGCGCTTCCTGAAGTTCAGCCGTGACGACGAGCGGCAGGCCGACGAGCTGGGAGTCCGGTACATGAGTCGGGTGGGGTACGATCCCAGCCAGCTCAGCGGGGTCATGGCGATGCTGGGCGAGGTCTCTTCCAGCCAGGACGGGCAGCAGACACCGGAGTGGCTCTCGACCCATCCGAATCCAGAGAATCGGGAAGAAGACATCCTCAAGGAGGCCCAACGGGCCGAGGTAGCCGCCAATCCCCCCCTGATCCGGGAGGAGCCGTATCTGCGGCACATCGACGGGCTCGTCTACGGGGAAGACCCCAGGGAGGGGTTCTTCGGGGGCGGTGGTTCTACCACCCGGACATGACCTTCCAGCTGGCCTTCCCGGAGGGCTGGCAGACCGCTAACACCAAGCAGGCGGTCCAGGGGCTCAGCCCGGAGCAGGATGCGCTGGTGGCTCTCACGCTGGCGGAAGGGTCAACGCCGGCGGCCGCTCTCCGGAGCTTTCTCGCCGGAGAAGGGATGGCGGGTGGAGCGGTCTCCGAAAGACGGCTCAATGGCCTTCCCGCGGCCGCGTCCGACTTCCGGTACAGCTCCCAGGACGGCACCCTGGAAGGGCGGGCCGTGTTCGTGTCCCACGGGGGCGGGATCCTGCGGATCCTCGGTTATGCCCCGGCTTCGGTCTGGCCCAGTCGTCGGGCAGTGGTGACGGAGTCGCTGGAGAGCATCCAGCCTCTCACCGATCCCTCCCTGCTCAACGTGGAGCCCGAGCGCCTCCAGATCCTCACGGTCCAGCGATCCCGGGACCTCGAATCCCTGGTGGCTCAGGAGGGGGTTTCCGGGCGCATCGACCAGGTTCGGCTCCTGAACCGTCTCCACGGGAACCCCGACCTGGCGGTCGGCCGGATCCTGAAGCTTCCCCTGGGGGGAACCTGCCGGGGGGAAGCTGATCGAAAGCCGCGATAGGTGCCGGTCTCCGGCCCCTCGACGGCTGTCCACCACCGGACCCACCCTGGTCCGAATCTTGAGTGTCCAAGGGGAGAGTAGGCCCGGGAAGCGGCTCGGATCCGGCCGATATGGCCCGTGCTCCGGCGTTCTCCTCGCGAGGCGCGTCATTTTGGCAGGCCACACTTCTTCTCCGGGCATCTGAAGACGAGAGTCGAGATCGGCAGGAAGAATCAGGAGAGGTTCGAACGTCATGCTGAGTCCGGAACGCCTCACGGTAAAGGCGGCCGAGGCCATCCAGGCGCGCGGCCCAGGAGACCCGAAAGAGGGAGCATCCCCAGATCGAGGGGATCCACCTGCTCCAGGCCCTCCTGGATCAGGAGGAGGGGATCGTGGTTCCCATCCTCCAGAAGCTCGGGGTGCCTCGGTGACCCTCCTTCGTGAGCGGGTGGCGGAGTCCCTGGCCACCCGGGCCCGGGTCAGCGGGCGGCGCCGACCCCACCCTGGCGCGGGATCTGAATCGGGCCCTGGACGTGGCCGAGGAGGAGGCACGGAAGCCTCGGCGACGAGTACGTGTCCACGGAGCACCTGCTCCTGGGCTTGGCCGAGGAGAAGGGGGATGCCGGGCGTCTCCTCCAGGGAGGTGGGGGCCACCGGGATGCCCTCAGAGAGGCCCTGGAGGGGGTCCGGGGTTCCCACCGGGTGACGGACCAGACGCCGGAGGACACCTACCGGGCGCTGGCCCGCTACTCCCGAGACCTCACGGAGGCGGCCCGGCTGGGGAAGCTGGACCCGGTCATCGGCCGGGACGAGGAGATCCGCCGGGTCATCAAGGTCCTGGCCCGGCGCACGAAGAACAATCCGGTCCTCATCGGCGAGCCTGGGGTCGGGAAGACCGCCATCGTGGAAGGCCTGGCCCAGCGGATCGTGGCGGGAGACGTGCCGACCACCCTGGCCGAACAAGAAGCTGGTGGCCCTGGACATCTCCGCCATGCTGGCCGGGGCCAAGTACCGGGGTGAGTTCGAGGAGCGGATGAAGGCGGTCCTGAAGGAGATCTCCGAGGGGGAGGGCCGCTACATCGTCTTCCTGGACGAGCTCCACACGGTGGTGGGCGCCGGCGCCGCGGAGGGGGCGGTGGATGCCGGGAACATGCTGAAGCCCATGCTGGCCCGGGGGGAGCTCCGGATGGTGGGGGCTACCACACTGGACGAATACCGCAAGCACGTGGAAAAGGACCCGGCCCTGGAGCGCCGGTTCCAGCCGGTGTTCGTGGCGCCGCCCTCGGTGGAGGACACGGTGGCCATTCTCCGTGGGCTCAAAGAGCGGTATGAGGTCCACCACGGCGTGACGCATCAAGGACGACGCCCTCATCGCCGCGGCCCGTCTCTCGGACCGTTACATCGGCGGGCGTTTCCTGCCGGACAAGGCCATCGACCTTATCGACGAGGCAGCGAGCCGGCTCCGGATCGAGATCGATTCGCTTCCCCAGGAGATCGATGAGGTGGAGCGCCGCGTGACCCAGTTGGAGATCGAGAAGCAGGCCCTTTCGCAGGAGGAGGATCCCGGCGCTCGGGAGCGACGCCGGGGCATCGAGGAGGAGCTGGCGGAGCTCAGGGAGAAGAGCGCGGGGATGAAGGCCAGGTGGCAGAGTGAAAAGGACGCCATCACGCGGATCCAGACCCTGAAGGAGAAGATCGACGAGCTCAGGCTGGAGGCCGAACGAGCGACCCGTACCGGAGACCTGAACCGGGCGGCGGAGCTCCAGTACGGAGAGATCCCCGGCACCGAGCAGGCGCTGGGCGTGGCGGAGGCCCGTCTGGACGAGCTCCAGGCCGAGGGGAAGTTCCTGAAGGAAGAGGTGGATGCCGACGACATCGCGGAGGTGGTGGGGGAGTGGACCGGCATTCCGGTGAGTCGGCTCCTGGAGTCGGAGCGGCAGCGCCTGACCCACCTGGAGGATCTTCTCGGCCAGCGGGTCATCGGCCAGGACGAGGCTCTCGGGGCCGTGTCCAACGCCGTTCGCAGAGCACGTGCGGGGCTCCAGGATCCGAACCGGCCCGTTGGTTCGTTCATCTTCCTGGGCCCCACGGGCGTGGGGAAGACCGAGACGGCGCGGGCCCTGGCGGAGTTCCTCTTCGACGACGAGCGGGCCATGGTGCGCATCGACATGTCGGAGTACATGGAGCGGCACGCCGTGGCCCGCCTCATCGGCGCGCCCCCGGGCTACGTGGGCTACGACGAGGGCGGCCAGCTCACCGAGGCGGTGCGCCGGCGGCCCCACGCGGTGATCCTCTTCGACGAGATCGAGAAGGCCCACGCCGATGTGTTCAACGTCCTGCTCCAGATCCTGGATGAGGGGCGCCTCACCGACTCCCAGGGCCGGACGGTGGACTTCCGCAACGCCGTCATCATCATGACGTCGAACATCGGCAGCCAGTTCATCCTGGAGCGAGGGTCCTCCGTCCCGTGGGAGGAAGTGGACGCCCATGTTCGCGGGGAGCTGCGGCGCCACTTCCGGCCGGAGTTCCTGAACCGGATCGACGACATCATCCTCTTCCGCCCCCTGGGTCGGGAGGAGCTCAGGGCCATCGTGGACCTCCAGCTCCGGCGGGTCGCGGCCATGGCCGAGGAGCTGGGCGTGCGGCTGGACGTGACCCGGAGGCCGCGGAGGTCATCGCTCGAAGAAGGCTACGATCCGGCCTTCGGAGCTCGTCCCCTGAAGCGGGCCATCCAGCGGTTGGTGCAGGACCCCCTGGCCCTCCACCTGCTGGAGGCAGAGATTGCGGAAGGGACGGTGATCCGGGTGGAGCCCGGCGAGGCCCCGGGAACGCTCTCGTTCGCGACCGGGGGCTCCGAGGAGAAGGGTCGCCGGGTGCCCGCCGCCAAAGAGGCGACGGGGGTGGTTACTTCCCGGGGGAGTCGGTAGGCTGATCCCGCCGGCTCCGGCAGGTTGACGCGGAGCCCCTCGACCTCCACTGTCCGGTCGTCCCGGTCGAGCGGAACCTGAACAGGGCATTCTGATGAGACGTCTTCTCTTTGTCGCGCTTCCCTTGCTCGTGGCCGGTTGCACCACGACACGGATCGTTTCCTCGGGCGAAGCGGCGGCCATCGCCCCGTCCCTCTCCGTGGAGAGATTTCTACAGGCTGCGAACGCCCGGGACCTCCACGCAATGGGGAGGATTTTCGGGACGGCTGACGGACCCATCATCGAAACGGGAAGCGCCTTGGGATGCGGGTTCAAGAGGATCGGGTCCTGGATCGGCCTGAGCCGCCGCTGCATGACGCTCCAGGAAGTGGAGCTTCGCATGGATGCCATCGCTCAGGTCCTACGCCACGAGGACTATGCCGTAGTCTCCGACGAGTCCGTGGCGGGAAGGAAGAACCCCACGACTCGCGTGGGTGTAGACCTCTGGATTGCGGGAAAGAGGATCCAGGACGTTCCTTTTACGGTGGTGCAGACCGGCGACGGCCGGTGGCTCGTGGAGGAGATCGATCTGGGCAAGGTCACGGGCTAGGAGCCGGATCAGGCGTCCGGTCGCTGTGCGTCTGAACAAGCTCCACCAGGATTCCGCCTGTGCTTCGGGGGTGAAGGAACGCCACCTGATGACCCCGGGCACCAGGTCGCGGGGCTTCGTCGATGAGCTCGAAGCCGTTGCGCTTCAGCCTGGCGAGGGTCTCCGTGAGGTCCGGCACACGATATGCAATGTGGTGGAGGGCCGGGCCCCTCTTCTCCAGGAATCGGCCGACCGCGGTGTCCGGGCCCAATGGCTCCAGGAGCTCGACGGACCCGACGAACAGAACCCGAACCCCCTGGGATCGGAGCTCCTCAACGGCGGAACTCCGATCTCCGCTCAGGAGTTCGAAGAGTGGGTAGGCCTCCTCCAGTGAGGCGACGGCTACGGCAACGTGGTCCAATGGATAGGGAAGCATCTTTTTCGGTGCCGGTTGGGGGAGAAGGTGGGCTCCCGATGGCCCGTGAACCCGGCGGCATGGTATCGAGAGCCGCCCCAATGTACAAGGAGCAGGATTGATGGCGGATAGCGATAGGATTTTCGAAGTCACCGACCAGACCTTCGGAGACGAGATCGAGAGCAGTTCGGGGCTGGCTCTGGTGGACTTCTGGGCCGCATGGTGTGGTCCGTGCCGGATGGTGGCGCCCATCGTGGCCGACCTCGCGGAGGCCTACTCCGAGCAAGGACTCAGGGTTGGAAAGCTGGATGTGGACTCGAACCCCGCCACCGCTAGCAAGTTCGGGATCCGTTCCATTCCCAGCATCCTGTTCTTCAAGGACGGGAAGCACGTGGATACGGTCATCGGAGCGGTTCCACGGCCCTTCCTGGAGGCGAAGATCAACGAGCACATCTGAGCCCTCCCGTGCCCGGAGAGGGCAATGGCCCGGCCCCCCGGCGAGTGTCCGCGGAGCCGGGCCCTTCCCGTGGAGGGTCCGACGTCCGTGCCGAGGTGACGGGGGACGCCGGGCAGCGGTCCGGCTCGTTGTCCCGGAGTTTGAGCGCGTGGAGCCCTGGACCCGTCCCCTTCGGTGCCCCATCCTTTGACGATGGCGACGCTCTTTCTGGTCAGCACCCCCATCGGGAACCTCGGAGACCTCACCCAGAGGGCCGCCCAGGTCCTCGGATCGGTGTCCAGAATCCTGGCCGAGGACACCCGGCGCACCCGAATCCTCCTGGAGCATCTGGAGTTGGCCACTCCCCTCGTGTCCCTCCACGCCCACAATGAGGCCTCCCGGGTCGAGACCGTCCTCGCATGGCTCGATGCCGGAGAGGATCTGGCGTTGGTGTCCGATGCCGGCACGCCGATGGTCTCCGATCCCGGGAGCAGGATCGTGGCGGCGGCTGCCGAGGGGGGCTACGACGTGGTCCCGGTACCGGGACCATCGGCGGTCTTGGCCGCCCTCGTGGCTTCCGGGCTCCCCGGAGACCGCTTCTCCTTCCTGGGGTTTCTTCCGCGAAAGGGTCCAGTCCGCTCCGACCTCCTGGACCGGATCGCTTCGTCGGAGGAGACGACGGTTCTCTTCGAGTCGCCCGAGCGTGTGCGGCCGCTTATCCAGGCGCTCCTGGAAGTCTGCGGGCCCGAGCGCCGAGCGGTGTTGGCCCGGGAGCTGACCAAGATGCACGAGGAGATGCTCCGGGGGACCCTGGCCGAGCTCCAGGACCGTCTCCTGGGCCGTAAGCTGCGGGGGGAGGTCACGGTGGTCGTGGCCGGGTCCACGAGGCCCTTTGCCCTGGATGGCATGGACGAGGCGGTGGCCCGGGCCCTGGTCGCCGCCCTCGTAGCAGAGGGAATGTCGCCCAGCCGGATTGCGCGGGAGGTGGCCCGGAAGCTGAAGATCCCCAGAAACGCGGCCTACCGGCTGACGCAGGACCTCATCGACTCCGGGCAGGAAGGAGTAGTGCCGGAGTGAGGACGCCGGATTCTCTCGAGATGCTTCCGCCTCCAATGCGGATCGCCGAGGAGGCAGCGGAAGTCATGCGTGCCGAGATCCGGCGGGCGGGGGGCCGGGAGGTGACCTTCCTGGCGGAGGTGGACGGAGACAGACGACTCTGCCGCCCCAGGGCCGTAGCACGGGGGAACCGTGCGGCGGTCCTGGCGGCGTCCAGGGACGCCTCCCAGGGCAGCGTCATGGTCCACAACCACCCCTCGGGGGAGCTGGAGCCGTCCGAAGCCGATCTGGCGGCCGCCGCCCTGTTGTACGAGTCCGGCGTGGGCAGCGCCATCGTGGACAACATGGCCACCCGGCTCTACGTGGTGGTGGAGCCTCCGGAGCCCAGGATCGTCGAGCCCCTGGATCTGGAAGTCGTGGATCGTGTTCTTGGGCCCGCCGGCCGCCTCTCAGAGGTGCAGCGGGGGTTCGAGGATCGCCCCGGTCAGCAAGAAATGGCCCGGCTGGTGGCACGGACGTACAACGAGGGTGGCGTCCGGATGGTAGAGGCGGGAACGGGAACGGGGAAATCCCTCGCCTACCTTCTTCCAGCGGTTCTTTGGGCCCTCACCAATGATGAGCGGACGGTGGTGTCCACCAACACCATCAACCTCCAGGAGCAGTTGGTGGGGAAGGACCTTCCTTTGCTTCAAAGAGCCCTCGGGGAGGAGCTCCACTGGGCCCTGGTGAAGGGGCGGGGAAACTACGTGTCGGTCCGAAGGGCCCGACTGGCGGCAGAGGCCTCGGGATCCCTGTTTGAGGTGGACCGAGGTGAGGAGCTTCGTGGGATCCTGGAGTGGATCGAGACCACGGAGGACGGTTCCCTCTCCGATCTCGCCTCTCCTCCTTCAGAAGAGGTATGGGAGGAGGTGCAGAGCGATCCCGACATCTGCCTGAAGGCTCGTTGTTCCCATTTCCAGGAATGCTTCTACCACCGGGCCCGCAGGGCGGCGGCCTCCGCCCGGATCCTGGTAATCAACCACCACCTCCTCTTCACCGACCTGGCGCTCAGGAGGATTACGAAGAACTTCACCCAGGCCGCGGTCCTCCCGCCTTATCGGCACCTGGTCCTGGACGAGGCCCACAACGCCGAGGAGGCCGCCACCGACCACCTGGGTGTGGAGGTGACGCGTCGAGGCTTCTACCGGCTCCTGGCTCGCCTCGACCGAAGGGGAAGAGGACTGCTGGCCGAGCTGGAGGCCCAGTGGAACGCCCACCCGGACCAGGGAACCGCCCAGGAGCTTCTTGCCAGGGTTCGAGACCGAGTCCGGCCGGCGCTGGAGGAGGCTCGTGCTCGGCTGGAGCCCTTCCTGGACGCCGTGGGCGGCGTGATCGGCCAACACGACTCCTCCGCGCTCCGCCTGGGTGCAGATAATGGAGTGGAACCCAGGGAGGGGCCCGTCGTGGCCGAGACCATGGCGGCCCTCCTCTTCGGGTTCCGTCTCCTGGCTCGGGAGGTCGGCGAGCTTCGGGCCAGAATTCAGGGGGACGACGCGTGGGCCGAGGCCCTGGAGGGACGCACCCTGGACCTCTTCAGCATCCAGAGCCGGCTCGAGCAGTCGGCTCTGGGCGTACAGAGGGTCCTGGACCCGGGCGATGAGGGGATGACCCTCGTGCGCTGGCTGGAGTCGAGGGGCGCCGGGAAGAACCTGGCCTTGGCCGCGGCGCCCATCGAGGTCGGATCGGTTCTTCGCGAGGACCTTTTCGGGCGCCTGGACACGGTGATCCTCACCTCGGCCACTCTGACCACGCGTGCGGGGTTCCAGTACCTCCGCTCCCGCCTGGGTCTGGCGGAGGAGGATCTTGCCGAGGAGGGATCGGACCTCCGAGTGGAGACCGCTGTCGTGCCCTCGCCCTTCGACTTCGGCACTCAGAGCCTCCTGGGTGTCCCTACCGATCTCGCCGGTCCACTGAGTCCAGGAGACGGTTTTCAGGCCCAGACCGCCCGCGTGGTCCTGGAGATGGGGGCCATCACCGGGGGTGGGCTCTTTGTTCTCTTCACTTCCCACCGGTCGCTCAGGCATGTGGCGGCGATCCTCAGGGAGAGGGAAGGGGACCTCCCTGGCCCCCTCTTCGTCCAGGGGGAAGCTCCCCGGGCGAGGCTCCTCCGGAGGTTCACGGATTCGGGGCGGGGAATCCTGCTCGGGACCTCGTCGTTCTGGGAAGGGGTGGACGTTCCGGGAGACCCGCTCCGGGGGATCATCCTCCAGAAGCTGCCGTTCCAGGTCCCCACCGAGCCCATCACGGCGGCCCGCATCGAGGCGATCGAGGCCCAGGGTGGCGACCCGTTCTGGCAGTACACTCTTCCCGAGGCGGCCTTGCGGTTGAAGCAGGGGTTCGGGCGACTGGTCCGCACCCGAGACGACCGGGGTGTGGTCCTGGTGTTGGACGACCGCATCCTGACGCGGCGGTATGGCCGCTATCTCAGGGAGTCCCTTCCGCCGGCTCCCCTGGCCAAGGGTCCGTGGCCTCAGATCCGACGGAAGCTGGATGGATTCTACCGGATCGGGTAGTTCATTTCCCGTCGTTTCCCGACCTGGGCCTCCCCGAGGCTCGGCGACCCATGGCCGTCCCCGATACCGGCTCCAACGGAGCCGGACACAACGGTGTGGAACCCTTGTTTGGGGGGGCGCTCCCGGTAGATTACAGCGCATCGGTGCGCGAAGGCCCGGTCACTCGTTTCCTCCAGATCCCAGGCCATGAAGCTCGCAATCGGAGTCGTCCTCGGAGTGTTCTATGCGGTGCTCGCCGGGCTGGCCTTCCGGACCTCCAGCGGAGGGTGGGCGGCGGGGCGCCCCGACCTGGGGTTCTGGTGGGCTGTGATCGGCACTCTCCTCAGCGTGGCGGGACTCGGGGCCCTCATCGGCACCTGGTTGCACACGCGTCCGCAGGCTGACTGACGATCCGCCTCGTCGTCGGTCCCGTGCCGCGCCGCCTCCCCCCCACGGACGGGCCCCTGAGGAGGCGGTTCAACTCCGCGCTCCGATCCACCGTGACCGTCTCCATCTGATCCTCCACTTGGAGTTGCCGTATGACGCCCTTCGGCCGCCCATCCAAGATCGTCTGCGTGGGGCGGAACTACCTGGCCCATGCCGCCGAAATGGGAAACGACGTCCCACCCGAACCGCTCCTGTTTCTCAAAGCCCCCTTCGCCCTCATCCGCGGTGGGGATCCCATCGTGATCCCGCCGGGAGTGGGACGGGTGGATTACGAAGGAGAGATCGGCGTCCTCGTGGGTCGTCGGGCCTCCCGAATCGAGGAAGAGGAAGCTCTAGACTACGTGGAGGGTCTCCTCCCGTTGAACGATGTGACAGCTCGGGATCTCCAGCGGAAGGACAACCAGTGGAGCCGGGCGAAGGGTTTCGACACGTTCTGCCCGGCTGGGGAGGTGGTGCCACTGCGGGACGTGGCCCTGGAGCAAGTCTCCGTGGTCACCCGGGTGAACGGAGAGGAGCGGCAGAGAGCGGGAATCGGGGCCAGATGGCCTTCTCCATTCCCTTCCTCCTGGCCTACATCTCCAGGATCATGACGCTGGAGCCCGGGGATCTCCTCGCCACCGGGACCCCGGAGGGTGATCGGCCCCCTGACGGCCTGGCGATCGTGGTGGAGGTCGAGCTTCCAGGGTCGCAACCCTGGTGAACCCTGTCATTCATCGGAGAGGGTACGTTGAGCCATGCATCCCGAGCTCAGTGATCGTTTCCAGGGTCTGCCCCCCTATCCCCTGGCGGGTATTCCCGAGGCCCGGAGGAAGCTGGCGGCGGAGGGCGTCGACATCATCGACCTGAGTGCGGGTGACGCGGACCTGGCGCCGCCGCCGAGCGCCGTGGAGGCGACTTCGGGACGCCGTGGAGGACCCGCGGATGTCCCGCTATCCCTTCAACCTGGGGCTGCACCAGTTTCGCGAGGAGGTTGCGGCCTGGATGGGACGAAGGTTCGGCGTGGAGGTGGACCCCGCCCAGGAGCTCGTGCCCCTCATCGGATCCAAGGACGGAATCGCCCATCTTCCCCTCGGCCTTCCTCAACCCCGGGGAGGGGGCGCTCATCCCCGACCCGGGTATCAACCCTATCGAGGAGGCGTATGGCTCGCGGGGGGAGACCCGATCCTGGTTCCCCTCCGGCGGGAGAACGGCTTTCCTGATGCCCCTGGGCGAGCTCCCCCGGAGGATGTGGCCCGGTCCAAGCTCCTGTACCTGAACTATCCCAACAACCCCACGACGGCGATTGCTTCCGAAGGATTACCTGCGGTGAGGCCGTGGAGTTCTGCCATCGCCACAAGCTTGGTCCTGGTCTACGACAACGCCTACAGCGAGATGGCATTCGACGGGTACCGGCCCCCGAGCATCCTCGAGATCGACGGGGGCCGGGAGGTGAGCCTGGAGTTCCACTCCTTCTCCAAGACCTTCAACATGACGGGGTGGCGATTGGGTTGGGCCGTGGGGAACGCGGAGCTGGTGGCGATTCTGGCGAAGGTGAAGAGCTTCATGGACACCGGGGCGTTCCTGGGGATCCAGGCCGCCGGAGCCGCGGCACTCCGCATCCTGGGACGAATGGGTGCCGGCGAACATCGCCACCTTCCAGCGGAGGCGGGACGCTGCGGTGGAGGCTCTGGTCGGCCGAGGGATTCCAGGTCGAGCGTCCCAAGGCAACCATGTATCTCTGGATCCCCGTCCCAACGGAGGAGACGGGCCATGGACTTCTGCAGGCGGGCGCTGGAGCAGGAGGGCGTCATCGTGCTGCCCGGAAGCTCCATGGGGAAGGGGGGGGAAGGGTTCTTCCGGGTGGCCCTCACCACCTCCGAGGAGCGGCTGCGGGAGGCGGCCGCCCGGCTTGGACGGCTCCTGGCCTGAGCACCGTCGTCGGGGCTGACCCGGAGGGAAGCCGGAACTGGCTCGAGGGGGGGGGTTACAAAAGAGACGATGAGTGACCGCTCCCTCCCCAGGCGGATCCAGGTCTTCCGCACAGCGGCCCCGGGTCTGTCCCGGCACCGGTACCGGCGGTGTTCTGGATCTCCATGGGGATCAGCGCGGCGCTGCACCTACTCCATCGTCTCCTTTACCCCACCCTCTTCTCACAGGCTCCCCGCCGGGGTCCTCCCGTACGGTACCTCTGCGCCGCCTGCACCCTCCAGGGCACGGAGCTCATCAACCTGGAGGAGATTCTGCCGGCCGCGAGGAGCCGAGGCGCCCCCGCCCCGAGAGCCGGTCGAGGCGGAGCCCGAGGTCCAGGCGGCTCCCGCCGAGGCGGCACCTTCGGGGGCTCACGGCGGCGCCGAGGCCCGAGGCGCCGACGACCAGGGCAAGGGGTTGACGGCGGCGGAGAGGCTCCGGCCCCGGGCAGGGGGACCTGCGGGTCTGGGCTCCCGCTGAACCCGGAGCTTCACGGGCTCTCGGAGCGAGGAGTATCATGCGGCTCCAGCTCCTGGCCGAGATCGAGGCCACGGCCGATTCGGCGGCGACCGAGGAGAGAGCGGCCCGTCGCCTCAAGGACTGGACCTACACCGACTCCGAGGGGAGGAAGTGGGGCGTCTCCCCGGGCAAGCTCCACCTCGGGGACCTCACCCTGCCCTTTCCCCTTCTCCTTCGGGAGCAAGGCAGGGAACTCGGACCGGGTCTGGGAATGGGAGCAGATCCAGGGGGCTGCGGCCAGGGGAGACTTCTCCGCTCCTGGAAGGAGCGGGACAAGGCGATCCGTGAGCGTATGAACGCGGAGCGAAAGCCCGACACGACGAGGGTTCGGCAGGTAGCGGGCGACTCTCTCCTGGCAAATTGACGCTCCCCTGGCCTTCGGGTAATCTTTTCTATTCTCCGCTCTTTCCGGGGGACCCCGGAAGGAGCGGACCCGTTTCCGACACGTGCGAGTCGCCTCGCACCGAATTGGAGAGATCGTGGCCACTGAGCTGGCTCCCCGCCTGGATCCGAAGGCCATCGAGCCCGGCCTCTATTCCGACGTGGATGGAGAGGGGTGATTTCCACCTTCCTGCCTCCGCCGTTCTCGACGAGGGGCGGGATCCCTTCGTCATCGTCATCCCACCACCCAACGTGACGGCGGTCCTCCACATGGGCCACGGCCTGAACAACACCATTCAGGACGTCCTCATCCGCTGGCGGAGGATGCAGGGGCGGGCCGCCCTCTGGGTGCCGGGCACCGACCACGCGGGCATCGCCACCCAGAATGTGGTGGAGCGGCTCCTGGCCAAGGAGGGAAGGACCCGGGACGACCTGGGCCGCGAGGCCTTCGTGGAGCGGACCTGGGACTTCGTCCGGGAGACGGGGGGAGCCATTCTGGATCAGCTCAAGGCCATCGGCTGCAGCTGCGATTGGGACCGTACCCGCTTCACCCTGGATCCCGGGCTCAGCAGGGCGGTCCGGGAGGTGTTCGTCCGCCTCTACGAGAAGGGGCTCATCTACCGGGGCGAGTACATCATCAACTGGTGCCCTCGCTGCCTCACGGCCCTCTCCAACGAGGAGGCCGAGGGTGAGGAGGTCGAGGGGCGGCTGTACCACCTCCGGTATCCCCTCTCCGCCGATCTTCCGAGGCGGCTGCCGCAGAAGCCGGTGAGCGGCAGGAGCCGACGCCCTCGGGCGGCTCTCCGACGGCCGCTGGTACCTCACCGTCTCCACCACCCGGCCCGAGACCATGCTGGGCGACACCGCCGTGGCCGTGAACCCTGCCGACGAGCGCTACCGGGCTCTGGTGGGGGGCGAGGTGGATCTCCCCCTGACGGGCCGCCGGATTCCCATCATCGCCGACGACTACGTGGACCGGGATTCGGGACGGGGATGGTGAAGGTCACGCCGGCCCACGATCCCAACGACTTCGAGATGGCCCGGCGGAGCGGGATCGAGCTCCTGAACGTCATGACTCCGGAAGCCCGCATGGGGGAGAACGCCCCGGAGGCGTTCCGGGGAATGGACCGCTTCGAGGCCAGGAAGGCGGTCGTCGACGGCGCTGGCGCGAACGGGCCTTTTCGGCGGGGAGGAGCACCCACACCCACTCGGTTCCCCGCTGCTACCGGTGCGATACCGTGGTGGAGCCGCGCCTCAGCGAACAGTGGTTCGTGAAGATGAAGCCTCTGGCGGAGCCCGCCCTGGCGGCGTCCCGGGACGGGACCGTGACCTTCGTTCCGGAGCGCTGGAAGAAGGTCTACGAGCACTGGATGGAGAACATCCGGGACTGGTGTATCTCCCGGCAGCTCTGGTGGGGGCACCGGATTCCCGTGTGGTACTGTCGGGACTGCGGCGAGACCATCGTGGCCCGGGAGGACCCCGACGTCTGTCCCGGCCTGCGGCAGCACGGACCTGGAGCAGGATCCGGACGTCCTGGACACCTGGTTCTCCTCCTGGCTCTGGCCCTTCTCGGTGTTCGGCTGGCCCGAGCGAGACCGACGACATGAAGGCCTTCTACCCCGGCCACGTCCTCTCCACCGCCCCGGAGATCCTCTTCTTCTGGGTGGCCCGGATGATCATGGCCGGGTACGAGTTCCTGGGGGAGGCGCCCTTCGATACGGTGTACCTCCACGCCACGGTCCGGGACACCAAGGGCCGGAAGATGTCCAAGTCCCTGGGCAACGGCATCGATCCCCTGGAGGTGGTGGATCGTTTCGGGGCCGACGCCCTTCGCTTCACCATGGTGTCGGCGGCGGCGGTCGGCACGGACATCTACCTGGACCCCGACGACCTGGAGGCCTCCTTCGCCGCGGGACGGAATTTCGCCAACAAGGTCTGGAACGCCGGGCGGTTCACCCTCATGAGCGTGGGGGACGGCCCGATCAAACCTCTCGATGAGGTCGGAGGGACTCTCGGAGCTGGCCGATCGCTGGATCCTCTCCCGACTTTCCCGGACTGCCGGAAGCCCTCACCCGGGAGCTGGAGAAGTTCCGCCTGCACGACGTGGCCGACACGGCCTATCACTTCTTCTGGGGAGAGCTGGCCGACTGGTACCTGGAGCTGGTGAAGCCCAGGCTCAGGGACGACGCCGATGCCTGGCAGCAGGGAGGCCGCCCGAGAGCACGCTCATCCCTGGTCTTCGACGGCATCCTCCGGCTTCTGCATCCCCTGATTCCCTTCGTCACCGAGGAGCTCTGGCAAAGCTCCCCTGGCCCGAGGGGCTGGAGCGACCCGAAGCCCTCATCGAGGCTCCCTGGCCCGAGCGACGGCCCGCGTTGGAGGACCCGGAGGCCGAGAGCCCAGATGGAGCGCGCTCCAGGAGCTCATCACCCAGGTCCGTAGCCTCAGGAAGGAATACGGGGTCCCCGAGGGAGCCGAGGTGGAAGTGGTGGTGGCATGGGGCTCCGGCAGGCTTTCTCGATGTACCGTGGAGTCCGAGAGGAGCTCCATCCAGCGCCTGGCCCGGGTGGGAGACCGTGGCCGTAGGGGGGGGCGAGGGCTGCCGGGGTCGGTGCCCACGCCGTCCTCTCCGACGGGACGGAGCTTTTCCTGCCTCTGGAGGGGGTCGTGGACCTGGACCGGGAGCGGGAACGCCTCTGCGGCGGAGATCCAGCGGCTTTCCGGGCAGCTCCAGAGCCACCGCAGAAGAAGCTGGAGAACCGTAACTTCGTGGAGAAGGCGCCCGGAGGAGGTGGTGGCCCGTGAGCGGGACAAGGCCGCGAGCTTTCAGGAGCAGATGGAGAAGCTCCGGGAAAAGCGGAGGTGTTCGAGGGGCGCGTGAACTGGAGCATCCGGATGAGGACTGGACCCAGGGTCCGGCGCGGAGTCGCGCCATGAAGGCGCGGCGCGAGGTCCCCCCTTCCGGCCGCGGTTCTCTTCGTGGGCCTGGGGATACTGGGTTCCTGCGCCCGACCGGGCCGGCCTCAGGGGGGCCCCCGGGACTACATTCCCCCCATGATCGTCTCCACCTGGCCCGACACGTTCGCAGATCATCGAGGCTACCCGGGATCCGGCGGTGTTCCGGTTCAGCGAGCGGATCAGTGAGCGGCCGAGCGAAGGCTCGCTGGTGAGCGCCGTCATCGTTTCTCCGGAAACGGGGGCGCCCGAGGTCAAACACACCCGCTCTGGCTTGGAGGTATCCGTGGCCGGCGGGTTCCAGCCGGACCTGGTCTACCGGGTCCGCATCCTCCCGGTCATCCGAGACCTCTTCGACAACACCATGGAGGGGCCCTTCGAGCTGGTCTTCTCCACCGGTGCCGGGTTTCAGAAGAACGTGATCGCCGGGGTCGCCCGGGACCGGATCACCGACCGGCCCCTTGCGGGCGTCCGGGTCGTGGCCCAGCCGGAGGATATGGAGGAGCCACCCTCCTACGTCGCGAGCACCGACACGGCGGGGATCTTCGTCCTCCGGTATCTTCCCGCGGGATCCTATGAGCTCTCCCTGTACGAAGACACGAACCGCAACCGGGAGCCGGACTTCCAGGAGCCTCAGGGGCACACGGTGCGGACGGTCGGGGGAGAAGGCGAGGTCGCCGACACCGCGATCATCCCACAGGTCACCCTTCTTCGGCCCGACACGATACCGGCGCGGCTCCGAGGGGCGAGGGCACAGGACTCCCTCGTCCTCGAGCTGACCTTCGACGATTACCTGGATCCCACCAGGTCCCTGGATGAGGTGTCGGTGCGTCTGGAGCAGGAGGAAGAGGAGCCTGGCCCCCCGGTGGAGCGCCTCCTCTGGAGCCGGCAGCTCGACTCCCTCCGTGCGTTTCAGGACTCGGTGAAGGCCGAGGAACGGCGCGCTGCCGTGGCCGACTCGCTCCGGGGCGTAGCCAACGCCCTGGAAACCCGTATGTCCACCCTCCGGGCCTCCGGCGACTCCCTGGCGGCGGATACGCTCCAGGTTCGTTTCGACGCCATCCAGTCGCTCCTCGCGCCTCCCCAGCCCCAGGAGGAGGAGGCGGCGGAGGAGCCGGCGCCGGCGGAGCCGAAGCCGATCCTGCCGGAACAGTCGTTCTACGCTCTCCTGAGGGAGCCGCTGGTCGGGGATGTGCCCTACCAGCTCCTGGTGACCGGGGTGGTGAACATCAACGACGTCGAAGGCGGGGGTGGTGAGGCCGAGGTGACGTGGACGCCACCGGAGACCGTCGTCGATACGGCCACGGTGGAGCCGGATACAGGGGCCGTACGACCAGACACGTCGGTGGTGCCGCCGGACACGGGGGTGGTCGCGCATCCCGGAGCGAGAGGGCCCCGGAGGACGCCGTGAGCGATCCCCGGCGACAGCTTCCCGGCGTGGACGTGCTCCTGACGTCTCCCTCCTTCCAGCCCCTTCTGGACCGCTTTCCCAGGAGCCGGGTCGTGGAGAGCACCCGGAAGGTGCTTGAAGGGCTGCGAACCGAGGTGGCCCGGGAGGCGAACCGCGCCCGTCTACCGGACGAGGAGACCTACGCCCGCCTCGTGGAATCGATCCTGGAAGCCCTCGCCCTCCCCTCCCTTCGACCGGTTGTGAACGCCACCGGGGTCGTGCTTCACACCAACCTGGGCCGTGCTCCCCTTTCGGGTCCGACGCGGAAGGCCATGGCCCGGGCCGGGCACGGCTACTCGAACCTCGAGTTCGACCTGGGGGCCGGCGAGCGGGGCTCACGCTACGTGCACTGCGTGGGGCTGCTCAAGGAGCTCACCGGAGCCCCGGACGCGCTGGTGGTCAACAACAACGCCGCCGCGGTGGTCTTGGCGTTGAACACCCTGGCGGTAGGGCGGCGTGTGCTGGTCTCCCGGGGAGAGCTGGTGGAGATCGGAGGCGGGTTCAGGATCCCCGAGATGCTGGCTCGGTCCGGAGCGTTCCTCAGTGAGGTGGGAACCACCAATCGGACCCGGATCGAGGACTATCGCCGGGCGGTCGAGGAGGCCCGGGAAGCCGAAGGTGCGCCCGTTGGGGCGATTCTCAAGGTCCATCGCTCCAACTTTCGCATTTCGGGCTTCACCGAGGAGGCATCCTTGGCAGAGCTGGGAGCCCTCGCCCGGGAGCTGGACCTATCTCTGCTGCACGATCTGGGATCCGGTCTCTTGGCCGATCCTCGACCGCTGGGGTTGCCCGAGGAGCCACGAGCCCCCGAGAGCATCGCGGCCGGGGCCCACGCCGTGGCCATCTCCGGGGACAAGCTCCTGGGGGGGCCCCAGGCCGGAATCCTCCTGGGCCGGGAGGGGGTCATCGACGCCATGCGGAAAAACCCCCTATGTCGAGCGTTCCGGGTGGACAAGGTCACCTTGGCCGGGCTGGAGGCCACCCTTCGCCATTACCTGGACCCGGCGGAGGCTCTTCGGGAGATTCCGGTCCTTCGGATGCTCTCCATCTCTCTGGACGCGTTGGAGGCGAGAGCCCGGGATCTCGCGAGCCGTCTGCACCACGACGGGGCATCCTTCCGGGTGGCCCCGGGTAAGGGAGTGGTGGGTGGGGGAACGTACCCAGGAGTGGAGCTCCCCAGCTGGACGGTCCGGGTTCGTGCCCGAGGCGAGGGTCCGCAGGAGCTGGCCAAGCGATTGAGGAGCCGGGCGCTCCCGGTCGTGGCCCGCGTGGAGGATGACGAGCTGGTGCTGGACCTGAGAACGGTGGAACCGGAAGAGGAGGGGGCCGTGGCCACGGCTCTCCTGGAGTGCCTCGATGAGGGGCCCTGACGCGCTCGGGCGCCCATCCGTCCGACGACGGGCCGTCTTCCTGGACCGGGACGGTACGATCATCGTTGAGCGGGGGTACCTGGCGGATCCCGCTGGAGTCGTTCTCATTCCGGGCGCGGCGGAGGCCCTCCGGAGGCTCAAGGGAGCCGGACTCACCCTCGTGGTGGTCACCAACCAGTCGGGTATCGACCGGGGCCTCTACACCTTGGAGGACTACCGGGCGGTCGCCCGACGCCTGGACGAGATCCTGGCGGCGGAGAATGTGATCCTGGATCAGACGCGCTTTTGTCCGCATCATCCCGACCACTCCGGGCCTTGCGACTGCCGGAAGCCGGGGACCGGGATGCACCGGACCGCTAGCCAGGAGTTGGGGTTGGATCCGGCCGGGTCCTTCTTCGTTGGGGACCGGATCGGCGACGTGCTGCCGGCTCGGGAGCTCGGAGGAGAGGGCATTCTGGTGCGCACGGGATTCGGAGCGGAGGAGGAAGCGCTGCTCGAGCCGGGCTTCCACACGGAGGACGACCTCCTGGGGGCGGCTCGCTGGATTCTGGCGCGGGTGGGGGGGGCGGGGTGAGTGGTCGCGGGTGAGTGGTCGCGGGTGAGTGGTCGCGGGTGAGTGGTCGCGGGTGAGTGGTCGCGGGTGAGCGGTCGCGGGTGAGTGGTCGCGGGTGAGCGGAGGTGGGTGAGCGGTTCTGGACGCGGGAAGGGCGCAATGGCCCGGGTTCCGGCCCCGAATTTGCAGTTTCCAACGTCGGTTCGGACGGCGGCTGTTGGGAACCGACCCGGGGGTCCTTGACCCCCCCGGGAGGCCCGAATAGCTTAAAAGATCTCGGCAAGTTTGATTTTAACCGGGAACGGGTACCGAGCCACCGCGTACCAGATCGTCCTTGTGAAGAGCCAGGGCGAGGGACTCCTGTGGAAGGACATGAACAGATGCAGATTACGCTGACCCCGATGGCCGTGGACACGGTCCAGAAGTTCATCGAGGAGCACGGTGCTTCCGACGGTGCCGGTCTCCGGGTGGCGGTGCTGCCCGGCGGGTGCTCCGGGTTCCAGTATGGACTGAACATCGAGGACGCTCCGGAGTCCGACGACGAGATCCTGGAGATGGAAGGGTTGAAGGTCTTCGTCGACCCCTTCAGTGCCCAGTACCTGGAGGGCGTGGAGATCGACTACGTAACCACCATGATGGGATCCGGGTTCACGTTCAGGAACCCCAATGCCACCGGTGGGTGTGGCTGCGGCAGCTCATTCACGGTCTGAATTTCGGGATCTCGTCGGTGAAAGGCGGGAGCAGGAACGGGGGCCTGCGGGGATCTCCTCGCGGGCCCTCTGCATAACCAGCGATCACCACCACATGAGCGGGGAGCTCCATGTTTTCCATTCCTGATTCGGCCCTTCCAACCGCACTGGACTATGCGGCTCTCCCGAGGGAGGAACTGGCCGAAAGGATCCAGTTGAGAAAAGCTGACCTGAATGCTGTCATTTTGGGTCATAATTACCAGCGCATGGAGATCCAGGATGTCAGCGACTTCCTGGGGGATTCACTGGGACTCTCCCAGGAGGCGGCCGCCACCGAGGCGGACGTCATCGTCTTCTGCGGCGTCCACTTCATGGCGGAGACCGCCAAGGTCCTTTCCCCCGAGAAGACGGTCCTGATGCCCGATCCTCGGGCGGGCTGCCCCATGGCGGACTTCGTGACGGGTGACGCCCTCCGGGTCCTGAAGGCTCAGCACCCCGGCGCCCTCGTGGTGGCGTATGTGAACTCCTCCGCCGAGGTGAAGGCCGAATCGTACATCTGCTGCACGTCGGCCAACGCCGTGGCGGTGGTGGAGTCCCTGCCCGAGGAGCGCCCCATCATCTTCGTTCCGGACCGCAACCTCGCCCGCTACGTGGTGGAGCAGACGGGGCGGGACAACATCATTGCCTGGGACGGTTACTGCTACGTTCACGACGACATGGTCCTCCACGAGCTGGACCGGGCCAAGAAAGCCCATCCCAAAGCCCTCGTCGTCATCCACCCCGAGGCGCGGCAGGATCTCCTGGACCGGGCGGACCGGATCACGTCCACGTCGGGCATGGTGCGCATGGCCGCGGATCACGACGAGCTGATCATCGGCACGGAGCGGGGGCTCGTGGACCGTCTCCAGCACCAGTACCCTGAGAAGACGTTCATCCCTCTGTCCGGGACGGCGATCTGTGGGAACATGAAGCTGAACACCCTCGCCAAGCTGGCCTGGTCGCTGGACCACCTCCAGTACGAGGTCATCATGGACGAGTCGATCCGTTCCGGTGCCGAAGCATCCCTGAGGAGGATGCTCGAGCTTTCCGGCGGCTGGTCGGGCGCCCCAGGGGAGGGGAAGGACGGAGCATTGGTGGGGGCGGGTGCCTCGGGCTGTGGCTGTGCCTGAGGCGGGGCCGGAAGCAGTACTCAGAATCGACACATTCTCCGGGGGCGGCTTCGGCGAGAACGGGTACCTGGCCGTGTGTGGGGAGAGTGAACGGGGATCGCGGTGGATCCCGGGGCTGCCGCCCCGGCCATGGCCGCGGCCATCCGGGACCGGGGCATTCATCTCGAGGCCATCCTCCTCACCCACGCGCACCTGGACCACGTCGAGGGTGTTCCCGGCGCTTCGGGACGTTGCGCCCGAGGCACCTCTCTTCCTCCATCCCGGGGGACCTGACGCCTCTACGAGGGCTTCGAGGCCCAGGCCCGGGCTTTCAACCTTCCGACCGTCGAGTCCCTCCCCACCCCCGACCGGGAGCTCGCCCACGGGCAGGAGCTTGCGTTCGGCTCATGCCGCCTGCAGGTGCGCCACGCGCCTGGACACGCCCCTGGCCATGTCCTCTTCTACTGCCCGGAGGCGGAGGTGGCTTTCGTGGGCGACATCGTTTTCCTCGGGGCCATCGGCCGAGCCGACCTGGTGGGCGGCAACTACCGCCAGCTCATGGACTCCATTCGGGCCCAGGTCCTCACCCTTCCCGACGCGACTCGCCTCCTCTCTGGCCACGGACCCGAAACGACTGTAGGCTGGGAACGGCGCACCAACCCGTTCCTGGTTGGGCAGTATGGAGGAGAGCTGGCCTGAGGAGGACGAAATGAGCGTAGCGGTCGCGGTATTCGCGTCGGGCGGGGGCACCAACTTCCAATCCCTGCTGGAACACCAGCACGAATCCGGCCCGGGCCGCATCGTTCTCCTTATCAGTGACCGCTCCGACGCCGGAGCCCTGGAGCGTGCCGAGCGTGCGGGGGTGGCCCGGCGGGTCATTCCGGTGAAGGGACGACCGGCCCAAGACGTGGGCGAGGAGACCCTGGACGTTCTCCGGGAGCACGGGATCCAGGTGATCCTCCTGGCCGGCTACCTGCGCCTCGTCCCGTCTCAGGTGGTGCGGTCCTTTCGCCGCCGCATTCTGAACATCCACCCGGCGCTCCTCCCGGCCTTCGGGGGGAAGGGGATGTGGGGGCACCACGTCCATGAGGCCGTGTTGGCCTCGGGAGCGACCTTCTCCGGCCCCACGATCCACTTCGTGGACGAGGAATACGATACGGGCTCCATCCTGGCCCAGTGGCCCGTGCCCGTGCTGGCGGGGGACACGCCCGACACTCTGGCGGCGCGGGTCTTGAAGGTGGAGCACCTTCTCTATCCTCGGGCCATGGACCACCTTTGCAGGGCCGTGGAAGAGGGCCGGCCTCCCCGGCGTCTTTCTTTGCCGGGCGAAGCCTTCCAGATTACTGCCACCTTTTCCGCCGAAGCCATCGCACAACAGATCCAACGGGCCTTCCTTGCCCACTCCGACCCCGGGGAGAACTGACCATGAAGAAGCGTGCCCTCCTGAGCGTCTCCGACAAGACCGGCATCCGGGATCTCGCCCATGGCCTGGTCCAACGAGGGTGGGAGCTCCTCTCCACCGGGGGCACGGCCAGGACCCTCCGGGAGGCGGGCCTCCCGGTGTTGGAGGTGGCTGAGGTTACGGGGCATCCGGAGATGATGGACGGGAGGGTGAAGACCCTTCATCCGGCCGTTCATGCCGGGCTCCTGGCTCGTCGGGACCGGCCGGACGACCTGGCTGCACTGGCGGGCCAGGGATACGCCCCCATCGACCTCGTGGCCGTGAACCTCTATCCCTTCCGCGAGACGGTGGCCAGGCCGGACGTGACGCTCCCCGAGGCGGTGGAGAAGATCGACATCGGCGGGCCCACCATGCTTCGCTCCGCGGCGAAGAACTACAAGGATGTCTGGGTGGTCGTGGATCCGGCGGACTATCCCGCACTCCTGGCGGCACTGGACGAGGGAGGGGACCAGGCAGAGCTGCGGCAGACGCTGGCCACCAAGGTCTTCCGTCACGTCAGTGATTACGACGACGCCATCGCCCGGTTCCTGGGAGGGCAGGGTGGGGTACGGGTGGGGTCTGGGTCCGGTGACCCTGCGGCCGCCGGGGCGAGTGCGGAGGGCGCAGAAGCGGCCGGCTTCCCCCCGACGCTGGACGTTCACGCCCTTCGCCTCCAGTCGCTCCGATACGGGGAGAATCCGGATCAGGCCGCGGCCTTCTACGGCTACCCGGAGTTCTCCGGCGGCCTGGCGGGACTGACTCAGCTCCACGGGAAGGAGCTCTCGTACAACAACCTCCTGGACCTGGACGGGGCCCTCCTGGCCCTATCCCCCTTCGCGTTCTCCAAGCGTCCCGCCGTCTGCATCATCAAGCACACGACGCCGTGTGGCCTGGCCATCGGCGACACGCTGGACGAGGCCTACCGGAAGGCGCTGGCCACCGATTTGGCGAGCGCTTTCGGATCCGTGATCAGCCTGAACCGGACCGTGGACGAGCCCACCGCCCGGGCTCTGTCCCAGCTCTTCGTGGAGTGCGTCGTGGCCCCAGGGTACGATCCCGAGGCCCTGTCGGTCCTCACCCAGAAGAAGAACATCCGGCTCCTGACGCTTCCCTCTTCGGCGCCGGCCTCGGACCGGGAGCCCGTGGACGAGGCGTGGTGGCAGCAGGCGGGAGACGACGTGAAGCAGGCCGCCCGGTTCCTGGCCGCTCACTCTCGGCTTCCCGAGGCCCGGGTGTTCCGGAGCGTGTATGGCGGAGTGCTGGTCCAGGGCCCGCCCAATCCTCCCTTCTTCGGCCTTCCCGGGGAGGAGTGGCGCGTGGTGACGGAGCGTGCTCCCACGGAGGAGGAGATGGACGACCTGCGGTTCGCGTGGGCGGCGGTCTACGGCGTCAAATCCAACGCCATCCTGCTGGCCAAGGGCGGGGCCACCCTGGGGATCGGGGCCGGCCAGACCAGCCGCGTGGACTCCTCCAAGATCGCCGTGCGGAAGGCGGGAGAAGCCGGTCTCAGTCTCGCAGGGGCCGCGCTGGCGTCGGATGCGTTCTTCCCCTTCCGGGACGGCGTGGACGCGGCCGCCGAAGGCCGGGGTGAAGTCCATTGTCGAGCCGGGGGGTTCGGTCCGGGACGAGGAAGTCATCGCTGCCGCAAACGAGCAGGGGATCGCCATGGTCTTCACCGGCCGGAGGCTGTTCCGGCATTGATGCGGGCGAGAGGTCCGGGCGGACGGCCACCGCCTGTGGCCAGTGCGGGAAACGGCGGGGCAGGGGCGATTGCGGGAAGATCCACGAAGCTCTGCGGCTGGCGTGAACCGTGTGACTTCAGCGGCGGCTACGTGTGTCGCCCCCCCGGTTCGGGGAGGGAAGGTCGGCCTCCACCACGGTACATTGATCCCCCTCCCGGCTTCCTGCATCTTAAGACCGCCTTGGAGGGGTGTCCGAATGGCTAAGGAACCGGTCTTGAAAACCGGCGCGCGCAAGCGTATGTGGGTTCGAGTCCCACCCCCTCCGTTTTGACTTTCGTTCGCCTCCTCTTTGAGGCCGCCCTCTAACTTCCAGCGGGATCTCTTCCGCGTCCTGCTACGCCGAGTGTCGAGGGGCGCTTTTGTCGAGGGGCGCCTTTCTTGCGCTTGCACCCTCCCCTTTCTGCCAACGTAGGTGAGACACGGGACGCCAATAGAATTAAAGTAGGGCGAGACAGCGAACCCGAGGATGTTCAACCTGCGAGAAAGAATGGACGAGAAGGAAACAGCCCCTCCCCACGGGGAGGGTAAGCGAAGCGCGGCAGCTCCACCGGATCCGGAGGTGGTGGACAAGCCCATACGGCGGCGGTTCTCGGCGTCGTACAAGCTACGGATCATCGAAGAGGCGGATCGGTGTACGGAGCCCGGTGAGGTGGGCCGGCTCCTGCGGCGCGAGGGCCTGTACACCTCGCACCTGGCGGCGTGGCGCAAGGCGGCACGCAATGGGTCCCTGAAGGGCCTGTCCAGGAAGCGAGGCCGGAAGGCTGAGCACAATCCTCTGGAGCAGAAGGTCAGGAAGCTGGAGCGTGAGAACGCACGCCTCGAGAAGGAGCTCCATAAGGCGCACCTGATCATCGACGTCCAGGGAAAAGTTGCAGGGCTGCTGGGATTGAGCCTCGACGACGGGACGAACTCTTGATGGCGGCCAGAGAGCTGGCGAAAGAGGTGGGGGTAAAGCCTGCCTGCGAAGCCCTCGCCGTCAGCCGGGCCACGTTCTACCGTCGCCAGAGGCCCATGACCGGGCATCAGCAGCCCCGTCCGACTCCTGCCCGGGCCTTGAGCAAGGAGGAGCAGGACAGCGTCTTCGATACCCTGTGCTCGGATCGGTTCGTGGACCGAGCCCCCGCCGAGGTGGTGGCGACCCTGCTGGACGAAGGGACCTACCTGTGCTCGGAACGCACGATGTACCGGGTTCTGGCCTCCCGGGCACCGGTCCAGGAGCGCAGGCCGCAGCTGACGCATCCCGAGTACAAGAAACCCGAGCTGATGGCCACAGGTCCCAACCAGGTCTGGTCGTGGGATATCACCCGGCTGCTGGGGCCCCGGAAGTGGACGTACTACTATCTCTATGTCATCCTGGACATCTTCAGCCGCTACGTCGTGGGATGGATGGTGGCCAACCGGGAGAACTCCGCGTTGGCGGGGCGCTTGATCCAGCAGAGCTGCCTGAAGTATGGCGTCCAGCCCCAGGTCCTGACCCTGCACTCCGACCGTGGGGCTCCCATGACGAGCCAGTGCACGGCCCAGCTCCTAGCCGACCTCGGCGTGACCCGTTCCCTCAGCCGGCCCCAGGTGTCCGATGACAATCCCTTTTCCGAGGCCCAGTTCAAGACCTTCAAGTACCATCCCTCGTTTCCGGGACGATTCACCGAGCAGAATCACGCCAAGGGCTTCTGTCGCTCGTTCTTCCGTTGGTACAACACCGAACACCGGCATAGCGGCATCTCGATGCTGACACCGGAGCAGGTCCATTTCGGCCAAGCCGATCAGATCATCGCCCAAAGGAAGGCTGTGCTCCAAGATGCCTGGTCCGCTCATCCTGAACGGTTCGTCTCCGGTAAGCCCAGCCCCCAACCCCTCCCCGAGGCCGTCTGGATCAATCCCCCGGTCCCTTCCCCTTCAACACAGGAGGTTGCTCTCTAATTTCATCCGACGAGTGTCTCATTGGCGTTGACAGGTTCCGGTACACACCGAGTGAAGCGACCAACCGGCGGCCCCGCACGAGCCCGTTTTGAGGTGTTGACCATCCCGAGCCGCGGTCAACTGCCGACAACAGCCGGCCGTGCCGGCAGCGCGAGGCGTTTGCCCAAAGTCGCAGTTACGGAGAGACCTGGAAGGCGAGGAACTGTGGGCCAGCGGGCCTCCCCTCCAACTCCAATGAGACCGGAAGAACGGCCGAAGCCTCTATCATGAGAGTCATCCAACAGAACTCCCCTCTGAACTTGCTGACCCTGGTCCTCTTGGCGTCTGCCGGTTGCTCTTCAGGTGGTGCGCCGAGCGTACCTCCTTACGAGAGCCGGGACAGCGCCGGAATCGAAGTGGTCCAGAGCGGGCTGCCCCTGCTCCCAGGCTCCACGGCCTGGCGGGTGGACCCGGAGCCGGTCCTCCAGATCGGCGAGAGGGAAGGTGAGCAGCCGTATCTCCTCTCCCGGATCGGAGACGCCGTCAGGGCTCCCGACGGTCGGATCGTCATCGTGGAGGGAATGACTCAGGAGCTTCGGGTGTTCGGTCCGGATGGCAAGCACCTCGCGAGTTTCGGTGGTCCGGGGGACGGTCCGGGGGAGTTTGGAGCGAGTCTGAGCCCGGAGGTGACGCTGGCGCCACCGGACACCCTGGTGGTGTGGGACCGGGGTCACGCCCGCCTGTCCTGGTTCGATCTTGAGGGATCGCTTCTTCGGCAGCGATCCCTCCTTGCGGTCCTGCAGAGCCTTCAGATCCTCTCCGGCAACTGGCGCGTGCGGTTCGACGGTGCCGTACTTGGTGGCCCAAACTTGAGTCTGACTCGCGGCGCAGAGCTCAGGGACGGGGAATCCACCTCGGACTGATCGACGATGCGGGGGAGACCAGTCATGACTTCGGGGTCTTCCCAGCCTATCAGCTGTACGACCATCCGGTGGGCTTCGGATTCGACACGTGGTTCAGCCCGAGGGTGAATTGGGCCCTTGGCCCCACGCCCCTGAGAGTTGCGATCTCCTCCCCCGAGGCGTGGGAGATCCGCTTCTACTCTACAGACGGGCGGCTCGTGCGCATCCTCCGGGCACCCATCCCGAGGGTGGAGGTGACGCCTGAGGTTCGCGATGCGCGCAAGAGATACTTCGAGGGCCTCGCCCCTGGAATCGGGCTCTCCCCTCGACAAGCCGCAAGCATGGAAGGCGCCATGCCGGTGCCGGACAGCCTTCCGGCCATCGGCGACATGAGGAGGGACCGGGCCGACCGTCTCTGGGTCGGCCGCCGCCTCGCAGACCCGCTCAAGGTGCAAGACTACGACGTGTTCGACGCCGGAGGGCACTGGATCACCACGGTCCAGTTGCCGGTGGAGTTGGGGTACCTTCGGGAGATTGGTGAGGATTATGTCCTCATGGTCTGGCGAGACGAGTCGGATGTGCAGTACGTGCGCCTATATCGGCTAGAGAAGCGGGACTTGTAGGACGGCAGTCGGCCGAGGTGGAGACACAAGATCGAGATGTCAGCTCCGACGCGGCGTGGCAAAGAGCGGGCCTGCCGTAGCTCGCTTTCGATCCGCCGCCCTTTACCTTGCACGGAACGAGGGTAGGGAGCGTCAGAGGGGAAGGTGAGGCGGCTCCGGGTCACGGCCTGACGGTGCTTCCGGCAGCCGGCGAAACGGGTGACGTCAAGGGAAGGCCGCCCTGCACCATTGGAGAACAAGGGGTCTTCGGAGGGTGGACATGAGACTCGGACCGACAAGGCTTCTGGGGGTGAGCTCAATCACTGCTGAAGGCGTTGTCCTTGCCTTGCTCATGGCCTGTGAAAACCCACTGGGGCCGAGCGGTTATTCGGCTCCTGATGTGCGGGATTGGGTCACCGCTGACATAGCGGCGGGACTCGACTCTGACGGTCATTTCCTATTGCCCCCGCCTCGGCCACCAGGGGATGTCCCCATCATCACGGGAACGGATGCGAGACGATTCGCACTTGCTTACGCAAACCTGGCTGTTGGAACGTCCCTGGCAGATCAGATCCAGTCGTTTCATGGCGCGCCGATCGACTGGACGAATTTGGAGGCTGCACCTCGCGTCTTCTTCGCGGAATCACCGTACGCTGATGTCCCGGATACGGTACCGAGCTACGTGCGCAACTCCCTCGGGCCCTATTTCCTTGTCCATGTGAGGTCGCGAGGTAAGGTCATCGCATCTGAGGGGGTAGCGGGCTATGCCACGTATTTGTCCGTCAAGTCGGACGGGAAGATTGGCTTCCCGGCATCCCACGGAAGCGAGTTCCGGACACAGGGAGTCCACGACCGGTCCCCCTATCAGTTCCCCATGGCACCCGAGGAGGCTGTGGTCCTCGTTGGGCGAGCAACCGGGGTCCGCATCTCCTCCATTCCCGAGTTGCGGCGACCGAACCGGCTCTACTCCCCTGGGCTTTCCTACTGGCGGTTGGAGACCGAAGGCGAGGTGAGATGCGTGGGCATGAGCTCGGGAGAGCTCTATGTGACTGATGAGATATACGTGGCGTCTCTTGGGGAATTCCTGGTAGGCCTGCCTGAGTCGAGTTCCACTGACTCCATGAGCTACCCTTTGCGCCTGGGGGACGGCACTCTGCAGTGGCATACGATCCGTCTTGATGTTCGGGGAGGATTCTCAACGCAGTTCGAGGAGGTCCTCCTTGATGCAAGGGGGCAGTAGCTGATGGCCTTGGACGATGAGGCAGCCGCGGCTCGTGGCAAGACTGCCGTGGGCACGTCACTTAACATCGGGCGTGCCGCTGCGGGTGGGCCAAGTGGCCCGCCCTTGCCGGGCGCTTCTGATAGCGGATAGGATGCGATCAGAGGGCGCCCGGACTCTTCGCGTTCGCTCGGGTCGGCAGCCCTGAAACCTTAACCCACGATGATCGCAGGAGCCCAGCCCTTCCATTGTGTCTAGGAGGCACCGAATGAAGTCTAGAAGTGTCCGACCAGGATTGGGCAGAGAGGCGGTCCTTCGCGGGCTAGTTCTGGCGGTTGTCCTGGCGTTCCGGGCCGGTTCATTCCTCGAAGCCCAGGAGGGCGAAGAGAGGGCCTTCCGCGTCGACGCCTTCGGCTCGGTTGACCGGGTGTACCTGTACTCGGGCGACGCAACGGTTGGGGCCTACTCAGGGTGGGGGCTCACCGGCTCCATTGCGCTGCGGTCCCGATCCCCCGTTGGGGGGGAGATCTTCTTCGCCTTCTCGCCAAAGAACAGCGACTCGTACTCGCGTTCACCCCGATTCCTGATTCCAGGGGGCTGGGTTACGGTGAGCTTCATCGGCGACCCCACTTCGGGGGCTGACGTTTTCCTCGCCGCGGGTGCCACCTACGTGCATACCGCTGGATGGCCGGATTACTCGGGCTGCCAACCTCCTGAGTGTTTCGCTGAGGGCGGGCCCAACTTCCGCAACGGCGGCGAGTTCCGCCTGGTCTGGGGAGCCGGATTCGCCTACCACCTGCCGAACCTCCTTAGCCTCAGGATGGACCTGAGAGTGCCTTTGGGGATTCCGCGAGTCGGGGCTGGAGTTGGGGTCAGAGTGCGATGAGTTCGGGTGTCCCCCGACAGTAATCAGGCCCCCCGGAGTCAAGGGCACGGAAGATCCCGAACGCGTCGCGTGGGCGGCGCGATGAGGATTGAGGTGGCGCGTGAGCCTACTGGGCTCTGGCTTGGTTTCGGAGGGCGAGTCAGGCTCCCGTGGAAGGGGGTTTCAGGCCGTGAAAACGCTGACCAGGATCCCACCCTGCCTCGGGTACCTCCTGGCCCTCCTCGTCGTTTCTGCGAGCCAAGACCCGTCTCTACAGGTAGGGTCAGGCGATCCAGGAGACAGGTCCTTACCCGATCCGGGGGCCGATGCCCAGGGTTGTCGCGGGGGGGATGGGATGGTGGCAACCGGCGGGGACCTGGGGTCCCCCCCCTTTGAGACCCACCCCCTCGCTCTGACACGCTTTTCGGGTCCCCTCCACAGGTACAGGGTCCTATCCGGCCAAAACAAGCCCAGCGGCTCATCCCCCGTCTCCAGCAGTGAGAGATGATCACCCGCTTGAGGCGTGGTATACCCTCTGAGATCGAGTTCGACTTCCGAGCGGGCCGCCCCGGCCCCCGAAGTGGCTCAACATGTCTTCCGCGTCCTGCTGCGCCGTCTGTCCCAAGGGCGCCTTGCTTGCGCTCGTAGGCTCCGCACTCCCATGTTCTTCAAGAAGAAGAGAGGCAGCATCCCCCCTGCTGTACTCTCTCGGCTCCGACTTGTCCGCCCATGGTGGCCGATGGCGGAGGGCGTGTTCTTCTCAAGCTGGGGGGGCTCGTGTCCTTCCTTTTCAGTCAGCACAGTACACACGATCCTCCGCGGCAAGGTGGTGGCCAGGGACATCCTCTGGCCGGGGCCGGCCTTGTTCATCAGTCGGCAACCGAAACTTCGAGACGGGATGGACGACCGCAGCGTCGGATACAATGAATTATGGGACACCGGCGGGGGCAGAAGTAATTCAGAGCACTGAAGAAGGAACACGATCTGGAGCCGTCATGGTCGAGGGAAACGCCATTGACAGGTACCGCCGGTCACCCGAGCAGCCCATGGACAAGAATGATGTTACTCAGATTCCCCAGTAGGCTTCCTTCGGGAACGCTCGCCTTGAGTCTTCTGGTGAGCACAGGGTGTGGGTTCCAGGAAACCGCCGACTCGCCGACGGGGCCTGACGGCCGATTCTCTATCCACTGGTTGGCTGAGGAACCGGCTCCTGGCGTCAGGATCTGCGAACTCTATTCCACTGGTGAGGAAATCGCCGTCGAGCCGTCACCGGTCCTTTCCTCGGCCCACTTCGACTCCGCTACTGTTGAAGAGGAGGGCGGCTACGTCGTGGCAGTTTGGATGACCACGGAGGGTCAGGCGCGTCTGGAAACAGCTACTCGGGAGAACGTGGGCCGCCGTCTGGCGATTGTCTTCGACGGTCGCGTCCATGCCACCCCGTTGATTCAGGCCCAAATCCGGTCGCAGTCACTCCCGATCTCCGAACTCTCCGAGGCTGGGGCCCGGGATTTGGCCGCCCAGATCAACGAAGCTCTGTTCCATCTGCGGGAACCATCCGCACGGGATCCACAATCATCCTCCGACTCCCCTTCCTTCGGCGGCTGGTGACCACCATGCGCGGAACCTGGAGCAAACTGACGATCCCGATGGCATTCGCTGCGTTCGCGTCAACCGTGAACTCCTGTGCCTCCCCACCTGCCGGACCTGCACTCACGGTGCACGACAGTCTCGGAATCGAAATCGTCGATTTCGATCTGGATCAGGTACCCAGCTATGGCTTGGTCGACCCCGATGCAGAGTGGATCTTTGGATATAGCCCGGCACACGCGGAAGGAACCCCCCTGAATCAGGTATGGGGTGCCCCACTGTTTGAAAGCGGGAGAGTGGCGGTCATCAACGGTGCATCCCAAGAAGTCCTCATCATAAGTGGGGATGGCGTTGAGCTAGCGAGGATCGGTGGGCGCGGGGAGGGTCCGGGTGCCCTCGACTTCATCATGTCGGTGTATGAGCTGGATGGCACTCTAGGAGTTTATGACTCTGGATACCGGAAGTGGCTGACATATCGAGATGGAGAGTATCTCAGCAGCTTGAAACTCCCCTCCGTTGGTGTTCCCGGGCCATTCTTCCCAGACGTAGTAATCCCAGACGGGGACGGCTTCATCGTCGGGGACGCCCACGCACCTCCCGGATCTGTAGGAGGGGAGGTCATCCGTCGGCAGGTGCTAGTCGCAGGAGTTGTGGGCCAGACCGTGGATACGATTGCGATCATTCCTGGCGAGACAGGCGTGGACCATTATTCGGGTGTTTCGGCATTGCCCTGGGGGGCGTCATACGCGATCGAGCGTTCCGAATCCGGAGTGTGGCTCGGAGACTCTGGAGTTCCCCAGTTGTCCCTCTGGAGCCGTACTGGAGAATTACTCAGGATCGTCCGATGGAGGTCGGGAAGGGATCGGGCCCTCACCCGAAGCAAGATCAATCGATATCTGGATTTCGTCACGGCGGGACGTCCGGAGGAGATCCAGAAGAGGGTGAGGCAGAACTTGAGGAATACGGAGTTCCCCTCCCAGGTCCCAGCATGGTGGGCGGTGATTCGGGGGGTGGATGGGGTCCTGTGGATCAGCGACTACCCGGGACCAGCGGTGGAAGTGCCATTTGGATCTCCATACCCTGTTCAGACCTGGTGCGGCATCGACACGACTGGACATCCGGTGGGAACACTGACTTCTCCCGCAGGCCTCCAGGTCACTGGGTTCGGTGATGACTTCCTCGTGGGTATTCACAAGGACGACTTGGGAGTGGAAACCATTCGAAAGCACCGGATCATGGTGGACAACGGGGTGGACGATGGACAATGACATGATCAGACACCCCGGACGCCGACATCCCCCAACACCTATCAGGCCCCCGGAGTCAAGGGGACGGAAGATCCCGACCGCGTCGCGTGAGCGGCGTGTGAGGAAGGTTGAGGAGACGCGAGAGCCAGCTGGGCTCTGGCTTGGTCGCGGAGGACGGGTCAGCCTCCCGTGGAAGGGGGTTTCAGGCCCTCAAAACGCGTATCAGGGTCCCACCCTACCTCGGTACCCCCTCGGCCCTCCTCGTCGTTCCTACGAGCCAAGACCCGCCTGTAGAGGGCGGGTGACTCGATCCTGGGGGACACGTCGGGACGGAATCCAGCGGCCCAGTGCTCCAAGTACGATGCGGGGGGTGGGGGAGGGGTGTTGGCAACCCCAGGGGTGTTGGGGTCCCCTCGGACGGGTTCCGTGGGGGCGTGATGGTGGGTCAGATTCGGCGGACAGACCTGGCGTTCCCGCCCACGACTACTGGTTGGCGGCACCAGAGCGAGAGACGCCGATCTCCAGACCCCGGGGCGACCCTCCCTGGGTCGATGAGAGGGAGCTGGCGGACCTGCGGTTGGGATTGACACGAGCGCTTGGAGATGTCCTGGGGGCGGGTCGCCAGCCGCGCATCCGTTCGATTTCGCTCAGGGCAGGAGGGTGGGCAGATCTTGGGCAAACGGAATTCCTTGCAGGCCCATCCAGGATCTGCTTGAGGGATGGCCACAATTCGCGGAACGCAATGATTTATAAGAGATTACAAAGATCTGGTCAGGCCTCTATGAGTACTTGAAAACCGGCGCGCGCAAGCGTATGTGGGTTCGAGTCCCACCCCCTCCGTTTTCTTGACATCAACGAAGAGAACACTCTCCGTGCCATCAACAGCGCAGTGAGGGCTTCTCGCGGGATCACCGCTCTTCCGGAGCACATGATGATCGAACGCCGACCCCTGGTGATCTCCAGTCTTGCGTTTGTCCTGGGCGGCCTCACTGCCTGCCAAGAAGCCACCTCACCCGATTCCGCGTTCACCGTGCGCGACAGCGCCGGGGTCCAGCTCGTCGAGTCGTCCGCGCCGCAGCTGAGGCCGGGGACCTGGACCGTGTCCCCCGAGCCCGTGCTCGAGGTCGGCCAGCAGGAAGGCGACGAGCACTACCTGTTCGCCAAGATCCCGATCAATGCAGGGAGTGGGATGGGCGGGACATTCCGCCTTGACGATGGCCGGATCGTCGTGTGCGACGGGATGGCCCGAACCGTCCGCATCTTCGACCAGGAGGGCGTGTTTGTCCTTCAGTTCGGACGTTCGGGTGACGGCCCCGGGGAGTTCCGCCTCGCCATTCTGTCGTGCGTGCCTCATGGCGAGGGGATCGCAGCCTCCGAGGGCAACCGTGTCTCCTATTTCGACGCGGGGGGCCAGTTCCTGGACATGACGTCCGTTTCCACGCGTCAAGCCCTTGTTGCGTTGCGCGCCCGCTGACGTGGGTGGTTGCAGGCGGGCTGACACTGAGTGCCTGAGGTAAGACAGGGCCGTTCCGTTCCGAGTGCGCCCCAGGTGCGGAACGGACGGAACGGGTGAGGGTGAGCGCGTTGCGCTGCCGTTCGGGATCGGGCGATGCATGAGATGGGTGGGGCAGCGCGCCCCCTTCCGCTCCGGAGCGCCTGAGCGGAAGGGGGGACAAGGGCGCGGTTCCCGGCTCCCGTCCGCTATAGGACCCGGAACCGGGAACCGCGGTGCATGAGCCTGCGGCGTTTCAGTGTGCCAAGTCGAGCTGGGGGTCCTCGGGATCAGAAGGGGGCAGGGTCCAGCCCTCGGGGGTGCGGAAGGCGAGACCTCGCTGTTGAAGGGAGCGCAAGGCGTTGCCGAGGCGGGCGTTGTTGACCCGGAGCTGCTGCCGGAGAGCGGTTCTGGAGACAGCGCCCGCGGTGTGTTGAAGGACCTGGCGCACGGCCTCGGCGAGGGGGGGTGGGGTGGTGTCGTCGCCCTCGATCCGGAGGCGCAGTGGCTCGTCACCGGCGTGGGCGAGGGAGAGGAGCAGGGGGTCGGGCGCAGGTGCTGCGCGGTGCTCCACGGTCAGGCGCAGGCGCTGATCGGAGCGTCGGACGAGGTAACAGGCCGAGTCGGTCCAGGCGTGGAGATCGGAGCTGCCGCGGAGCGCCTGGCCGGGGTCCCTGCGAGAGCGCTTGGCCATGTGGTGGACGACGACGAGGGCGAGGTTGTGGCGGCGGTTGAGTTCGCGGAGGAAGCCGAGGAGGCCGGAGACGTCGGCAGCGCTGTTTTCGTCGAGGCGGTGAAGCCGGACGAGGGGATCGAGGAGCAGGAGTCTGGGCTGAAGGGCCGAGAGGGTCTGATCGAGGGCATGCTGGTCATCGGGACGGTCGAGACGAAGACTCGGCGCCGTGATGACCTGGACGTCGAGGGAGCCGATGCTGAGCCCCCGGTGGCGGCACAGGTGCGCCACGCGGTCCCGAACCCGGGGGAGGGCGTCCTCGGCGAGGTAGACGAGGGCGGGGCCGGGGCTCATGACTTCGAAGCGACCGAGACAGGCGGTGCCGGAGGCGACGGAGACGGCGAGATCGAGGCCGAGCCAGGATTTGCAGGCCTTGGGCGGCCCGCCAATGACGCCGACGGCGGCGGCGCCCCAGAGATCGTGGACGAGCCAGCGAACCTCCTCGGGTTCAGGACGGATGGCGTGGACGGGCACGACGGGCAGAGCGCTCATATCCAGATGAGCTTGCGGGCCGCGATGACGTCGCCCGAGGAGACGACGGCGTTACCGGCTCGGGCGGCGAGCTCGATGGCCTTGAGTGCGAGGTGGTCGATGGCCCTGAAGTTGCCGCTGGCCATCTCGAAGAGGCTTTCGAGGGCGTTGTCGTCGAAGGGAGGGGTGGGGGCGCCGGCCACGGCGGAGCGATGGGCGATGTAGGCGTGGGTCTCGTCGCGGGACAGCAGCCTGAGGGTGGCGCGATGGGCGAGGCGCTGGGCCACGGCCGTCTGCTCGGGCCGGGAGAGCAGGGTCGAGAGGGGTGGCTGGCCGGCGAGGACGAAGGAGATGACCAGGCGGCTATCCATGTCGAAGTTGGTGAGGAGGCGGAGCATGGCCAGCGACTCGGGCCGCAGGTCCTGGGCCTCGTCGAGGAGGAGGACGGGCCGGAGCCCGTCGGTGGCGGAGGTATGCTCGAAGGCGTCCTGGAGCTTGCGCACCAGGGTGGGATAGATGCCGGCGGGCGAGAGGCCGCAGGCGACGGCGATCTCCTTGCAGAGGTCGCGTTTGCTGAGCCCCGTGACCTTGACGTAGCGGACGCGGTAGCGGGCCTCGGGGAGGCGGGAACGGAGGATGCGGAGCGCGACGGTCTTGCCACTGCCGGCGGGGGCGACGAGGGCGGCACTCCTGCGCTGGTGGACGGCCTGGGCGAGAGCTTCAATGGCCTCGTCCTGGTGGGGAACGGTGAAGCGCTCGGTCACGTCCAGCTCACGGGTGAAGGGGGTCGTGCGGAAGCCCATGGGGCTCAGGTCGAGGTTCATTCCTTGTTCTCCTGTGGGTCTTTGTGGCGTTCGTCGGGATCGCTGAACCCGCCATCGGGGCCGAGGAGGGGCCCGAGGTCGTGGCCGAAGGCGAGGGTGGCGGCGGTGGTGGGCACGCCTTCGGAGGGCAGGGGGCCGGAGGGCCGAGCCCGGCGGTCGGTGGCATTGGCATGGGGATCGAGCTCGGCGAGCTCGACCATGCGGCCCTCACAGAGGATCCAGTACCGGTCGTCGAGGACGTGACGGGTGACCTCGACCCAGCGACCGGCCAGCCCACGGGGCACTTCCCAGGACTTGCCATCGATCCGGATGACGTGGTCGTTGGAGACCTTGCGATGCTCGTGGACGACGAAGCGACCACGGAGATCGGCTTCGTCGGCCGGTAGCCGGAGCCCTCGACCGGCTTCCCAGCGCTGCCGGGGCGTGTCACCGCCCAGGCCCTCGTGAGGTGTGTTGTTGTATCGCTCGAGGAAGTGGGCGAGGCGCAGGGTCAGGGCACCTGAGTCGGGGTCCACGTCGATGGCGCCGTCCAGGGAGCGAAGGACCTGATCGTGGGCGGTGCGGTTGAAGCGCTCCACGGCTCCGCGCCCCTGGGGGTAGCGGGCTTTGCCGTGGATGAGCCAGGTGCCGAGGCCATTGTGGATGACGGCCAGGGTGTCGTCGGAGATGAAGCCGGGGCCGTTGTCCAGGTAGAGCAGGTCCATCAACCCGTGCCCCAGGACCAGATCGTAGAGGCCGCGGAGGAAGAGCCGGGTGGACTCCGAGGTGCCCACCCGAACGTGCAGCCCATAGCGGGTGGCGTCGTCGAGGAAGAAGAGGGCGACGCGCCGGAGGCGGCCGGCACCGGCCCGGAAGTGCTTCCCATCACAGAGCACGCACTGCATCCGGTGCGGGTAGCGCCACCGGCGCATGTCGCCCTCGCGCTTGCTGGGCCGGGCGCGGGTCACGAGCCCCATCCGGCGGCAGGCGCGCCAGACCGTGGTCCGGTCGATGGGCAGATCCTCGGGCACGATGCCCCGGACCCGGGCCCGGCGGATCAGCTCGGGTACGCCGGCCCGGGGATCGCGCTCGTTCTCGGCCCGCAGGAAGGCGATGAACGCATCGTCGAGGACCACGGAGGTCTCGGTGCGCCTGCGGCTGGCGGGCTCGAGGCCGCCGATGCCGTCACGGGCGTAGGCCGAGCGCCAACGCTGGAGGGTGCGCACGCTCACCCGGACCCCCTTGCCGTCGGGACGGGCGTGCTCTCGTCCGGCGACCTCGCGCACGGCGGCACTGGCCCCCCATCCGCCCAGGATCAGGGCCTGCACCTGGGCGAGGACCGAGTAGCGCAGAAGCGCCTCGGAGGAGGGCGGGACCGGAGGAGGGGGCATCGTCTTCATGCACCGATGCTACGTCCCGGGGTTCACGGAGGGAGGCTGCGAATTCGTGGGTGGAGGTCCCCGGCTGCGGGGAACCCTGAGAGGGGTGCGTTCCGGGGCTCCGGAACGGACGGCGATCCGCCGTCCAGGCGAGGCCACCGCGCGACGAGGCTCCAGCCACAGATCCGCGACCGCACCGGCCGCCAGAAGGCGGTCCAGGAGGAAGCCTCGGGGCTCGATCATCCGGAGCACGGCCAGGATCACTCCGCCCCGCGTCCTCCAGTCCACTTCCCAGCGCCGTGCCTGGCCCAACAGCTGCACCAGGGGTACGGCGAGACGAAGCGCGATCCGCTCGCGGGTCCCCTCATCCTGTCCGGGATGCACGCCCAGGAGACGGCCGGCGAAGTCCAGCCGTCGGCCTTGCGTACGCCGCCGCCTCGAGTCGTCCCACGGGCTGCCCGCCGGCCACCGCTTCCCTTCCGCCGCGTCCTGAGCGGCACGGAACTGCGTCCGCTCCCACAAGGGCTCCCCGGTCGAGGCCTCCACCTGCAGCTCACCCGACGGGCTGCAGGCGACGATGGCCTCCCGGCCGTAGGGGAAGTGTCCCGGGGGGTAGAGCGTGTAGCGCCCGTGCGGATGATCCCGGCAGCCCACCACCGCCAGGGGAAAGCGCGGTCCCGTCTTGCGAGGACGAACGTGGTCGATGAAGAGGTGGCACGGCTCCGCCCCTTGAGCGAAGGCGCACCGCGTGGGCAGCTCTGGCCGGAGAACGCCCTGCTTGTCGGCCTTGTAGAAGGCCTCCTGAAAGACACGCTTGCCCCCGGCCGCCGCCCTCGCCACCTTTCCACGTGTTGGACGTGGATCCCCGGTGCCCTCCCCTCAAGAGAAGAACACCGGGCCACGATGTGAACGAAGCCCGCGACGCCCCTATAGCGCCGCGGGCTTCGAACTTCCGTCCCTCTTGGCCTTTCTACAACCCCAAGCTCACGCCACTATCCCTGCAACAAGAACCCTCGTTCTCTGACAACGGGCGCGCAACGTAACAGCCCTATCCGGCGTGTTCCCCGATGGCTCGTTCCTGGTGCCCCAGACGGACCAGGATTCTCAAACGCGAGCCCTCTCGGCCACCGCCGCTGGCGTGTATCCCGTGGAGGCCACCGTCTCCGTAACGAAACCTGATGGCGAGCCCTCGGGCTGGACGCTGCCCGTCCATAGCAGCCGGATGATCATGACCACGGGAGGCGATCAGCCGATCTCGACCTACCAGCCATTCGCACCGAGCCTCCGGCTCACCGTCTGGGGCGAAGGGTTCGTCTACGGCTGGGCCGACTCCTACGAATTCAGGGTGTTCAACCGTGTCGGTGCATTGCAGCTGATCGTCCGGCGAGCCGTTGACCGCGCTCCGGTGAGCGCAGAAGACCGAGAGTGGTTTGCCGACGGTGTCTTTCATATGGTCGGAGAAGACGAGATCGCGCGACAGTTGTCGAAAGGGCTCATCTTCCCCGACCACTACGCCGCATACGACAGGCTCCTGGTGGACCGCATCGGCGATCTATGGGTCCGCAGGTTCGACCCCAGGGCCGCGTTGCAGGCCGTCTCGACTCCGAGCCCGCTCCCTACGGAATGGGACGTCTTCGACGCCTCGGGCCGGTGGCTTACGACGGTGGCTCTGCCCGGGGACGTTGTGATTCACGACATCGGCGAGGACTACGTTCTCGGCGTGTGGAAGGACGAGATGGACGTGCAGTACGTAAGGATGTACGGGCTGGAGCGGTAGGCGCGAATCACAAGGCGTTCCGCATCTGTGAAGCATCGGGGGAGAAGTCGAGAGCGAATCTGAGGCAATCGGGGTCCGCTACGGGAATGGAGCTTGGGCACCGAGCATCGGGGCCCGGATCGGTAGGCAAATGCTCGGTTCGACCTTCCGGGGACCCAGCGGCAAAGGGGGATCAACCCCCTGGGAGATCCTGTTCTTCGACCCGGGCGGTCACAGGGGGGATCGGTCGATGAAAGGGCTGGCCCGAGGGTTTGGAAGAATTGCGGTTGAGAGTAAGGCAACCCTACCTTCGCGCAGCCCCGGACCGATCCCTGGAAAGCGAGACCAATGCTCCTTCACGCCCTCGCCGTGCTCACCACGTTGCTCCCAACTGCCCACCAGGAACCCAACCCCACGTTCACCGTGCACGACAGCGCCGGGGTCCGGATCGTCGAGTCGTCGAAGCCGCAGCTGGCGCCCGGGACCTGGACCGTGTCCCCGGAGCCCGTGCTCGAGATCGGCGAACTGGAAGGCGACGAGCACTACCTCTTCCAGAACATCCCCAAGCTAGGACTATACTTGCGAGGAGGCGCCGTTCGTCTCGCGGGCGGGGAAATCGCCGTATGTGACAATGGCCCCTTGTCCGTCCGCATCTTCGACCAGGATGGCCGGTTCGTGCGCGAGTTCGGGAGACTGGGAGAAGGTCCGGGAGAATTTCGCTCCCGCATCCAGGCGTGCGATCGCCTCGGGGCAGGCATCGCTGTGCTGGAACGGCGCGAAGCGTCCCTCTTCGATGCCGAAGGCAGCTTTGTTCGGAAGATCCGGGCGACGATTCCGGGCGCGTTCCAAATCGACGGTCTCTATCCAGATGGTTCCGTGCTGGTCCAGACTGTGAGCAACTCGGTGGACCGCACCCCCGGCCCCTTCGTCCCGACAGGGCACTTGCTGATTCAGGGACCCGATGGTGAGCCGAGTGAATGGGCCGTCCCGGTGCAGCTCTACTCCATGCTCGGGTTCCGCATGAGCGGGGGGGTGGCGACGGCCGCTCAGCCCTTCGCGCCTGTCGGAGTGGTTGCAACGACGCCAGGCGGCTTCGTCTATGGCTGGAGTTCCTCCTGCGAGCTGCGCCTGTTCAACCGGAGCGGACAGTTGACCCGCGTGGTCAGGGCTGCCCTCGATCCGGTTCCGGTGACGAAGCAGGAGCGAGCCGATACGTCCTTCGGAATGCCTCCCGAATTGGCCCGGATCTCGACGCAATACGCCGTGGAGCATTACGCCCCCTTCAATCGAGTCCTGGTGGACAGGCTCCAGTATCTCTGGATCCGTCGCATTCATCCGGACACCTCCTGGGACGTCTTCGGTCCCGACGGGCAGTGGGCGACGACCGTGACACTCCCGGAGGGCGTCGTGATCAACGACATCGGCGAGGACTACGTTCTCGGCGTGTGGAAGGACGAGATGGACGTGCAGTACGTCAGGATGTACCGGCTGGAGCGATGAAGGTGAAGGACGGTCACGATACCCTCGTCCTGGCTGGTGGAGACTCCTTGGCCGCTCGCGGTGGAGCCACAGTCCCGCCACACCCCGCCAAGAGGGTTCGGTATTCCAGGGATCCTCGGGCAGGCAGCCGTTTCCACGAACGGCCCACGCGAGCCTGGGTGGCTTCGCGCTCCATCCCCTCGACGCGGATCTCTCCGCACCTCCGCCTGAGGCGGTCGCCGGCTGATGCCAGGGGCGTCCAGCGCGCGAATCGCCGGTGCAAACAAGAGTTTGCTTGCGGGTACGGTGGTTGGGACAGATAGTTAACCACACTTACCAAATCACGACGCAACCCGGCATATGGATTTCGGTGGGCCTACCCCGCCTTGGGCCCATGTCTTCTCCCCCGGTTCTATGAGTTCCCGATCCGCCAGGGAGATGTTCAATGAAGCGTTCGACCGCCGTCCTGCTCTCCATGATTCCCCTGGTACCTTGGAACTGCGACCGATCGGCGACGGCGCCTGACTCGATTCAGCTGGAGCCGGCCGCGCAATCTTCCACCGCGCCGATGGACTCGAGGAGCAGGTCCACCCAGGCCCCTTGGCCGACCGGATGAGCCGGCCCATTGAGCCTGTCGCGGGTCGAGTGATTGTCCCTGACTCTTCTGCAAGGGAGGTGTGCCCATGCGCCGCGTGTCGTTGTTCCTCCTCGTTGCCCCCATGGTGCTTGCCTGCACCGATACCGTCATCCAACCCAATCCAGCGATGGAACTGGCTGTCAACTTTGGCACGGAGCCTTCCCCGTTCTTTCCCTCCGCCACGAATGAGCTCGAGGCGGTGGTCCAGCACCTCGGCGTCGTGCGAGATCAGGTCGGATCGCTCTGCTGGTCCGAGGACCGGTGCCGGCCCGATCCAGCTGTCATCGGCCAGCTCGGGGCCATGACCAGTGAGCTCAGTGCCATCAACGGCCAGGTCATGGCCGTGCTGGACGTTCCAAATGATCCCACCATGCCGGGCCTGGGAGAGCTCGGAGCCGCTGCGAGGCAAGTGTACGCTGCTGCGGGCTTCGTCGCGGAAGATGCCGGCGACGCGATAGAAGGCTTTGAGCCCACGCCCTTTCTCGTGGCAGCGTTCGGTGCGGTCATCGACGCTTCCGGGGTAATCAGGACATCCGTCCTGCAGTCTGAGTTCTGCGACGTTGCGGGGGCGAATCCATGCGGGCTCGTACTCCCCAACTGAACGGCTGCTCTGCGGTAGCCGTAGGGCGGCCCCTCCCGGGGGCCGCCCCCTTTCTCTGGCATTCAGGCTTAGAACCACCGACCCGGAATCCCATGCCAGGTGAGAAAGAACCCCCCCAGGAGACGTTCCCCTGAAGTGAGGGGGTGGCCCACGTGTCTCCTGGACCAGGGGAGGCCGCCACTCCCATCCGGCCGGGGAGAGCACCAATGCGGAACTCACGGTTTGCGGGGCCAACTCCCGTCGCAGGAATCGCACTGCTCCTGCTTTGGTCGTGTGGGGACGGGGGGGGAACCGGCCCGGAAACCGAGCCCGCCGAGGCGCTGTCTTCGTTCAAATTGACGGTTCCGGACTCCATCGCGGAGGGGGAAGCGTTTCCGCTGGTGGTTACGGCCGTCGGCAACCGAGGGTCCAGCCCTCTGCCGTCGTACAGTGGATCCGTGATGCTTTCCACCTCGCTCGGCACCGTGACACCTTCAAGCCTTTCGGTGTCAAGCGGCACGGGATCGACCCAGGTTACCCTCAGCAGCCCCGGTCAGCAGACGCTGACGGCGTCGGGCGGGGGAAGGACGGGCTCGGCGAGCGTCAACGTCACGGACCTCCCGGATCCACCCCTGGAAGGAGATCCCACCGCGACCCTCGAGGAAGTCGTCCAGGACTCCGTGTTCCACCCTCTTTCCGCCGATTACTCCGATGACCACCCGGAGCTTGGGGGGCTGTACCTCTCGCACAACACCGTCCTCCTGGTGTTCGGGGTCGGGACGACGGTGGAGCAGGCCAACGGTGTTCTCCTCCCTCTGGGAGGCCAGTTGGTGGGATCGATTCCTGGTGTAGCCGGCGAGAGCCCGAGTATCCTGATCGTGAAGCTGCCTACGACCACGCACCAGGAACTGGAGACCGCGCTGGGCACCCTGAGGGCGAGCTCGCTGGTTGTCGAGGCGGTGCAGGACGTGCTGCTGGGACCCCACGCCACCCCTCCCTCGAAGGGGGCCCACCCCATCTCGTGGAGCTGGAACAGCTCTGGTCCCGGGGGGGACACGGACAACCTGAAGCTGGTCAGGGCCCCCCAGATGTGGAACCTCAACGGTGCGTTGAGGAAGGCCCACCGAGGAACGCTCACCGGGATTTTGGACGTGGGGTTCGGCAACCATCCCGACGTTTCCTTCGTAACGCAAGGACCGGCGTCGGTGGGATTTCACGGCCTGGCCGTGGCGGGGATCGTCGCCGCCAAGTACGGGAACGATCTGGGGATCGAAGGGATCAACCCGTTCTCGGACTCCGACTACTCTTCCGGCGGTCTGATCGTCTCCTCTCTCCCCGTTCTCATCGGGGGAGGAGGCGTGACCCATTTGATGGAAAGCCTGGGTGCGCTGATGGTGTCGGGTCTTCGAGGTCTTCGCCTCGCCCGGCCCGAACTCCGGGTCATCAATATCAGTCTGGGCTACAACTGGACTCAGAACGGAGTCGATCCCAACACCCAGGCGGCCCAGGCGGTGGCGAACCGCCAGGGCAGAGCCGTTGCCCAGATACCTCAGGGTCTCGGCGCATCCCCCCTCATCGTGGTAAGCGCCGGCAACGACAATGGCCTGGACGCCCGCTATGGGAGCCCCTTCACCAATGCGGCCCTGGTGCATGGTGTCCCCAACATCCTCGTCGTGGAGAACGGATTCTGGGACGGTACCGACCTGGCCCATTTCTCCCAATCCAACGTCGGGGGGCACATCATGGCGCCGGGCCTGGCGGTCCTCACTACGACCCCAGAGGGATCGGGCTACGAGGACCACACCGGCCTCGAATCTCACACGGGTACTTCGTATGCGGCCGCCTACGTGTCGGGCCTGGCGGGCTATATGCTGGCGGCGGACCCGAACCTGTGGCCGGCGGAGGTGAAACTCATCCTCTACAACAATGGGACCCACAGCGGCCTGGGGGGGACCCGGGGAATCGACGCCTGGGCCTCCGTCATGGGGATCGATGGCTACCGAGGCAATGACGCCGTGCTCCGCATGATGGTGGACATCGACGACGGCACGCCGGACGGGAATCAGCGAGTGGATTATAGGGATCCGCCGCTGTTCGGGGACTATCTGGAGGATGATGCCGACGGCGACGGAGGAATCGGGGACGGGTCGGTGGACATGTCGGACTTCCGGACCTGGCGAGACTGGTACCTCAGGCTCAACAAAGCGGGTGAGGAGGAGTTGGACGGGGGTGAGGACCATGCGAAGATGGACGTGAACGGCAACGGCGAGGCGGAGGAGCCCGCGCTGGAATCGGTTTTCCCGAGAGGGGATTTCAACGGGGACGGCCTACTGGACCTTACCAGCGTCTCCTTTGTGCCCGGCGCCGTGAACGGCGCGGCCACCGATCTCGGGGTCCTCCAGCACGTCTTCGACGATCCCGACTATACCCCGGAGGAGTTGGACACTCTGGTCCTCTCGGTGGATCTCGAGGTGGACGCCTCGGCTCTCTTCGATCGATGGAACGTTCCCTCGGTCACCGTCGAGATACGGGAGGCAACGAATCCCCCGGCTGCCTCTGCGATCCTGCAATCGCGGGTGATCCTACCCGCCGCTCCCCGACAGGTGTTCACGGTTCGTCGCTACGCCGCTGGCTTTCGCACGTCGATGGAGGCCGGAGCCTTCACCTTCGATTTCGACGATGATCCCATGGGCTGGACGCTCGGGGAAGAGATGGTTGCCCGGCCCCTCTACGCGGCCGAGATTCCGCCGAAGGCTACTTTCCTCTCCACCTGCGAGGACCCGGGGGCTGCGGAGGCAGTGCCCATTCTCCTGTCGGACTGGGGCATCGAACCCGGCGACGTGATCCTGATCAACGGCGAGGGCCGGTACTACCGGGGGGACATTTACGACGATCGAATGGGAGGAGTCTTCAGCACGAGCAGTGAAGTGAGTAAGGAGTTGGTGGACCTGCCCGGAGATACGGAGGAGGATCCCCCGAAGAAGCTCGTCCGCCGAACCGTGACCGGTGCCATCGACGCGGGGAAAGACGTCTGGACCCCCCGGATGTACTCCTGCCCGGACCAGTTGACCGACATTCCGCAGGACTTCTCGATCACACCTCACACCCAAGTGGTGGTTCCCCCGGACGCGACCCACCTGTTCCTCGCGGTCCTGGACAGCCGATATGAAGACAACGAGCCGGATTCGGGGGACCGTCCGAGGGTAACCATCATGGCCGTTTACGGTTCGGAGTGGACGGCGCGGTACAGGCCCATGAGTGGAAGCCGTTGAAGGAGAAAGGGAATCGCCCGACGCTGCCCGGTGACTCTCTCTTGCGCCCGTCCCGGCTGCGACTTGGGTTCTTCACTGGAAGGACGTGGGCTGGACCTCTATCCAGCGCGGGCTTCTCTCCCTGACTTGGGAGAGGCCCTCCGCAGCCTCCCAGAGTGAGAAGGAACTCCCCCAGGAGACGTTCCCCTGAAGTGAGGGGGTGGCCCACGTGTCTCCAGGACCAGGGGAGGCCGCCACTCCCATCCGGCCGGGGAGAGCACCAATGCGGAACTCACGGTTTGCGGGGCCGACTCCCGTCGCAGGAATCGCACTGCTCTAGCTTTGGTCGTGTGGGGACGGGGGGGAAACCGGCCCGGAAACCGAGCCCGCCGAGACGCTGTCTTCGTTCCAATTGACGGTTCCGGACTCCATCGCGGAGGGGGAAGCGTTTCCGCTGGTGGTTACGGCCGTCGGCAACCGAGGGTCCAGCCCTCTGCCGTCGTACAGTGGATCCGTGACGCTTTCCACCTCGCTCGGCACCGTGACACCTTCAAGCCTTTCGGTGTCAAGCGGCACGGGATCGACCCAGGTTACCCTCAGCTTTCCGCCGATTACTCCGATGACCACCCGGAGCTTGGGGGGCTGTACCTCTCGCACAACACCGTCCTCCTGGTGTTCGGGGTCGGGACGACGGTGGAGCAGGCCAACGGTGTTCTCCTCCCTCTGGGAGGCCAGTTGGTGGGATCGATTCCTGGTGTAGCCGGCGAGAGCCCGAGTATCCTGATCGTGAAGCTGCCTACGACCACGCACCAGGAGCTGGAGACCGCGCTGGGCACCCTGAGGGCGAGCTCGCTGGTTGTCGAGGCGGTGCAGGACGTGCTGCTGGGACCCCACGCCACTCCTCCCTCGAAGGGAGCCCACCCCATCTCGTGGAGCTGGAACAGCTCTGGTCCCGGGGGGGACACGGACAACCTGAAGCTGGTGCGGGCCCCCCAGATGTGGAACCTCAACGGTGCGTTGAGGAAAGCCCACCGAGGAACGCTCACCGGGATTTTGGACGTGGGGTTCGGCAACCATCCCGACGTTTCCTTCGTAACGCAAGGACCGGCGTCGGTGGGATTTCACGGCCTGGCCGTGGCGGGGATCGTCGCCGCCAAGTACGGGAACGATCTGGGGATCGAAGGGATCAACCCGTTCTCGGACTCCGACTACTCTTCCGGCGGTCTGATCGTCTCCTCTCTCCCCGTTCTCATCGGGGGAGGAGGCGGGACCCATTTGATGGAAAGCCTGGGTGCGCTGATGGTGTCGGGTCTTCGAGGTCTTCGCCTCGCCCGGCCCGAGCTCCGGGTCATCAATATCAGTCTGGGCTACAACTGGATTGAGAATGGAGTCGACCCCAACACTCAGGCGGCCCGGGCGGTGGCGAACCGCCATGGCAGAGCCGTTGCCCAGATACCTCAGGGTCTCGGCGCATCCCCCCTCATCGTGGTAAGCGCCGGCAACGACCTGGCCCATTTCTCCCAATCCAACGTCGGGGGGCACATCATGGCGCCGGGCCTGGCGGGCCATATGCTGACGGCGGACCCGAACCTGTGGCGGGCGGAGGTGAAACTCATCCTCTACAACAATGGGACCCATGGCGGCCTGGGGGGGACCCGGGGAATCGACGCCTGGGCCTCCGTCATGGGGATCGATGGCTACCGAGGCAATGACGCCGTGCTCCGCATGATGGTGGACATCGACGACGGCACGCCGGACGGAGGCCAGTTCGTCAACTTTGAGGAGGATCCCTCGGCTCCGGAGTTCACGAACAACAGCCTGGATGCCGATGGGGAGGGTGGAATCGGGGACGGTGAGATCGACATGTGCGATTTCCGCCGGTGGCGCGACTGGTACCATCACATATGGAACTACGGAGCGCACTCGCTCGAGGGCACCGAGGACCATGCGAAGATGGACGTGAACGGCAACGGCGCCACCGAAGACGGGCAAGCCGAGTCCAAATTACTTGGCCTCCGATCTCGATACGCTGGTGCACTTCCAGGACCCGCACATCAACCTTCAATCGCTTTGGGACAATGCGGCGACCCAGTCCGTGAAGGTCGAGGTCCGGGACGCGGACACCCATATTCTGGCCCAATCCCGAATCGTTGACCGGAGCGATGACCCTCGTCCCGTCCTGACGTTGGCGTCGAAAAAGGGAGGCTACCGGCGTTACGAGATCGAGGTTTCCACGACCACCACGGATTTCACTTTTGGCGACCACGTCTTCTACTTCGCCTCCGGAGGATGGGATCACTACCTCCGGCCCCTGATCTCAGCGTCGGTTCCGGTGCGCGGAGCCTTCCTGAGGGTGTGTGAGGAAGACGAGGAGACGGCCCCGGCGATCCTGGACCTTGCTACGGTGGGTCTCGAATTCGGAGACAGGATCCTGGCCTACTCGGTGGGAGACGCGGCGCTCGCGGGCCCTGGCCCCGAGGAAGAGGCCAGCGTCTATGCGGTGTTCAGCTCCAGCGACCGACTGTTGAATGAAGACGAGCAGCATCGGGTTCCAGGCGCGATCGCCACTCGCCTCTCCACGCAATCGAATTCCATGCGATGCAATGACACGCTCACCGTCCAACCCGATATCCCGGAGGATTTCCGGATCCCCAACGAGGGAGTCGTCCTCGATGTTCCCTTTGGGGCCACGCACCTCTTCCTGGCCAGGCAATCGACCTGGTACATGGACAACTACGACCTCGACGGGGATTATGGAGTGCATCTCGTGATCATGCGCCGGGACTATGATCCCGAGGATTGGGGTGCTGGACAGGTTCCGCCGCCCGTATCCAATGCCGGACCGGAGGTCCGTGCCGTCCCGCGAGTGTGGTTCGAGCAGTGGAGGAAAGAGAGATAGCCCATTTGACCCCAAGGGTGAGGTAGGCTGCCGATCTTGTTGGATCATGCCGTGCCAGGCATGTTGAGATCATGGACAGGCGAGCCTTTGTCAAAGTCGCGGCGGCCGGCTCCGCCCTGCTGGGAGCGGGTGGCCTGCGTTGGCCCCCGACGCCCCTGGAGTTGGCGGAAGCCGCCGGTGCCTGGATTCGGGCCCAGAGGCGCGCCACCCCCCACGGGATCACCTGGCCCGCAGCGCCTTCCCAGTCTCCCGCAGACGCCCTGCACCTCTACTCGGGGGCTCCGGGCGTCATCCTCTTCCTCCTTGAGCTACATCACGCCACGGGCGAGGAGGCGTACCTCAGGGAGGCGGAAGCGGGGGCCCGCCACCTCTCCGTTGTCGCAGCCGAGAGCGTCGGATCCGGAGGCCTGCCAGGATGGGGCCTGTACACGGGGCTGGCGGGGGTGGTCTACACCCTGGCCGAGGTGCAACGGGTCGGTGGGGACGACCAGGTCGGGGCCGCCACCGACGTCCTCGCCCGCCGCCTCATGGACGACGCCCGAACTCTGGGTGAGGGGGTCGCCTGGTACGAGGGGGCGGACGAGAGTGCGGCCTACGACATCATCTCCGGCAGCGCGGGGATCGGCCTCACCCTCCTCTACCTCCACGAAACCCGGGGACACGACGGGGCCCTGGAGCTGGCCTCCGAGGCTGGCCGTCTCTTGGCCTCGAAGGGCCGACCCGACCACGACGGCCTCAAGTGGCCCATGTCCGAGGCCTATCCGAGGCTCATGCCCAACTTCTCCCACGGCACCGCCGGCGTGGCTTACTTTCTTGCGCGTCTGCACGGGGTTACGGGGGAAGAGGAATTCCTGGCTCCGGCCGTCTACGGTGCCTCGTACCTGGAAAACGTCTCCCTCTGCGATGCCCGGGATGGGTGCCTGATCTTTCACGACGAGCCCGAAGGAACGCACCTCTTCTACCTGGGATGGTGCCACGGGCCCGCGGGCACGGCGCGCCTGTTCTGGCAGCTGACGGAGGTGACCGGCGAATCCCGGTGGAAGAACTGGGTGGGTCAGGGTGCTCGCGGGATCCGCCACACGGGCATTCCCTCGATTCGTCCGGAAGGCTTTTGGAACAACGTGAGCCAGTGCTGCGGCGACGCCGGCGTCGGCGATTTCTACTTGGCCCTTCACGCCGCCGGAGTCGAGCCGGACGGGCTGTCCTTCGCTCGAAGTCTCGGGGAATACCTCCTGGATCAGGCCACCCAGGAGGAGGGCGCAGCCCGGTGGATCCAGGCCGAGAACCGCAGCCAGCCCGAGAGCGTGGTCGCCCAGACGGGGTGGATGCAGGGCGCAGCCGGTGTCGGGGCCTTCTTCCTCCACCTCGACGGGGCCGAGAAGGGGCGAAAGGCCCGGGTGGTCTTCCCGGATTCCCCCTGGGGAGGGATCGCATGAGGGCCCTGGTCGGGATGGTCTTCGCCGCTCTGGTTCTGCTCCATGTGCACGCGTCCCCGGCATCGGGACAATCCATCCTTGTTCAGGTGACGGAAGCCGAGTCCGGACGCCCGATTTCCGGTGCCTTCGTCTCCCTCCTGGACGAGGAGGGGCAAGTCCTCCGGAGCGCCCTGACCAACGACTCGGGCCGATTTCTCTTCGCCCTCCAGGGGCCTGGGGTGTTCGTGGTCAAGGGAGAGATGATCGGGCGGGAATCGAACGCAAGCTCGGCCATTCGTCTCGCCGCCGGGGAGTCCCGGACCGTGGAGCTGGCCCTCGCCGTCCACGCGATTCCCCTCATGGAGATCCGAGTGGAGGCGGACCAGCAGTGCAGGGTTCGACCCGAAGAGGCCTCGGAGATCGCCCGGGTCTGGGACGAGGCCCGCAAGGCTCTGGCGGTTCAGGCCTGGACCGAGGAAGGAGGCCGCTACCGACTGCAGCTGACGACGTACGAGCGGGAGTTGGACCGCAATGCCAGGAGCGTCCAGAAGGAGAACCGCAGGGAGTCCGTCGTGGCCACGCGGACGCCTTTTGGGAGTCTGCCCCCGGAGGACCTCCTCGCCGATGGGTTCATTCGTCCGGTTGAGGGTGGGGGGCACGACTACTTCGCACCCGACGCCGGGACCCTTCTGTCGGACGGCTTCCTGGATACCCACTGCCTCCGGCTGACCCGGTCCGGGGACCTCCCGAACTCCATCGGTCTTTCCTTCGAACCCGTGGTGCGCAGTGACTTCCCGGACATCGAGGGGACGCTCTGGCTGGAGGAGGAGACGTCCTACCTCCAGCTCCTGGAGTATCGCTACACCTGGGCGCCCTACCGGGAAGCCTGGGGTGTTGCAGGGGGGCGGGTGGAATTCGAAGCCATGCCCGACGGTGGCTGGATCATCCATCGGTGGTGGATTCGGGCTCCGATCCTGGCGCATGATTTCGAGGTCTCCCGGGCCGGCGACTCGGGGATTCGGGTGACGGGGATTCTGGAGCGGGGAGGGGAGGTCGCGGGGATCCTGAACGCGAACCAGCAGCAGGTGGCGCGGGTCGAACGCGGCTCCCTCACCGGTCTCGTCTGGGACAGTACCCGATCCCGGCCCCTGGAGGGCGCCACCGTCTACCTTTCCGGAACCCAGTATGCCGGAGTCACGGACGTCGAGGGGCGCTTTCGCTTGGACGAGGTTCCGGACGGAGTGTTCACGGTCAGCTTCACACACCCCCGCCTCGACTCCCTCGGGGTCATTGCCGCGGGTGCCGAGGTGGAGCTCACAGCCGGAGAGACCTCCGAGGTGGACCTCGCCATTCCGTCGGCCGAGACGATCCTCGTCGAGAGCTGTCGCGCAGAGGGCCTCGAGGAGGGGGCCGCGGTCCTCTCGGGAAGCGTGCGGGATCCGGTCAGCGGCGAGCCGATTGCCGGGGCCACGGTGAGGGTGGAGTGGCAGGAGGTGCAGGCGCTCGAGCCCGTGACTCGGGCCACGGACCGATGGCTCGAGATTGTCACCGATGCCGACGGTCGTTACACGGCCTGTGGCATCCCCTCGGGTGAGCTGGTGCAAATCCAGGCCTCCTTCCTGGATTGGCGGGGCCCGGCCGTCCGGCAGGACCTCCACGAGGGGAAACAGGGGATCGTGAACCTGGAGGTGGAGCTCCCGCCGAACTTCTTCACTCCCCGGGAGGAAGCCCCGGTTCTTATGGAGGAGCGGGGCACCCAGGGAGTTCAGGGCCGTCTGGTGGAGCCCGAAACGGGCGATCCCATCCGAAGTGCCGAGGTCTCCATCCGGGATGCCATCACGGGAGCCGCAGCGGCCGGCCTCACCGACGCACGCGGGTTCTTCCGGTTGCAGACGCCGGTGGCGGGCCCCTATCGCTTCTCGGCTCGGGCCCTGGGCTACCAGGAGGTGATCGACCACCCTGTGGACGTAGGCGCCGGCGAGCTCACCGTGCTGGAGATCAGGATGGCGCCGGAGGCGCTGGAGCTGGAACCTCTGGTGGTCTCGGCGGAGCGGAGGAGCTTCCACCTGGAGATGCAGGGGTTCTACGACCGACGAGACAACGGGCTCAATCCAGGCGTCTTCATGGGTCCCGAGATCATCGAGGAACGGCGACCGCGAAAGGTGACGGACCTCTTCTTCGGGCTGACGGGTGTACGAGTCGCGGAGCAGAGCCTCGGGGCCGGGGGGCGGGCCGTGTATTTTCGGATCGGCGAACGCCCCGGGCGCAGCGGGTCCGTCGAGATCTGCTGGCCCATGGTCTACGTGGACCGGCACCTGGTCTCCACCGGGGGCCTGGGAACGGCTGGGGCGGAACCTACCTCCGTGGATGAGTTCGCGAGGGCACAGGACGTGGCCGGCATCGAGGTGTACCGGTCTCCAGCCCGGGTTCCTCCGGAATTCAACGGCCCCAATGCGGGCTGTGGCGTGGTGGTGATCTGGACGCTGCGCGGGGGCGGGCCCTCTTGAGGGACCGGGTCTTCCGCGCTCCAGCGATCCATCGAGACGGTCCGTCTTCTGTGAGACGCCGGCCTCCTACTCTCTCCCCTCGTCCAGCTTCATGCGCTTGAGGATTCCCCGGTAGGTACTGCCCTGGCCCGGCCCCGGAATGCCGTGGGCCACCGCGAGGAGCATATGCCGCACGAAGTCCCGGGGGACCTTCCGGTCCCCGCGGAGGATCCAGAGCGCGCCTCCCACGAGAGTGTCCAGCACCCTGGCCAGGTCCTCCTTCTGGTCCTCCGTGAGGGCCCGGCTCCCGGGGCGGGCCATGTCCAGGCGATGGAGACACTCCAGAAACGCGGCCTGAGCCACGGGATCTGTGGAACTCCAGATCGACGGGGCCACTCGGGGCAGGGCATCGGTCCACGCTTCCGCGGCGCCGCGGGAATCCCGTGCTTGTTGCAGGGAGGGCGTCATCTCCCCCTGGCCGAAGAGCAGCCACTCCAAGCGCACCTCGAAGACCCGGCTCACCTGGGCGTAGTAGTCAACCGGAGCCTTCCGGTTGGTGTGGTAGTTCCGCACGGCGGCATAGCTGACCCGGTAGTCCTCGTCGGCGGTCAGCTGACGATGGAACTCGGCCAGGGGCATCCCGTTGAGGTGCTCCAGGCGCAGGATTTCCAGGCGCTTCGCCTCGGGGATTGAAGCTTTGGGCGGGCTCACGGGTGAGTTCCTCCATATCTCGGCCCTGCGCCCGGGGCGCAGCGTGCCGAGGTGTGACGAACATGGAGCTTGCCGCACGAATGTCACGAATGTACCGGAAACCCGCGCCGGGGCAAGCGCACCCTGCTGCTCGGCGGCGTCCTGATGCGCCGAGACAAAGAAGACCCTCCGATACGTCCGTGCCCTGGTACGCTGGAGACAGACGGCTACTCCAGGCCCACCTCCGTGTCCACGGCCCGAAGGTTCGGGAAGGGGATGATGGCGGTCAGATTCTGGGCGAATCCGTCCAGTCCGGGAAAGAGCGTGGCCGAGCTCATGTTCACCGCGAGCAGCTCGCGGGTGGCCTCCCGGAGGAAGTCCCGCTCGCTGGAGAGACGAATCTCCACCAGGAGGCTCTCCGGCTCATCCACAGCCCGGAGGTTGTCCATGAAGGAACGGGTGATGTCCCCTGGCACGAGGAAGATGCTTTGCTGGAGGATCAGGCGGCGGTTCATACGCCAGGGATTCAAGGGGAAGACCAGGGGCTGCCTGGGGGAGTGGTCGATGATGGCCCGGACCGTCTTCTCCTGCTTGGCGTTCGGATCCCGTAGCAGGAGAGGGCGGAGGTGATCGAGCTTGTCCACCCGCTCCCGGATCCGGGCGAGGTTCATGGCGAAGATGGAGGAGGGATGACCCACCTCGGCCCGCTCGATGGCAAAGTGGACCGCGACGAAGAAGGAGTAGCTCCAATCCAGGAGACGAGTGGGGGCGCCGTGATGGCGCATGAGGGCGAGCCAGCCGATCCGGTCGCCCTCCTGGGGTTCGGACGGGATGTAGAGGTGGGCTTCCCGGCGGAAGCGGCGCACGAGCCCCTCTTCGATCTCCGGGAGCTCAGCCCAATCCCGTCCCCAACGGTCCACCGCCGACCGTTCGAGGCTGGTCTTGAAGCCTCCCAGTCGACAGCAGTCGCCTCGGAAGCACCATTGCCCCTCCTTGAAGGACTCGTAACGGTCCAGCAACTCTCGCCAGCTCTTCACGGGCTCTGGCATCATCCGTCTCCTGACAGTGGGCAAACGGCGAACGCGCACCGCCGCTCCCCTTCCACGGATGTGGGACCGGGGGCCGCCGGCAGCCTCCTCGTGGATGAAAGACGGCGTCAGCCGGCGTCCCCTCCCGGGGTGGAGGAGGGGAGGCGACTACGATATTCTATAGCATTGGCTCGCGGAGTGCCGGGAGGACGCCCGACGGTGCGCGAGGGAAGGACGAATCCAGCCCAAGGGGCCCGAAAGGACGTCGTGCCTTGAACCCAGCCGTTTCACTCGTTCGCACCTACCTGAAACTGAACAGCTACTTCACCGCGACCGAGGTGCCCGTCATCAAGAAGGGGGACGACGGGCTCTACTTCGAGGTCACCGACATCGACATCCTCGCTCTTCGTTTCCCCCAGGCATCCCACATCGTCGCCCAGGGCCGCCCCGGCCCGCTGGACGACCTGCGCTTTCCCCCGGATCCGGAACTGGACATTCCCTCCGATGCCATGGACCTGATTATTGGCGAGGTGAAGGAGGGAAAGCCGCGGATCAACCCCCATATGCGATCGGAAGATGCCCTCTACCGGGCGCTGGTCCGCTTCGGCTTCTGCCCGGAGGCTCGCCTCGACCGGGCCGTTGAAGAGCTCATGAGCAGGGGGGAGACCTGGGTGCGCGATGGCGCCGTTGCCATCCCTTCCAGGGTGCGGATCGCCGCCTTCGGGGACGGGGAGGGCCAGGCGGAGGACCCCTATACGGTCATTCCACTCAAACGCGTGGCTACCTTCGTGATGAACCACTTGAAGCGCTATCGGGATGTCCTTCGCCCCATTCGGCTGACCGATCCTACCTTGGGTCTCCTCCACCTGCTGGAGAAGATGTCCGAAGAATGAGACCGAGGGGGGATTCCCTCCGGGCGGGGAGAACGAACTTTTCTCTCTCTGGAGCCTAGAACGGTCCGTAGCCCCAAGGGGTATGGACTAGAAACCGGATTACGAGCCTCAATAGGGCGAAGAGGAGTGCGTGGTGAGCTCCGTTCGTCGCAGAAAGACCGTGGAGGTGGAGGTAGGGGAGGTGCCAGTTGGTGGCGAGAACCCAGTGGTGGTCCAGTCCATGACCAACACGGACACGGCCGACGCCCATGCCACGGTGGGTCAGGTCCTGGCTCTTGCGGCCGCCGGCAGCGAGCTCGTTCAGGTCACAGTGAACAACGAGGAGGCGGCCCGGGCAATCCCGGAGATCGTCGCATCGCATCGGTGACCATGGCTTGCCTGTGCCGATCGATCGGTGATTTCCATTACAACGGGCATCTCCTCCTCGCAGAAGTTCCCCGACACGGCCCGGGCCCTCTCCAAGTACCGCATCAACCCCGGGAATGTAGGCACGGCCCGAAGGGACGAGAACTTTCAGGCCATCATTCGGGTTGCGTTGGAGACACGACAAGCCCGTCCGCATCGGTGTGAACTGGGGTTCCCTGGACCAGCGGCTCCTCACGGACATGATGGACCGCAATGCTCGGGAGCCCGCACCCGAAGGACGCCGGAGAAGTTCTCCGGGACGCCATGGTGGAGAGTGCCATGCGCTCGGCGGCCCTGGCGGAGGAGACCGGGCTTCCCCATGACCGGATCCTCCTGTCCGCGAAGGTCTCCAACGTCCAGGAGTTGGTCGCGGTCTACCGTCAGATGGCCCCCCTGAGTGACTACCCGTTCCACCTCGGCCTCACCGAGGCCGGCATGGGAGACAAGGGGATCGTCGCCACTACGGCCGGCCTCGCGCCCCTTCTTCTGGAGGGCATTGGAGATACCATCCGCGTTTCCCTTACTCCGCGCCCCGGCGGTGACCGGACCCGGGAGGTGCGGGTGGCGCAGCAGATCCTCCAGTCCCTCGGGCCTCAGGAGCTTCGAGCCCCAGGTCACGGCGTGCCCCGGATGCGGGCGAACGACCTCCACCTTCTTCCAGGAGATGGCCCAGGAGATTCAGGGGCACCTCCGGCGCCGGATGCCTTCCTGGCGGGTAAACCTTCCCGGGGGTCGAGGAGTTGGAGGTGGCCGTCATGGGCTGTGTCGTCAACGGCCCCGGCGAATCCAAGCACGCCCATATCGGAATCTCCCTCCCCGGCACGTTCGAGGAGCCCAAAGCGCCGGTCTACGTCGATGGAGAGCACTTCACTACCCTGAAGGGTGAGGGGCTGGTGGAGGAGTTCAAGAGGATTCTGGACGAGTACGTCGAGAACCGGTTCGGAGGCGGCTCCACCCCATCCTGACCCCTCCCCCCCGGCTTCCCCGGTACGGGCGGAGCCCTCGGGGGCGGGCCCTCGGCGGGTCCGGCGCGCTCCCCAGGCCTCGGGGGCGGGCCCTCGGCGGGTCCGGCGCCCCCCGCCCGTTGCCCATGCGCAAGGGTCTGGAGCCCTTCTGCCAGGCGGCTTGAGGCCGTCTTCAGGCCGTCTCCGGGTGATGTCCCTGGACACCACGGGAGCCTGGAATGGGACTTCCGGACCCGAACGGGGCATTCCGTCCATTCCGTCTCAGGTACGGGACAATTTTACCCACGGGGGAGCGTCGTCCTCGGAAGCGCCGTCGAGCCTCGATTGTCCTAAGACATGATGTTGCAGTGTTTTACGGATGTCCATCGTTCCCCGTGGAAGCCCGGCGGGTTTGCGGCATAGATCTCGTTAACAGGATGGACAAGAGCCCGTCCCGACGACGCGGACTCCCCTGCGCCCGATTCCAAGGGTCGGCCCCAGAGCGGGCAAGCCGGAATGAGCAGGTCCCGAAGCGCGCGCACCCCAGAGTGTCGGTGGCGATGCGGAATGGGCCCCACTCTACCGATCCTGGCAGCGGGCAAACACGAGAGGCAAAAGGGATTATGGCGCGGTACGTCGAGGAAATCATGCGGGATCAGGTGGTCACGGTGAAGCCGGAGACCACGCTGAAGGAGCTGCTGAGGGTCCTGGTGGGCGCCCAGATCTCGGGCGTGCCTGTGGTGGGCTCAGGTGGGGAGATTGTGGGGGTGGTTTCGGCCACCGACGTGGTCCGGCTGGCCGCCGAGAGTGGAGAGATCCCAAGGGGGGACCTCACCTGGGAGCCCCTGGCCCTGCTCCCCGAGGACTACGACGAGGAATCCACGGCCCCCTTCTTCGTGGTTCCGGGCGAGTGGAGCTATCCCACCGAGCACCAGGCAGAGACCCTCTCCGAGGGCGTGTTCGAAGACTCCACGGTGGCCGATATCATGACCTCGGCGGTGTTCACGGTGAAGCCCCGGGACACGGTGGAGGAGGCGGCCAAGTTCCTCCTTCAAGGGCGGATCCACCGAGCCCTGGTGGTGGAGGGTGAGCAGCTGAGAGGGATCGTCACGGCCTTCGACCTTCTCAGGGCCTTCGTGGAAGAGTAGGGAGCTGGAGCCCGGAATGGAGAGCATGGACCCCCGAGAACCGATGGGAGTGCCCGAGGTGGCGCAGAGCTCACCTTCGCTGGAGGCCCTGGAGGACTTTCACGGAGGGCTCCTCCTCCTTCGGGGAGAGGGGGAGATCTTCTTCGTGAACCGGGCCGCCCGTGAGACCCTGAGCAGCCTCGGAGTGGGCACGCCGCACCACGTCCGGGACCTGCCGCCGCAGCTCCGGTCCGCCGTGCAGGCGTCACGTCCCATGGGGGAGGGCGAGGCTCCCGCTCTGCGGAAGCTCACCGAGGGGCTGTGGGGAGTCCAGCTTCCTGTGACGGAGGTGGATCCCGAGTGGCTGCGGGGGATGGTGGAAGCCGAGCAGCTCGCCGCCGTGGGTCAGCTGGCCGCCACCGTTGCCCAGGAGATCGGAGGCCCGAACACCTCCATCCAGGTGGCGGTGGACCACCTTCTCGAACGGGTCCCTGGGGCGAGATGGATCGGAAAGCCGGACCCTCCGGAAGGTCCTGGCCCAGACGGAGCGAATCACACGGCTCACTCGACAGCTGATCGCCTTGGCCGATCCGGGACAGACCCGCCTGAGCCTGCGTGGACGTGAACGAGATCGTCGAGTCGGCGTGTGAGCTCATGGAAAGCTCCTTCATGGCCCGGGAGATCGTGCTCGAAGCGGATTCGCCGGGCGGGTCCCGTCGCGGGCCAATGGCGGACAGGAACCACCTCCTCCAGGCGTCTGGTGAATCTTCTCCTCAATGCCCGGACGGCGTCTCCAGGGCTGGGATGGAGAGCGACGGGTGCGGGTCAGGACCGAGGCGAACGCGGACCGGGTCTACCTTCATGTGGAGGACTCGGGACCGGGCATTCCCGCAGGAGATGCGTTCCCGGATCTTCCTTCCCTTCGTCTCCACGACCGGGGGCACGGGCATGGGCCTCTTCCTGACCCGGCAGATCCTGGTGGAACAGGGAGGCGGGATCCGGGTCCAGCCCCGGGGCGAGCTGGGCGGAGCCACCTTCACTGTATATCTGGAAAAGGCGACTGATGACTGAAGAAACGGTCCAGACGGACGTGAGCCCCCGGGTCCTGGTGGTGGAGGACGAGGAGATCGTTCAGGGACATCCTTCTCAAAGTCCTCACCGAGGAGGGCTACCGGGTAGATGCGGTGGAGACCGGGGAGGATGGCCTGAAGGCACTGGACAACCAACTGTACGACCTGGTCCTGCTGGATCTCAATCTGCCGGGAATGCACGGACTGAACGTGCTCTCGGCGGCGCCCGCCACCCAGACCGACGCCCAGTTCATCGTCATGACCGCCTTCGGCACCGTGGACACGGCGGTGGAGGCCATGCGGCTTGGGGCCTACGACTACATCAACAAGCCCTTCCGGACCGAGGAGCTTCTGCTGACGCTGAAGAGGGCCCGGGAAGAGGCGGACCTGCGGCGGGAAGTGGCTCAGCTCAGGCGGAGGGCGTCGGAACAGGGACCTGGCTCGAAGATGGTGGGACGCTCCGCTCCCATGCAGCGGCTCTTCGACCTCATGGAGCGTGTGGCGCCCACGCGGGCCACCGTCCTCATCACCGGGGAGACCGGAACCGGGAAGGAGCTGGTGGCCAGGGGCATCCACGACCTCTCGGACCGGGCGCGGCGGCCCTTCGTGGCCATCAACTGCTCGGCTCTTCCCGAGACGCTCCTGGAATCGGAGCTCTTTGGGCACATGAAAGGGTCCTTCACCGGGGCCATCCAGAGCAAGCGCGGGCTCTTCGAGGAGGCCGTGGGGGGAACCCTATTCCTGGACGAGGTCAGCACCGTCTCGTCGGCGATCCAGGTCAAGCTCCTGCGGGTGCTCCAGGAACGAAAGGTCAAGAGGGTGGGAGGCGGGAGCTGATTCCTGTGGACTTCCGGCTCATCGCCGCCACCAATCGGAATCTGGCGGAGCTGGTGGACCAGGGGCAATTCCGGGAGGACCTCTTCTACCGGCTGAACGTCTTTCCCATCGATGTTCCGCCCCTTCGTGGCCGTAGGGAGGACATCCCGGTGCTGGCCAACTACTTCCGGCTTCGGTTCGCCGAGGAGAACGGGGTCGAGCCCCCGGAGATCCCCCCTGAGACGCTGTCCCGGATGATGGCCTACGACTGGCCGGGGAACGTGCGGGTCCTGGTGCGGCCGATGCGGCGGATCACCGCCAATATGATCGCCTTCCGCGCCGACCCGGAACATCCCGACCGCATCATCGAGCATTCCGGCCGGACCGACGAGATCGGCATGCGCCGAGGAAGAGCTTGCCGCCATGCAGCCCGAGCTCGCCTGATGCTGCATCAGCAAAGCCGGCTGGCGGCGCTCGGCCTCGCGGTGTCCAAGATCAACCACGATCTGCGCAACCTGCTCGCCTCGGCGCAGCTCTTCTCCGATCAGCTTTCGCACCTGCCCGATCCCAAGGTGCAGCGCTTTGCGCCCAAGCTGATGCGCACGCTGGAGCGCGCCATCGCCTTCTGCCAGTCGACGCTGTCCTACGGCGCCGCGCAGGAGCCGCCGCCCGAACGCAAGACCGTCGAGGTCGAGCCGCTGATCGAGGAGGTGCACGAGGCGCTCGGCCTTGCGCATCGACGTGCCGATCCGCTGGATCGTCTCGGTCGAGCGCGGGCTCACCGTGGAAGCGACCACGACCAGTTGTTCCGCGTGCTGGTCAATGTCGCGCGCAATGCCGTGCAGGCGCTGGAGGCGCGCGGCGCGCGCGATCCGGCGCGCGACCAGATCCGCATCACCGGCCGGCGCGAGGGCGGCGTGGTGGTGCTGGAAGTTTCCGACACCGGGCCGGGCGTTCCGGAAAAGGCGCGCGCCATCTGTTCAAAGCCTTCCAGGGCTCCACCCGCGCCGGCGGCACCGGGCTCGGGCTTGCCATCGCCGCCGAGCTGGTGCGCGCGCATGGCGGCGAAATCGCGCTGGTGCCGGGCACCATCGGCGCCACCTTCCGCATTACCATTCCCGATCGCGCGATCGACCTGGAAGCGCCCCGCGGCGCGCGGGCGAAGGCGTGATTGGCTGCGATTTTTGCGATAATAGCTATTATATCAACGAGTTGGTCGAGACCACGGTGGCGGGCGCGACCCGTATCGTGCATTATTCAAGCGATTCCGCCGCCTGCGGTGCTTGCGCTGCGCGTTCGGAAAGCCCGCGCGCCGACTTGCCAATGTCGAGTTAAGACGTTAGCTAATGCCGGCTTGCACGGCCCTGCGGCCGGCGCCCAGGCGCCCGTAGCTCAGCTGGATAGAGCACCAGACTACGAATTCCTGGGTTACAGGTTTGATCTTTTCGGGCGCGCCAAATTTCACACCGTCCGGAACAAAACTGCGAACATTGCGTCTGTGCCGGCACCATTGAGATTGGCAAGCATCTCCGTAATCCTACGAGCCCCAACGACTTTAAGTCGCTGCTGTCAGAGGGATGCGGGAACTCATGAAAAAAATCGTCAATCATGATGCTGGCGCCTGTTCTCACGCCGCATAGGTCGCTGATCCTCAGGCAAACGGAGGAGGCGCTCGCCTTGGAGCCCGCGCAGAGCGCGCGGCTGGAGAAGGCGTTTGCGCGCGGCTCCGGCCATGGCTTCGTGTGCCTGGGCGTCGACGAAGTGGGGACAAGTCTGCCGCCTGTACTGTCCTATTGGCGAGAGTTTGGCGCGCACTACGTGACCTCGCTGTGCTCCCTTCCCGATGTCGGCGAGGGCGGCACCAAACCTTCTGTGCCCATCCCCGCAGATGACGAGTTGGACAAGATGGCCGCCGCGGTTCCGCCGATGATCGGCGCGGAATACCTGACGGCTTCTGTCCTTGCCGATCTCTGGCGAGGCATGGATGTGGCATTCGATGCTGAGGCTGGCCGAACCTCGGTCCCGGTTCAGGAATTTCTCAAGGCCCGTCATTCCG
>CAVVTW010000009.1:0-41669 GCA_963751255.1 uncultured Gemmatimonadales bacterium | reverse complement strand
TGGTCGGGTATGAGATTGCAGCTCAGTATTTTGAACCGGTGGAGCCTGGGGCACGAGCATGATCGATAGAACTGGCGATATCAAGCGAGCAGTGCGACAGCGCGACGTCGGGGCTGTCATGAGAATGATGTTCCCAACCAACGAACCGAAACTGGCGTCTGGTTTCAAGACCGAGAACGAGTTTTGGGATTACAAGAGGGATGTGCCATTCCTCGGTCGCGAACATCGACATGCGTGGGCTCTCTTGGCCAAGGATATCGCCGGATTCCACAATCTCCATGGTGGAGTTCTCCTATTCGGCATTGAGGACGCCACTTTTGGGTTTGTTGGATCTACGCAAGTGCTAGACTCCAAGTTGCTTAACGACCAACTTCGACGGTTTCTTGGCGACAGGGTATGGATCGAGTTTCACCGTGAATTCATTCAGAAGGACCAGCGCTACCTAGGGGTTGCCCTTGTACCTCCGAGAGGCCCTTCCATTCTCCGATTCGTTTCGGATGCGCCGATTCTCAAGAGCGGGTCTGCATTCAAGCGAGGTGACACAGCGCTTCGAGTTGGGGATACCACGCAGCTCGTGCAGGGGAGAGAGGCGGAGGCACTTGCACGGCGAGCCTCTGGGCCTGCCGTCGGACGAACCTTTGAGATCGACGCCGATTTCTTCCGGATCCTTGCACCCGAGTATCCCGAGTTCGTGCATCGTCGGGCTCCGTGCGACCAAGTCGTGAACGCTCTCGCCGACCCGAGAACAGCCATTACCTCGATCCTGGGGATTGGAGGCACCGGGAAGACTGCCTTGGCCACCTGGGCCGTCATCCGCGCCTATGAGGCGGACCAGTTCGACTTGATCGTCTCTGTTACTGCGAAGGACCGCGAGCTGACTGGAAAGGGAATCAGGGCTCTAGAACCAAGCCTGAGCAGCTTTGAGACGCTCTTAGATTCGGTCCTTGAGGTCACTGGCTTCGGTGAACTCAAGACGCTGAGCGCCGAGAGGCGGGAGGGCGAAGTTCGTGATCTTCTCCGAGACTCAAATGGCTTGTTGTTCGTCGACAACCTAGAGACTGTTGACGATAAGAGGATCATAGACTTCTTAGACGATCTTCCTATCGGGTCACGGGCGGTCACCACCTCCCGACGCGCGACAGTAAGAGTCTCAGTCAGGCCAATTGACCTCGGACCGATGACGCCAGATGAGACCGCCGAGCTGGTCCGAGTCATGTCCAAGCAGCCGGGTTTTGCTTATACGGCTGGTCTCACTCCCGCAGAGATTTCACGAATAGGCGAAGCATGCGATGGGATTCCACTTGCAGTCCAGTGGGCGTTGAGTCGGGCCGGTTCTGTGGCCGATGCGCTATCCATCGCCGAAGGCATCACCCGAAGTGGAAAGCGGGGGGAGGAGCTCCTCGAGTTCAGCTTCCGGAGGGTCTTCGACGCGATGAGTGCTGCGGAAAAAAGCGTCCTGCACGTGCTCTCCCTCTTCCAGAACCCTCTTCCCACAGAGGCAATATTCGTAGGTGGCACGGTCGCTCACCACAAGGCCTTAGACGCTTTGAATGTCTTGGTGGATGATGCCCTGGTCCACCGACTCTTCGACCCTGGGATCAATGATTACGTGTATACCCTTCTTCCTATTACCAGAGCCTTCGTCTACTCGGATGTCTGCACTCATGAGGGGATTGAGAAGAAGATACGAAGACAGCTGGGTGAATATTTCGAAGCCACCGATGTGAGAGATCCGAATCAGCGGCTCGTGATTCGCGACGTCCGCCAAGGCAGGGCCGATTCGGAAGCTGCCCTCGTCGACTTAGCACGTGCTGCGGAGCGGAGAGGGAACCTGGATGAGGCTGAGGAGCTCTATCAGCAGGCTCTGGCCAGGAATCCCAGGAGCTGGAGAGCGGCCCGTCTGGCTGGGGAGTTCTTTCGTCACCACCGTGCTAACATCGCCGACGCTCTGAGACTGTATGAACAGGCAGCGGCACACGCTCCTGCTCGAGGAGCAGAGCGTGCACTGATCTTTAGGGAGTGGGGCATGCTGCTTCGCCAATCCGGACAACCTGAGGCCACGGATCTCGCGATCGAGAAGTTCGAGATTGCGTTGGAGGAGACCCCGAATGATCCGGTGGCCCGTCTGGCTCTCGCGCAGACGATCAGGAACAAGGGCCATTGGCGGCGAATCATCGAACTTGTTGAGCCACTCATTCGTCACCACAATCCGAAGACCGTTGAGAAGGCATACCCATTGCTGCTGGGTGCATACGAGAATGCTGGCGAGATGTTAAAGGCGGCGGAGTTGAGGGGAGAATGAGGCATGGTCAATCGGGCCACGATGACCCGAAAGTGGTGCCTCCATCTGTAAGCGGGCCTGGGCGGACGTGCCTGCGTTCGGAGAATGGCGCCCAACGGGTGAGCCTGGTGGACTTCCACCAATCCTAGTCGCCGCACGACTTGGGGCATCCACGAGGGTCGGTGCGAAGAAAGCTTGAGCGTGACGCAGTGTCCTCGAACATGATCGGGTCGACGGTCCATCCAGTACTCCTGCGGCGCAGGTACGAGCATCTCTCCCGGATCGACCAGCATAGAGAGTTCACGGAGCGTTGTTGGCCCCCCCTCGCGTAGGACGATGAGGACTCATGGAATCTGGAGAGCGGGCGAAGCAACATGTTGCAGAGAGAGATCTGGTTCTATTCCTGGGAGCAGGTTTTTCTTGGGACGCCTGTTTGCCCACAATGGCGGAGTTTGGGGAGGCTTCAATCAAGCTGCAGCAGAACCTACCTCGACACGCATCTGCCCCCTTCGAATCGAGAGACTTCCGGCACGCGGCACCACAGTTGATGAAGGCACGCCGTACTTTCGAAGGGTTCAGGGCATTGTGCCGCGACTCGGGGGTATTCCCAGATGCGGACTGGAACAACATTGAGGACCTCTTTGCGGTCGCGGAAGGGCTTGCTCAGGCTGGCCAGCGGGAGATCGTGATTGACAGGCAACCCTATGCGACCTCGACGGTTGTTCGGGATCTACAATTCTGGATCTGGAAGACCTATCAGCAACTCCCTCCTTTGCAGCGAAAGAGTGCCGCCGGGAGACCTGTCAACAAGTCGCCATACAACGCGCTCCTCTCGCTCGTCCAGGAGTTGGAGCTTGAGGAACGGCTCGTCATCCTGACCACTAATTACGATCTCCTCTGGGAGTACTTCGCTTTCAACCATGGGATCCTATCCACCTACCCCTTCGAGTGGCCCGAAGGCTTCCGAGCAGGGCACGGGGAGCGGCATTATGCATTGCCAGCATCCAAGGGCCGTGGACCAGTTGTCTGTAAGCTGCACGGAAGCGTCAACTTCTTCTGGGACGAGGAAGGCGATGTGAGCCAGGTCTGGGTGGCGTCGGATCTTGGTGACGGTATCAAGATCGGAAAGAGCGGCGGAAAGCCCTTTTCGAATGCCCCCGCCGTTCTGGCCATAGACGCGATCTGGAATTTGCAGACTAGGTATGGACACGGTTTTGTGCCTGCGATCATCCCGCCCACCTACGCGAAGCTTCAGAGCCGTCCTTGGCTTACTCAGATCTGGCGCACGGCCTTGCAGGCACTCACACAGGCTAAGAACATCGTCTTCATCGGCTACAGCCTGCCCAGGGCTGATGGCTTCATGAGTGCCCTGATCACGGGGGCCATGACGATGCGGGGAAGGAACCTGCGGGGCCGAACGTGCTCGTCATTGATCCGAATTCCGAGACACACGGGAGGTTCCGGCGGATTTTTGGAAACCTCAAGGAAGATAGCGGCCCAATGAAGTTCGCGGAGGCCATGGGCGGCTTGATCCCAGATACGCTCAAGGCGATAGCCGCGGGGACATCTTCTCGCGAAGCGGATGTGCAGGGTACTACGACCCCGCATTCATGAGGACGGGAGAAGCCAATGCTTGTAAGCCACTCAGAAACCCTCTCCCGCAGCCCGTTCGAAAACGAGGCTGAGATAGAGCGGGTAGTCCAGGACTTCGCTGAGCAGCTCTTCGGCCCCAACATCATCTACCTCCCTCAGACTCGTATCTCCACGATCGGAGGAAGGGGTAGCATCCCGGACGCCATCGTCATTGATGTGGAGGCGGATGACTGGTACATCGTAGAGGCTGAACGGGCCACTCATGGCACCTGGGAACACATCGCTCCCCAAGTCTCGAGGCAGCTCGCTGCGGTGGGGTCTCCACGGACTCGAGAGCTCGTCCTCCGAGCCGCGTTGGACCAAGTTGCGCAGAACTCCAAGGTCAAGGACGTCTTCGCGGAGCTCGGGATTGAGGAACTCGAGATTCATGGCCGGATCCATGCGATCCTCGCGAAGCCTCCAACCATTGCCATCCCCATCGACTCGATCCCTAAGGACCTCAAGGAATGGGTCCAGACCCTTCGCAATGACGTCAAGATCTGGGTCCTGGAGAAGTACGTCGATGAGAAGAATCCGGATCGCGTGCTCTACTCGATTCCCGACGAAACCCTTCCGACACTCTCCACGACGTCAACCCCCACGGGTCAGGTGTCGACAGTGACGCGTGGGTCTGCACCCTGGCAGGAGCTCATGGATTCTGGAGGACTCGCAGATGGGGACCGCCTCATAATGGAGTACGGGCCACGGGGTCAGCCCAGGCAGACGTTCGTGGGCATCGCCCGGAAAGAGGGAGTCGAGGTCGAGGGCACGGTGTTCTCTCCGAGCGCAGCCGCGCTCCGCTGCATCCGTAGTGCGGGTAGCCAGAGGATTTCGGCGAACGGGTGGGTGGCCTGGAAGACACCTGACGGGAGGCTCATTGACGATCTGTATCGAGAGTTGGGGTCGCGGCTAGAAGAGCCTGGGGACCAAGCCCTAGGCGAGGAATCGTGAGAGACGCCAGAATCCTATTGAGTCGTCTCGTATTGTGGGCTTCCCCAATCTGAACGAGGGGCCTATCGGACCTGCGCTGCACTATAGATGTGGAGCGATAGTAGGAGCGGAAGAACCGAGGAGCATTGGACCGGGTAGGTTTCGAATAGACATGGCTCATCGGGCAGCGATGGGGGAGGCAGGCTCGGGCAGTTCATGCAAAGGAGCCGGAAGGCATGGTTCAGCTTTCAAAAAGCGCCACAGAGTATCTCCTAGAGATTCCTTACGATCAACGCCAACGCGCAAAGGGGATCGAAGGTCGTCGCTGGGACCCGACTCGGAAGTGTTGGGTGTATCCACGAACCCGCCGATGTTATGATGCGTTGCTTGCCGAGTTTGGAGATGAAGACTCGTTCAAGTCCATCAGCCGGCCTTCGGTCCAGAAGCCTGAGACTCCGACAACAGAAGAACAGAATCGCCTCCTGCAAGAGCGCGTCGAGCAGATTCAGTCCACGCTCAGAGCTTTGACTGAAGAGAGCCGTAAGGGTGCGAACAGCGACGGACTGGCAGCGCTCCTCGCTGAGAAGGACAAAGAAATCCATCTCCTTCGTAACGCCTCTCAGCATCTTCGCGATTCAGAACGGCTGGCCAAGTCCGAAATGCAGCGGATGGAGAGAAAGATCCAGTTGCTCGAAACGCAGAAGGCTCCTGCGCAGAAGAACCTGGGGGAGCTTGCGCGAACTGCGGCGAAAATGGCCACTGGAGAAGACCCCGATTTTGTCAGAACGGTCGATGGACTGCAACTGAATCCAATGTTCCCCTTGGAGATTGCCAAGCAGATCGAGCGTCACCTGCGGGATCGCCTTGAAGCCACCGATCCGCAAATGTCCCTATTTGATCTGCTCCAAGAGGTGAGGGACCGTGAGTTGCTTCCGGATGAGGCGATTGCGCTGGCTCACACAATCCGACGCCAACGAAACATCTTAGCTCATTACGAGGTTGATCCTGTCACGAATCCCGCTCGGACATTGCTCGTATTGTTCGCGGCGTCTGTGCTGTGGCCCTATTTGACGCATTGGGAGGCGGGCGCGGAAGCCATATAACCGGGTGCTCGACGATCGCCGCCAGATGACGAGAGGGTTCTCCTCCGCATCCGTACGGCTCCGTAAGAGAACCGTGTTCCCTAACCACGGCGCTGAGAGAAGTGGGGCGGTGTATCGGGGGTCCTCCGCCAACCCGGAAAGGAGGCAGTATGAGACGGTTCGTGGTTGTGATGGCAATCGTGTTCATTGCTCTGGCCCTAGCTTCCTGTTCGGGTGGTCCCACTGATCCGCCTGAGCAGGTTTCAATCTCGATTAGTCCCTCAAGCGGAACCGAGGTACTACAGTCCGGGTGGGAATCCACCCCTGTAATCTTCCAAGCGATCGTGAAGGGAAGCACTGAAACATTGAGCTGGTCAGTGGACGGCTCTTCCACCGGTACCGGTAATTCCTTCACTGCCAACCTGGATGTGGGCATCCACAATGTCTGTGCCAGTGCCGGAGGGGTCACAACCTGCTCTTCAGTAGAGATCGTCAAGAAACAGGTTGTCATTGAGTCCTACCTGGCAAGCGGTGACAAGCCCGAGCTTCCAATATCTGGAGCCAAGGTCTGCCACTTCATTCTCGGAGGTTCTCTGGACTACTGCTCCGACCTTGGGGCAAACGGTAAGGGAGAGCTCTACGGACCCTTTATCTTTGACCAGTCTTTCATGATGGTCATTGAGAGTCCCTCTACCCTTCCCTTTCTCCTTACTATGGAGAAAAGCAAGAAACAGGACACAGTGAAAGCCATCCTCATTGAGAAGGAGTGGACCATCTCCAAGGGTACCTATGCCGATACCACCGTACCCATCTCTCTTGAGTTGGCGTATGAGAAGAGTTCGGTTTGGAGCCCTTCTTACCCCATACCTCTTTCCTTTTACCCCGGCACTTTCAACGAGCAAACCGGTCTGGTGGAGTACCCTTTCCAAACCTTCAAGAAGAACCAGTTGCCTGTTCCTGTGGTCCTTGACCGGGATTCAAGCGACTATGTTTTCACAGTCGCTGACTCGATCAAGATCTGGGGCCACATCAGAAACCTGGAGACATTCCTGGGAGAGACAATGTTCTACCCCCTGGAGGACACTCCGGAGCTGACACGTCAAAATGCCATCGTAATCACAGTTGACAATTCCATACCTCCGGGAGCTCAAGGAGGTGGAATCAGCGGGGGTGAATCGCCTGGCGATCTGACTGGCGGAATCATGCTGTATAGTGGAGCATCACTCGCATCGGGTTCGTTGAACTTTGACAATGCTGGAACTGTCTACCACGAATTCGGTCATATTTTGGGCTTCTATCACACCTGCAGTTGGAGAACTGTGATGTATACCAGTTGTCATAACTGGAAACCTGGTTCTTCTCCCGGCTGGCAAGCCTCGGGAATCTGGACCCCCCACGACGTCGCCTACAAAGAGGTGATATATACAGTGGAAGAGCTCCGGAGGCTTCATACCGGTTCTTACGGCATCCCTGAGAGTCATCAGGGAGAGAGAGTCGTGACCTTTGGACTGGAGCCTCAGTTATACAAGGTTCCCTTCTAGATTGAGAGCGTGGAGTCAGGAGGACAACGAAACGACGCAGTCTCTGCCCCACTCACCCGATTCTCCACGTACGGACGTGACCCACCCTTGCACCCCAGCGTTCTTCTTCGGCTCTTCACCTGTTTCCGTCCCTGGATGGGTGCGGGGGGAGGGGGTGAAAGGGTGAGATGAGCGAAGAAGGTGGCGGGAAGTGGATCACGGTAGGATCCTTGGGAGAGTTGAGTCGCCACTCTTCCCAACCCAAGGAGAGCCTACCGTGTCCACGAGTCTATTGTACCACGCTTTTGGGATTCAGGGCTACGTCTACCAGCGTACCGACTACGTCGGAGGTGAGGTTCACTTCACGGTTCGTCAGCCCGATAGGTCGCTCAAGTGCTCGGTTTGTGGGAGCCGAAACGTGGTCCGCAGAGGGGGACAGCATCGTCGTTTCCGGGGCCTTCCCATTGGCCGCCGGACGGTATGGATCAGGCTGTTGGTCCCGCGCCTGGGGTGTAGAGCATGCGGAGCGATTCGCCAGGCGGTGGTCGGGTTTGCACCAGGTCGGCATCGGTATACGAAACGGTTTGCACGCTACGTGCTGGAACTGGCGCGGTGCATGTCGATCTGGGACGTGGCCCGCCATGTGGGCGTGAGCTGGAATCTGGTGAAGGCGATTGTGAAGGCCGAACTCCAACGTCGTTTCCGGCGGCCCCGACTCGGTGACCTCGTACGGATTGCCATTGACGAGATCAGCATCGGGCGTGGCCACCGGTACCTGACGGTGGTCCTGGACTTGGAGACGGGAGCCGCGGTGTTCGTGGGCGAGGGGAAGGGATCGGAGGCGTTGGACCCCTTCTGGAAGCGGCTCCGACGGGCCGGAGCCCAGATCGAGGCCGTGGCCACAGACATGTCCCAGGCCTACATCCGGGCAGTAAGGGAACACCTGCCGGAGGCCGTCTTGGTCTTCGACCACTTTCACGTCGTGCGATTGATGAACGACAAGCTTTCCCAACTGCGACGGGACCTCCAGCGTCAAGCCGAAGCCGAACAGAAGCAGGTGCTCAAGGGCAGCCGCTGGCTGTTGCTCAAGAATCCCGATAGGCTGGACGAGGAGAAGGACGAGGGACGGCGGCTGAGGGAGGCTCTCGACCTCAACGCCCCCCTGGCAGCGGCCTACTATCTGAAGGAAGACCTACGTCAGCTATGGGGTTTGCCGGACAAGGCCAGTGCGGCACGCTTTCTGGAGGAGTGGATCGAAAGAGCGCGGGCAACCGGGATTGCCCAGCTGCGACAGATGGCCAAGACCTTGAGCCTCTTTCGGGAAGGAGTACTGGCCTACTACGACGTCCCTATCAGCACCGGTCCCCTGGAAGGAACCAACACGAAGATCAAGCTCCTGCAGCGGCAAGCCTACGGGTACCGTGACCAGGAGTTCTTTCGGCTTCGAATCCTCGCCCTCCACGAGACCCGCTATGAGCTCGTTGGATAACCTCCGAGGATGCAAACAGGTGAAGAGCCTTATTTTGGAAGGATCCCGCTCCTCTACGCCCTGGCCCGGTTTCTCTTCCAACCTGTGTGGGTCGAGCGAGGCAGGAAGGGCGGAGATCCTCTGGAAGGCATGAGGGAACGCCTTCGGCAGGGTCATTCCGTCATCATCTTTCCCGAAGGGACCCGGGGCGAGCCCGGGGTCCTGGGCCCCTTCCGCACCGGAGTGGGACGCCTGGCAATGGAATTCAAAGACGTGCCCGTGGTCCCGGCGTACCTGGCCGGCGCAGAGCGGGCGCTGCCCAGGTCCACCGCACTCCCCCTCCCCGTGTGGGCCAGGATCGTGGTGGGCCCACCGCAGCTTTCGCGGACAAGCCACCGAGACGTCACGAGGGCTTTGGCCGTGATGGTGAAGGAGATGGCCGAAGCCGACGTAGCGGGGCGCCACCACCGAAGCTACCGCCCCAGCCGCATTCCGACCCTGGCCGTTCTGGGAATCGACGGATCGGGAAAGAGCACCCTTTCACGGGGCCTGGCCAGGGAGCTCTCCGAGCAGGGCCGGGTGTGTCTGGTATCGGACAGGGTCCTCTTTTTCGAGGACGGAGAGCCCCAGGAGATCCCATCTCTGGTGACCGAGAAGGTGAGGGAGGCCATCGGTCGCAGGGCCAAGCAGGCCGGGTCCCTGAAATCCTACAAGATCCCCAAGCTGGCGGAGCTCCTCCTCCGGGATTACGCCGTGGGACAGATCAAGCGCTGGTACTGGCCCGACCTCGTCGTCACGGACGGAAGCTCTCTCCTGAACATGACCGCCTGGGCCCGCCTCTACCAGGAGGAGGAGCCGGAAGACGCCACGCTCAGCGCAGCCATGGGGGTCATGAGCGGCAGGGTCGAGGGGCAGGCGGCGGAAGGCGCCCTCCAGGCCTTTCCCGAGCTCAAGGCGCTGAGGCGCCTCCACCTGACCCGTCTCAGCTGTCCCGACGGGGTCCTCTTCCTGGACGTGGATCCCGCGGTGTCGGTGGAGCGGATCCGGACCCGGGGGGAAGACATGCAGGTCCACGAGACCGGAGAGAAGCTGGAGAAGCTCCGGACCGGGTACCTGAGCGTGTGCCGGTTCCTCGAACCGGACTGGCACGTACCGGCCCGGGTCCTGGACGGTCACCGGAGTGTGGAGGAAGTGATGGCGGCAGCCATGGAGACGCTCAAGGATATGGCCGTGGTTCCGAAAGCTCTGCTTCCTCCCACCCTGGTGGAGGAGGAAGAGGAGGCCCCGATGAATAAGGAGGATGGGGCGCCGAGGGATGTAGAGGACAGGGGGGACCGATGGATGTAGAGGGCGAAGGCAGGCGGCAAGCCCCGGGGATTCACGTCATCGCCACCACCATCTCCGGCTCCATCAAGGACTGGAGCAAGGTGGAGCGCATCGTCCCCCTCTTCAGGGAGATGGGGCGGGAGGACGTGACGCTGGATGCCGTGGATAGCCACGCAGAGGCCCGGACGCGAGCCCGGGAAGTGGTCGCCGGAGGATGCCGTCAGGTCATCTCCGCCGGAGGCTCCGGAACCTTCAATGCGGTTCTGGAGGGGTGCCTGGACTCCGGTGTCGGCCTCGGGGAGATCTCTCTCGGATTCCTTCGGAAGGGGTCGGCGGATCTCATCGGTAAGGTCCTGGGCATGCCCGACGAGATCGAGGCGGCCGTCCAGGTCTTCGTGGAAAGTCTGGCCCGGAACCGGCGCCAGCCCTGCGACGTCATCCAGGTCACCAGCGAGCTGGGCGGGGGGGCTCCACGGCACCTGGTGGGCTACGGGGGGGCGGAGGTCTTCGGGCGAATTCCCCACTACACCGAAAACCGTTTCATGAAGTACTACAAGGGCGTCCTGAGCCAGCTCTTCGGAGATCTGGGCCCCTTCTCAGTGGGGGCTCTGCTGGCATCGTACGAACGGAGCCTCCGGGGCGTCTTGAGAAGAAAGAGAGAATGGGTAATTGAGGTGGACGGGGAGGGAGGGACCCCGACCCGCTACCAGGCCATCATCGTGGTGAACGGGGACCTGGGCAAAGACCTTCCCTTTGCCCGGGGCGTTCCTCTCGGCTCCGGGGATTTCCACGCCTTCGGACTGAGGGATCTGGGCCTCCTCCGCCTCCCGAGCCAATTCAAGCGGGCCTTCGACGCCTCCATCCTGGAGGACCCCCAGCGCTGGGGGTTCGAGGCCTTCCGGGTCACCGAGTCCCTGGTCCTGAAGCCCTCCGGAACCGCCCCCTTCCCCGTGAACCGGGACGGCTCCACCATGCTCTGTCAGGGGTCCGCCCGCTTCCGCATCGTGGATCAGGTGAAGCTGATCAGCGCGTGAGGTCGGGGACGACTGACTTCTCCGCCCACGCTCCGGGTCCGCACCCGGCACTGCCTCCTCCAACCCTCACAAGCCCCGCTTCTCGAGCCGGTAGAGGCGCAGGTATTCCACGTCGGAGTCATCCAGCCAGAGCATAAGGACGTAGTCCTCACCGATCTCCCGAAGGTACCCCAATTCCTGGGGAACATGAACGGTCGTGATCCAGTGCCCATCGACCTCGAAGACGTCGTAGCTCTCGACCCTGCGGGGGTCCGCCAGTCGGCGTCCCACCCACAGATGGTCCGCCGGATCCCATAGCATCTCTGCTATGGCTGGAAGGCTGTCAGGGGCAGGCATCTCGGACTCCATGTCCGCCGCCTGGCCGCTGGATAGCCCGATCCGGAGGGCGATGTCCTCGACGTAACTCCTGCGCGCACCGCGAACCTCGGGCGTTACCTCCACTCTCGGGATCGGAGCCCGAAGGATCCGCACAAGCTGCCCGTCCGTGGAGAAGAAGCGGATCTCCCACGCGTCGGGGGAGGAGATCGCCACTCTCAGAGGCCGGGGGCCAAGGGCCCACCGCACCTTCGGGCTGAACCACGTGTCGAATCCAAAGCCCATGAAATGAAGGTACTGGTGGCCACCAGGGAAGTCCCCGAAATCATGGCTGGTTTCTCCCGCATCGTCGATCAGCCCGATGTGGATTCCCATGTCCCTTAGCCGTGTGCCGCGGTTCAGACTCAGGGAGAAGCCACCGAGCACGGCACCGTCGGGCCGGACTTGCCAGAGGACCGCCTCTGCCATCTGGAGACTCTGGAGGAGTGCGGGAAAGGACCGTTGCCGGAGAAGGGACCCCTCCAAGTCGAACCAGGACAGGCGAGCGTGCCCGCGGTCCCAGACGAGCAGCGTGTCCGGCGGAACCAGAGTCATCCCGGGGAAGGCCGAAAACTCCCGGGGGCCATCCCCGGGCCCGCCGAAGCTTACGATGTGCTTGCCATTCGGACCGAACACCCGAATCTCCGGGGTCTCTCCCTCCATGACCACGATCCGGCCATCGGGAGCTCGGAGGGCGTCCCTGAGCCGAAAGAAGAGATACGGGCGTTCGCCTTCCCTCTCGCCGATCTGGAGGACCGGGTCCGGGTCGACGCGCCAAGCCGCGGAGTCCGGGAGCAGGGGTGGGCCGCTCTGGATCAGGTCGATTCCGGCGCTGTCCCGGAGCTCATAGATGGGTAGGCTCGGGCCATTCGCTGGGGAGCAACCGGCGAACGCCACGAGGACCAGGGTCAGCGGTTTCAGGGCGGTCATCACTGGACTGCCACCCACGGTTCTTCCCATACCCGCCTTCTTGGAGCAGGGTGCTCCGTCCGCAGCCGATGGCCCATCAAGAACGCGTTTCAGGTGAAACGCTCCAGCAGGAGAGGCCATCATCGCCGCCGAGTCGTGACTTCGCCTCTCAACCTATTCGTCTCCGGCCGTAGACGCACTCTGTGAGCCTGCGGCCTTGACCGGCGTGTGTGGGCCAGCCACCGTTTGGTGGCAAGGGAGCTCAGGACGAGAGAAGCGGGATCCGGGTCGACGTCTTGAGCCCGGCGGAACCGCTCGCCCTCATCTCTTGGGACGATCGGGGGACTCGAATGGGGGCCAGGACGGGGATCACGGCCTTTTTCGAATCAGAGCCGTCCCCGGAGGATCTCGACACCCTCCTGGGAGGCCTGGCTGATCTTACGGTAAGCCACCCGCAGCTAGCCGTTCAGCGGGCAGCAGTGTCCTCCATACGGGACTTGGCCGAGGTCGGCAGACGCCGCGACCAATCCCGATCGTTTCCAGCACTCTTCCGGATCTTCGAGGAGGCTGACGATCTAGGGATCCAGCGCATCGCGCTCCTGAGCATCGGAAGCACGCCGCCCGAGGACAGGAGTCTGGAGTTCCTCGGGAATGTCGCGACAGCGGATGATGCGGATCGCCAAAGTCTGGCGGTCGTCGCCATCGACCTGCTTTCTGCCATGGGGAGGCGGGGACGGGGCGTCTTGAAGGAGCTTTACGAAGAGCACCTCGTCCCCACTCCGCGCGCCCAGAACCACCTTCAGGCCCTGTCCCAACAAGGATTCAAGGCGATGGGAGGCTGACCCCGAGGAAGGCGAATGCCCGGAAGTAGAATGATGCGTTGGGCCGTTCTGGCCGTTGGCATCGCATTGACCTGTGCGTCGCAGGGAGGATGCCGGAACCCGGGAGGAGACCGGAACCCGGGAGGAGACCGGAACCCGGGAGGAGACCGGAACTCGGGAGAAGGCCGGCGACCGGGGCCCGAATCCACGCAGCAGCTCTCACCCGGAGATCATACCTTCGGTCTCACTTACGGTGGACAGGCGCGGAGCTACAGGGTTCATGTTCCCGGAGTCCTGCCCTCCCCCGCGCCTGTTCTTCTGGCGTTCCACGGCGGGGGCGGCAGTGCGGCCCAGTTCCAGCGGAGCTCGGGGTTCGACGAGAACTCCGAGAAGCACGGCTACGTCGTGGTGTTTCCTGACGGCACCGGCAGGGGGAACCTCCACACCTGGAACGTCGGAGGGTGCTGCGGATACGCCCTCAACCAGGGGGTCGACGACGTGGGGTTCGTGCGGGCCGTGGTGGCGGACCTGGGACAGCGTCTCGAGATCGACGAGCATCGGATCTATGCCACGGGCCATTCCAACGGATCCATGATGGCCCATCGACTGGCGGCGGAGGCCGCGGACCTGGTGGCGGCCATCGCCCCCTACGCCGGTGCGCCCTACTTCGACCTCCTGGGGTTCACCCCCAGCCGCCCGGTCCCGGTCCTCCATATCCACTCGAAGGATGATCCACGAGCTCTCTACGAAGGGGGACTCGGCCCGCCCTTTCCACTCACGAACGTCCGCACCCGCATGAATCCCGTGGAGGAGCAGCTGGAGTACTGGATCCGCTTCGATGGCTGCCCCGAGAACCCGACTTTGGGCCCCGCCGTTCGAGGCGAGCCGGGAACCTTCAGCGAGGGGCAGACGGCGACCACGCTCGTGTGGGCCCCTTGCGCCGAGGGCACGGAGGTGCGGCTCCTCCGGCTCACGGGAAGCGGTCACGGCTGGCCGGGACGGGCCCTCACCCGTGTCGAGGAGCGTCTTCTGGGGCCGGGGACCAACGTCATCGACATCGAGGAGGAAATCTGGGGCTTCGTAGCCCGGTTCTCCCGGTGAGGCGAGCCTGTACGCCGGCGAGGGATATCCGGCTTTTGTTCCACGGACCGCCTTGAAAATCACGCGTGTACGATTCACCCCCTGATTTCACGGTTTTCGTGACAAGCGGGTAAGCTCACCCCCCACGCGTGTACCGTTTTCCGCATAACTATCCGGTCATCCTGCCGCGCGTGACTTCAAATGCCCGTGCTTGGAGAGTTTGCCGTGCTCCAAGACCGGCGAGCCCCACTAGCAGGACCAAGGGGAGCCCTCATGGGGCCGATAGGCCTGCCCGATGGCGCGTTTAAGGTGCCCGTGGACTGGCCCCCCAACCGACGACGCGGTGGCGATGCCTTCGGTCACTCGGATCACCGCCGCTGCGCCGGGTGTGGGAGGCGCCGACCCCTCAGCGATAGCGAGAGTCCCGGAACTCATTCCGCCCGGAACGCCTCCACCGGATCCACCTTTACAGCGCGCCACCCCGGCAACAGGCACGCCCCCAGGGCCACCAGGAAGAAGAAGATCGTGACGCCGATGTAGGTCCCGGGGTCCCTGGGATCGGTCTGGAAGAGAAGTTCTTCCACGAATCCGGCACCTCCCAGCGCCCCGGCCAGTCCCAGGAGCGTGCCCACCACCACCAGGACCATCCCCCTGGAGACCACGAGCCTCAGGACCTTTCTGCCGGAAGCGCCCAGGGCCATGCGGATGCCGATCTCCCGGGCCTGCCTGTCCACGAGGAAGGCCAGGACCCCATAGAGCCCCAGGGCCGCAAGTCCCAGGGCCACGGCGGCAAAGACTCCCAAAACCAGGGCGACGGCACGGGTGCTTCCGATGGAGCCGGAAACGATGTCTTCCATGCTTCGGGGTCCGCTGAGGACCAGGTCCCGGTCCTGCTCCCAGATCCGGTCCTGGATGGGGCGGAAGAGGGTCATGGGATCCCCAGCCGTGGCCACGGCCAGGGACATGGTCCGGTAGGGTTGCTGGGCGTAGGGGAAGAACATGGCGGGGCGGCCTCGGCTCTGGAGGGAAGAATTCCGATGGTCCTCCACCACACCGACCACCTCGTAGTAGCCCGGCTCGCTTCCCTCGTCCACACCCACGGTTCTCCCCAGGGGGTCCTCACCGGGGAAGACCGCCTCGGCGGTAGAGCGAGAAAGGATGATCACCGGAGGCGACTCGGGGTCGTCGCTGTCCTGGAAGGCCCTCCCTTCCACAAGGGGAATCCTCATGGTTTCGAAGTACCCGGGAGCGACTACGCGGCGGTCCGCCCAGGGGGCGTCCCGGTTCGTCGCCGGGGGCCGCTCCGGTGCCCAGATGGCCACGTTCCCGCCGGCCCCCAGGATGGGCAGCCGATTGATGAGCCCCACCGACTGCACCCCCGGCAGCCCCTCGACGCTCTCCTTGAGTCTATCGAAGAACTGGACGCGCTGAGGCCCACTGGAATACCGCTCCGCGGGAAGGCTCACGGCGGCGGTGAAGACGTTCTCTACCCTGTATCCTGGATCCACTCCGTGGAGCCTTCCGAAGCTCCTCAGCAGCAGCCCCGATCCCACGAGAAGGATCAGGGAGACGGCCACCTGGAAGACCACGAGCATGCTTCGGAGGCGCGTTCCGCTCCGCCCTCCCGAGCTACGGGCCCCCTCCTTCAGGTCCCGCGCCGGATTGGTCCGGGCTGCGGCCAGGGAGGGGATTGTGCCGAAGAGGAGGACGGTGACCAAGGAGAGGACCAGCCCCGCCGCGAGCATCGAGGGGGACAGGCCCACGCCCCTCAGGTCCAGGTAGTCCATGGGGATCAGACCGAGAATCAGGTCCCCAAGCCAGAGGGCCAGGACGATGCCCATGGCGCCCGCCGTCACCGCCAGGATCGCGCACTCCACCAGGAGTTGCCGGGTGAGTCGAAAGCGTCCCGCTCCCAGAGAGGCCCGGATCGCCATCTCCGAGGTCCGGGCGGTGGCCCGAGCCATGAGGAGGCTGGCGACGTTGCTGCAAGCGATTAGGAGAACCAGTCCGATCGCCCCCATGAGGAGGAGGAGGGACTGCCGGTAGCCCTCGACCATGGCGTCCTGCAAACGGTCCACCTGTAGAGCCTTGCCCCGGTTGGAGTCGGGATAGGCTTGCTGAAGCTGGGCCGATATGAGATCCACTTCCGCCCGGGCTTCGCTCAGAGTGGCTCCGTCCGCCAAGCGGCCAACCAGAAGCCAGTTGTGATACCGGCGCGTGATGGGATCGGAGTTCCCGGGCCAGGGCGGCAACCACAGATCGGTATCGGTCATGAACCGGAATCCAGCGGGCATGACCCCCATGACCGTTGCGCTCGTCCCTCCCATGACCAACGTCCGGCCCACCACGTCCCGGTCTCCTCCGAACCATCGCTGCCAGAAATCGTAGCTGATCATGACCTGGCCCGGGCCGTCCTCCGGAAGCTCCTCGATGGAGAAGGTCCGGCCCGCGATGGGCTGGACGCCCAGGGTGGAGAAGAGGTTCGGGGTGACGTAGATGAAGGTGGCCTCCTCCGGCTCCCCGGATCCGGTGATGGTCACCGGGTTGGCCCAAATTGCCAGAGCCGCGAGGGATTCGATGGTCTTGGATTGGTCTCGGTAGTCCATGTAGTCGGGGAAGGCCGTCCACGGGTTCACCTCCCCGTCGAACGTGGCCCGGCCCATGATCAGGCGGCTCGCCCCGGAGAACGGAAGGGACTTCAGCATCGCCGAGTTCAGGACCGAGAACATGGCCGTGGTGCCGCCGATCCCCACGGCCAGAGTGAGGAGGGCCACGATGGTGAAGCCTGGGCTCCTCCGGAGGGTTCGCATCGCAAACCGCACGTCCTGGCCCAGATCCGACCCGGAGCTTCCGCCGGGCGCGCTCTTCCTGATCATTCCTCTTCGGTCCTTTCTCACTGCGATCGCGGCGAAGGCCACATCGGCGATGCTTCGACGCCAGAAGCAGAGACCGGCCCATCTCCCTCTTCGGGCCTCGAGCTCCCGGCTCCGGGTCACGAAGTGGTGCACGACCTCGTCCCCGAATCGATCCCGGAAATCCCGGGGGAAGAGCCGGAGGAGAAGGCGTCCGAGCCGTGCCGGCAGCCCATTCGTGGCTGGATCCCCTCTCATGGCCGACTCCCCTCCATACCCAGCGCCTCGTCGGCCCACTGGACCAGGCTTCGGAGGCGCTGGGCCTCCTCGGACGCCAGTACCCTTCCCCGCTCTGTCAGCTGGTAGGAACGTCGGGGGGGGCCGGATTCGGAGGGAGAGATATCGGGGCCCTCGGCTTCCTCGATGAGGCCCCGGTCCAGGAGCTGACCGAGGGACCGGTACAGGGTTCCTGGGCCCAACTCCACGGCGCCCCCGGTCCGCTCCTCCACCTCCTGCATGATCCCGTAGCCGTGACGGGCGCCGTCGGCCAGGGTCACCAGGATGTGGAATTGGGCGGAGGTCAGGCTCCCGGGAGCGGGACGCCCGGGGGCGTCAGCTCTTCCGGGTTCCCCGGCCCTCCCGGGTCCCTTCGACGGTCTGGTATTCATGCGCTCGCGGCCTATCTGGGGCTATGTCCACCCTGGATATACCGATTGGACGCCTTTGAGGGCCCTGTGGTTGCACGACATCGGATGTGGGGTCACGAGCGACGACCGGCTACTCTCCACCAACCCCCCCGAAGCCACTGCAGAGCAACGTTGCCAGGGCCCATTGCAGCTCTTAGATCGCCGAAAGCCTTCCCTACAAGCGAGGAGACCCGATGAAAGCTCTCACTGCGGGACTGGTTGTCCTTCTAAGCATCGGACGTACGTTTGCCGGAGCCCGGTCCGGATCTCCAAGGGGCCGATCTGCACAACTTCATGACAAGCTTCTGGGAAGACTGCGGAGAGGTTTCCAGCTTCGACATTCAGTCTCTGGAGATCTTCGTGGATGGGGATGTCGCGTACCAGATCGCCCAGTACGACGAGTCGTATCAGTCCCCCGGTGAATAGCCCGCCCAAGCGCACGGGAACATGTTCCTGCGCTGGGTGCAGGAGCCGGACGGCGTCTGGAAGATCAGCCGTGGGGTCGCTGGACCGCGGGAGGCTCTCCCCGAGAGCTGACCCACTGCAGGGGTGTTTCCGGCGCTGCCGCGGTTCTCCTGGGAGAGATCGACGAGCACTTCCCGCGGGCCTCCGGGGAGGATCGACGAGCCTTCCCGCGGGCCTCCTGGGAGAGATCGACGAGCACTTCCCGCGGGCCTCCGGGGGGAAGGCTCGACGAGCACTTCGCGCCAGCTCATTGATCGGGTGAGTGCTCCAACCCGTACTTCTCGATGAGTCGCGCGAGGCGGGGGCGGGAGATCTCGAGGATCTTGGCGGTGCGGGTCTTGTGCCCTCCGGTGGCGGCCAAGACTCTGGCGACGTGCTCCCTTTCGACCGCGCCCAGGGGGATCAGGCGAGCGGGCGACTCCGCCGGGACGGGGCCGATGGCCAAGTGTTCGCGGCGGATGACGTCGCCCGTGGACACGACCACCGCCCTGGTAAGGCAGTTCTCCAGCTCCCGGACGTTGCCGGGCCAGACATGCTGGAGGAGAGCCTTCGAGGCGTCCGGAGATAGGACTGGAGGGTCCCGGTGCAGCGTTTGAGCCGCCCGCTGCACCAGGTGCCTGGCCAGCAGGGGCACATCTCCCATCCGCTCCCGAAGCGGGGGAACGGTGATCTCCACCACGCGAAGCCTGTAGTACAGGTCCTCCCTGAAGCTGCCGTCCGGGATCAGCCTCTCCAGGTCCCGGTGCGTGGCGGCGATGACCCGGGCCTCCGTGCGCTCAGGCTTCTCCCCCCCCACGGGGTAGAACTGGTGGTCTTCCAGGACCCTCAGGAGCTTGCTCTGGAACTGGGTGGAAGTATCCCCCACCTCGTCCAGGAAGATCGTTCCCTTCCCCGCCAGGGCGAACCGCCCGCGGTGCTCGGCGACGGCTCCCGTGAAGGCCCCCCTCACGTGGCCGAAGAGCTCCGATTCCAGGAGAGTGGGGACGAAGGCCGTGCAGTTGACGGGTATGAAAGGCTCGCCCGCGTCCGGAGAGTTGAAGTGAATGGCCCGGGCGATGACCTCCTTCCCCGTTCCCGTCTCTCCCCGGATGAGCACGTTGGCCCGGTTGGCGGCGAGCTTCCCCACCAGCTTGTAGATCCCGATCATCCGGGGATCGTGGCCCACCAGTTCATCCAGGCGGTAGCCCGCTGCCTCATCCTCCGCAGCCCGTTGGTTCCGCTCCCGGGTCCGACGGTCTTCGAACACCTCCGCCACCACCCGTCTGAGGTCGTGGAGATCCAGGGGCTTGACCAGGAAGTCCCGGGCTCCCTCCCGCATCGCCGCGACGACGGTGGGCATGTCGTCGTAGGCCGTCATGAGGATGACGTCGACCTGCGGTGCCCGCTGGCGCAGGAGGCGGAGTATCTCCAGGCCGTCCAAGCCGGGCATGCGGACGTCCGTCAGGACAACATCGGGGGGCTCCGCCCCGACGGCGACCAACGCCTCCTCGCCGTTTGACGCGACGGCTATCTCCGCGCCGATGGTCGAGAGCCCACCCGGCAGGGATTCCCGAATGTCAGGATCGTCATCGACGATGAGGATGCGTTTCATGAGCCTCCGTCGCCATCGGGGGGAGGAAGTTCTCCATCATCCAGACTTCGGCGCCGCTCTCCTGGGCTTCGAACGCGATGCGCCGTCCGTCCGGGTGAAAGCTCAGGTTGGTTGGAATATTGAGGGCGGGATCCAGCTCCAGAAGCTCCTGGGGCGATCCTCCATCCGTGGAAAGACGCCAGAGCTGATGGGGCGTGTCCGGGTACAGGGTGAAGTAGTACAGATAGCGGCCGTCCGGAGACCATGTCATGCTCCACAACCCCTCGGGGGCCCGGTCCGGCTCTACCTTGAGCAACTCCCGAAGCTCTCCGCCGTCCGCAGCTATGGTCGCAATGCGAAACCCTGTCTCGTCGACCCGTGACAAAGCGAGGTACCGCGCATCCGGGGAGAGGGCGACTGCCGGCTCTGTGAAGAGGATCGTCTCGACACCCCGCTCCATGTCCATCTTCGCGGTCACGGTTCTACCGGGCTCCCGCTTCCGGTAGAAGAGGGTGCTACCATCCGGGGAAAAGCCGAGGAAACTCGGAATGTCTCTTCCTCGGAGAGACTGCAGAGGTTCGGCCTCGCCGGTCTGAACGTCGACTTTGAAATCTTCCACCACGAGGTGGTGTCCATCGGGGAACCACCGTGAATCACCGAACACCCTGAGGTCGCCCAGTGCCAGATTCCGGGTCTCACCCGTTTCCACGGAGCGGATGCCCAAGTAGTACCGATCCGTGTACCAGGCGCTGACGGAAGCACCTTGGAAGGTGTACGAGAGGTACCGGCCATCGGGAGACCAATGAGGACGGAAGTAGGTGCCCAGATCTTTTCCATCTATAGCCGCGGGAGGAGAGATCACGGCTCCGGATTCCGGATCGATGGTGGCCACGTACACATCCCGCTGGCTCAGGGGGATGCCGTGACAATAGGACCCGTCGGCGGTGAAGCCGATGCCCCGGATCCTCCAGAGGTCCGCCTTGACCAGGCGAGCGTCCCCGGCGGCCTTTCCATCCTCCACCGGAAGGAGCCAGGCACCCAGGCTCCCCGCGCGGTCGCTTGCGAAAAGCACGTACTCTCCATTCGGCGCCCAGCCCAGGACGAAGTCGTTGGCGGGATCCTGAACCACCCGGGACTCTTGACCGCCGTCCACCGAAACGATGTAGATGTCCCGCTCATTGGAGTTCTCGCCCTCGGGGAGGTCGTACACCACGTACCGTCCGTCGGGAGAGAAGTCTGCGCTCACAGGCCACAGGGGCCCCAGTTCCTTCACGGTGCGACGAGATCCGTCGGCCACGGACACCAGGGAGAGCGCACCGTTGTCGTCCGGTTTCACGGCGTGGATCAGGATCTGCCGACCGTCCGGAGACCAGGCTTCCACACCGAACCAGCTCAGGGATGGGTCTCGCAGGATTACCCGAGGCTCTCCTCCCTCCCAGTCCACCACCCGCAGTTCGTACCCACCGTTCTCCATGTCCCACAGGTAGGCGACCTGTTTCCCGTCCCGTGAGATGATGGCCGCTTCCGCCGCCTGATACGATCCGTACCAAGTGGCGTCAGGGGTCAAGGAGCGGACCTCGCCCGTGGCGAGCTCCCGGACCGCCACCCCCCCATCCCTGTCGATGAAGACCAGGTAATGCCCGTCCGGCGAGATGTCGCCCCAAAGGTTCACCTCATGCCCCCCCCATACCCGGCGAACCACCATTGGGGTGGAGTCCTGTCCCGAGAGGCCCCCGCCGAGAGCACTCACGAACCCTGCTTCCGCCGGGGTCATGGACTCATCGGCGACCGGCTCGGGCTGCGAGCCGCAGCTTGTGAGAGCGGCCGCCGTGGCGAGCCACACCAGGCGCAGAGCCACGGCCGGGATTCGGGGCACGGCCGACCGGAACCTGTTGGCAAAGGGGGAGTTCCTCATGGCGTTCTCCTCCGGCAGAAGGCAGGGGTTGTCAAACCACTCTCCGCCTTCCCGCTGCCAGGGGTGTGCCAGAATGGGTGTCTCGTGTAACGCACTGCGCTGTTTGAATTTGACTTCTCACACGGCTTCAGATTCCCCCGCTCCGTCGCAACGCACTGTTCCGAGGTCATCACCGATTCAATACGGCAGTCGAACGGTGACCGTCGTGCCCCTGCCGGGCTCGCTTTCCACGGAGAGGTCACCTCCGTGAGCTTGAGCGATGCGCTGGGCGATGGGCAATCCCAGCCCGGTGCCGTCGGGCCGGGTGGAGAAGAAGGGATCGAAGATCCGCTCCAGATCGTCGGCCTCGATGCCCCGGCCGGTGTCCCGAATGAAGACGTTCACCTCTTGTTCTTCCCCCCGGACCCCCAGGGTGGCCGCCCCGCCGGGATCCAGAGCCTGTGCCGCATTCAGGAGAAGGTTCAGGAAGAGTCTCTCCAGGGCGGAGGCGTCCCCATGGACCTCAATGGGCTCTCCTTCGGCTCTCGTCGCGTCCAGCTCAGCGTTGCGTTCCCGGAAACCCGGCTGGGCCATCTGGACTGCCGCCTTCAGCGGCCCCCGGAGGTTCACAGGCTCCAACGTTACTCTTCCGCTCCTTGCCACCTGAAGTGCGCCGGACACGGAGCGGTTCAGGGTGTCGAGCTTTCGGAGCGTCCGAGCCATGAGCTCCGGAGTTTCCTCGTCCCGGGGGAGCTTCTCCTCGATCCGCTGCAGGTCCACGCGAATGGAGGTAAGGGGGTTGCGAATCTCGTGGGCGAGGGATGCCGCGAACTCCCCCACCGCGGCCAGGGCCCGGCGCTGGGAAAGCTCCTGCAGCATCTTCCGAAGGCTCTCCGTCATGATGTTGAACGCTCGACCCACCCTCCCCACCTCGTCCGTTCCCTCCGCGGCCACTTCTCGGTGCAGGTCGCCTCGAGCCACAGCCTCCGCCGCATCGGCAAGCTGGGCCAGAGACCGGGTGGTGCCCCGGGTGAGACCGGTCGCCAGCGCCAGAACCACCAGTGTCACACCGCCCAGAATCCACAGATTCCGACGGGCACTCTCCTGGAAGGGGCCCGCAAAAGGAGCCGCCGGCGCCGCCATGACGAGTTGAAGGGGAGGATCCTCCAGCACCCGGCTGACGGAGATCCAGGTCTCCTCCCGCCACTGGAAGCGCTGTCGCCTCAACAGCAATGGATCGATGGCCAGGGGAAGAAGCGATGCTTCGGTCCCCGTCTCGAACGCCCCCAGCACGGAGCCGGCCACCCCACCCCAGGTCGCCGTGCCGGAAAGCAAGGCGTTGAGTCGAAGCGCTACGTCCAGGGTTCCCAGCCGCTCCCCGGATCCGATGTCGAAGATGCCGAACTCAACCGGCAGGGGACGATCGGCCGACGCATACAGGCCGGAAGCCGTGGCGGTGTCGCTGGAGGTCCTCCACAAGACATCTCCCCCCTGTTCAGAATCCGCACCGCCCCCAGGGTCCCGCGAAGCTCGGAGACGAGAACCTCCAGGGCCGCGGAGCTTGATCCAGCCACCCGGACACCTTCGCCCTGAGAGGAGGCGCCCTCCGACGACGAGACCTCGTTCGGGGTGCCGGCACCCTTCAACGCCGCCTGCACCTCCGGAAGCTCCGCGATCCGGAGGATCTCCCCTCGAACCACCAGCCAGCGGATCCCCACTTCCTCCGCGAGGCCCGTCAGGGAGGTCTCGAGCTGCCGTCGAAGAAGCTGCTCCCCGATCGCTCCGCCGTCCGGGCCAGCCACACGCCCAGGAGAGCCAGCGGTAGGACCGCACCGCCGAGGACGATGAGGATGAGCTTGCTCCGCAGGGAGATCTCGGCCCGGGGCCCCATGACGCGTAACCTGGTTGAAGGCCCCTTCAACCTAGCAGGGGATGGGGCCGGTACGCACCCCCGGAACGTGGTCCCCCTTGGGAGGCACTGTCTCTCCCGAACGATGCTCCTCAGGCCGGTTGGGGCACCTCCGCATCGAGGGAGGCTCTGGCCCCTCTCAGGAGAGCCAGTCCAAAGCAGATCGGGATGAGGGCCAGGGTCAGGAACAGGAAATCCGTACCGGGCAGCAGGTCGGTACGAACAAACATGCCGGCCACCATCAGCAGAGTAGTGGGAACCAGGCCAATCAGGACACCGGCCAGCATGAGGTTCAGGCCTGTCTCGGCTCTCTCTTTCCGTGCGGCCGTCACGAAGCTGTGGATAAGAGCCGCCAGTGCCAGAACGGCGTAGCCGATGAGCAGGAGGCCAAGGAAGACCGCCCCCGCCGCCTGGGATACCCCCTTAACGAAGAAGTTGAATGCGCCGAGGAGAACGAAGACGGCCACCGGCAGATAGATGAGCCTCGAGACGTATTTCTTCTCCAGCACTTTCTTTCTCTCCGGAAAGACGAGGAGGAGGTGAAGCAGGCTCGCAAAGCCCGTCACGAAGGCCAGAAAGAAGAGGTTCGCTGCGGCCGTCCGCAGAGCGTAGGGATGGATATAGGGACTGGGCAGCAGCATGGCCGCGAACCCGAACCCGACGATGGCAAGGAGGAGGGAGGGTTTGCTCGGGATCTTCAGGAAGACGACCAGGCCGGTAAGGAGGAAGACGAGGCCGAGGACGCCGGCCACCACATCGGAGGTTTGGCTGCCGGTGGGAGGGCCGTAGGTGATCTCAATGGTGTGGGTGGTGGCATACCCGGCTCCCTCACCGACCCGCTCGACCAGGAGGGACCTCGTCTTACCGATCTCGGTTCGCGGCTGACGCCGCAGGGCTTCCAGGTCGGAAGGCGGAATCCCGTCCATGGTGAGAATCCGGTCCCCCTTCCTGAGGCCAGCCTGGTCGGCCGGTCCACCGGGCTCCACCTCCAGGACAGTAGAGTTTCCCCAGGCGAAGCCGCCGTTCGGGGTGTTACCGAGGTCCGCCAGCCCCCAGATGCCCCAAACCCCCATCAGGGCCGCAGGCACAATCCAACGCTGCGGGGACATACCAACCTCCTTGTTCAGTCGTCGAGCGAGCATTGGAGGGGCCGAGGCCACCATCTGCCACCAGAACCAGCGAAGGGCCGCTTTCCGTCCTTGTTGCGGCCGAATGACGGTCTCCGCCTCCTCGATCAGGTCGCCCTCGAATTCCTCTCGACGGTCAGCCGGCAGGAGAACCGCCAGCAGCCCTCGTGCGATTGGTCCGGGGAAACCGGCTCCAATTCTCTCGGTGTCCTCCGCCACGGGGTTCATGTTTCCGCTCCGAGGGGAGGGTCGAGCTCTCGGATCCCCATTCGCATGCGGTCCAGGGCGGCCAAGGCGTCCTGGAGCGCTCGGACTCCTTTGGCCTGAACCTTGAAGAACCGCTTGGCTCGACCGCGACGTCCTGGGGTGCCGTCTCCGAGGCTCGAGGACACCAACCCCTTCTCCTCGAGGCGATCCAGAGTGGCGTAGATAGCCCCCAGAGATACCTGCCGCCCCGCATTGGCCTCGATCTCCTGCCGCACGGTCATTCCGTAGGCGCCCTCGCCGAGGCGCATGACCGCCAGGATCACGAGCTGTTCGAAGTCGCCGAGGTACTTGCCTTTTGCCATGTGTGGGAGCCTCGTTTATACAAAATAGGAATTCCTACAAGAAAGGAATACAACCGCAACCAGCAGATGTCAAGAGTGAGAGGCGGGCGGCGAGCCAACCCCTTGGTGTCCACTGGATTGGAGGTTTGGGAGAGGCCACATTCAAGTGAACTCTCGTTTGAGGTACCCCCCTCTTGCGAGACCAAGCCCGGTCTCAGGGGAGCCTCCTCTTGGAGGAGATGTCCCGGCTCTTTAGAGCGGCGCCTGGTGACCTGCCCTGGTGAGAATGGCGTTCCAGTTGCCGTTTTGCCTCACGAAGACGTCGCCGCGGATATCGTTCTGGCTCTGACCCAGTACGTTGGTTCCGACCTGAACGAACTGGACAGGCTCCACAACGATCTGGCTGAGGTCCATCCCATAGGTGCGCAGGTGGTTCAGGACCTTGACCAGGGCTGCGTCCACAGGCTTGTAGTGGCCGCTACTGTTCCTGACTCGGGTCACCCGGCCGTTGTGGAACCACATGTGGCCAGCGCATTGCACCGGCATGCCTGCCATGAAGAACGAGTGGAACTTCACTGCGAACCCGCCGATCACGCCCGCGTAGAGCTCGTTGCTCATGCTCAGGGCAAACCCCATTCCCTCGACCTGATCGGATTGAAGGGGTCGGAAGGTCTTCAGCATCGTGCGGTAGTGGCAGGCCCTTCCAGAGAGAATGAAGACCCGGTAGGCCTCTCGTTTGGCCGCCGTAAGGTACTTGGCCCGCACCGCATCGGTATCGAGGCTGACGCCGTGAGGCGACATCTCCACCCCGTGAAGCTGTTGGAGCTTCGCGGCCAGGCCCCCCAGGGGGCAGTTGAGCTTCCCGGCCAGCTCGTTTCCGGCGAAGAGGTTCAGTGAGAGGACCGCCAGCCTGCACTCTCCGACCATCCTCGGGTCCTCCTTCGCGTGATTCACCCAAGACACCGTCGTGAAGAAGAGCTGCCCGAATTGGCATTGTGCCCCCCTCCACGAGGAACGGGAAAGGGCCTATTCCCGCCTCAGCGCCTCCACCGGGTCGGTGCTGCTTGCTCTCAGCGCCGGGACCAGACTAGCCAGAAGGCAGAAGCGGACGGAGATGCGCGCAAGCCGACGGTCCGGCTGCCCCCTACGCCATATCTACGTTCACTCATCCGGGAGATTGAACAACCGGGAAGAGCCACAGCCCTGCGATCCTTTCCGAAGGCCCCCGTTCTCTCAACCGCGAGGAAACCGTCGGGCCCATTCAGGATCAGCTCTAAAGGGCCCCCTGAGAGTCACTCCAGCCGCTGAGGGAACCACTGAGGCCAGGCACGCCTCCTTCGCCCCGCCTTGGCCGGGCTGGGTGGGATCGAGGCGGGGGCCGATATCAGCAGCGGCCGGCTCATTTGGGCCGCCAGGCTCCGGTCCCGGGAGCACCCCCGAGGGCTCAACGGAGCCGAGTCTTCACGCCGGATCAATCCTCAGCCCACGCCAACTCATTGTAGGCCAATGACCTGAGGCGCAGTGGGCCTGGCTCCGCCGCCCGGCCTCCTCGCGACCCATGGCCTGGCACGGAGCCTGCCATTCCAGACGCCAGAGGCTGAAGCGCAAGGATGGCAGGGTTGAGGACAGGGAGATGAGGATGGGCACCTACCACCAGACTGGACCCATTCCCGAACCCGGGAGCACTGAACCCGGTGTGGCATCCACCGCCACCCTTCCAGGACCTGCCGCGAGCCCCCTCCAGGGGCTCACGTCGGGGGAGGCCGCGTCCAAGCTCGCGGAAGTGGGCCCGAACGAACTCGAAGAGAGACACGTTTCTCCCCTTCTCAAATTCCTCACCTATTTCTGGGGCCCCATCCCGTGGATGATCGAGGCCGCAGGCATCCTGTCGGCCGTCATCGGGAGATGGGAGGACTTCTTCATCATCCTCACCCTCCTGGCCATCAACGCGGCCGTGGGATTCTGGCAGGAGCGGAAGGCCGACCTGGCCATTGCCGCCTTGAAGCAGACGCTGGCCCTGCGGGCCAGGGTGCGACGGGACGGCCGCTGGCAGGAGATCCAGGCCCGGGAGCTGGTCCCGGGCGACCTGGTTCGGGTGCGTCCCGGGGAGATCGTACCCGCCGACCTCACGCTTCGAGAAGGGGAGTTCCTCCAGATCGACGAGTCTTCGTTGACCGGCGAGTCCCTCCCGGTAGAGAAGCACCCCGCCGACAACGCCTTCTCCGGGTCCATCGTCCGCCAGGGCGAGATGAACGGGCTCGTGACCGCCACCGGCATGGACACCTTCTTCGGCAAGACCGCCCGGCTGGTGGAGGAGGCCCGGACCGACAGCCATTTTCAGAAGGCGGTGGTGAAGATCGGCGACTACCTCATCGTGCTCGCGGTGGCCCTGGTGGTTCTCATCTTCATGGTGGCACTCTACCGCCACGAGAGCCTTCTGGACACGCTACAGTTCGCCCTCGTCCTCACGGTGGCCGCCATTCCCGCGGCCCTTCCGGCCGTGCTTTCCGTCACCATGGTCGTCGGGCGCCGCGGCCCTGGCACGACAGAAGGCCATCGTGAGCAGGCTCGTGGCCATCGAGGAGATGGCCGGCGTGGACGTGCTCTGCTCCGACAAGACCGGGACGATCACCAGGAACCAGCTCTCCGTGGCTGAGGTCCTGCCTCGGCCCGGGGTTTCCGAGAGCGACGTCCTGCTGTCCGGTCTCCTGGCGTCCCGGGAGGAGAACGAGGACCCCATCGATACCGCCGTCATCGAGGCGGCCCGGAGCCGTCCCGACGTCCCCGCGAAGGAGAAGAGCTTCCGCGTCCTGGAGTTCAAGCCCTTCGATCCCGTCATCAAGCGCACCGAAGCGACGGTCCAAGGGCCCGGCGGGCATCGGTTCACCGTGGTGAAAGGTGCCCCCCAGGTGATCCTGGACCTGGTGACGGGAGGCGAGGAAGAGAAGGGCGCGGGCCGCTCGTCAGCCGTGGCGGACGACGGCCAGCACGATGCCTCCCTCCATTCCGAGGTGGAGAAGGACGTCGAGATCCTGGCATCGAAGGGATACCGGGCCTTGGGCGTGGCCCGGGACGACGGGACCGGCGCGTATTCCTTTGTCGGGCTTCTGGCCCTTTTCGACCCTCCCAGGGAGGATTCCGCCGAGACCATTCAGCGGGCGGAGGAGTTGGGGGTCGAGGTAAAGATGGTCACCGGCGACCACGCGGCCATCGCCCGCCAGGTGGCGGGCCAGGTCCACCTGGGTCAGCCGACATCCGGAACGTGTCGTCCTTCCTGGATCGCCCCGACCGGGAAGCGGAGAAGGCGGTCGAGGACGCCGACGGGTTCGCCCAGGTCTATCCCCGAACACAAGTACCATATCGTGGAGCTCCTGCAGAAGCGGCGGCCACATCGTGGGGATGACCGGGCGACGGGGTGAACGACGCGCCGGCCCTGAAGAAGGCAGACGCAGGAATCGCGGTGGCCGGCGCCACCGATGCAGCTCGCTCGGCGGCGGATATCGTATTCACTGGCCCGGGCCTCTCGGTCATCACCGACGCTATCCTCCAGAGCAGACGGGTCTTCTCGCGGATGAGGAGCTACGCCATCTACCGGATCACGGAGACGATCCGGGTTCTCTTCTTCATCACGACCTCCATCCTCGTCTTCAACTTCTATCCCGTGACCGCCATGATGATCGTCCTCCTGGCCCTCCTGAACGACGGGCCCATCATGGCCATCGCCTATGACAACGCCGACTACAGTCGCAGTCCGGTGAAGTGGGATATGCGGACGGTCTTGAGCATCTCCACGGTGCTCGGTCTCGTGGGAGTCGTGTCCTCGTTCGGGCTCTTCTATATCGCCGAGGTCGCTCATGAAGCTACCCCTGGATACCATTCAATCGCTGCTCTTCCTCAAGCTGGCGGTCGCCGGCCACCTGACGATCTTCCTCACGCGTACGCGCGGCCCGTTCTGGAGCAGTCGCCCCAGCGCGGCCCTCTTCCTCTCGGCCGTCGCCACCAAGCTCCTCGCCACCCTGGTGGTGGTCTACGGGTGGTTCGTGGCGCCCCTGGGCTGGAAGCTGGCGGGCTACGTGTGGCTCTATGCGCTGGCAGCCTTCGTGATCACCGACCTGATCAAGGTCCCCGTCTACCGCCTGATCGACCACGAAGCCATCCGGTTCAGCCGATAGTGCGGGGGCACCGTGGGCCGTATCGCTCCAGGTCGCCGGTTCTGCTGAATCCAGCCAGGACTCGGAATTCGGCGCACACTTCAGGTGAACACCGTCCTCGGGGGCGCCCGGCGGTCCTTGGGAATGGTTGGATGCGACGGCGTCGCGCGCGCTCGGCGCAATGACGCTTTCGCAGATTGGCTCCCTACCCTCCCCCTCCCCGCGACTGGAGGTCGCGCACCATCAGCTGTGCCAGATCCAGGTCCTGCTCCCGCTGGGCGAGCTCCAACTGAGCCTCCCTCACCTCGGACGCGGTCACCATCCGGTGGGAGGCAAGCTCCTGGACCCGGTGGAGCCGCCGCGAGGCGACCTCAAGGGATTGCGTCTTCAACTCCACGTCACTCCTGGCCTGGATCAGCTCCAGCTCCAGCAGGGCGTCCTCGGGGGACACGTCCCCTTCCAGGAACCGGTTGCGTAACCATAGCCGCTGATGAACGCCGTCGAGCGCCAGCCGCGCCTCCTGCAAAGGACGGGACGCCTCCTGCACCTCCTCGGCTCGGAGAACGCCCAACGCCTGAAGGTTCCGGAGCCTGGCCACCTTGCGCTCCTGAATGGCCACGCGCTCCCCGGCAATCGATTGCTCCAGCTGTAGGCGTTCGGTCACGGAGTCCCTTCCTCGAACGAGGGGGACGCTGATCTCGTTCTCGGGCTCCTTCCCGGTGAGGCGGACCTCCTCCCGGTCGAGGTGAAGGGTCTGGATCCGCACCTCGGCTTCCCGCACGTTGGCGCGGGCCGCCATGAGCTCCTCCTCACCCACATCCCCCGCCTGGACCCGCCCTTCGATCTCCCGCAGACGGGGGTGGGCCGCATCCAACTGCACCTCCGCTGTCCGGCGCTGGACCTCCATTCGGGCCAGAAGGAGCTCCTGGTCCTTCCCCTCCTGGACCTGCCCGGTGACCACAACGCCGCCGGCCCCAAGCAGGGCCGCAACAAGGACCAGGGACACGAGCCTCATCGTGCCTCCTCTGTTGCGCCGCACGGGCGTGGAAAACCGGTCCTGTCGCCGCAGGGCGGCTCGCACCTGCCACTCCAGGTTCGCCACGAACTCGGGCCGGGGTTGATGATCCTGGTTCATTCGAGCACTCCTCCCGGTCCAAGGACCTTCTCAAGCTGTCTTCGAAGAGCCTCCCGGGCCCGGGGCAAACGACCCTCCACGGCCCGCTCCGAGAGCCCCATGTCCGAGGCGATGTCCGCTACGGGCTGCCCCTCCAGCTGGAAGGCCTCGATGAGCCGGGCCTGGCGGGGTCGAAGTCGGGCCAGCCCCCAGGTCACCACCGCTGCGTGGTCCGGGGAACCCCACCGACCCCCGTTGCCGCCCGCTGTTGGCTCCAGGCTTTCCGGAACAGCGTCCAGGGAGAGGGGCGGAACCCGCCGGTAGTAGTTGCATCAGGAGATTGCGGGCCACGGTCTTCAACCAGGCCAGGGGGGTGTCGGGGAGGTCCGTTTCTCTTCCACGCGTCCACGGCCCGGAGCCACGCCTCCTGGACTACGTCCTCGGCCAGGCCCCGGTCACCGCCGCAGCGCCGGGAAACCTACTCGTGCAGGGGCCGGACCGAGCCCCGGTAGGTCTGCACGAGCGTGTCCGCATCCATGACCACCCCAAGTCGGTAGGTCTGCACGAGCGTGTCCGCATCCATGACCACCCCAAGTCGGTAGGTCTGCACGAGCGTGTCCGCATCCATGACCACCCCAAGTCGGTTTCAAAGGACTGGCGGACGCTCCCCGGCCACCGCCACGGGCCGCTCAGCCTCCTACCATCTATGACACATGAAGGGGTGGAAGACCCATGGTCGGGCCGCATGAGGAGAGGCACACGATTACGCGGCCGCCTCGAAATGCGGGAAATCGCACACGCATCCACATCAGACAGCGCACGCGGAAGAATTGCCGGATAGTAATACGGGATACTGTACATGCGTGGGGGTGAGCTTGGCCGCTTGTCACGAAACCCTTGAAATTGCACGGTAAATCGTACACGCGCGATTCTCGAGGCCGTCCGTGTAAGAAAAACCGGAAAACCTTCGCCGGCGCACGAACCTGATCCGGGCCCCCGTCGCACGAACCCGGTCCGCTGAGCACAGGAACCCGCTCCGCCGGCCACCACGAACCCGCGCTGCCAGACACCAGGACCCGCTCCGCCGGCCACCACGAATCCGGTCCGTCACCGGTGAACCCAGAGATGCCGCTCCCCCGCGTGCAGCGAGGAGGTGGCGGAAAGGGAGAATTCCCCCTCACTCGTCCCGCTCGTTGGTGACGACCCGCTGCGCCAGCCAGGCCTCGGGGTCGCTCTGGGCCGCGGCCTGCCGGATGTCCCCCATGCGGGCCTGCACCAGATAATTCTCCATCCCGGCGTTGAGCAGACCGGCGGCCGACCCCACGTCGTAAAAGACCCCCACCCAGTCGTCGTCCTTCAGCTCGGTGAGGGTGGGTCCGTAGACCGCCAGGACCTCCACGGTCTTGCGCTTCAGCGTATCCAGGTGCTGCCCGGTACGTCGCACGAGCCGCCTGCTCGAGGGAATCGGCGGCTTCACGGGGGGACGCCCCGGGGAGTCCCGCGAACGTCCGGGCCGTGCTCAAGCGCGCGGTCTTGCGGAAGATGACGCCGTAGCCCGGCACGTACTGGGCCTCCGCCTCGCCGCCGACGTACGCTTGCCAGACGGATCCGGAGAACTCGGCAAGGGCCGCGTCCGCGCGGAGCGAGGTGTCGATGATCTGGCTCATGATCGTGAGCTGGCTCCGCAGTCGGGAGGACACTCCGCTCTGCCCCGAAGAGACCCGGATCGCAGCCCTGTTCGCCTCCAGGTTCGATCCCTGCAGGGCATCCGCCCTGACGGTCATGGTCACGGTCTCGGCGTCCCCGGCGCCGAAGTCGGCGATGAAGGTGATGGATTCTCCGGGTCCCGCCCGGCGCAGGGTGCTTCCGTACCCCGCGATGGCGTCCCGGAGGGCGTCGGAGAGCCGCTGTCGGTACTCGTCAGCCCACGAGGCGCCCGCACCGGTGGGAGCTTCCTGACCGGGAAGGACGCACGACCCGTCCCTCCTCGGCCGCCAGGTGCGCGTGTACAGCGTCGGCGGAGCTGACCGGCCACCGCACCGTGAAGAGATAGCCATAGCCCTCCATGTAGAATCCGCTGACGTCGCCCCTGCCGGAGAAGGAAGTCCCCGTCGAGTATGCATAGGACCCAAGGGCCTCCGACAATGCACGTTCTCCCCTATCCATGCCCCGTGCCGAGACGGTGTCGCCGGCGAGCTCCCTCGGCAGCTCCGGCGCCTCGACCTCCGAGAGGGCGGTCCTCACGATGGTCTGCATGATGCGCACGTCCCTGGGAACCTCCTGGGGCTGGAGAGAGGCCCACCCCGCCGGGAATCGGGTCGCCTCGACGAACTGACCGAGGGCCCGGCTGGAGGACTGGCCGGAGGACTGGCCGGCAACCGGCCCCATGGCACAGCCCAGGATCATCACGCCGACCCCAAGGGATCCCAACATTCCACGCCTGCTTCTCGAGTTCGCAAACATCGTTGTCACTCCTGATCAGCGCCGGAAGGAGGCGTCAGGGACGCCAAGATCGCGTTGATCCGTTGCAGTTCCGTAGTGGTGATGACCTGCAAGTCGTCCATCGAGGAGAGCAACACGCCCAGGTCGGCCCGCCGGCGGCGGTCGAGCTCATCGAAGGCCGAGTCGATGGCCCTGGTCACCTGCTCCCCCATGGAGGCGTTCTGGTCGCCAAGGACCTCATCCACCGCGCCGAGGAGCGCTTGGCGGTCCTGTTCCCGGGCCGAACGCACGAGCGCCTCGAGATACTCCGCCGTCTGCGCCAGACCCTGGTCGAGATCCCTCCTGGTCACGAAACCGGCTCCCGCCGCCACGGGCGCCGGGGAGCCGGCGAAGCCGACCCTCAGCCTGCCGTCCGGGGCCACCTGGAAGCGAAGGACCGTGGCGGAGGCGGCGAGCACGAGCACCACCGCCGCGGCAGCCGCCAGGGAAGGCAGGAAGGTCCGGAATCCGCCCCAGCCGCTCCTGCTCGCGCCGCGGCGGCCGCGACCGGCGAGGCTTGCGGCGGGCTCCTCGACGTGAACCGCCCCCGGCGCATCCACCACCTCGGACCAGGCGCCCAGCAGCTCACGCGTGGCCGTCAGCCGCTCGAACTCCTCCCGGCACCTCGCGCAAGTGGTGAGGTGGGCGCGGCTCTCCGCGAGCTCGGCGCGATCCCCGTCCTCGTAGAGAAGAGCGACGAGCCTCTCTTCCCGATTCCCACAGTCACCGATCATCATGCTCCTCCTGATCCATCGTCCGGCGGCCCGCCTGACCCATTGGCCGGCCCCCCTCCTCCCCCTCGAGCTGACGCCGCATGGCACGAAGTCCACGAAAGACCCGGGCCTTGACGGTGCCCTCCGGGACGTCCAGCACCTCCGCGATCTCGGCAAACGTGAGGCCCTGGTACTCCTTGAGGAGGATCGCTACGCGCTGGTCCTCCGAGAGGCCCGCGAGGAGGCGGCGTACCAGCGCCTCCCGCTCGGTGGCCTCAACCGCCCCGTCCGTCCTGGCCCTCTCGTCCGCTACCTGGTCGCCGACCAGGACCTTCTCGCCGGACGCCGTCCGGTAGCACTCGTGCAACGAGACGACCGGAATCCGCTTCCTCCGCAGGTGGTCCTTGCAGAGGTTAACCGCCACCCGGTACAGCCAGGAGCTGAAGGCCCCCCGGTGGGAGTACTGCCCGATGTTCTTCACGACGCGAACGAAAGTGTCCTGCACCAGGTCTTGAGCCACCGAGGCGTCGCCGACATACCTGTACACGAAGCGGAAGAGCGGCCCCTCCCACCGCCAAACGAGGAGGTTGAAGGCGGACGCGTTGCCCTGCTGGCACGCTTCGATGAGCTGCGCCTCTTGAGCACTTCCGCCTTTCAGCCCACGGGCGTCGGCTTTCCAGCCCGGTACTCCCATTCGTCTCCCGCTCGCTCAGGCCATCCTTCGCGTGGTCGTCCGCTCTCTCCTTAGAGAACGGTGATGGCTCAGGAATAGTTGCCTCTGCCGGGCCACTGCGTCTGTCCCGCCACACGTCTGCCGGTGCGCTACGTCATCCCGAAGCGCGACTACGTCATCCGGCGTAGACGCGGAGCCGGACGCAGGGCCTATCTTCCGAAATCGGCGAGGGGACGTGTGGCCTCGGACACGCTGCGCTACGCGTTCGCCAACTTCTCGTTCAACGGGGAGACATCCATGACCCCCGGCCCCACCGCCAACCTCCCACGATCGATCCCGGCAGCGCCACGCCGGGCCAGCGGTCTGAGTCTCCTCCTCGCCATCTTCCTCCTCCCCCTTGCCTGTGCCCCCGGCGACGAGGGAGGGCCCTGGACCACCCAGCGGGACTCGGCGGGCGTCACGGTGGTCCTCAACACCGGCTCGGCCCCTACGGACGGAGGGGGATGGGACGTGGCCGACAGACCCAGCCTCTCCATCGGAACGATAGAAGGCGTGGAGGCCTACCAGCTCTTCGGCGTGTCGGGAGCCTACCGGTTCGATGACGGGCGGATCGCCGTGGTGAACGCCGGGAGCCGTGAGGTGAGGATCTTCGATCCCCAGGGGGTGCACCTGGCCAACTTCGGCCAGCGGGGAGCCGGCCCCGAGGAGTTCGAAATGCCGGTCCTGGCGGGTGCCGTGGGAGACACCCTCCTCATCGTGGACCAGGCCCAGCACCGGCTGACCCTCCTCCATCCCGACTCCGGCTTTCTCGGAGTCCGCCGGGTCTCCGACGAGGTGGGAGGCTACCTGAATCCCGCGGGGGCGTTCGCCAATGGGCAGATGGTTTTCGGCGGCGCCTTCGACATGCGCCGGGTGGGAGAGCTTCACAACGGTCTCAACCAGGCGCACACCTTCTACCGGGCCTCAGCCCTGAATGGATCACTCGCCGCGGATTTCGGCGACAAGAACGGAGCCGACTTCTTCATCCGGGATATGGAGGGAGAGGGCAGAGCCGCGCAGCCGGCCTTGATTCCCTTCGGCCGAGTCCCAATCGCCACCGTGTCACCTCGATATTTCTATTTCAGCGATCAATCTCGATACGAAATCGAGGTCTATGAGGACTCGGGCGCCCTCGTGCGTCTGATCCGCCTCGAGCAGGAGCCCGTGGCGGTGACACCGGAGGACGGCGAGCGCTACATCCAGGACATGGTGGAGGGCTCGGCGGGAGACAATCCCGAGCAAGCGTCAGCGATTCGAGCCTTCCTGAGGGACCTCCCTCTCCCGGAGACGTTTCCCCCCCACGGCGAGCTCCGAGGCGACTACGCCGATGGGCTCTGGGTCCAGGATTTCCAGCGCCCGGGCGCCGAGAACCGGGCCTGGAATGTGTTCGACGACACGGGAGTCCTCGTGGGCCGGGTGACCCTCCCCGAACGCTTCAACCCCCTGCAGATCGAGGCGGACTACATCCTGGGCCTTGGATGGGACGAGATGGGGGTCGAGTACGTACGGCTCTATGACCTCGCCAGGGGCGGATGACATCTCCAGGCACGGCAAGCGGCGGGTACGGCCCCCGATTCAAGTGAGCCCCCAAGTCCCCTCCAGAGCTCTGGCGAGCGTTGAGGATCATAGTCACTCACCCAGACCGACTTCCCGTGTTATTATTCCAGGGGTCCGCGATCTCGGCCTTTCCACCGGCCCTGACGACTCGCGCGCATCCCGGTACCGGCCCCTGAACCCCGAGGACCAGCCGTCCCAATGCCTATCCCCGCGATGGCCTCCGTACCGGCCCTGGGCGATTGGGGGGACCTTCGTGCCCGGGATGAGCCTGGGCCCGGAGATCTGCCTGCGGGCCCGTCTCGAGCGCCTTCCCTTCGAGGACCACCGGGCAGCAAGGTTGAGGTACCCGGGCGACGAACTGTGTGTCATCCATCCGGAGGTCGACGATGGCGGTCCGGCGCGTTGGGGTTCGCGAGCCGGAGGGCGTTGACCATCGCCCGCGAGGTGAACCCTGGGTCGGGGCTCTTCTTCACCTCGGTCCTCAGCGGGGAGAGGTTGGGAAGCTGGAACGACTCCCAACGCACTCACGCCTGGGCCCCAGCCCCGACTTGACCGTGGCAGAACCGCCCCTCCCCCTCGTCCAGGCGCATCCACCTGCATCCAAAGCCGTGGAGGTCCGGATCCGCGGCGTGGTGCAGGGTGTCGGCTTCCGGCCCTTCGTCCACCGCCTGGCGCTGCACCATGGGATCTGCGGATGGGTGCGGAACGAGGCGGGGGCAGTGCGGATCCAGGCGGAGGGGATCGATGCGGCGCTGGCCTCCTTCGTCGAGGATCTTACCCACCAGGCACCCCCTCTTGCCCGCATCATTGCCCTCGACGTGGCGCCAACGCGATGGAGCGGAGCCGATGGCTTCCGAGTCCTTGTAAGCGACGTGACACCGGCGGGACGCCTTCCCGTATCCCCCGACGTGGCGGTGTGCCCGAAGTGCGCCGCGGAGCTGCAGGATCCTTCAAACCGGCGCTACCGGTATCCCTTCATCACTTGTACCGATTGCGGGCCCCGCTTCACGGTCATCGAGTCGATGCCCTACGACCGGGAGCGCAGCACTATGGCGACCTTTGCCCAGTGCCCCGAATGCCTGCGCGAGTACCGCGATCCGGGGGATCGACGGTACCACTCCGAGACGAACTCCTGCCCTGCGTGCGGGCCGCGAGTGTGGCTGGAGGTGGGTGGAGCCGCAACCTCGTGGAACGACACGGCCGTGAGGGACGCCGGCGATCTGCTCGTCCGCGGACAGATCCTGGCCATACGTGGCCTGGGCGGCTTCCATCTGGCCTGTGACGCCCGGGAGGAGCCGCCGGTGCGCCGCCTGAGGGCGCGCAAGCACCGAGGCGCCAAGCCGTTGGCGATCATGGTACGAGGCCTCGAGGACGCCCGAGCGCTGGCCCACGTGTCCGACGCGGAGGCGGCGCTGCTGACGTCTCGGGAGTGCCCCCTCGTCCTCCTGGAGCGGCGTGAAGGAGCGGCACTGGCCCCCTCGGTGGCACCGGGCCTCACCACCGTGGCGGTCATGCTGGGCTACACCCCCCTCCACCTTCTTCTCCTGGAGGAAGTCGACCGGCCGCTGGTCATGACCAGCGGCAATGAGAGCGACGAGCCCATCGCCATCGGAAACGACGAGGCCCGGGAGCGCCTTACCGGCGTGGCCGACGCGTTCCTGCTCCACGACCGGGAGATCGTCGCCCGTTACGATGACTCCCTGGTCCGAACCACCTCCCGGGGACCTCTCTTCCTGCGCCGTGCACGGGGCTATGCCCCCTTGCCGGTGGCGCTTCCTGTCGCCGCGCCCATACCCTTCCTCGCGGTGGGACCACACCTCAAGAACACCCTTACCCTCGCGTCCGGCGACGAGGCGTGGGTGAGCCAGCACGTCGGGGACCTGGAGAACCTGGAGACTTTGACCCACTTCCAGGATGTCCTGGACCGCTACCGGGCGCTCTTTCGCGTTGAGCCACGTGCCGTGGTGCACGACCTCCATCCGGGATACCTCTCCACGCGGGTGGCGGAGGACTCGGGGCTCCCAATCCTGTCGCCTGTGCAACACCACCACGCACATGTGGCGGCCGTGCAAGGGGAGCACGGGGTGTCCGAAGACGTCCTGGGATTGGCTTTCGACGGGACCGGACTCGGGGAGGATGGGCACGTGTGGGGGTGCGAGTTCCTCCGCAGCTCCGCCACGGAATTCCATCGCCTGGCCCGCCTCCGGTACGCGCCTCTCCCCGGCGGGGACGCCGCCGCGCGGGCGCCGTGGCGGGCTGCCCTGGGATATCTCTCCCTGGAGCCGGATCTGGCCGGCGCGTTCGAAATGGCGTTCCAGGGGGTGAGCGAGCGGGAGCGCCAGACGGCGGAGCTCCAGCTGCGCCGTGGAGTGAACGCCCCGCTGGCATCGTCCCTGGGGAGGCTTTTCGACGCCGCGGGGGCAGTATTGGGGGTGCGGAGCGTGGCTCGGTACGAGGCTCAGGCTGCCATGGAGTTGGAGTGCCTCGCAGGTCGGGCGGCGGCCGAGCCGCTCCCGCTTCCGGCGGCCGAGGAACCGGACGGAACATGGGTCCTTGACCCCCTCCCCTTGTTACAGGCCCTCGGGGAGTCGAGACGGGCAGGCGTGCCGGTGGCTTCACTGGCGGCGCGCTTCCACGAGAGCGTTGCGGATGCGGCGGCGCGCATGGCCACCCGCCTGTGCGCGCTCCAGGGGTTGGGCGTGGTGGCGCTGGGAGGTGGATGCTTCCAGAATGCTCGTCTCCTGGACGGTGTGGTCCGCCGGCTGGAGAGTGGGGGTTTGAGGGTCCTCCAGGCGCGACAGCTGGGACCCAACGACGGTGCCGTGAGCTATGGGCAGGCCGTGGTGACCTCGGCCCGCTTGAGCATCTGAATCCCTGAGGAATAAGGAGCACCCCATGTGCTTGGGCATCCCCGGACGGATCGTGGAGATCGGAGGCGATGCAAGCCTCCCCATGGGGGTGGTGGACTTCGGGGGAGTACGGCGGGAGGTCTGCCTTGCCTACGTCGCCGACGAGGTAAGCATCGGAGACTACGTCGTCGTCCATGTGGGCTTCGCCATCTCCAAGGTGGACGAGGAGGAAGCGCGGCAGAGGTACGCCATCCTCAGGGAGATGGGCGAGTTCCCCGAGCTCGAGTGGATCCGCGATGCGGCCGACGCGGCAGCCTCCGTGGAGGTGCCCGGCGGCCCGGGTGACCAATCCCGGGGCGGCGCGGGCGGTTCCCTTCCCGGAGGCCACGCGTGAAGTACCTCACCGAGTATCGCGATCCGGTGCTGGCGCGGGCCCTGGTGGACCGCATCCGCCGTTTGGCGACACGCCGGTGGACCCTCATGGAGGTGTGTGGTGGGCAGACCCACACCATCGTCAAGCAGGGGATCGATGAAGTGCTGTCCGACGCTGTTGAGATGATCCACGGCCCCGGCTGCCCCGTGTGCGTGACGCCGCTGGAGCAGATCGACCGGGCCCTGCATCTGGCGGCCCGACCGGACGTGATCTTCACCTCGTTCGGCGACATGCTCCGCGTACCGGGCAGCGAATGCAACCTCCTCCAGGTCAAGGCCCGGGGCGGCGACGTCCGCATCGTCTACTCCCCGCTGGACGCCGTGGAGCTGGCGCGCAGAAACCCCGACAAGGAGGTGGTCTTCTTCGCCGTCGGCTTCGAGACCACCGCGCCGGCCAACGCCATGGCCGTGTGGCGGGCGAACGGAGCAGGGCGTGCGGAACTTCAGCGTCCTGGTCTCCCACGTGACGGTCCCGCCGGCGATGGTGGCGATCCTGGACGCGCCCGACAACCGGGTGCAGGGCTTCCTGGCGGCCGGCCACGTCTGCACGGTGATGGGCTGGACGGAGTACGAGCCGCTGGCCCGCCGCTACCGCGTTCCCAATCGTGGTGACCGGTTTCGAGCCGCTGGACATCCTCGAGGGCATCTGGATGGCGGTGCGCCAGCTGGAAGCAGGGCCGCCACGAGGTCGAGAACCAGTACGTCCGCTCGGTGCGGCGGGAGGGAAACCGCCCCGCCCAGGAGCTCGATGAGCCGGTTTTCCAGGTGGTGGACCGTGGGTGGCGGGGGATCGGCGTTATCCCCGGCAGCGGCTTGGGCCTCCGCGACCGAGTTCGCGGCCTTCGACGCCGAGCGGAAGTTCGCCCTTGAATCCGTCCGCGCCGAGGAACCGGCCGCGTGCAGGGCCGGCGAGGTGCTTCGCGGGCGGATAAAGCCCTTCGAGTGCGCCGCCTTCGGGACCGTGTGCACGCCGGAATTCCCTCTGGGCGCCCCCATGGTCTCGTCCGAGGGGGCGTGCGCCGCCTATTACAGCTTCGGCCGGTTCGGACGACCGGCGGCAGGACACTGACATGGCGTCGCTGGCGTCCGGCCCCGCCTGTCCGGTGCCCCGGGGGGACCACGACCGGGTCCAACTCGGGCACGGGTCCGGGGGCAAGATGAGTGCGCAGCTCTTGCGCGAGCACTTCCTGCCCCGCTTCGGCAACGCGCACCTCGACCCGCTGGGGGACGGCGCGGTGGTGCCTGTGGAGGGTGGGGAGATCGTCCTGTCCACCGACACGTTCGTCGTGAGTCCGCTGGAGTTCCCGGGCGGCAATATCGGCCATCTGGCCGTCCATGGGACCGTAAACGACCTGGCCATGATGGGCGCGACGCCCCGGTACCTGGCCGCGGGATTCGTCCTCGAGGAGGGCCTTCCCTTCGACGTCATGGACCGGATCCTGGACGCCATGGCGCTGCCGCGGCGGCGGCGGGGGTCGCCGTGGTCACCGGAGACACGAAGGTCGTGGACCGGGGCAAGGCCGACGGCATGTTCGTGAACACCACGGGCGTGGGGACGCTGCACGACGGATTCCGGCCGCGACCCACGGCGCCCGCCCCGGGGACGCCGTGTTGGTGAGCGGCCCCCTGGGTCGCCACGGCATGGCGGTCATGGCCGTGCGCGAAGGTTTCTCCTTCGAGAGCGAGATCATCAGCGACACGGCCAACCTGTCTCCATTGGTGGCGGCTCTGCGCACCGAGGTCGGACCAGCAGTCCACGCGCTGCGCGACGCCACGCGCGGAGGCGTGGCCAGCGCCCTCAACGAGATCGCCGGCGCATCCGGGTCGGCGTGGAGCTCGACGACCACGCAGTGCCGGTGCCCGGCCCGGTGCAGGCCGCGTGCGAGATTGCTGGGCCTGGACCCCCTCTACGTAGCGAACGAGGGCGTGCTGGTGGCCTTCGTGGAGCCGCGGCGGCGCCCCGCGTGGTGAAGGTGCTCCAGGCGTTCGGTGAGGGGACCGGCGCAGCGGTGATCGGGCGCGTCGTGCCCGACCACCCGGGCATGGTGGTCCTCCGGACCGGGCTGGGCGGCACGCGCGTGGTGGATATGCTGCCGGGAGACCAGCTTCCCCGGATCTGCTGACGGGGGGTCGAACTCCGTCGGGGACCCTCTTGGGAACTCGGGTGGTTGT
>CAVVTW010000008.1:0-157431 GCA_963751255.1 uncultured Gemmatimonadales bacterium | reverse complement strand
CTCCTGGGAACGGTGGGATTCATCCTTCTCATTGCCTGCGCCAACGTGGCGAACCTGTTCCCGTCCGGGCCGAGGCTCGCCAGCGGGAACAGGCGCTCAGGGCCGCACTGGGCGCCACCCGCGGGGATCTCCTTCGCCAATACTTGTCCGAGAGTCTACCCTGGCCGCGGGAAGCGGGCTCCTGGGATTGGGGCTGGCCACGGTGGGGGTCAGGTCCTGGTGGCCCTCCTTCCCGTCACGGTGCCCAGGGCCGCAGAGATCGGCATGGACGGTACGTGCTCCTGTTCACCGCCGCCATCTCCCTGGGCTCAGGCCTCCTGTTCGGTCTCTTTCCCCTCCTCGGCTATGGACGGGGGGACGTCTCGAGCACACTGAAGGACGGGAGCCGGGGATCCACCACCGGCCGCGAGCGCCACCGGATCGGAGCGCCCTCGTGGTGGCCCAGGTGGGGCTGGCCCTGACGCTGCTGGTGGGTTTGGGTCCATGGCCCGCAGCTTTCTGGCCATGCGGGCCATGGATCCGGGCTTCGCCGCCGACGGCCGCCGACCTTCCGGATCTCCCTCCCGGAGGCCGAGTATCCGAGCGAGGCAACGGTGGAGGGCTTCTACCGGCGACTCCAGGAGCGACTGCCGCCATGCCAGGGGTGGAGGCGGCGGCTTTCGCGACGGCGGTGCCTCTGGAAGACTAGAAGCGTGCGTCGGCGCTGGAGGCAGAGGATCACCCGGTGGCCGCCGGGGTCCTGGGTCCCATCGTGGACCTGCGCCAGGTGAGTCCGGGCTACTTCGCGACCATGGGAATCGACCTCCTGGAGGGGAGGGATCTCACGTGGGAAGACGCTGGCGACCGCACCCGATCCGTGGTGGTGAGCGAGACCCTGGCCGGACCCTCTGGCCGGAAGCCACCTCGGTTCTCGGGCGGAGGGTCCGGGATCAGGGGGAGCGGACCCCCTCCTGGGAATCGTGGGCGTGGCCCGGGACGTCCGGTTCCAGACCCTCACCGAGGACCCGGCCCCCCTGCTGTACCTCCCATGGACGCCGGCACTCCCGAAGAAGCCGACCCCGCCCGCTCCGTCGCGGTGGCCCTGCACGTGGGCGGCGACCCCCTGGGGTTCGTGGGAGCTGCCCGGAAGGCGCTCCGGGAGGTGGATCCGCGGCTTCCGCTGGTGAACCCAGACCCATGCTCCAGGTGGAGCGCGACGCCATGGCCTCCACCTCCTTCACCGCCCTCCTCCTGGGCATCGCCGCGTATCGCCCTGGTCCTGGGCACCGTGGGGATCTACGGGGTCATCGCCTACGTCGTGGGGCGCCGTACCCAGGAGATCGGCGTGCGCATGGCCCTGGGGGCACCCGCGGTCAAGGTCCTGAGGGAAGTCATGGGGCAGGGCCTGATTCTCGCGGGAATCGGGGTGGCGTTGGGACTGGTGGGAGCCTGGGGCGTCAGCCGGGTCCTGGTGTCCCTCCTTTACGGGGTCAGCGCTACCGATCCCCTGACCTACCTGGGAACGGCGGCCGTGCTGGTGGCCGTGGCGCTGCTGGCCTCCTGGCTCCCGGCACGCAAGGCGGCCCGGGTGGACCCGGTGGAGGCGTTGAGGACCGAGTAGCCAGGTCGTCGGGCACCGGCCGGGTTGGGGTCCGACGCGGGATGCCGGCTCCGTTCGCCGCCGCCCCTCACCCCGCCGGCTCCTCCACCACCGCCCTCTGGATCCGGTCCAGGAGGGGGAACTCGGCCTCCAGGTACTCGTCGCCCTTCGCGATGGCCATGGCCTGGTAGACGCCTTCGCCTCTGGGAGGCCCGTCGCCGTATTCGGCATAGAAGGAATCCACCACGTCCATTCCCTCCACGACCTCCCCAAAGGGCGCGAACCCTTGGTCATCCAGCTCCGGATTTCGTCGGTGTTGACGAACACCTGGACCGTCCGGGAATTGGGCCCGCTCTTGGAGAAGGAGACCCGGCCCCGGAGATTGGACTGAGCCACGGGGTCGTCCTGGAGGATGGCCTGGCGCCAAGCAGCGTTCACCCAGGATCTCCGTGGATGCCGATTCGGTGGTGAACCCCTTGAGACGCGGTGAATGGCCATTCCATCGTAGAATCCCGCCTTCACCAGGTTGTAGAAGCGGTCCGCTCCACGGGGAGCCCAATCCCGGTGCACCTGGATGACAAACGCGCCCTTGGTGGTCGGAGCGGGCCGGACTTCGTCGGGGCCATCTCGCGGAATCCGGGGCTGAAGGAGGGGATTGGCCGCCGTTGTTTCAGCGCCCTGGGGCTTCGCCCCCGCTTCTCGCCCAGGGGTCGGAGGAATGCCGCCAGGAGAAGGATCGGTAGAGCATACGGAATCACATGTAGGGTCTTCATGCCCGGAACGGTGGGAAGTCGGTGGGCCGGGCGCAAGGTGGGCCCCAGGGAGCCGCCGAGTACGCCCCGGAAGGTTCCTCGGAGCGTGCCCCCCGCTGGCCAAGACGGGCGAGCAACCGTACGCTTCCATCCTTGGCCACCGGCCCATCCCATACAGGGGACACGTTTTCAGGAGGATTCCATGTCCGCCTCGCCTCCGTTCGGTCGTTCGCACTCCTCGTCGCCTCAGCCGCTCTGGCCGCAGGTCTGTTCAGCCACCCCGGTACGGGCAGTGCCCAGCTCGGAGTCGAACCTCGGCTTTTACCGCTTCCCCGACATTCACGGGGACGTCATCGTCTTCGCGGCGGAGGCGATCTGTGGCGGGTCCCCGTGACGGGAGGCATCGCCCAGCGGATCACGACGCACCCGGGCGAAGAGACCGACCCGAGAATCTCTCCGGACGGCAATACCCTGGCGTTCAGCGCCGAGTACGAGGGGCCCACCGAGCTCTACACCATGCCTCTGGATGGCGGGCTTCCAGTGCGACGCACGTATGAGGGCGAAAGCTCCACCGCCACCACCTGGACGCCGGACGGACGGGTGGTCTACACCACGACACATTACTCCACCCTGCCCCAGGCCCAGATGGTGGCCCTGGACCTGACGGACAACGTCACCGAGCGGATCCCTCTCTACACCGCCACCGAGGGAGGCTACGACCCCTCCGGCCGAACCCTCTACTTCGTTCGTCCCGCCTTTCACAACAACGTGACCAAGCGGTACACCGGGGGCACGGCCCGGGACATCTGGAAGTACGAGGAGGGCGCCGACGAGGCCGTGGAGCTGACCGGCGATTACGATGGCGAGAGCCACCACCCCATGGTCTGGAACGGTCGGGTCTACTTCGTCTCCGATCGGGACGGCACCATGAATCTCTGGTCCATGGACCCCAACGGCAGAGACGTTCGACAGCACACCTTCCACTCGGGCTGGGACGTGAAGAACCCGGCGCAAGAGGGAGGGCGCATCGTGTACCAGCTCGGCGCCGACCTCTGGCTGTACGACATCGCCGCCGACCAGGCTTCCCTGATTCCCATCACGCTCACCTCCGACTTCGACCAGCTCCGGGAGAAGTGGGTGGACAATCCAATGCAGTACCTGACGTCGGTCCACCTCCACCCCAAGGGCGAGAGCGTGGTCCTCACCGCCCGTGGGCGGGTGTTCGTGGCTCCCGTGGGGCGGGGACGCCTGGCGCAGGCGTCGGTGAAGCCCGGCGTGCGGTACCGTGATGTGACCTTCCTGCCGGACGGGGAACGGCTGGTGGGCCTATCCGACGAGAGCGGGGAGCTGGAGTGGGTGACCCTTCCGGCCACTGGAGTGGGAGTGGAGGAGGCCCTGACCGACGACGGCACCATCCTCCGGTTCCAGGGTCATCCCTTCCCGATGGGAAGTGGATGGCCTACACCGACAACAACCGCGATCTCTGGGTCCTCGACCTCTCCACCAAGGCCCAGACCCGCGTCTCCCAGGACCGTGAGGGCGTGGGGACCATGAGCTGGTCCCCGGACAGCCGCTGGATGGCCTACGAAAAGAACGCCCCCAACACCTTCACGCAGATCAAGCTCTTCCGGCCTGAGGACGGGATCCGGGCCGACCTGACCAGCGACCGGGTCAATTCCTTCTCGCCGGCCTGGGATCCCGACGGCAGGTTCCTCTACTTCCTCTCGGACCGCAACCTGGTCTCCCTCGTGGGGGGCCCCTGGGGCGTCCCGGCGCCCGAGCCGTTCTTCGACCGGACCAACGAGATCTTCGTGGTCTCCCTCCGTTCCGGCCTCCGCTCCCCGTTCACGCCGGACGATGAGCTCACGAAGAGTGATTCGGCGGTGGGGAACGCCGGCGGCGGGAGCGCGGCGGGCGGGGCGGCGGGGTGGGCGAAGCGGTGGAGCGTCCAACCAAGCCGGGGGAAGGGCGTCGGCCAGCGCCGTGCCTGCCCCCGTCGAGATCGAGCTACAGGGTCTCATGGCTCGGGTCAAGCAGGTGCCGGTCCGGGCCGGCAACTATCGGGGCCTGACGGCAAATGACGGGGTCCTCTTCTTCATGGACAGCGACGCGGGCCAGCGGGGAGGGGGAAGGCTCACGGCGATCCAGATCACGAACGAGAGAGGAGCCGGAGCTCACGGTGGTCTCGGAGGGCGTGTCCTCCTTCGAGATGTCGGCCGACGGGAAGAAGCTCCTCCTCCGACAGGGCTCCAACCTGTACGTCATCGACGCCCGGGCCGCCCGGGTCAGCCAGCTCGCCGACAGCCGGGTGGACCTGTCGGGGTGGGCTTTTCCATGGACGTCCGGGAAGACTGGCGCCAGCTCTTCATCGACGCCTGGCGGCTCGAACGGGATTACTTCTACGATCCGGGAATGCAGGGCGTGGATTGGGTGGGAGTGAGGGACAAGTATCTTCCTCTGGTCGACCGCGTCACCACCCGGGACGAGCTCTCGGACCTCATCGGCAGAGTGGTGGGAGAGCTGAGCGCCCTTCACACCTCCGTCCGGGGTGGGGACACCCGCAGTGGAGACGACAACGTGCGGGTCGCGAGCCTGGGTGCCCGGCTGTGCGGGACCCGAGCCACGGTGGCTACCGGATCGACTACATCTACCAGTCGCGACCCCGATTACCCCGACGAGATGTCCCCCCTGGCCGACCCGGATCTTGCCCTCTCCACCGGGGACGTGATCCAGGCGGTAAACGGCCAGGACATCCTCTCGGTGCTGGACATCGGAGCCCTTCTTCGGAATCAGAGTCGCCAGGTCCGACTGGAGATCTCAGCCAGCGTCCGGGGTGAAGTCCGGGAGGTCATGGTGACCCCCATCATGAACGAGTCCAGGCTGCGATACAGCGACTGGGAGTACACTCGCCGGGTGAAGGTCGAGGAGGAGGGCGAAGGCCAGATCGGCTACCTCCACCTACGGGCCATGAGCGGCGGCAACATCACCGAGTTCTACCGCGACTTCTATCCCGTCTTCGACCGCCAGGGGCTCATCATCGACGTCCGCAGGAACAGCGGCGGCAACATCGACAGCTTCATCCTGGAGAAGCTGATGCGGGAGGCATGGATGTACTGGAAGGACCGGGTCGGGAATCCCACCTGGAACATGCAGTACGCCTTCCGCGGACACATGGTGGTGCTGGTGGACCAGAACACAGCGTCCGACGGGGAGGCTTTCGCCGAAGGCTTCAAGCGGCTCGGGCTGGGTGCCGTGATCGGCATGCGCACGTGGGGAGGCGAGATCTGGCTATCCTCGTCCAACACCCTCAGCGACGGCGGACTGGCCCGGGCGCCCATGACCGGCGTGTACGGGCCCGAGGGGAAGTGGCTCATTGAGCAGATCGGCGTGATCCCGGACATGGAGGTGGACAACCTCCCCCACGCCACCTTCAACGGCGAGGATGCGCAGCTCGAGGCGGCCATCGCCTACCTGAAGCAGAAGATCGCCGAGGATCCCCAGGCCCGTGCCTCCCCCCCCACCCTACCCCGACCGGGGGTTCGACTATCCGGTGCGGAGAGCGGTGACGGGGGGAGGAGGGGGAAAGTAGGCGAAGAGGCCAAGCGGGCTGGTCCGGTGAGGGCCGGAGGCATACGCGACCGGATGCCGGCGCCCACCAGGCAAGACCCGAAGCGCCCGTGGCACCTGGGGCAAGTCTGCGCGTGGCGAAGGCAGGGGCGGCAGCATGTGGGCTGCCCCTGCCTTTGGCGTTCTCCCCCGGGCGTGCCGCGGGCGGGTTGGCAGGCAGGGTAGCCGCAGTCGCCTAACCGCGCTAACAAAGAGGGTCTTCGATAATTTACCTGCATAAATAAGAAAGAAACCCAAAAATATATCTTCTATCTATATCTCGATGGATGGCAGCGTAGCGTCGCGCGACGAAGAATGTGATCCAATCACACGGCGGTAGCGTGTGACTCCAGGAACCATTGACCTGGGCGAACTTCTCCCTGGTCAGCGTTTCCATCAAGCCGTCCGCATGCCACTTGCCGAACGATATTTGCCTGGGTTGAGAAATATTTTCCTTGCGCGTTTGGTTTCGCGGCATTAATAGTGTTGCAGTCTCCACCCCCAAACCTCAACAGCGCCGGGCCTCCGCGAGGAGGCTGGGGGCTCGTATAAGCAAGGCCCCGTTCCTCCAAGTGCACCACCACTAAAACCCCGACTGAGCCAACGCGGCTCGGCGTTGCCGTACCCGATCAGCAGGACCGGACACGACACCAACCCCGCGCTCACGGTGGTCCGTGAGAGGTCGTCGTAACCGCGACAATCTACGACGGCTGGCAGGAGCCGATTCCTCGCCCGTGCTCCAGTGCCCGTGGTGTATGCTGCGGCGAGACGAGGAGGAACCATGCAGAGACGTGACTTCGCCAAGACCATGGCAGGGGCCATGGTGGGACTCATGTTACCAGGAGGGAGGGCTCGGGCCGCGGTCCTCGAGGAGGGGCTGGGGCTATCTGATCCCGCAGATCAGGTGCTCTTCGCGAACCCCGTCCCCGACGCCCTCTCCCCCGGCTTCATCTATCAGCCGGACAGGATGGGGCGGTACAAGATCAAGCTAGGACCGGGCATCCACGATGCCGGCCTGCTCGATCCGAATGGGAACCCGGTAACCACGCCCATATGGGGCTATGGCGACTGGATGGACCAGACCTTCACCTGGCCCGGGAGGACGTTCCAGATCCTGAGCTCGAAGGCTGGTGGGGCGGCGCAAACGGAGGTGTTCTGGCAGAATGCGCTGGACGCCGTGGACCAGCACCTCCTTCCCGTGGATACCAGCCTCCACTGGTGCTTCAGTCTGCCCGGCTATACGCGCTACACCATCCGGAAGCGAGGCGTACCCATCATCACGCACCTCCACGGAGGCCACACGGACTTCCAGTATGACGGGAATCCCGAGTACTTCTACACGCCCTCCAACAAGGTCGTGGGGCCTCAGTGGGACAACGTTCCCGGCGGGTTCACCAACAAGTTCGTCTACGACAACAACGTCCCAGCCGGAAATCTCTGGTACCACGACCACGCCCTCGGAATCACGCGTCTCAACGTGTACGCGGGGCTCGCGGGCTTTTACTTCGTCCGGGATGACCTTGACACCGGCACGTCGGCCAATCCCCTCGGGCTGCCGGCCTGGCCGTACGAGAAGGCCTACGCGATCCAGGACCGCATCTTCCTCAATACCGGCGAGCTCTTCTATCCGGCCTACCCGGGAGATCCGTTCTACGAGGGATTCATCGACGAAGAGGGCGCGAACCTGCCGGCCTATGTCTTCCCCGACGGCGGTCCGTCGGCGCTGGCCGAGTTCTTCGGAGACCACATGGTGGTCAATGGCGTCATCTGGCCATTTGAGCGCGTGGAGCCGAGGAATTATCGCATGCACCTCCTCAATGGCTGCGACAGCCGCTTCATGGCGATTCAGTTCTTCGAGGTTCCCCCCGGGGCCACCGACTTCACTTCAATCATCAACGGCCCGTTGGACTTCACCGTGGTCGGGAGCGACCAGGGGCTGGCAGCCGCGCCCAACACGGTGGACACCCTCCTCTTCGAGCCCGGGTCCCGGTACGACATCATCTTCGATTTCAAGACTGTCGCATCGGGCAACCGGGTTATCATGCGCAACATCGCAGGCGATTCTCCCTTCGGCGGGGATCTGGGGGACGCGGAGTACTTCGACGACCGCCAGACCGACCGGATCATGGCGTTCGATGTGGACTTGGACTTTGGTGCTCTCGATCCGGGCAGACATGAAGTCACGCTCGATCCCGGATGGGGCTCTTATGGCTTCGGACCCAATGTCGGGACTCCCACCAGGACCCGTAAGGTCGCCCTCTTCGAGGGCCGGGACGAGTACAACCGGCTTCAGCCCCTCCTGGGGACCGCCGAGCCGGCCACCGACTACAACGGCGACCCCATCGATTGGCCGGACGATCCCCGGTATGCCTCCGTGGGACTCGTGGGCCAAATGGAGGGCTCTATCGCCTGGCATAGCCCGACCACGGAGAACCCTGCCCTGGACACCACCGAAGAGTGGGAAATCTGGAACGTGACGGCCGACGCCCACCCCATCCACCTGCACCTGGTACACTTCGAGGTCCTGGGACGCCAGGAGATCAAGTTCGACTCCAACGTGGACGAGGACGGCTTCATTCCGGAGGGATCCTCTCCGGCGGGGGACGGCGCCTACGTGGTCACTCAGCCCGTTGTGCAACACAATGGGGCGGTGGGCTCGGGTCGGCGGATCGTCCACCCGGAGTCTCCTGCCACGGACTACGGGCCCGACGTCACCCTCGACGAGGGGGACGGTTACGTGGAAAACACCCCCAGGGACATGGTAATCGCCCTTCCGGGCCAGATCACTCGGATCAAGGCGAGATTCGACAAGCCCGGCCGCTACGTCTGGCACTGCCACATCCTCTCCCACGAGGACCACGAGATGATGCGGGTGCTGCACGTGGGTCCGGGAGCGTAGGCCTCTCCGGTCGGGCGCTCCCCGAGCGCCTGCCGCTCACCGTCATTCCGAACCTGAGGGGCCGCCGATCGGCGGCCCCTCTTTCGTCACCCTTCCCTCGCTCTCTCTGGCTCGCGCACGTCCTGCCATGCCAGGCTCCGAGAGTAGGGCCTCAGGCGGCACTCACCGCCTCTTCCGCCATCCCGCCCTACGAGCCGACGCGCGCCCCGGGGTAGCCGATTCAGCCCGGCACGCCCACTTTGGGATCAGACTCAGCAGAGGAATCAGTCCGGGACCCCCGGGCCGCCTCCGCACCAAGAGACACCAAGCCACGGGCATACCATGAGACGTTTCCTCGCCCCTCCGGCCACACCGATGCTTTTCGCCTTGGCTGCCGCCCTCACGGCGAGCCTCACCGCCTGCGCCCCCGAGCCCCACCCCATGAACGTGGTGGAGGCCACCATCGCCCAGGTGCAGGACGCCATCCTGTCGGGCCGGACCACCTGCCGCATGGTGGTCCAGGCCTACCTGGACCGGATCGCAGGCCTACGACGACCCACGGTCAACGCCATCACGGTTGTGAACCCGAAGGCCCTGACCCGCGCCGACTGAGATCGACGCCAGCGGTGCAGGCCCGCGGGGACGCTGGGCTCCCTCTTCTGTGTGCCCATGCTCGTGAAGGACAACTTCGACACCCACGACATGGTCACCACCGGCGGCTCCATCGCCCTGACGAACAACATCCCGCCCGACGACGCCTTCATGGTGCGGAGGATCCGGGAAGAGGACGCCATCATCATCGCCAAGACCAACATGGCGGAGTGGGCGTTCAGCCCCCGGGAGACCGTGAGCTCCTCCTTCGACACCACCCGCAACGCCTACGACTCTGGACCGGGTCCCGGCGGGATCCAGCGGGCGGCACGGCGTCCGGGGTCGCGGCGAGCTTCGGACTCGTCGGCCTGGGAAGCGACACGGGCAACTCCATCCGTGGGCCGTCGTCCCACCTGGCCCTGGTGGGGATCCGCTCCACGCTGGGCCTCACCAGCCGGGACGGGGTGATCCCCCTCTCCTTCGACCGGGACGTGGCCGGGCCCATGGGCCGCACCGTGGAGGACGTGGCCAGGGTGTTCAACGTGGTGGCCGGTACGATCCCGCCGACCCCTACACCGAGCACGGCCGGGACCGGAAGGAGGCGGACTACACCGCCTTCCTGGATGCCGACGGTCTTCAGGGAGCACGCATCGGGGTGCTGCGGGCCCTGGTGGACCGGGAGGGCGCCGACACGGCGGTGGTCGCGGATCTTCGAGCGAGGCGGTGGCGGACCTCTCCCGCCTCGGGGCGGAGGTCGTGGACCCATTCGACTTCGACGTGGATGCGCAACTGGATCGCCCGGGGCTCTTCTGCCAGCGCTTCCGCTACGACATGCACCAGTACCTCTTGTCCCTGGGCGACGCGGCTCCCATGACCGATGTCCTGGAGGTCCTGGAGACGGGCCAGTACGCACCGTACGCCGAGCGCTCGCTCCGCTCCTACAGCCGGACCCCCATGGACGTGCCCCCCGCGGAGTGGGATCCGCCCTGCCCCGACTACTTCGAGCACGAGGGGCGGCAGGCTTACCTCCCGGACTTGGTGAGCGCCATGGATGAGGCCCATGTGGACGCCCTGGTCTATCCCACCTGGCTGAACCCGCCTGCCCACATCGATCGGGCCCGGCAGGAGTACCGAGGTGACAACAGCCAGCTCGTGGCGCCCGCGACCGGGATGCCGGCCATCACCGTGCCCATGGGCTTCAGCTACGGAGACCTGCCCGCGGGGCTGCAGATCCTTGGGAGGCCGTACGCGGAAGGGCTCCTGTTCAAGTACGCCTATGCCTACGAGCAGGGCACGCATCATCGCCGCCCGCCCGAGGGCTTTCCGCCTCTGACCGGGTCAGAGGGAGACTACTAGCAGGAAGAGGGGTCGGCCGCCACGCCCTGCCATCCACTTCCCCGTTGGAGGGCAATGGCGCAACCCCCGCCAGGCCTTCGGACCACGTGGAGCACCTCCGGGAGTCATCGTCATGAACCGAGCTCGGACCTGGATCTTCTACGCAGGAGGCCTGCTTCTGGCCGGACTCGTGGTGCTCGCGGCTTGGATGAGCCGGGATCGGCTGCGCCCTGTGGTGGTGGGCGGACCGGCTCCCGACTTCCTGGCCTACGATCTGCGGGGGACACCCGTCTCCCTGGAGACGTACCGAGGGAAGGTGGTTCTCCTGAACATCTGGGCCACCTGGTGCGCGCCCTGCAAGAGGGAGATGCCCTCCTTGCAGCGCCTTTACGAGCAGATTGGGGAGGATGGCTTCGAGGTCCTGGCGGTGAGCATCGACCGGGCCCCGGCGAACCAGGATTCGGCGAACCCGCTGGATGGGAAGCTCCGGGCCTTCGCGGACTCCTTGGGCCTGACCTTCACACTCCTCCACGACCCGTCGGGCGGGATATCCACCACCTATCGGACCACGGGCGTCCCCGAGTCCTTCGTCCTGGATCGCCAGGGAGCCATCGCCAAGAAGGTCACCGGGCCCATGGAATGGGACGCGCCCGCGAACGCAGACCTCATCCGGCGCCTCTTGTCAGGAGAAGGTCCCGGCGCTGGATGAGACTCGCCGTTTCACGGAACGGACCGGCACTCGGGGATGAGCCACGCCGTCTCGCGGAACGGACCCGCGTTCGCGGCGGACGCGGTACCCGGTAGGCGCCCCCCTCAGTGACCGCCCATCTCCCCCGCCTCGATCCGCACGGGAAGGCGGTTCTCGGGGGTTGGAAGCGGACAGGTCGCGAAGTCGGTGAAGACGCAGGGCGGGTTGTAGGCCCTGTTGAAATCAATGAAGGTCCAGCCACTCTCGTCCGGAGCGGCCACTTCCAGAAAGCGCCCGCCCCCGTAGGTCTCGATGCCGTTCGTGAGGTCGCCGAACACGATGGAGAAGGAGTCTCCCTCCGGGTCCCCGGTCACGTCCAGCCGTAGGCGCTCCCCGCCGACCCGGAAGACCACCGCACCCGGGGAAGGCTGGTCGCTGATCTGCCCCAGCACATTCGGCACCTGTAGCATGCGCGGCGGATCGTACCGGTCGAAACGTGCCGGGATCCGCCAATCCAGACTCACCGGAAAGGTCTCGATGTCCTTCAGCTCACCAATGGCGGCGTTGGCGGTGTCCCTGAGGCGGATGCCGATCAAGTCCTGACGCTGGATCACCTGCCAACGCAGAGATGCGAGATGGGGCGAGACGGACCGGGAGGCTTCCCCTCCGAAAAGAACCAGGCTGCGCACCGGCTCGCCTCCGTTCGTCACCGGGACTCCCGGCTGCACCTCCATGCGGACCACGTCCCCCTCCACGAAGAACGAGCCCGCGCGGCCCGGGACCCCGGGGAGTGGAGGAAAGACCACGGCGTTCGTCGAATCCGAGCCGAACGTGTTCTCCCCGGGCTCCAGCCAGTCAAGGCCGACGACGGAGAGCCAACCGTCGGGCTGGCGAAGCCCCTCCAGGCGCCGCGCATGCCAGGCCTGGATCTCGGCCCGGTGCACTTCCGGATCCATTCGGGGCAGGTCGGGCTGGCAGGCGCCAAGGAGGAGCAGGAAGACGCCGCCAAGGGGAGTCCACAGTCGGGGGGAGAAAGCCTGCGACCACAAACCCGTCATCGAAGGATTCTTGCTATGGCATCGGGCGGTCTGTCTCGTCATCGGTGGAGTCTCCTTGCGGCCGTTTCCGGGCTGTGCGCCGGCAATGTAAGTCCTGCAGCCGCGCACAGGTAGGCGAGCGGGCGGCCTGGAGAAGTCGAGCGAGGAGAGTCGACCGCGATTACCGCGTTCAATCCTCCTATCGTGGGATCTGAGCCTAAGAGGGGAGGGGTGACCACGATCGGCGAAGCCGTCTCGTGGTCGTCGCCAGGCCGGGCGATTTTCGTATGGTCCTCAGCGCTCGACCCTCAGGGTCGCAACGCCGAACACGCGCCCCCCGCTGGTCTTTAGAACCACCCGGTACCGTCCCGGGGGAACGCGGCCGGACGGTGCGCGCCACCTGTCCCATACGCGGAAGCCCCATGCGTGGGCCGTGATCGCGATCTCGCGTGAGACCCTCAGAAGCTCGGGCCCCCTGCGCCACTCCAGCCGGACCGTGGCCGGAAGAGTCGACGGTGCGAAGACCTCCAGGACCACAACAAGAGAGCCCCCGACCCTGGCTGCGGGCACGGGCGAGCTCAGCGTGTCCGCTACGCGGAGGGTCCTCGAATCGATATCGGTGGCGAACGTAGCCCGCTCCAGTCGCAAGGGGACCGGCGGGATGAGCACGGGCAGGGCAACGGATACCACGAGCAGTACGACCGCTCCTCCGGCCAGGCGGAGGCGGACCGTCCATGCCCGGGGAGCCGTACGCAGAGCCAGGGGAACGGCACTTCCCACCGCCACGACGGCGGCCACCGGGGTGGCGAACCGGGGAGGGATCCCTATGAGAAGGGGGAGCAGCAAGTTGGCGGCGGCAAAGGCCACGATGGCGAAGAAGGAGAGGGCGAAGAGGGGCCGGGTCCGAAGCCACCTATCGAAGACCAGGTCCACGCAGGAGAGGAGAGCCAACCCCACCAGCAGTCCCATGAACAGGACGTTGGGAGAGCGTACCACCGTGGAGTAGGCGTAGAAGGGCAGCAGAAAGAAGAGCGTCTCCTGGTAGAGCACACGGGTGAGGTAGGACGCCGCCTCGTGCAGGAGTCCCGGCGGTCGCCCGGGCTCGACCACCGTCTCTGCCCGGCCGAAATACAGGGTGGACGTCCACGTAAGGGCCAGGAAGAGCATGACCCACAGGACCAGGTGGTAGCGCTCCCGGGCGAAGAGGACGATCAGCGTGCCGCTGGTGAGTACCCAGGCGGAGTGCAAGATCCAGAACAGGGTCCGGTGACGGCCCCAGAGCCTGCCGATTCTCTCTCGCAATGCCATGGACCGCCCCCGTTGGCCGGATCGGGCTCCGGTGAAGATCGGCCGGATCGGGCTTCTCTAGCGAAGGAAGGGCACGCACCGTGGCGTGCCCCTCCTGGATCGGGACACCGGGTGCTGCCGCCTCTGGGTCAGCCAACCGGCGGGATCTTCATCCGCAAGTGTGCGCCAGGATACACCTGGAAGGTACGAGTGGGGAAGTCCACTCCCCCCTCGGGGTGGGCCACGAGCTCCACGCTTTCTTCCTGCTCGGCCACCTGGCTCGGGACGATGAGAGTCCGTTCCTGGCGGGGAGGCACGACTCCCAGGCGGATGTCAAAATCACCTCGCTCCAGATAGAGCGTGACCTCCTGCGCCATATCGTTCTCCACGGTCACCGTGGTTGCGCCCTCGTCGGGGCTGGAGGTCACCTCCGGCGGAGGCCCGGGAATGTCCCCGGAGTCGTCTGAGGGGATGAGGAGGTTTACGTCTTCCCCCGCCTCGACCGTAAACGCATGGGCCGCCAGGTCTACGCCTCCCTCAGGGTGAACGAAGACACGGACGTCCTCTCCATCCCGCAGGAACGAAGGTAGAGGGAAGGTCTCGGTTCTGTCTGCCGCGACGGTGCCCAGCCGCACGTCGAACGGTCCGCGTTCGAGGTAGACCGCCGCAGGTACGTTTCGGCGGTTCTCCACGGTCATTCTCGGGGCCGTGGTGCTGTCCTCCACCGTCGTTCCCGAGCCCGCCGCGCTGTTCTGCTGGCCAGCGGCGATGCTTGACGACGCGAAGATCATCAACAGCGCCAGACCAGGGGTCAGGGAACGTCTTGCCATGGTGCTCATCGATCCTCCTGGCCGAGTTCAAACTTCGTGCATATCCGATCCGGATTGGGTTGTAGCATCTTCAGGAGCGCATGAGGTGTGCCAGGGGGGAGACGCTGCGGCGGGGGGAAGAGACGGATGAAATCCCTCCCGACGGTGGCTCTTTTGGGCCATCTCGATTCAGATCCGCCACCGGCCCGGCAGAATCCGGATCCCGCCACCCGAACCTCATTGACCTTTCTTTGTATTCCAGTCATACTTGACCTCGGTCACTTTTTCCGGTTCCGTCCCCGGTTCCCCGGAACCGGCATCCGCGTCCCGAACACGACCCCGATCCGTTGAGCCCAGCCTCCCACAAGCCTCCATCCAGCCTTCACGTCCCGACACGGGCCACCGGGGAGTCCATGGGGCGCCGCGAGCGGAAGAAGCTCGAAACCCGGCGGAACATTCTCCGATCGGCCTTCGAGCTCTTCGCGATCCATGGATTCGAGGGAACAACGGTGGGAGACATCGCCGAGCGGGCCGACGTGGCCAAGGGTACGGTCTTCAACTACTTCCCCCACAAGACGTCGTTTCTCCTGGCCGCCCATCGGGAGTGGATGGCCCGACTGGAGGAGGATCTCGGACCGGTGGATTCCTGGGAGGCAAGTGCGGTGGCGCAGCTCAGGAGGGTCCTGGACTACCTGGCCGACCTCTGCATCGAGCAACGGGAACTTTCCAGGATGATCATCTTCGAGAGCATGCGTGAGACCTACCTCCGGATGGGCGCAAGCGGCAGGCAGGACCCCGCGAACGGTGTGCGCCTCCTGGAAGGCCTGGTCCGGGTCGTCCTCCGCCCGGGGGAAGGAGTCCGGGGAGGTCCGGACCGACGTAGCCGACGACATGGCGGCATCGCTGGTTGCCGCGACCGCTTTCAGCACCCTGGTGCGCTGGCTGGTCAAGGGCGGCTCTGCAGACGAGATGAAGGCCGCGTTGGCGGCCAAATTGGACATCATCTTCACGGGGCTCGCCCCGTGAGTCGAGGAGGAAGCATGGGCAGGTGCGCTGATCCTGCTTCTGATCGGAGCGGTCAATCTGGGATGGCTCGGTGGTCCCCAACCGGCCCGGGCGGATGCTCCGCTGGAGCCCGCGGTCCAACAGGATCGCAGGGTCACGTCGGACACCCTGGAGATCTCTCTCGACGGGGCCGTGAATCGGGCGCTCCAGGAATCGGAGGAGATCGCCACCGCCCGGGCGGCCCTGGCCCAGGCCGAAGCCCAGGTGACGCAGGCCACGGCTGGGGCCCTTCCCCAGCTGTCCTCCAGCCTCACCTACAACCGGGCCATCAAGTCCATCTTCGACCAGGCCGCCGGACCTCCTCCGGTCTCCGACACCCTCATTCCCCCGGCCTTCGACCTGAACAAGACGCCCAAGGAGCGCTTCGACCTCCTCTCCGAGCTCCTGGTCGCAGGACTTCGTCAGCGCCCTCTTCGGGGGCTGCCCTTCGGGCGGAAGAACACCTACATCGCCACCTTCACTCTGGCGCAGCCGCTCTACGTGGGCGGAAAGGTGGGCGCGGCCTTGAAGGTGGCGCGGCACTTCAGAGCCGCCGCCGAGGACCAGCTCGCGGAGACCGAAGCCGACATCGCGCTCCAGGTCCGGAGCGCCTACCTCACGGCCAGCCTCGCCCAGCGTCTCCTGAACATCGCCCTGGACAGCCGGCGGGTGGCCCGGGAGCACTTCGACCAGGTCCAGTCGTTCTACGAGGCGGGCACGGCCGCCGAGTTCGACGTCCTGCGGGCCCGGGTGGACCTGGAGAACCGGGACCCCGTCGTGGTCCAGGCCGAGAACAGCGCCAGACTCGCCGTCCTGGAGCTGAAGCGGCTCGTCAACATCCCAGCGGAACAGCCGCGTCCGCCTCACGTCGGAGATGGACCCGAACGTGGTGCAGGTGGACGAGGAGGCTCTCCGGCGGATGGTCATGGAGCGGCCCGCGCTCCAGGCGCCGCCGCCGAGAACGTGGGGATGCGGGAACAGGCCGTGAAGATCGCCAAGGCGCAACCGCCTCCCTACCGTGAGCTTTCTGGGGACCATGGGGTTCCAGAGCTATCCCGGACAACCCCCTCCCCCCGGGCTTCGACGCGTGGCGGAAGGACTGGAGCGCAGCCCTCTCCATCTCCATGCCCATCTTCGACGGCTTCCGCACCCGGGGGCAGATCGACCAGGCCCGAGGCGGACCTCAAGACCGCGGAGCTTCAGGAGAGCCAGCTCCGGGAGTCCCTGAGTCTCCAGCTGGCCGGGGCCCTGGCCGAGTACCACGCCGCCCAGACCCAGATCCGGGCGCGCCAGGAGACGGTCGCCATGGCCCAGCGGGCCCTGGAGCTGGCCGATGTCCGGTTCGCCAGCGGGATGTCCACCCAGCTCGAGGTGAGCGACGCGGCTCTCCTCCTGGACCAGGCCCGGGTGAACGAGGTCCAGGCCCTCTACGACTACGTGCGGGCCCTGGCCACGCTCGAGCGCCTGAGCGGCGGGAAGATGGAGCTGCTAGGACGCGGGAATTGAAGGGCAGGACCTGAACCAAATGGGGGTCGAGGCGGACCCGAACCCGACCCGAACCCGAATCGCAGCGACGGACTCAGGAAAGCCCGCGCAAGACCGAGAGATCCAGCATGAAGCGCATCGTCGTCGGCATCATCGTCCTGGCCATCGCAGCGGTGGTCATCATCCGCATCGTCCAGGCTTCGGCACCCGCCGAGCCGACCCAGGACGTGGCCGAGATCCGGCAGCAGGCCGGGATTCCCGTGGAGGTCGCCGAGGCTACGGTCGGGCCCCTGGAGGTCCGCCGCTCCTTCACCGGGGCCGTCCGCGGCATCCGGAGCGCCACCGTCCGGGCCAGGACCTCCGATCAGATTCTGGAGATCCCCGTCCGCGTGGGTCAGCGGGTCTCGGAGGGGGAGGTAGTTCTGCGCCAGTCCAGCCAGGGCTCCCAGTCATCGGTCCGCCAGGCCGAAGCGGCCCACGCCCAGGCTCAGCGAACGGTGGAGCGCCTCCGCCCCCTCCACGAGCAGGGCGCCATCAGCAACCAGGACTGGGACAATGCCCAGACGGCGCTGAGCGTCGCCGAGGCGAACCTGGAGGCGGCCCGGAGAGGCCATCGTCCTGACCTCCCCCATCGACGGCGTCGTCACCGACATCCTGGAGACGCCCGGGAGCTTTCCCGGGATGGGCGACCCCCTCATGCGCATCTCCGACCTCTCCCAGGTCCAGGTCCTTCTGGGCGTGAGTCCCGGTCAGCGGGAGGAGCTGGCGGTCGGGTCAGCGGGCCCTTCTCCCGTCCGGGTCCGGCGAGGGACGGATCACCCGGATCGCCTTGCAGGCCGATCCCGACAGCCGGCTGATCGAGGTGGAGGTGACCTTTCCTGGGAGCGTGCACGCCAGCGGGCGCAGCGCCAGGCACCCCGCCGCCTCTGCCCAGCACCCTCGCCACGCGTGGAGATCGTGGTGGGGCCCAGCGACGCGGCACTCCAGATCCCCGCCGCGGCCCTCCAGGACGGGAACGTCTGGGTGGTGGACGCCCAGGGCATGGCCCACAGGCGGCCGGTCCAGGTGGGCCTCCAGGGGAACGGATCGGTGGAGATCCTCCAGGGCCTCCAGGCCGGCGACAAGGTGGTGACCGCCGGCGCCACCCTCCTCTCCGACGGGGTCCGCACCCGGGTGGTGGGAGGCTGAGCCATGTTCCGCTTCTTCGCCCGCATGGCGGTCCGCCGGCCGGTCCTCACCACGATGCTGGTGGTCATCCTGGTGGTCATGGGAATCTTCAGCTACTTCACCCTGGGCGTGGACCTCCTCCCCGGCGTGGACTTTCCCGTGGTCACCGTGACCACGGTGTATCCCGGAGCCGGCCCGCTGGAGGTCGAGCAGCAGGTCACGGAGAAGGTGGAGGACGCCGTCTCCACCATCGGCAACCTGCAGACCCTGACCTCCTACTCCCGGGAGAACATGTCCATCGTCATCGCGGAGTTCGATTACTCCGTGGACGCGGACCTGGTGGCCATCGACGTCAAGGACAAGGTGGACGCCATCCGGGCGGATCTGCCCGACGACGCCCAGCCTCCCACGATCCTGAAGCTGGACATCAACGCCATGCCCATCATGGACCTGGCGCTCTCCGGACCCCAGTCGCTGGAGGCCCTCTACGACTTCGCGGACCAGGTGGTCTAGCGAGCGGATCTCCCGGGTGGACGGAGTGGCCAGCGTGACCATCATCGGAGGCCGGGAGCGGGAGATCGAGGTGCGGGTGCATCCCGACCGGCTGCGGGCCTATGGCCTGGCCATTACCGACGTGGCCTCCCTGGTGGGGGCCGAGAACCTGACGGTCCCCGCCGGCCGGGTCGACCGAGACCGCGTAAGAGTACGCCGTTAGGGTGGTGGGCGACTACCGCTCCGTGGATGAGATCGCGCAACCTCCCCCTGGCCATCCCGTCGCGGCGGCTACGTCCACCTCTCCGACGTGGCCACCGTGCGAGGCGGGCTTCGCCGACGTCCGGGAGATGGCCCGCTACAACGGCGAGCCCACGGTGAGTCTCTCCATCCAGAAGCAGTCCGACGCCAACACCGTGGCCACGGCCTCGGGCATCTTCAAGGCGCTGGATGAGCTCCAGGCCGACGTGCCCCCCGGCGCCCAGCTCCGGGTCGCCTCGGACCGGAGCCAGTTCATCCGGGACTCCATCCGGGACATCCTGAAGAACATCCTCATCGGCATCGCTCTCACCGTAGGCGTCCTCTTCCTCTTCCTCCACTCGTGGCGGGGAACCGTCATCGCCGCGGTCGCCATGCCCGCCACCATCGTCGCCACCTTCCTGGCTCTGGACCAGATGAACTTCACCATCAACGTCATGACGCTGATGGGCCTCGGGATCACGGTGGGGATCCTGGTGACCAACACCATCGTGGTGCTGGAGAACATCTACCGGTACCTGGACCAGGGAGCCGATCCCAGAGAAGGCGGCGGAAGAGGGCACGACGGAAGTGGCCATTGCCGTGGCGGCCTCGGCGCTGACGAACGTGGTCGGTCTTCACCCCCATCGCGTTCATGCAGGGCATCATTGGGCAGTTCTTCTTCGCCTTCGGACTCACGGTTGTCTTCGCTACCGTCTTCTCGGTCTTCATCTCCTTCACCCTCGCCCCCATGATGGCGGCTCGCGTGCTCCGGGCCTACGAGACGCGGCGGGAAGAAGAGGGGTGGCTCGGCTTCTTCTGGAAGCGGTTCGACAAGGGATACTCGGGAATGGAGGACGATTACCGGCGAGCCTTGCGCTGGAGCCTGGCCCGTCCCCGCAATGGGTGGGCGGTGGTGGGAGGCACGTCCCTGCTCTTCCTCCTGGCCCTCTTCATCCAGGTTCGTTTCGGCGGGGGAGAGTTCATGCCCACCACGGACAACGGCATGGCGGAGGTGGCCCTGGAGCTGCCCCCGGGCACGCCCATCGAGCGGACATCGCACCGTGGTACAGCGCGCAGAAGGGCTCCTGCGCCAGATTCCCGAGGTGACGGACCTTCTCACCACCATCGGCCAGGGCAGCGGCGGGATGATGTCCACCGGAGCCGACGTGAACCAGGCCCAGATCCAGGTGACCGTGGACTCGCCGCTCCCGACCGAATCCTTCTTCCCCCGCATCCGGGAGCTCATGGCCGAGATCCCCGACGCCGACGTCACCGTGACCCTCTCCCAGACCATGGGTGGAGGCGGGAGCGAGGCTCCCCTCCAGATCCTCGTGAAGGGGCCGGACCAGGCCCGGCTGGAGACGCTGGCCGAGCGGGCCACCGACACCATAGCGGCAATCGAGGGGCTCGTGGACGTGAAGAACACGATCCAGGAGCCACGTCCTGAGGTCGTTTTCCGCCCCTACCGGGCCGTCCTCTCCGAGTATGGCCTAACGGTGGCCCAGATCGGCGGAGCGCTCCGGGCCTCCATCGAAGGCGTCACGCCCGGGGTGTACCGGGAGGCGGGACAGGAGCGGGACATCCGAGTGAGGCTGGCCGAGAGCGCCCGGGACCGGGTGTCGCGAGCTGGGCGACCTGCAGATCCGGACCCGAACCGGCGTGGTTCCCGTGAGCACTCTCGGGGAGGTTACCGAGCAGGGCGGGGAGAACACCATCCAGCGAAACGACAAACAACGGACGGTGGAAATCGACGCCCAGATCGGGAGCGGCAGCCTCACCAGCCTCGCTACCCAGATCGAGACCCGAATGGACGCCATGGGCCTTCCCCCCGGGTACTCCTACGAGATCACGGGGCAGTTCGAGATGTTCCAGGAGTCCCTGACCGAAATGCTGAAGGCCCTGGTCCTGGCAATCGTCCTCACGTACGTCGTCCTGGCCATGATCCTGGAGTCCTTCGTTCACCCGGTCACGATCATGCTGACTCTGCCCCTGGGGGCCGTGGGAGCGGTTTTCGCCCTGTTCCTCACCGCCACCAACCTCAACATCTTCAGCATGATGGCCATGATCATGCTGGTGGGGATCGTGGTGAACAACGCCATCCTGATCCTGGATTACGCCCAGATCCTGAGGAGCCGGGGCCTGGCGATCGTGGAGGCCCTCCTGGAGGCGGCGCCGGCCCGCCTCCGCCCCATTCTCATGACCAACGTGGCCATCGCCATCGCCCTCATTCCCCAGGCCATCGGATCGGGACCGGGCGCCTCGTTCCGGACCGCCATGGCCATCGTCACCATCGGAGGGGTCCTGGTTGCGGCCATCTTCACCCTTTTCCTCATTCCGGTGATCTACGTGAAGATGGACCGGTTCGCCTTCGCGGCCCACGTCCACGAGCGAGAGGAACGGGAGCGAGCCGCGAAGGAGGGCTGAGCCGCCGGTCTGTCTTCGGTGAGAGGGGCTATCTCCCCTGGCGCACCTGGTGCTCGTCGATGGCCAGCCGCAGCCCCGGGGCAATGGCGACGAACCAGACGTATCCGTTGCCCACGTTCGATGCATCGAAGGACGCCGTCGGCTCGGCCGAGAACGCCGTCTCGGTCACAGGGACGGTGAAGAGCGCCCGCCCGTGCCGGGCCAGCGCGAAGTCCACCGCCAGCTTCCCGTCCTCCTCGCTGAACCGGTGCCGGAACGTGTACCATCCGGCTTCCCGTACCGGGTGACCGGCTACGCTGAGCGTGCCTCCCTCTATGGTGACGGGAACCACGAAGTAACGGAAATTGTCCGGATATTCCTGGTCCAGGAGGCTCATGCTCACGCTGTAGGTGAAGGGCTCCGCCGCGGTCCAGGCCGGATCGAGGTAGATGTCCAGCTCCACGACGAATCCCCCGTCCGGGAAGACCGTGGAGTAGCCCGCTCCCGGCGAATAGGGCCCGCTCCCGTTGGGGAAGCCATGCTCGGCCCAGTACGCGTTGCAGGCCCCGTGGGTCACGAGGGCGTAACCTCGGCCTGCTGACGGCACCAGGTTTCCGTCCCGGCGATCGGCGGCGTCGATGGTTCCGCACCACCCTGCGGGTCCACTGGGGTCACTGTCGATCCACCCGGCGGTGCCGTGATTGAAGCCTTGGTGCCAACTCTGGAACTTGGCGTTGGCGTGTGTCATGGCCACGGCCGAGGCCTCCGGAAGAAGGGCCTCCTGCCGCAGCGGTTCGACCGGGCTCTTCTCGCATCCCGCGGCGAGGACGAGGGACAGGGCCAGGGCGAGGGTACGGTAGCGTTCCATGATGCCTCCTGGTTGTGTTGGTTCCGGCAGTGCCGGTGAGCGGCACGACACGGAAGCTACCCGCTCGGTCTTTGTTGGCAGTGCCAGGCCTCTTAGATTCGATCTAAGACCTGAAAAGGACCGAACCCACTCGATGATCACCTTCCGCGTGCTGGGCAGCATCGACCTCAAGGGACCGGGCGGGAGACCCCTCGCCTCTCCCCTGTCGGGATCCAAGCGCCTGGCGCTCCTCTCGTATCTGGCCCTGGCCTCCCCCCGGGGGCTCCAGCGTCGGGACAGCATCCTCGGACTCTTCTGGCCCGAGTCGGCTCAGAGACGGGCCCGCAATGCCCTGAGCAACATGCTCCACCATCTTCGGCGGGCTCTCGGCCCCGAGGCCGTGGTGACCCGGGGCTCCGAGGAGGTGGGACTGGCAGAGGCCTCCATCTGGTGCGACGCCGTCGCCTTCGATGCGGCGTGCCGGGAAGGGCGAACCCTGGACGCCCTCGATCTCTATCGGGGCGACCTCCTGGAGGGGTTGTTCGTCTCCGGCGCCTCCCAGGAGTTCGACGACTGGCTTCACGGCGAGCGGGCCCGCCTACGCAGGCTGGCCGCCGAGGCGGCGGGGTCGGCTGCGGAGGACGCCGAGCGGGCCGGCCGGCACGCCGAAGCCCTCCGACGAATTCGGCGGCTGCTGAGCCTGGACCCTTACGATGAGCGCGCGGCCCGGCGCCTCATCGTCCTTCTCCAGGCGAAGGGAGATCGGGCAGGCGCTCTCCGGGCCTACGAGGAGCTGGCGGGGCGGCTCCAGCGGGAATTCGGCGCCGGGCCATCTCCGGAGACCCGGGCCCTCCTGGAGACGGCCGAGCGGAAAACCACCGCACTGGCCCCCGAGGCCCCGGCCGAGTCCTCGCCCCGCTCCATCGCCGTCATCCCCTTCGACAACCTGAGCGGTTCGGAGGACATGGAGCCGTTCACCGCCGGTCTGCACGACGACCTTATCACGGAGCTCTCCAGAATCGCCGAGCTTACCGTGATCTCGCGGTCCTCCGTGCTCCGCTACCGGGGGGCCGGGAAACCAGCCAGGGAGATCGGCAAGGAGCTCGGGGTGGGAACGGTGGTAGAGGGTTCCGTGCAAAGCACCCGGGAACGCCTGAGGCTCAACATCCAGATGATCGACGCGCGGACCGAGGCCCACGTCTGGGCGGAGCGTTACGACCGGGCCCTCACCGCAGGAAGCATCTTCGACATCCAGAGCGAGCTGGCCGCCGAGATCGCCAGGGCTTCCCGGACCCAGCTGACCCCGGTCGAGCGGGAACGACTCCAACGGGTACCCACCGAGAACCTGGAGGCGTATCGCCTCTGCGCCCAGGGGCGGGCGCAGCTCGACCAGCGGACCAGCGAAGCCATGCACAGGGCTCGTGAATACTTCCAGGGAGCCCTCGCCGAGGATCCGACCTACGCCCCCGCCTGGGTTGGCCTGGCCGACGTTCACACGCTCCTTTACGACTACGGCCACCAGGCGGCGGAGGACACGCTTCCCGCGGCCGAGGAAGCGGTCCGTCGGGCCCTGGAGCTGGAGCCCGAGTCGGCGGAGGCATGCGCCTCCTTGGGCCTTCTGCATTCCAATCGCAGGGAGGGCCCGGCCGCCATTCGAAACCTGAACCGGGCCGTCCGGCTGCGGCCCAACTACGCCGAAGCCCACAACTGGCTGAGCTGGGTGCACCAGGTCATGGGTCACGGGGGGGCGGCCCTGGCCAGCGCAGAGCGGGCGGTGCAGCTCAACCCCCTGTCACCGGAGGCCGTCAGCAACCTGGCGCTCTCGCTCCTGGAGAACGGGGATGCCCAGGGAGCGCTCCGGGAGGCTCGCCGGGTACGAGGGCTTCAGCCCGATTGGGCAACGGGGGCCTTCTACGAAGGCCTGGCCCTATACCACCTGGGTCGGCTCCCGGAAGCGGTGGAGATTCTCCGTGATCTCGTAGTTCCGTGGGCGGGCTCCGGTCCTGAGGTCACCCTGGCGGTAGTCCAGGCAGGGGCGGGAAACGGGGAGGCGGCAGGGGAGGCGCTCCAACGGTTTCAGAACCGGCGAGACGCCTTCGCGGAGGGCCTGGTCCACGCCGCACTCGGCCGGCCCGACCAGGCACTGGCGAGCTTCCTCGCCGTCGACGAATGGAGCTACTGGCCGGTCTTCTCCGTACACCACTTCTACCCCGACGTCCTGGGACCGCTGCGAAAAGATCCGCGATTCGAGTCCGTTCGCCGGGCCGCGGAGAAGAGCTGGAGGCAGTAGCTCAGCCCTGGAATTCCAGGTACCGACTCTGGCGCTCCACGCGCCGTCGCGTGATTCCCCTCAGGGCGAGGGTCAGGAGGAGGATGACGACGAAGGTCTCCGCGGTGGCGGCGACGCTGGCAAACGCCATGCGGGAAAGGAGGGGCACCAGCCCCCCCAACACTCCGATGACGATCATGGTCAGGAGCATCCGGGAGGAGCCCCGCCCCTTCTCCATGGGAAGAGAGAAGGGCAGCTCCGGTGACACGACGGTGGCCCCCAGCAAGGCAAGGTGGCTCACGGCGCCCACCAGGAGGAGGTAGCCGGTTACCCAAGGGAGATCGCCGGTGATGAGAGCGAGGATGACGCCCAGAAACGCCAGGTACGGGATGAGGAAGAAAGCCACGAGGACATTCTTCGACGAACGGATCAAGCGGATCCTGTCGGTGGGGCTCGAGAAGAACACCCATGAGGCCCGGTAGGCGTCACTCCGGGCGAGATTCGTCTTCAGGAGCACAGGAAAGAGCATGGCCGCCATGGTGACCAGGGAGAGGTTCGGTCCGGAACCTCCGGCGGCGGCGCCGGGCCCATCCCCCCGGAGGCCCATGATCAGGTAGATGGCCGTCAGGGGGAGAATGGCCAGGACCCCCATGCGGAACTTCATGTCGTTGCGGAAGTGACTCCGGACCAGAATCGCCACTGCCCGGGCCTCTCCGCCCCGGAACCATAGGCCGGTATAGGAAGCGGTGCCCCCCGGACGCCGCCGCGGGCGCTTGGGGGGAGGCTCCGGCGGTGGAAAGCTCGCTGAGCCTCTCGGCATAATCCAGGGACATCCGACCCCGAAGGCGGGTGACGAGCAAGGCCAGGAGGGCCAGCGTTCCCGCAACGGGGAGGAGATCTTGCGCACCAGGCTTCCCGCCGCCACTTCCAGGTAGCTCGCGAACCATGTAGGAGGGATGAGCGAGAGCCATGCCGTCCGGGGAAAGGTGAGGGTGGCCAGGGCGGCCTTGCCGAAGAACTCGGCCGTAAGGAAATACCCGCCATACACCACGAATCCGGTCGCGAGCTGGACGTAGGACAGCCACATGCGAAGGCGCCGGGGACCAACTCGTTGGACGAGGGTCGCATACCCGGCCACAATGGTCAGTGTCACTGTCGTGGCACAGACGTAGAGGGCAACGATGGCGGCGCCGCCCACCGCGATTCCGTACTTCGCGAAGAGCACCCCCACGGGGAGGAGTCCCAGGGCCGTGCTGATGCCGAGGGTATAGACGAGGGCGTTGGTGAGCTTGCTGACGAAAAAGGTCCGGGACGTGATGGGTTGGTACCCCAGGATGCCGTAATCCTCGGGGGAGGTGATGGCGGCGTTGTGATCCACCAGCATGGCCGTGCCCACCATCAGAATCGCGTAGCTGAACAGGATCGTCCCGGCCACGAACCGGTCCCCGAGGTACCCCACGAAGAGGGCCATGATGAAGCCCATCATGAGGTAGAACACGATCTGTCCGATGACCGATCTCCCTGCCCCGCGGCCGAGCCGGGACCGGGCCCCTCCAAACGTCGAGGTGCGCAGGTCCAGCTTGAGCGCCACGATGGTCAGGGCCTTCCACTGGTCGTAGTCGACCCCCAGCCACGTGAGAAGTCGTTTCACGAGCGGTCCAGGGCAGCCAGGAGCTCGGTCGCCACCTCTCCCACGTCCCGCACGCCGGTGAGCTTGCTGAACGCGGCTTCCAGCGTGTCCGCACCCGCCGCCCCTCGGATGGACTCGGCCGAGCCCTCGGCGATCTGGTGTCCCTCATTGATGATCACGATGCGGGAGCACACCCTCTCCACCACCTCCAGAATGTGGGAGCAGAAGAGTATCGTGCGGCCCTGCTCGGCCAACCGCTTCAGGAGCTCCTTGGCCACGGCCGCGGTGTTGGCGTCCAGGCCGTCGAACGGCTCGTCCAGGAAGAGGACCTCGGGCCGATGCATGAGGGCTGCCACCATCACCACCTTCTGGCGCATCCCCTTGGAGTACTCCGTCATGCGCTGGTTCTGGGCCTCGCCGAGGCCGAACAGGTCCACCAGCTCGTTTCGGCGAGTGGTGGCGGTCTTCGGGATCCATGTGGTGAAGGCAGGCCACGAGCTCCAGGTACTCCGCCGCCGTGAGCGCATCGTAGACCGCGGCCGTCTCCGGCACGTAGCCGATCCGGCTCTTGACCTCCAGCGGCTCCTCCACGACGTCGAACCCGGAGATCAGAGCCCGGCCCGACGTGGGGCGGATCAGCCCCGTGAGGATCTTCACCGTGGTGGACTTGCCGGCGCCGTTCGGCCCTAGAAACCCAAGGATTTCGCCGGGCTCGACGGTGAGGTTCAGGTCGACGACCGCCTGCTTGTCGCCATAGCTGCGGGAGAGGTGTTCGGTCTGGATCATGGCTCACCTTTCGTTCTTGAGCAACCAACATACGAACGGTCGGCACCAGGTGGCGAGTGGACGGACCCGCAGCCGAGCCAGAACCAATCCGACGCCGGGGTGATACTCCAGTGAGGGGGATCGAGGAACGGACGGTTGGGGCGTTTCGGTCCTCGTGTCGCTCCCGACCGGAGCCCGTCCCGCCGGGATCCATTTCAATCTTCGCCTCAGAACTGGAGAGCAGCACCGATGGGAAACAGCGCCCGACGACTCGCTGCAGTTCTGCTTCTCTTGCCTCTCCTGGCCGCCTGTGAAGGGCCGAGGGGGCGGGAGGGCTTGACGGGTCCACCGGGACCCGAAGGTCCCCAGGGTCCCCAGGGTCCCCAGGGTCCGGCAGGCCCCGCCGGCCAGGACGCCAATCAGACCTGCACCCAATGCCACGTCAACAGCGTAATCCTCTTCGCCCGGGAAGTGGAGTACGAGGCTTCCGTACACCGGCAGGGCGGAAACTTCGAGCGATCCACTTCCGACTGTGCCCCGTGCCACACCCACCAGGGGTTCATCGAACGGATCGCCACGGGCTCCACCACCACGGCCGAGGACATTCTCAACCCGGCGCCGATAAACTGCCGGACGTGCCACCAGATCCACACCACTTACACGGAGGCAGACTACGCCTTCACCGTCAGCGGCCCCAACCCGCTCATTTTCAACGAGGACCAGGGGCCTGTCGACTTCGGGCCGGTGGGGAACCTCTGCTCGCAGTGTCACCAGGCGCGGCCCCTCGAGCCCGCCCCGACGCCAGGAGCCGAAAACGCCACCATTTCCTCCCCCTTCTATGGCTACCACCACGGACCCCAAGCGCAGATCCTGGCCGGGGTGGGCGCCTTCGAGCTCAGCGGGGACGTCATGAACGGGCCCATGGCCCACGGCAACAAGACCGTCAATGAAGAAAGCTGTGGGACCTGCCACATGGCGGCAGCCTATGGTGCCCAGGCCGGGGGGCACACGTGGAACATGACCTATGAGCTCCACGGAACAACGGAGGACAACATCGCGGGTTGCGTGAACTGCCACACCACCCTGACCGACTTCGACTACATCGGTCTGCAGAGCCAGGTGGAGGGTCTGCTGGATGACCTGGCCACCGAACTCGAGCGAATCGGCGTGCTATCAGCCGGCGGCACCCCGGTTACTGGATCCTGGCCGGGGGATGTGGTGGCGGCCTTCGTGAACTGGGACATGATCGAGCAGGACCGTAGCATGGGGGTTCACAATCCCCCCTACGTCATGGGGATCCTCCAGGGTAGCATCACGAAGATGAAGACCTACTGATCCCGTAAGCTCCCCACATTCGGTCGCAGGGCCCCGGCGCTACCGGTGCCCTGCGACCGCGCCTTTCGGTGGTCACCTCCGGCCTCCCCAGCCCTGACGCCCTCTCATCCATCCGGCCAATACCGCCGGATTCCCTTCCACCCCGGGTGGCCCGGGAAGCAGTGAGCCCGTAAGATCAACGCCGTTAATGGAGGATGGATCCTGAGGAGAATTCCCCGGGGGCAGGCCCCCTGGATCCCACCAACGGGAGGGTCACTCATGAATCTGCCGTTTCAACCGCGGCGCCGACGGAGGCTGCCCGGAGCCGCGGGCGCTCTGGCCGCCTGCATGCTCCTCGTTGCGGCCCAGTCCCTGGGTGCCCAGAAGGTGCCCATCTCTTTCGACGATTTCCACGGCTATGACGGAACCGTCGAATACATCCGTCAGGTCGCCCGTTCCTACCCCGACATCACCGAGCTCATCGAGATCGGACGGTCCAACCAGAACCGCCCCATCTACGTCCTGGTGATCTCCAAGATGTCCAACGGCACGACAATCGACCGTTACGTGACCCTCGAGAACCCTCGGAAAGAGGGCGTGAAGAACGTCACTCCCATGGAGTCCTTCATGGGGAAGCCGGGAATCTGGATCGACGGGGGGACCCACGGGAACGAGTACACCGGTACGGAAGTCACGCTCTATACCATCGACAAGCTGGTTTCCGGCTACGGCTCCGACCCGGGCATCACGGAGCTGGTGGACGACAACACCTTCTACCTCTGCCCCATCGTAAACCCCGACGGCGTCTACAGCTCCGTGGATCTGGGGATCTCCCAGCGGCAGAACTCCATGGAAGAGGACAACGATGGACGACGGGCGGGTCAACGAAGACGGCCCCGACGACCTGAACGGCGACGGGCTGATCACCAGCTTCCGCTATCCGGATCCGGAGGGCCGGTACGTCATCGACGATGAAGATCCTCGCCTCATGGTCCAGCTGGGGAGGGACGAGGAGACCAGCAAGCAACGGTACTCGGTGATTCGGGAGGACCGGGACAACGACGGCGACGGCCGACGGGGCGAGGACGGCACAGCCGGAATCGACGTGAACCGGAACTTCCCCGAGGGCTGGTTCAACGACGAGCAGGAACAGGCAGGCAGCGGGTTCTATCCCAGTTCCTCCCCGGAAGCCCACGCCATCCTGGAGTTCTTTACCAACCACACCAACATCCTCATGGTCCAGTCCTACCACACCTCGGGGGGATTCACCTACCGGCCCCTGGCCCGATGGCCGGACCAGCAGGATGGATCCCGAGGACCTGGCGGTCTACGACCAGATCATGGCTCCGAAGTACGTGGAGCTCCACGGCGAAGGCACGGAGGCTTCCTCGGTCTGGCGCCATCCGTACAACGAGGCACAGAACCGGCCCTACGGGTATGGCATCTTCCTGGATTGGGCTTACGCCCAGTTCGGGGCCTACTCCATGTCCACCGAGCTATGGAACTGGGCCCGGGACACCCGGGGCCTCCCCGGTTACAACGGGGAGGACGACCGGAACGTCTGGTACCAGGGCCCTCCTGGATTACCAGGACTCGGCCTTCGACGGGGAGATCTTCGTTCCCTGGCAGAGCTACAATCACCCCGATCTGGGTCAGGGCGAGATCGGAGGATGGGTTTCCACCTACGTGGGCGGAAACGCCCTCCCCGGTGAATCCCTGAGACACGTGGCCGACATCCACTACCAGTTCGAGATCTTCAAGGCCGGGCTGCTGCCCAAGCTCGAGATCACCGAGGCCACGGCCGAGACGCTGGCGACCAGCGGGAACACGCGGATCGTCAAGGTCACCGCCACCGTGACCAACACCGGACCCCTCCCCACCCAGACTCGCCCAGGGGCGCGCGCTCTGCCGGGCAACCGGGAGGATGCCATCTGGCTCATCGGCGACCGGGACCGGGTGAAGTTCCTCCAGGGCAGCGCCTGGCAGAGCCTGGGCGTCATCGGAGGGCAGCATGGCGATTCCCGGGAGCCGGTCCGGCGGACGCCGGAGCCGCGGGGCAGCGCGGACGCCCATCCCCCGCCCAGGGCCCCTATCCCATGCAGCAGCAGGCCCCCGGAGCGGCCGGAGGGCCGCAGGGCGCAGGCCGCCGCAGACCGGGAACACCCGGGAGGTGACCTGGCTGGTTTCCCTGGAGGGCAACGCGCCCCTGAAGATCGTGCTGACCTCCCAGAAGGGCGGCACCAAAGTCCGTGACCTCACGGTCCGCTAGGAGAGGAGGACACCATGCGCACGCAAAAGAAACTCAGTGTCCTGTCGGCATGCCTCCTCGCCGTCAGCTCTTTCTGCGGTGGGGCCCGTGCCGGCCCTGCTCAGTCCAAGCTCCAGCAGAGCCCCGGAGGCTACCACGGGGAGCTGGACTTTCCCATCAGTTGGAAACGGTACTACTCGTATGACGAGTGGACCCAGATCATGAAGGACATCCAGGCCAAGTACTCCCAGCTGGCCGACATCCAATCCATCGGCAAGAGCCGGATGGGACGGGAGCAGTACCTCATCACCATCACGGCCAAGTCCACCGGAGCCGCCGATACCAAGCCGGCCATGTGGGTGGACGGGGCCATCCACGGGAACGAGGTGAACGGAATCACCTGCTCCCTCTACACCATGTGGTACCTCTCTGACCCGGTACGACTACGACCCCTTCGTCCACGACCTGGTGGACAGCACCACGTTCTACATCCTTCCCGGGTCTGAACGTGGACGCCAACGACTCCTTCGTGAGCTTCCCCAACAACCCCAACAACCCCCGGGAGCCCTACCGGCCCGAGGACAACGACGGGGACGGCCTCTACGACGAAGACCAGACCGAGGACGTGGACGGGGACGGAGAACTGTCCACCATGTACGTGGAGGACCCCGACCGGGGAGTTCAAGCTCTCGGCCGACGGCCGGCAGCTTCATCCCGGTGACCGACGAGTCGCGAGCAGGTCATGCGGTTCAGGCGGATCGGCCAGGAGGGGTACGACAACGACGGTGACGGGACGGATCAACGAGGACGACATCGGAGGGCCCGACCCGAACCGGAATTTCGCGTACGGATGGACCCTCAGCGCCGGGTGGCCCTACCCCATGTCCGAGTCTGAAACCCGGAACGTCTGGGAGTTCATGAGGACCCATCCCAACATCTTCGCCAGCTTCCACTTCCACAACACGGGCCGTCTGATCATGTTCGCGGCGCCACCGGCGGCTCCAGCGGGGCAGGCCACCGCGGCCTTTGGCGGCGGCCGGGGGGTCGCGGGGAGGAACGGTGGAGGAGCGCCTGGCGCAGATGCGGGAGGACAACAAGTACGCCCAGCTCTTCGACCGGCAGGTCCCGCCCCAGTACCAGAACGACATGGACGTACAGACCGAGGTCGTGACTACCGGGGCCCGTTTCCTGAAGAACTACTCCCCCACCATCAGCGGACTCTCGGGCCAGGCTCAGGCCACCTCCTACTACATGCTCGGGAACTACGCCTACCTCGTCGAGCTATGGGGGGATCCCGGTGGACGCGGCCGACGTCAACGGTGACGGTCGGGTGGATGACGAGGAAACCATGCAGTGGATCGACCTCGAGCTGCACGGGGAGGGTTGGATCATGCCCCACAAGGTCACGCACCCGGACCTGGGGGAGGTCTGGATCGGAGGGACCCAGAAGAAGCATACCGTGAGCACGCCCCCGTCGCGCTACATCGAGATGGAAGCCCAGAAGAACGCGGACTTCGTCCTCTGGTGCGCCAGCCAGTTCCCCAAAGTGGAGATCGGGGACGTCACCGTGACCCCTGAGGAGGGAAATCTCTACTGGGTGGATGTCGAGGTGAAGAACGACCGCACCTACCCGACCTCCTCGGACAGGGAGAACGTCCTGGGCAGCGCGGTTCAGGACAAGCTGACCTTCCGGTCGTCGGACGGCGTGCGGATGATCCCGATTCCCGAGGGAATGACGCGAATCGACCCGGCCCGGAGCGGCGCCGCGGTGGCGGGCGTCTCCGAGGATATCCACGAGCTCCGGCTCGTGGGCCATGACGTGCAGACCTTCCGGTACCTGGTCCAGGTGTCGGGAAGTGGCTGGGCCGAGTTCCAGATCGACTCCTTCCACGGCGGGACCGCCACCAGGAGGGTCCAGCTGCCGGGTCGCCCATGATCCCGAGATCGCCGCGCCCCGGTTGTCTTTTCCGGCCGGTATCGGGATGGAGCGCGTGACCGCGGACGGGCCGAGGTGAAACACCCTCGGCCCGTCCGAGTATGTTCACATTACGCCCGGATCCGCGGAATCCCGGGCGCGGCCCCTCTCCACCAAGAGTACTGGACCCTTGGGCATACTCCCTACCCGCGTCATGACGGCGCTCATCTTCCTCGCGGCGGGGTCGGGGTTTGGCTTTTCCCTGCCGGGACCGGTGCAGGCCCAGGGGGCCGATGCAGCGTCCACCGTGCAGGGACAGGTCGTGGACCAGGAGTCAGGCAGGCCCCTGGCGGAGGTGGCCGTATCTCTTGCCTCCGGGCCCGGAGGCACCCCAGGAGCCGGAACCCGGATCACCAACGCCGAGGGCCGTTTCCGTTTCCGGAGCGTCCCACCGGGCACCTATCGCATCGTTGCGACCCGCATCGGGTACCGGGAGCGCACGGACACGCTGGAGGTCGAGGCGGGATCCGACCTGGAAATGTACCTCCCCTTGACCGTGTCCCCGGTCCCCCTGGCCCCCATCACTGTTGAGGTGACACGCCACGCCCCCGGTCCTCTGGACGACTTCCAGGACCGCCGTCGCACCCGGCCGGGAACCTTCATCGACCGGGAGCAGATCGAGAACCGACACCCTATCTACTTCAGCGACCTGCTGCGCATGGTCCCGGGAGCCAGGGTGGTGCCCGGGAGGTTCTCCGGCTCCGTGGTCCTCCTGCGGGGAGGGTGTCGACCCCGGCTCTGGGTGGATGGCGTGCCGATATCCAGCTCCCCGGAAGGCGTCGACGCCATCATCCAGCCCCTGGACGTGGAGGCCATTGAGATCTACCACGCCTCCGAGCTTCCGGCGGAGTTCGGGTCGAGCTCCTGTGGCGCCATCATCGTCTGGACCCGGCGCGGCGAGCCCACCGGCCGAGCTGGCAGTTTCTGGAAGCGACTCGCCCTCGGCCTGGGATTCCTGACCTTGGGGATCCTCCTCTCCCGCTGAGAGCCCCTGCCCGCCTTCCCGGCCAGCCCCGCCGTCTTCCGGTCAAGGCCCACGGGTCCCGCGGCCCGGGCCCACCGTCTTTTCACCCGGGATGGCCACGGTCGGCCTGAACCGTTAGGCTCCCCGGACCCCGAACCGAGGACCGGAGCCGATGACCGATACGCACCAGGCGTTCTTCAACGATCCCATGGCGGTCTTCGCCTTCCTCGCCACGCTGGTGGCGGCCATCTTCTGGCTCTCGGGGGTCCGAAGATTTCAAAAGTTCTTCGAATACCTGCCGCCGGTGATCTTCGTCTACTTCCTCCCCATGTTCGCCACGACGTTCGGGCTGACGCCCGCGAGCTCTCCGGCCTACGACTTCACCACCCGCTACTTCCTGCCCATTGCCCTCTTCCTCCTGATGATCTCCGTCGACCTGAAGAGCGTCGCCCGACTGGGGCCCACGGCCCTGTTCATGGTGTCGGCAGGCACGCTGGGGATCATCCTCGGGGGGCCCATCGCCCTCATGTTGTTCGGCCACTTCCTCCCCCCCGACTCGTGGAAGGGATTCGCCGCCCTCTCGGGGAGCTGGATCGGCGGGACCGCCAACATGGTCGCCATCGCGGAGAGCGTGGGCACCCCAGATTCGGCGTTTGGCCCGATCATCGTGGTGGACACGGTGGTGGGTTACGGCTGGATGGGGGTGCTCCTCTTCTTCAGCGTTTGGCAGAAGAAGTTCGATACCTGGAGCGGGGCGAGAACCGAAGCCATCGAGGAGACGAACCGGCGTCTGGCGGACATGGACCGTGACCGTCACCCCACCACCGTCCGGGACGCCGCCTTCCTGGTGGGGATCGGCATCGGCGCAGCCGTTCTCTCGGTGAATCTCGGGGCGCGGATGCCCGCCCTGGGGGATCCCACCATCATCAGCCCCACGACCTGGGCCGTCCTGATCGTGGTGTCCGGGGGACTCCTTCTTTCCTTCACCCGCCTGCGGGAGTACGAGAAGGTCGGCGCCAGCCAGCTCGGATACACCGCCCTCTACCTCCTGCTGGCGGGGATCGGTGCCCAGGCCAACCTGGCCGCGGTTCTTCAGGCCCCGATCTACCTCCTGGCCGGAGCCGTCTGGATCGCCGTCCACGTCGCATTCCTTCTGGCTGCGGCCCGGGTGGTCAGCGCTCCTCTCTTCTTCATCGCCACCGGGAGCATGGCGAATATCGGTGGGGCCGCTTCGGCTCCCGTGGTCGCCGGAGTGTACCACCCGGCCATGGCGCCGGTGGGGCTGCTCATGGCGGTCGTCGGGTACGTCTTCGGGATCTACGGGGCGCTGGCCTGCGCCTACCTTCTGGGGCAGGTAGCGACGGTCATGGGCTTCGTCTGACGATCCTCCCTACGGAGCCCGCCCCTCCAGCTTCCAGTTCACCAATGGCAGCACCGGAAAATGCTCTTTGGAGCGGATGATGTTGATGAGGCCCACCTGGACTCCATTCATGTCGTTGGCGATGTTGACCAGGGCCAGCTGGAAGCCCCCGAGATACTCGGCCTGATTGAAAACCCAGGCGATCTGGGCCCCCCTCCCCTCCTGCGCGATGTTCGCCAGGGACAGGGCCGTCCATGCCGACCACTGGAGCCCCGTAAAGGCTTCTCTGGGTCAGGTTGATCGGCGCCGCCTGCCACCCTACGAAGTCCCCATCGGTGACGTTGACCAGCCCGAACCCGACCCCCACCATGTCGCCCTTGGTGTGGTTGATGAGGCCCAGGTCGATGCCCGACATGTTCTGGTTCACACCGTAGATGAGGTTCAGACGAATCCCACTTACGTCCTCGTCGGCGTCCACGAGCTGCATGGTGGGCCCGATGAAGGCGATCTGGAAGGGGTTGCTCCTGTGCCCGTACCAGGCCAGGAGTGAGGAAGAGCGCCGCCCATGCGGCCACCGCCAGCAGGCCTGCGTCCCGATGCATCGTGGGTCTCCATGGTTTTAGCGGGAAGGGTTACCGAACCTCCGTCCCTTCCCAGTACCTTCCTCCGGCTCAAAAGGGTTCACGTCCGGGTCGAGAAGGTACGCCCTCCCTCCCAGGTGGCGTGTCCGGCGGCCTCCTTCCCGGGCCGGAGGGCCGGCGTCCGAAGATCGACCACGACAATTCCGGTGAGCGTCCCGGGATGGATGGGGCAGAGGCACACCGGCACCGGCCCGTCGCCCGGATCCGAAACAGGGCGTAGCTGTACTTCGTAGAGGTTGAGAGCGCCCGGAGCAGCACCTCGAGGAGACGACACACTCATGAGTCCAAGTACCCGAAAACGCGTAAACTTCCTGGTGGGATTCCTGCTCTATTTCGTTGGCATATGGGCCCTCTGGGACACGCCCGTGATCTACCCGCTGAAGGTGTTCGTGGTGCTCCTCCACGAGGTGAGCCACGCCATCGTGGCCGTGGCTACCGGGGGCTCCGTGGCGCGGATCGTTCTCGATCCCTCTCAGGGCGGCGCCACCTACACACTGGGGGGCAACGCCTTCCTGACCCTCTCGGCCGGTTACCTCGGGAGTCTGTTCTGGGGCGTTCTATTCATCATGCTGGGGTTTTCCCGCTGGTTCCGCCCTCGCTGGATCGTGGGAGGGATCGGAGGGGCCGTGGTCGTTCTTACGCTCTTCCTGGTACGCAGCGCCTTCGGCTTCGGCTTCGGTCTGCTCTTCGGCGTTGGCCTCATGGTCGGGGCCAGGTACCTCAGCCAGGGCGTGAACCGGATTCTCCTCCTGGGTCTCGGGCTCACGTCGGTTCTCTACGCCGTCCTGGACATCAAGAGCGACGTCCTGAGCCACCCGACGCTGCCGTCCGACGCCGCCATGCTCGCAAAGATGACAGGAATCCCAACGGTCGTGTGGGGTCTCTTCTGGATCGCCATCGCCCTTCTGGTGAGCGCCTGGCTCCTGCGTTGGGTCGCGCGGAGGATGGAGTAGGCTAGCTTTCCGCCGGTGGCGGAACGGACCGCCCCCCCCCACCTGTCGTGCCCGGGCGGGTCCGGGTGCCCAGATATGGTGTCCAGCCCGGCCCCGGGACTTTACTCCTTGCTTCGCGGGTCCAAGAGGTTTAGCTTCGACTTGGCCGTTGGTTCAATGGCTTGGGCCGGTGAGGGGAGTCCAGGGTGACGCCCCCGCCTGGACCGCGGGCGAGGAAGGCCCGCCGGTGTTCCGCCCGAAGTTGACCTTTGAAAAGGAGGTGATCCTTGTCTAGTCCAAGTAGTCTGTGCAACCTGGCACGGGCAAGCGATCGCTAGGACGGCACCTAAGCCGAACATGTGATCCAGACTGTTCGCGCCGGCGTGGCGTTCGCGCCGGGTTGCGGCAGATACCAAGAAAGCGCCACCGGAAGCCTGACCGGTGGCGCTTTCCCCTTTTCGGGGCCCGCGCAGCGCCTCAGCCGAAGTAGGCCGGAGCGTTGCCGGGCTTCCACTTGATGTTGCAGCCAATACTCGAGCGTTGCTCCTCCGGCACCGGCCGACCTGCGAGAACCGCGTCGGCGGCAGCCCTCAGGTCCTTCCCCGTGACCGGCAGGTCGTTGCCGGGACGGCTGTCGTCGAACTGGCCCCGGTACACCAGCTTCCGGTGGGCGTCGAAGAGGAAGAAATCCGGGGTACAGGCAGCCTGGTAGGCTTTGGCCACCTCCTGGGTCTCGTCGAAGAGATAGGGGAAGGTGTATCCCCCGTCCTCGGCCTCCTCGCGCATCCCCTCCGGCCCGTCCTGGGGGTACTGGGCCAGATCGTTGGAGGCAATGGCCACCACGGCGAGCCCCTTTCCCTGGTACTCTCGTCCGAAGGCGCCAAGCTCCTTCCGGATGTGCTGCACGTAGGGGCAATGGTTGCAGATGAACGCCACCAGGAGCCCGGAGGCGCCCTCGAAATCGGAGAGAGCGTGGTGCTTTCCGTCGGGGTCCGGCAGATCGAAGTCGGGAGGGCTCATACCAAGGGGGGGCATCGTGGAGGGTGTCGCGGCCATGATTCGTCCTTGTGTCGGGTGCTATCGAGGTCTCCCAGAATAGGCCACCCCGGGGCGATCCGACAGTTCCCTAGACTTCCCTTCGGTCTTGTCGATATTTTAAACTTGAACTATATTCTCCCCGAAGAAACCACGAGCTGCTCGGGTGGGGGTCAACCCAGCGAACGGGCGGGGGCACATCCGAGCCACGGGAATGGAGTATCCCATGGAACCGATGATCACACAGGGCTTCCACCACATCACGATGGTGTCCACGGACGCGCGCCGGACCCTGGTCTTCTACCGAACACTCCTGGGGCTGCCCCTTGTAAAGCAGACGGTGAACTTCGACGATCCCCAAGCCTACCATCTCTACTTCGGTGACCCGCAGGGACGTCCAGGGACCATCCTGACCTTCTTCGAGTGGCCGGGCGCCAGGCGAGGGGGCTGGGGAGTAGGGGGCGTTCACCATCTGGCGCTGGGGGTGAGGAGCCCCGAGGCTCAGCTCATGTGGAAGCGCAGACTTACCGATTCCGGCATCCCGGTCTCGGGCCCCTACGATCGGGGCTACTTCCGAAGCATCTACTTCCAGGACCCGGATGGTCAGATCCTGGAAATCGCGACCGAAGGCCCGGGCTACGCCATCGACGAGCCGGCCCACGCCTTGGGCCGTACCCTCATCCACCCGGACCCGGCGCGGCTACCGGCCGGGAGGAGCGAAGAGCTGATCCGGTCCCTTCGGCACGAAGAGCCGGTACCCGTCGTCACCGACGAGATGAGCCTCCAGGGTATCCACCACATTACGGGAATCACCGATGACCTGGAGCGTGCCGGGGAGTTCTACGAGCAGGCTTTCGGGCTTCGCCTCGTCAAGCGAACGCTGAATCAGGACGACGGAACCACCGCGCATTTCTTCTGGGCCCACTACGACGGCGAGACGGTCTCTCCCCACAGCTCCCTGACCTTCTTCGGGTGGCCCGAATCCGACCGGCGTGCTCGGGCTGGGGCGGGCCAGACTCACCACATCGCTTTCCGGTGCTCATCGGAGGATGAGCAGCTGGAATGGCGGGACCGGCTCCTCGGCCTGGGGATCGAGGTAACGCCGGTCCTGGACCGGAAGTACTTCAGGAGCATCTATTTCCGTGCGCCTGACGGGCTGTTGCTGGAGATCGCCACGGACGGACCCGGGTTCACCGTGGACGAGGCGCCTGGCGATCTCGGTACCGACCTCCAACTGCCCGCCTGGCTGGAACAGGACCGGGAGGAGATCATGGAAGGCCTCACGCCACTGGACGCCCCCGCGGCGGTAGCCGGAGACGGGTGACGGCCACGCTCCAGTACCGCCTGACGCTCCCCACCCGGGAGGAGGGCAGTCCGCCAGCGGATGGAAGCCCCGTGATAGTCCTCCTCCACGGGCGCGGGAGCGACATGAATGACCTCCGGAGCCTGGCCCGCGTCGTCCCCTCCGGGGGCGCCCTTGTCACTCCCCAGGCCCCCCATCGAGCAGCGGACATGGGGTACGGTCCCGGATGGGCCTGGTACCGGTACCTCGGGGAGGACCGGGTCGATCCCGCATCTCTTGGCGAGAGCCTCGATGCCCTGGCGACCTTTCTCGCGAACCTCCCCCGAAGCTTGGGGTTTCGACCCGGTCCCCTCGTCCTGGGAGGGTTCTCCCAGGGGGGACGACCAGCCTGGCTTTCGCCCTCCGCTACCCCGGAGTCGCATCGGCTCTCGTCGTCCTGAGCTCCTTCCTGGTGAACGAGGAGAGTCTCGGGGAGCAGCCTTGCACGCTGGGCGACATCCCCATCTTCTGGGGCCATGGAACCGCGGACCCAGCCGTTCCCTTCACCCTGGCCCTGAAGGGAAGAGGGCGCATCGAGGAGGCAGGAGGACGGTTGGAGGTCCGGGACTATCCCATCGGCCACGGAGTCAGCCGTGAGGAGGTGGCGGACCTGGCCAACTGGCTGGAGCGTTCGGTGCCCGGCTGGATCGTGCCGGGGGGACCGTCAGGACTCCTTCCGTCCCACCCCTAGCTGCTGCGGGAGCGTCTGGAGCTCGAGAACGCGATACCGGCGATCGCCTGCGGGCAGAGACACGGCCCGCTCCTCCGCTCGGCGAGCCCCCAGGAGCCCTTTTCCGATGGGAGACGCGAGAGAAATCTGCCCCGCGTCGAAGTCGACGAAGTCCCCGGCCACGATGGTGAACTCGAAGGTATCGCCCATGTCCAGGTCTTCGTACTGTCACCTTCGAGCCGAACCCCACCCTGTCCCGGGGAGGTTCTCTACATCGATCTGGGAAAGCTCGGCCTGGCGCTGGGAGAGATGGGACATGCGGGCCTGAACGAACTCCTGCCGCTCCAGGGCCGACTTGTACTCGGCGTTCTCCCGCAAATCCCCCAGCTCCAGGGCCCTTCCGATGCGCTCCGGGAGCTCCCGCCTCAGCTCGTGGTCCAGGCGGCCCATCTCCTCGTCTATCCGCTGGCGAATCTCGTCAAGCAAGGTCATGACGGCCTCTCGTACGGTTCTTCCCCGATCCCTCTCCCGCCGCCCCTGGTGGGCACCACGGTCCGGCTGTCGGTGCTCCCGGAGGCCCCCGGACAAAAACGCCGCCCCCGGCGGCGAGGAGGATCGGGGGCGGCACGAACCCGCACCGGAGTGCGGTCGAGAGAGTATAGTAAAACTTGGCAGGTCAGCGGAAGTCTCTCGGATCCATTCCCTTCAGCACCTCCTCTTTTCGCCGAGCCCGATCCTGGCGGAAAGCCTCGCGGATCTCCTCGTGGTGGTTGCCGAGGATCTGGGCAGCCAGGAGAGCGGCGTTCACCGCTCCCGCCTTCCCGATCGCCAGGGTCCCAACCGGAACCCCCCGGGGCATCTGCACGGTGGAGAGGAGGGAGTCCAGGCCGTCCAGAGCCCACGCCTTCATGGGTACGCCCAGGACCGGCAGCACCGTGTGGGCCGCCACGACGCCCGCCAGGTGGGCCGCCCCCCCGGCGGCGGCGATGATCACTTCCATCCCCCGCTCTTCCGCGGAGGCCGCCCAGGCGGCCACCTCCTGCGGAGTCCTATGGGCGGAGAGGGCCCGGGTTTCCACAGGGATATTCATGGACTCGAGAGTATCCACCGCGTGCTTCATGGTTTCCCAATCGGACCGGGAGCCCATGATGACGCCCACCAGGGGGACCGCCATGTGTCGTCGCTCCTTCCAGGGTAGCGGGAAAGAAGCCCACGATGAGCAAGGGACCGGCTCGGGTCAAGGGATGGCGCGGCCCCTGCCGGGCGCGCCGGACCGGCGGCTGGATCCGGAGGGCCGCGCGGGACCCACCCGAAACGAACCCCGAAACGAAGCGCTTGTTTGAACACGTCCGGGTTGAGCATCTTGTATGGTAAGAGGATGTTCCAGACCATCAGCCATCTCCTGCCGGAGCCCAATGGCCTGGCACCTGTGTCCCCGGAGGAACCGATGACGGTCCGAAAGACAGCAGGCCTTCTGCCTCTCCTGATAGCTCTCGCTTCGATTCACCCCCTGACTGCCCAGGACACCGAAACGTATCGGTGGACTGCGAGCCGCCCTGACGCCCAGGGTCCCGTGAGTCTCTGGGGTGATCATACCGTTCCGGCCGGAGAGCTCCAGCTTGCCCTCAAGTACTTCCATTCCCAGATGAAGGGCCAGGGCTACGGCACGGACTCCTTGACCCTGAACCAGGTCCTCTCCCTCTTCACCGTGGCTCCTGACGAAATGGTCGTCCAGGGAGCGTCCCTGGACGTGCTCTACGGGCTGACGCCAAATTTGACGCTGCTGGCCTCGGGCACCCTGGCCAAGAAGACCATGGACAACCTCACCGGCGTGGAAGGGCAGTCCAATGTCTTCCTGTTCTACCAGACCGAAGCTACGGGGCTGGAGGACGTCAAGCTCGCAGCCCTCTACAACGTCTACGACCAGGGCCCTCTGCGGGTCCACCTCCAGGGAGGCGTGTCCGTCCCCGTGGGATCGGTTACCAACGACGACGTGACCCCCCTCTCGGGGAGCCGGGCCGCCCAGCTTCCGTATCCTCAACAGCTGGGCTCGGGCACCTTCGACCTGCTGCCTGGGTTCACGGCGAACATCCAGAACGAAAAGGCCTCCCTCGGGATCCAGGGCACGGGCACCATTCGCCTGGGTGAGAACGACCGCGGGTGGACCCTTGGGGACGTGTACGCCGGGACGGTGTGGGCCGGGTACAGGGCTTCCGAGTGGATCTCCGTGTCCCTGGGCCTGAAGTACTCCAACTGGGGGAACGTCACAGGGTTCGACCAGGACCTGGATCCGAATCAAAGCCCGGCCAACAACACCCTGGCCCAGGGAGGCTGGCGGGTGGACGTTCCCATGGGCATCAACGTCGTGATGCCACCGGGACGGTTTGGTGGGAACCGGCTGGCGGTGGACTTCCTTTCGCCCATTCACCAGAACCTGGACGGTCCCCAGCTCCGTCATCACTGGAGCCTGGCGGTGGGCTGGCAGAAGACCGTGGCGTTCTGATCCCGCATCGACCCTGAGGAGGCCGGGCCCGGCGCAGGGCCTCGGCCTCCTCAGCCCCGCAGTCTCACCAGGCGGTAACTCTTCTTCCCTTTTCGCAGAACGATGAACTGGCCACCCAGTGTGTCCTCTCCCGTCACCCTGCGCTCCGGATCCTCCACGCGCAAATTGTTCAGGTAGACCCCTCCCCCCTGGATTGATCGCCGGGCGTCCCCCTTGGAGGTGCACACCGCGGAGTCCACCAGGAGCTCCACCACCGGCATGCCCTCACCCCCGAGCTGTTCCCGGGGAAGCTCGCTGGAGGGGACGTCGGAGAAGATCTCCGCGATCTCCTCCATCCCCAACCCTTCCAGCGCCCCGCCGAAGAGGACCTGGGTGGCCTGTTGGGCCCGGGCCAGGCCGTCTTCCCCATGAACCCGGCGCGTAACGTCCTCGGCGAGACGGCGCTGGGCCGTCCTCTCGTGAGGCCGCTCCGCCAGCTCCGTCTCCAGGGAGGCGATCTCTTCCCGGGAAAGGAGGGTGAAGTATCGCAGGTAGGTGACGGCGTCCTGGTCGTCGGTGTTGAGCCAGAACTGAAAGAATCGGAAGGGCGAGGTACGGGCGGGATCCAGCCATACCGCCCCCGCCTCGGTCTTGCCGAACTTGACACCCGTGGCGGAGGTCACCAGGGGAAAGACCACCCCGTAGGCCCGCGCGCCCTTCGTCCTCCGGATGAGGTCGATGCCGGCGGTGATGTTGCCCCACTGATCGCTGCCCCCCATCTGGACGGTGCACCCGAACCGCTCGAAAAGAACCAGGAAGTCGTAGGCCTGCATCAGGAGGTAGCTGAACTCCGTGAAGGAGAGCCCCGTATCTTCGTCCTCGAGCCTCCTGCGCACGCTCTCCTTCCGGAGAAGTGCATTCACGCTGAAGTGCTTCCCCACGTCGCGGAGGAAGTCGACGGTGCGGAGCTCGCCCAGCCAATCCAGGTTGTTCACCATGCGGGCGGGGTTCGTGTCCAGGTCGAACGTGAGGAATTGCTCCAGCTGCCTCCGGATCCCCTCCAGGTTCTCGGCCGCCTGCTCCCTGGTCAGGAGCTGACGCTCTTCGGTCTTGCCCGATGGATCGCCGATGAGTCCCGTGCCGCCACCCACGACTGCGATGGGGTGGTGCCCAGCCCGCTGGAGGTGCACCAGCCCCATGATGGGGAGCAGGTTCCCCACGTGGAGGGACGAGGCCGTGGGATCGAAGCCGATGTAGACGGTGCGGGGACCCTGGCCGAAGGTCTCGTCGGTGCCCTCCGTCAGATCCTGGATCATGCCGCGCCAGTGAAATTCGTCCAACACGCTATTCATGGATTCTCCGAAACGGTCCGCAGATCAGATTCGGTGCCGGGCCGGTGGCGGCCCGGTGCCACCCCCCTCGCGAGAGGCGAACAAACCTACTCGGAAGGGTAGCCCCAGGGCTACCGTCGGTCACCGGTTCCAGCCGGGACGCTGGGCCCAGCCCCTGGGCCCCCGGGGTCAACGGAAGAGCGCTCGAACCTGCTCCCGGTCCGCCTTCCCGTTGGGATTGAGAGGAAGCCGGTCCACGATACGCAGGTCCCGGGGGCGCTGAGCTGCCGAGAGGACCCTCCTGCTCCAGGCCGCCAGTTCCTCGGACGTGATCGTCGAAGGGGACCGCGGGACCACGGCGGCCACGACTCGTTCTCCCCAGACCCGATCCGGAATTCCCACCACAGCCACATCCTGGAGCTCCGGGTGGGTGAGGAGCACGGACTCCACCTCGCGGGGATCCACGTTCACGCCCCCGCTGATGATTCGGTCCGAGGCGCGCCCTGTAATCCAGAGGTGGCCATCCGCGTCCTGTCGGCCCAGATCTCCGGTGTGGAGCCAACCATCTGAGTCCGCATGGCCCGGAGCCACCGTGGGCCCGGCCACCAGAACCTCCCCATCGCCGGTGAGACGCAGCCGGACTCTCGGCAGGGGAGACCCTACCGTTCCCGGCTTCCGACGAACCAGCGAGGGGGGGGACGTCGCGACCTGGGAGGTGGCCTCGGTCAGACCGTAGGTCAAGGCGATGGGCAGACCCCGCTCCAGGGACCGCTCCACCAGGGGCGCGGGGGCCGGCGCGCCTCCAACCAGGATGCAGCGCAGCGCCAAGGGCGAGCGGCTCGGCCCCAAGGCTTCGAGGGTCCGGTGGAGCATGGTGGGCACCACGGAGGCGTGGGTCACGCTCCCCGCGAGGGCCAGGGAAAGGAACGTCTCCACCCTGAACCGGCCGGGGAGGACCACGGCGGAGCCGAGGTGGGCGGCTCGGGTGACCAGCGCCAGCCCCCCCACGTGAGCCAGGGAAAGGGAGCCCAGCCACCGATCCGAGTGGAGCAGGGCCAGTCGCTCCTGCGTGGCCTCCGCGCTCGCCAGGAGGTTCCTCACGGTGAGGGACACTCGCCGGGGCGCCCCGGCGGTGCCCGAGGTCAGGAGATCGGCGGCAAACGCGTCCAGGGGGATGGGAGGGAGGGGACGGCCATCCAGCGGCAGGTCCTCCAGGAGGCGGGGCTCCCCGTCGCCCCGGGCAACGAGGGAGAACACCTCGGGGACCGAAGCCGATGGAGGGTCCGGGAAGTCCGAGCCGTCCCCTCGCCCCAACAGGAGGATACTCGGCCGCAGAGCGTCGAAGGCCCGTGCCTCGGCAGCCGGCGGCCAGCGGGGGTGGAGGGGAGCCACGGAGGCGCCCGCCCTCCACACCCCGTGGAGGGCCACAATGAGGTCCGCATCCAACTGGCCTTTCACGGCCACGGTCTGTCCGGGAGCCAGACCCGCTCCCCTCAACCGCCTCGCCACCTCCTCCGCCCTCTCCCCGAGCTCCCTGTAGCTCAGGGACCGATGGCCGTCCTGCAGCGCCAGAGCCCCGGGGCGCCGTGAGGCGGACGAGGAGAGAAAGGCCATGTCAGGCCAGAGCGAGTCCCAGGCCCAGGAGGAGGCCGTACAGTCCCGCCGCGCGGGCGGTTCCTCCAAGGGCCGGGATGAGGGCCCGGGGGTCGGAGGCCCGGGATGACGCCAGAACGGCCCGGAGTGGCGCCATGACGGGGCCCGCGGCCAGGAGGCCGAGGAGAGCCCAGTAGGGCCACCCGAACAGAACGATGCCCAGGAGGGGAGCAGCGAAGCCCAGGAGGAGAAGGAGCGCGAACTCCGCCTTGGTTCCCATGCGCCCGAGACGAACCGCCAGGGTCCGTTTCCCTGCCCGGGCATCCGTTTCGAGGTCCCGCAGGTTGTTGGCCACCAGAATCGCCGTGGTGAGCGCACCCATCCCCGCTCCCGCCAGGAGCGCTTCCGCACTGAAGCTCAGCGTCTGGACCCAATACGTCCCCCCGACCGCCACCAGTCCGAAGAACACGAAGACGAACAGATCCCCCAACCCGTAGTAGGCCAGGGGAAAGGGGCCGCCCGTGTAGGCCACGGCACAGACCAGGGAGGCCAGGCCGATGATCACCACCGGCCAGCCTCCCACCACCACCAGGTACACTCCCACCAGGAGGGCCAGAGCCAGGACCAGGAAGGCCCCGTTGCGGACGGTCTCCGGAGGGATGAGTCCCGCCTGGGTCACCCTCAGGGGCCCGATCCGCTCCTCCGTGTCACCTCCCCGAACGTGGTCGTAGTAGTCGTTGGCCAGGTTCGTGCCGATCTGGATGAGGAGTGCCCCCAGGAGAGCGGCCGCCGCGGGGCCGAGACGGAAGCCACCCTTCCCCGCAGCCAGGCCTGTGCCCAGGAGAACCGGCGCGGCAGCGGCCGTGAGCGTCCGGGGGCGGGACGCCAGGACCCACGCCCCTACCAGGGAAGCCACGGGTATTTCCGGAAGTCCGGGTTCCGTTTCTCCAGGTAGGCATTCTTGGCCTCCTGGGCCTCCTCGGTCATGTAGAAGAGCAGGGTGGAGTTCCCCGCCAACTCCTGGATCCCCGCCTGCCCATCCACGGCTGCGTTGAACGCGGACTTGAGGAGCCGAATGGACAGCGGGCTCTTGTCCAGGATTTCCTGGGCCCACCGCCATCCCTCCGCCTCCAGCTCCTCCACGGGGACGATGGCGTTCACCAGGCCCATGGCCGCCGCCGCCCGTGCGTCGTACTGGCGACAGAGATACCAGATCTCCCGGGCCTTCTTCTGGCCGACGATGCTCGCAAGGTAGGACGCCCCGAACCCCCCGTCGAAGCTCCCGACTTTGGGGCCGGTCTGCCCGAAGACGGCGTTATCGGCGGCGATGGTCAGGTCACACAGCACATGAAGAACGTGGCCTCCCCCGATGGCGTACCCGGCCACGAGGGCGATCACGGGCTTGGGCATGCTCCGGATGTAGCGCTGCAGCTCCAGGACGTTGAGCCGGGGAATCCCGTCGCTCCCCACGTACCCCGCGTCTCCCCGGACCCGCTGATCCCCCCCCGAGCAGAATGCGTACTTCCCGTCTTCGGTGGGGCCGTTTCCGGTGAAGAGCACGACCCCGATGGAGATGTCCTCACCCGCATCCCGGAATGCCTCCTGGAGCTCCAGGAGCGTCTCGGGGCGAAAAGCGTTCCGGACCTCGGGCCGATTGAACGCGATGCGGGCCACCCCGTCACACTTGTGATAGGTGATGTCCTGATACGACTTCACTTCCTTCCAGTCCGGCGGGCTCATGGAAACACCCCTTCTCCTGTCCGCCCCTCGGCGGGGCTAGCTGTCGTTCGATCCCAGCTCCTGCATGGCCTCCACGACCGCCGCCACGAGCCGGCTGCGACGGGCGTGGGTCTCCTCCCGTCGGGTCGCGACCTCGACGATGGCCGGGCTTCCGGCCCCCAGGGCCGAGCGGAACCGTGCCTCGAAATCGGCGAGGGAGGCCACCCTCGAATGGGACACCCCATAGAGGGCCCCCGTGTTTCGGAATTCCAGCCCGTGGGGCACGGCGAAAAAGCGGGTGAACGCCGGCTCGTGCTCACGGACGGGGAGCATGTGGAAGATGCCTCCTCCGTCATTGTTCACGATCACGAAGATGACGGGCAGAGGTACGGATCGTAGGGCCATGAGGCCGTTCATGTCGTGGAAGAAGGCAAGGTCCCCGAGCACCCCCACGGTGGGCCCCCTCGTCCCCGGCGCGGCAGCGACCCCGAGCGTCGTGGAGACCAGGCCATCGATGCCACTCACGCCCCGGTTGCCGAAGACGCGGAGGCTCTTCGACCGTGGAAAGACGAACCCGTCCAGGTCACGAATCGGCATGCTCGAGGCCACCAGGAGATTCGAATCCTCCGGAAGCGCCTCCACCACCGCCTCGAGGATCTCCCACTCCAGGAGCTCCCCGGGGCCTCTCGCCTCCATCACTCCCCGCGTGCGGGCCTCCGCATCCTCCCAGCGGAGTCGCCAGTGGGGGTCCGCCGTCCTGGCCGCCTGGAGGGCAAGGCGGGAGAGGAGCCGAGACGGGGAAGCCCGAATGTACTCGTCCGCCCGGACCAGGTGGTCCTTCCACCGGGCCCCCTCGTCCACGACGATGTGGGCAACGTCCCCAGCCTCTCCGGACCGGGCCAAGAAGTCCAGAGTGGCCGCCGAGGTCGGGGAGGCCCCGACCCTGAGAACCAGGTCGGGAGCGAGCAACCGACAGGCCTGGGGCGATCGGAGGAAGAGATCATATCCTCCCACCACCTGCGCCCCGTGGGCCGGAGCGAAGCGAACCCCGGAGAGCGGATCGGCCAGCACGGGGAAGCCCGTCGCGGCCGCCAGGGCCAGGACGGCCGGGCCGGCCGCGTCAGGATCGGGGACCGGGCCGGCAACGATGAGGCCCCGCCGGGACGCCGACAGCCTCCGTCCGATCCTGGAGTTCCTCCTCTTCGGAGAGGCTGGGGACCCCCGCCACCACCTGAACGAAGCCCCGGGCCTCCTCCCTCCCCCGGGCCCCGAGGCCCAGCCTCCCCCGGAGGGCGGAGGGGGCTCCGAGGGCATCCGGTGGCGGCTCCAGGGGCTTCTGGAAGGGGAAGTTCAGGTGGACCGGTCCGGCCGGAGGGCCCTTTGCCAGAGCCACGGCGCGCGCCGCCAGGCTCCTGAGATGCCTGAGATCCGGATCCTCGAGCTTCGCCGGTGGGACTTGGAAGAACGCCCTCGGGAACACTCCGAAGAGCCGGATCTGGTCCATGGTCTGGTTGGCGTCGGCACCCTGGAGTCGCCCAGGCCGATCGGCGGTGAGAGCCAGGAGGGGCACCTCACCGTGGGAAGCCTCGATGATGGCCGGAAGGAGGTTGGCCGCCGCTGTCCCGGAGGTGGTGATGACGGCCGCGGGCCCGCTCCCCGCCTTGCCGAGGCCAAGGGCGAAGAACCCCGCCGACCGCTCATCCAGGATCGGGATCATGCGGAATCGATCATCCCGGACCGCCGCCAGGACGAGCGGCGTGGACCTGGAGCCTGGAGCGACCAGGAGATCCCTCACGCCAGCCCGGGCGAGCTCGTCCAGGAAGGCACCCGCCCAGAGGACGTTCGTCAGTCCCTCATCGCCCATCATGACGCCGCCGCCCCCTGGCCCCCGGACCCTCCCCGGGCCACGGCGGAAAGGGCCTTGAGCACGGGCTGGAACTTGATCCGGGTCTCATCCCACTCCTGGCTGGGATCCGAGCCAGGCACGATCCCAGCACCGGCAAAGAGCCGCCACTCCCTTCCCCGGGCCACGGCGCACCGCAGGGCGGGCACGAAGACCCCATTCCCCTCTCCATCGAACCAACCCACCGGGCCCGCATACCACCCCCTCTGGAAGGGCTCCTCAAGCCGGAGGAACGCCAGTGCCCGATCCCTGGGCAGGCCGCACACCGCAGGGGTGGGATGAAGGGTCGCGAGCACGGAGAGCACGGTCTCTCCCGGCCTGAGCGAGGCCTCGATCATGGTCTCGAGGTGCTGGATCGTCGAAAGAGTCAGGACGTGCGGCTCCTCGGCGGCGCGCACCCCATCGGCTCGCTCACCCAGGCGGCTCACCATGTCCTCCACGCACAGGCGGTGCTCTCGCCGGTCCTTCGCGCTGGCGAGAAGAGTCCGGGCCAGGGCCTTCCTCTCCCCTTCCGTTCTTCCCCGGGCGATGGATCCGGCGACCGCCGTGGCGTGAAAGGCACCTTCCTGCACCGTCGCAATCGTCTCGGGCGCGGCCCCCACCAGAGCGTGGCCAGGCTCGGGCTCCAGGAAGAACACGTGAGAGCCTGGGTTCTCATCCCAGAGATGGAGGGCCACCTTCGCGGGGTCGAGTCCGTCGTTGGCCACCACGGTCTGCGCCCGGGCCAGAACAACCTTGGAGAGAATCCCCTCTCGGATCTGCGCCAGAGCCCTCTCCACGGCCCGGGACCAGCCTTCCCGATCGGTCCCCGGTCGTGTGGCGGGAACCCAGGCGTCGCCGGGGTCGTTCTCCTCGCGGCAGACCAGGAGATCGTCCCGCATCTGGCGAAGCCGTGCGTAGAGCCCCTCCTTGACAGTCTCCGGGTCCTCCCCCTCCGGCATCATCTTCCGCAGGGTCAGGACGCTCCTGTTTCCCTCCAGTCCAGCGAACGCCCCACCCGTGCCGCCTCCCATGAGCTCCACCTCCGGCAGGACGAAGTGGGCCGCAGGAAAGCCGGCCCATCCGTCCTCCGCAGCGTGATCCTCCCGGAAGGAGAAGCCACCAAAGAGGCGGGGAGGAGGGGGGGGCGTGCGGGAGTGGGGATCCGTCCACGAACGGTACAGGAGGTGCCGGGCGCTCGCCCACACCTTCTGGAAGCGGTCCTGGCCCGCCCCGGGACCGGCATGGCTCACCACCTCCGCCGCCCCCAGGTGGGCGAACCAACGCCCCGCTCGGGCCCAGAACCCCCTGCAAGGAGCGGGGCTTTGGAGAAGAAAGGCTCCCGGGGCCACGTTCCCCACGGGAATGGACACCGATACCAGCCTGCGCTTCCCCTCCAAGCGTGCTGCCTCCCTCCTGCTCTCGACCACCCTTGGCCGCCAACGCCTCCTCACGCGGCCGGGGGATGCTCGAGCTCGTCGCCTCTGGGTGCGGCGGAGCGATGCCGGGCTCGCCGCCTTCTCGGTTCCGGGAGAAGCGCGTCCGCCCGTTCCCGGAAAGCAAGGGAATATAGGGCCACCGCGTTGTCCACCAAGGGCCGAACCGCGTACCCCCGTCCCTCCGAGGCGGTCCCGGGAGAGTGGCCCCGCAGCCACATCCCTGGAACCCTCTGGGAACCGAACGGGCGCCAGCCGGAAGTCTCCCCGGGAGCCGGGCGCACGCCGACCCGGGGAGGGATCCCTCCCCGGGTCGCGGTATGAAGCCTGATCTCGAGGCCGAAGCTAGAAGCCTCCTCCACCACCCCTGCCCCCACGGGATGACGGCCGCTCCTCGGGCTGCTTGCCCCAGAGGGTCCCGTCCTCCATCAGCCGGGGATTGGCGTAATCCTTCTCCAGGAAGGGCACGCCCTCCGCCATCCACTTCGCGGGCTGCGTCCCCTTCAGGTAGTGGTCGAAGAACTCCATCATGCGGATCTGGAAGTCGATCTGGTTGTTCTTCCGGGAGAGGTGGTGCCCCTCGTCGGGGTAGGAGAGGAGGATCACCTTCTTGCCCAGACGACGAGCCATGTTGAAGTACTCCAGTCCCTGGCCGTAGTCCACAGAGCCATCGGCGGTGCCGTGGAGGATGAGGAATGGCGTCGTGATGTTCTCGGCGTTGTGGATGGGGGACTGGCTCACGAAGAGGTCGAAGTCCTCGAAGGGCGTGGTCCCCATGCGGACCTGTCCCACCTCGGTGATTCCCTGCTGAACCGTTCCCGTGCTCCTGTAAAGGGTGTTGTAGAAGGAGATGAGGTTCGTGGGCGGAGCGCCGGTGACGACGGCGGCGAACATGTCCGTCTGGGTCACCACGAAGGACGACTGGTACCCGCCCCAGGAGTGCCCCTGGAGTCCGATGTGATCGGGATCGGCATAGCCGAGGTCGATGACCTTCTTGCACCGAAGAGGTGAGGTCGTCCACGGCCGAAGTGCCGGGCTTGCCGATGGTGTAGACGATATCCGGCTGGAAGACCAGGTACCCATTGCTGGTGTACGTGGACATGTGAGGCCGGTCGTCGTAGGTGGGCATGGAGTAGCTGTGGTGCTGGTTGCTCATGAGCTCGTAGAAGTAGACCAGCATGGGGTACTGCTTGCCTTCCTCGTAACCCGGCCGGAAGGGCCAGCGTCCCCTGGAGCTTGTTCCCCCGGGCGTCGGTGTAGTCGATGAGGACCCGACCGGGGCTCCAGGCGAAGTCGGCCTGCTGCGGGTTGGCGTCGGTGATCTTCCGGGGACTCCGGAAGCGGGTGTCGCTCACCCAGTAGTCCGGGAACTCCACGAAGGTCTGCTCGGTGAAGAGCATCCGGTTCGCGTCGTCGGCCTTGCGTGGGGCGCCCCACGGACTTGTCCAGCCAGATGAGGGGCTCGGGCTCCCTGCCCCTCTCTACCTGGAAGTATCCGCTCTTCTTCGTCCACTCGCCGTAGGCGTCAAGAGCAGGGCTTCGACAGGTCGATCCCCTCGTCGCCGCCACCTCCCCCACCGAATCCACCCCTTCAACCCCCCACGACCTCCCCCGGCGCCGCCCAGCCGGGTCACCCGGAATCGAATCTGATCTCTGTCACCCATTCCCGGCGGTGAGGTTCGTGGCCTTGCTTCCGTCCACCGGGACCTCCCAAACGTCGAACCGGTCGTAGAGGAGAACGTTCTTGTTGTCGTTGCTCCACCCCGCCACGCCGTAGACGGGCAGCTCGTAGGGGTGATCGTCCTGGCGGTCGATGAAGTCCACACCGGAGGTCTGGGTGAGGTTCACTTCCTGGCCCGATGTCCAGGTTTCGGCGATGACCTCCTGGTTCCTCAGGAAGAGCCACCAGGCTCCGTCGGGTGAAGAGCCCATGGTGCGGCCCACGTTCTCCGCCAGAGGCGTGCGCGCACCCGTGTCCAGGTCCACCCGGTAGTAGTCGGCGTTGCTCCCGCCCCAGGCCACCTCGTACTCGTACGGGCGTCGGGTCCTGACCGACGCCCCACTTCGAGGTGCCCGATTGCGACACGCGTCTCGCAGGCTCTCGTCGGCCAGACGCAAGAAGGAGAGGCCGTTGCGACCCAGGTTCACCACGGAGCTCCAGGTCTGATTCCGTTCCCGCTGCGCTCGCACCTCCTGGACGGATTGGACCTCCACGTCGGCCCAATGCCACACGTCCACGTTGGCCCGGTTCTCCAGCTCCTCCCTCTCGTCCGCCTGCTCCTTGATCCCCAGGAAGACGCGCTGTCCGTCCTCGGACCAGTTGAGACCGGCGAGAGCTCGCTCAGGACGAACCCCTCGGGCACGGCCTCGGTGGACGATGCGTCGAGAGTCTGAACCGAACCCGGCCGGTCCAGGTTCGGGAGCACCAGAAGATCGTTGTCCCGCTGCACCTTGCCCTCCGGCACGGTCCCCCGAAGCACGGCCAGGCCGTCTCCCTCCTCGTTCCAGCTGAGCTGTGAGAAGGTGGCCTGGTCGGTGTTGATGGGCAGAATGGCGTTGGTGGACAGGTTCAGGAGGTAGACGCCGTTCCCAGCATCGCCCTGAGCATCCACGAGGTAGGCCAGATAGGTCCCCGGTCTCGTTCACGGCGAACTCCGAGACGTTGCCGAGGTTCAGGGAGCTGCCCGTCGCCGGCTCGTACACCACCAGGTCGGCCCCGTCGTAGCCCGCGTCGTTCCCCGGACCACCCTTCCGGATCAGGAGAACGTCGGTGCTATCGGGGAACGAGACCGAGGCCACGTCGGCAAAGGAGACGGAGTCACCACTGGCCAGATTCCGGAGCACCAGGGTCCGCGACTGACCGCCCCCACCCCCGGGTCCACCCCCTCGCTGCGGTGGAGCCTGACCGCGGCCCGCGGCCCCGGCGGCTCCCTCTCGCTCCGGGGGGCCCACCAGATAGGCGACCCACCGGGAATCCCCGGAAAATGCCGGTGAGGCACCCCGTGGAGCCGTGTAGATCTGGTCGCCGTCCAGGGCCCGGATAAAGAGGGTGTCGTCCCCTTCCAGGCGGTCATAGACGTACGTCATCCAGGTCCCGTCGGGAGACAAACCGGCGGAGCCGATGCGCTTCCAGGGTCCATAGTCGTCCACGGTGAGGGGCGGCTTGTCCTGGGCAGAGAGAGGACGGGAGGAGGGGGCGGCCAGGGCGGCCACCGCAACAAGAAGGAACAGGAGTTGGGGGAAGGACCGATGGCGGTCCGGGGACCGAAGCGAAGGAGACATGGTTCCTCTCCGGAGAGCGTGGACGATAAAGCACGAGGCACCTTAAGGCGTCGTGCCAGTTCCGCGCTAGTCCTCGCCCGGGAGGACGCCCGTCAAACTCGCCCGGTCAGGGGAGGCCCACCTTGGACAGGGAGAAACCGATCCTCACGGCCGCCAGGCGTAGCCCAGCTTCAGGAAGAAGGTCCGGTCCGTTCGCGTCAGGTCGGTCCGCACGAGCTCGGGAGAAAGCATGCCCTGGGCATTGTCCGAATAGCCCAGAAAGAGGACGGTCTGGGGATTCACCTTGTAGGAGAAGAGAAGCTGAGTGAACAGGGAACGGGTCTCGGGAGCCACCGGGACCACGTAGGCGGCCAGGTTGCGGTCCAGGCTCTCATACTGGAGCACCAGGCGGAGAAACGCGCGAACGTTGAAATTGTAGACGGCCCTCACCTGGCTCAGGTTGGCCGTGAAGGTGCGGCTGCCGTCGTACGCCAATCGCTTGAGGGAGTGCCGAAGGCCCAGGTTGAGGTGGCGGCCCAGCATGAGCTCGGCCTGGGGGCCGGCGGTGACCTGCTTTCCGACCCGCACGTTCGTGAAGTCGATGACTTCTCCGACTTCGGTCCCGAAGGAGAGGGTCGCGACGCCCGAAGGTCGGATCTCGAAGCCCACGTAGGCCGCGTCCAGACCCTCGAAGAGAGTCTCGCCGTAGCGCTCCTTCCTCCGGGCCACGGCCAGGTCGACCGTCGACTGCATGGGCCCCGAGTAGCCGGCGGTGAGCTGAATGCGCTCGTCCGTCAGCCGCCCGTCCAGGTCCTCGGTCCGGGAGCCGATGATTCCGAGGTTCAGGAACGAGTACCACCGATTGGGCTCGGCCCACCAGGTCCTGCGCGCGAGAACCTCACCGGTCCGGGTGTCGACGCGGGGAATGAACCCTGCGTCGGCTCGGAAATCGCCGCCGATCTGACCGACCCGGGCGTTCAGGAGCCACTCCCGACTCTGGTGTCGGGCCTGCAGGGAGAAGGCGTTGTCTCCGAAGGCTCCATGCGGCTGGTCGAACGCTTCCCGGACCATCTGGGGGTATTCGGTGAAGGAGTGCAGGGCCTGGGCCTCCACCGTCTTCGTCGGGGAGAGGCGCAGGAACGCATCCGCTCCGTACACAGAGTTGTGGTAGCCCTCTCCCTGCCTGACGGTCAGCAGCCCGCCCACGGTGGACCCGGAGCCCACGTCCCGTCGGTACCGGAAGACCCCAGCGGTGACGTCCTGCCCGAGAGAGCCGGACGCCGATCCCTGATTGGAGGGGAAGAGGAGATTGTTGACCCGGTCCTGGGTGAGGAAGAACCCAAGGGCATGGGGACCCTCCTTTCCCGTGAGCTTGGCCCCGACCTTTGGGTCGGCCACCGTCCGCGTGAAGATGACGTTCAAGGGGGTCAGAAAGAAGTCGGCACCCTCCAGAAAGAAGGGCCTCCGCTCCGGATAGTAGAGCGCGAAGCGGGTGTTCACGTCCAACTGGGCCACGTCCGCCTCCACCTGGGAGAAGTCCGGGTTCACGGTCCCGTTCAGCACAAGGTTGGGCGTCACGCTCCACCGGCCCGTGACCCCGGGCTCATAGTCGACTTTCCCCGCAGCCCAGGATCCCTCCGGCCAGTCGGGCCGGGTGTCGCTCCGTACCGAGGTGAGCGTGGGCGCCAGCTCCACGTTTCGCCCGGGGGTCACGCCCTGGATCCCCGTGACCTTGTTCATCTGGCAGAGCACGCAGGCCCGGTTGCGATCCGTGAGGTGGCTCCTCATTCGATGGCGGACATCCCGAGGCTGGGAGCGGAAAGCCAGAAATCCCCACGTCTGGGGGCCCGTCGACCGGGGGAAACGGAGGCTCTTGAATGGAACGGCGACCTCCACCTGGTAGCCGTCCGAGGTGATCCGACCCTCCGAGTCCCAGATGGCATCCCAGGAGAAGTCTTCGTAGCCCTCGTTCTCGCTGAAGATGGCGTCCATCTGGACCCCCAGGGGATTCACCCGGAACTGGAACCCTCTTCGCTCGTCATTGAACGGATCGAGCATGAACCCCACGTGATCGTCCTGGAACGGAGTGTCACGGTCCGCCAGATTGGCCCGGATCGCGCTCGGCTCGGGATCGTGGGCGAGGAAGCCCAGGTAGAGGTTCTCGTGATCGAAGGTGACCAGAACCTCCGTCGTCACCGGGGAAGGAGTGTTGTCTCCGGGAAACCACTCGTAGGGCAGCGTGATCCGTGCCGCGTCGGACCAGGCCGGCTCGTCCAGCACGCCGTCCACCCGAATGGGGCTCTCCGCCGGACGCACCGGAATCCGGTCATCCGGAGTCTGGGGAAGGCCCCCGGTCTGCCGGGCAGCGAGGATCCCGGGTGTGCCTACCCCCAGGACGATCCACAGGATGGCCCATGGGGAGGGGAACGTGGGGCGGGTCTTGTGGCTCATGGAATCTGTCCTTCGTTTCCGTGGCTGATCCTAATGTCCAGGGGTTCAGACCACACCTGATGCTCCCGGGTTGCCCTTGCCCTTCTTGTGCCGGCGTGGGACGGCTCCCCGGAGCTCGAGCGGGGTGGTGCTCCAGCGGCCGCCTCCGGCTCGGACCCCTGGAAGTTTGGGGTTTGAACCTCTGGGGGAATAGTGTTAGATGTGACGAAGCGTCTCCTCGCCCCCGTTCAGCTCGAGGGAAGGCCATTGCGCAACGTCTGGTGGCTCCTGGCGCTCCTTCCGGGGATCCTCCCCCCAGGAGGCGGCGTTTGGGCCCAGGGAACGACCTACGTCGTTTCCGGGCGCGTGGCGCAACGGGGAGAGACGGCAGGGATCCCCGCCGCGACGCTTCGACTGTCCGAGAGGCTTCTCCAGGTCTCCGGGCCGGACGGGGGGTTTCGCTTCGCCAACGTACGCGAAGGCGTCCACGTCCTCACCGTGGAGGCCATGGGGTACCGATCTCTGGAGCTCTCCCTGGACGTTCGGTCGGACACGACGCTGCTGGTGGAGCTGGAGGTCGATCCGATCCCTCTCGATTCCCTCCTGGTGGAAGCAGAGTTGGTTTCCCTGCGGGGCATCGTGTCGGACGCGGTCACCGGCCGCCGGATTCCCGAAGCCTGGATCCGGACCGGCAGCCTCTCGGAAGTCTACACCGCTCGCGATGGCTCCTTCGAGATCAACGACCTCCCCCGCGGGTACCCCGTCCCGGTCTTCGTGCACGCCTACCGGTATCGAGCGCACACGGAGACTCTTGTTGCCCATCGAGACACTACCCTGAATGTCGCCTTGCGGCCGGATGCCCTGGCCGTCGAGCTGTTCCAGAGGGCGGGCCAGCAGTTGGAGATCCGCGGGAGGGGAGCCAACCTCCCTCAGGTTCAGGTTTCCAGGGATTTCATCGAACGGCGGATCTATCATGACATTTCGGAGCTGATCCGTGCCACCGGGAGTCGAGTCAGTGAGAAGTGCCTCTTCATCGACGAAGTGCGACAGACGTTTGCGGAGGTGCTCGACACCTACCAGACCAGCGAGATCGAGCGAATCGAGATCTACGGGCGCGGGAAGATGATCCGGGTCTACACCCAGGACTTCGTTGCCCAGAACCTCGCCCGGATCGAGGAGCTCCCGCCCGTGGTCTATGTGACCAGCGGAATCTGTTTCTGATCTTTGGGAGGAGAGCCATGAACCGCTTCGAAGAATACGTCCATTCTCCCGGCCGCCACGCGTGAGCTCCTCGCCAACCCGCGGCCCAACCCCATCGAGGCTCGCCGCATCGGTACAGCGCCCGGAAGGGCGCCGAACGAATGGACCAGAGGGGAGGCTTATCGTGCACTCGAGGAAGAGAGGAACCTGATCCCGCCATGGCCACTCCATCCCATTTCCCCACGCTCGTCCTCTCACTCATCCTCTCCCTCGCGCCAGGATCCCGCGCCTGGGCCAGCGAGCAACAGGCCCAGGTGCCCCCGTCCTCTTCCCCCCCCATCCTCGATGCCCTGACGTTCCGAAGCATCGGGCCCTCGGTCATGGGAGGGCGGGTGGACGACCTGGCCGTCTCCCGGGGCCGGCCGGCCGTCTTGTACCTGGGAGCCGCCACCGGGGGCGTCTGGAGAACGGCGAACAACGGCGTCACGTGGGTCCCGGTGTTCGAGCACCAGGAGGTGGCCTCCATCGGAGCGCTGGCGGTGGCGGCGGACGACCCGGACCTGGTCTGGGTGGGCACCGGCGAGGACAACAATCGCCAGAGCTCCTCCTGGGGATCCGGCGTATACAAGTCCGCGGATGGCGGCCGCAGCTGGACCCACATGGGGTTGGCGGAGTCCCGGCATGTGGGCCGGATTGTCATCGACCCGGCGGATCACGATATCGTCTACGTGGCTGCCACCGGCCACCTCTGGGGCCCGAATCCGGAGCGGGGCGTTTTCAAGACCACCGACGGCGGCGCCAGCTGGACCCGGGTACTGTTCGTGGACGACGATACGGGGGCCTCCGACCTCGCCATGGACCCCTCGGACCCCTCGGTCCTCTACGCCGCCATGTACCAGCGGCGCCGCTCGGCGTGGGGATTCAACGGGGGCGGACCCGGAAGCGGGCTGTTCAGGTCGACGGACGCCGGCGCGACCTGGGAGAGGCTCGTGGCCGGCCTGCCGGAGGGCCCCCTTGGAAGGATCGCGGTGGACGTCCACCGCTCCGATTCCAGGATCGTCTACGCCCTGGTCCAGGCCGAGACCGACGGCGGCCTGTACCGCTCCGACGACGGGGGCACACACTGGACGAAGAGGAGCGACACCAACCCTCGCCCGAGCTACTTCAGCCAGGTGAGGGTTGATCCAATGGACGCAGACCGTGTGTACGTCCTCGGTGTGCGGCTGATGATCTCCGACGATGGAGGCCGAACCTTCGAAGAGGTCCGTGTGCCCCCGACTCGCCCGGGAGGGAATCGCCCACGGGACGACATCGATGCCCACGCCCTCTGGATCGACCCGGCGGACCCGGCCCACCTCATCCTGGGTTCCGACGTGGGGGTAGCCGCCTCCTACGACCGTGGCCGGACGTGGGACTACGTGAACAACCTTCCCCTCGGCCAGTTCTACCACGTCGGCTATGACATGGACCTTCCGTACCGCGTCTACGGCGGACTCCAGGACAACGATGTGTGGGGTGGCCCCAGCGCCTCCCGGAGCCCCTTCGGCATCGAAAACCGCGACTGGTTCACCCTCACCATCGGCGATGGATTCGTGGCATTGACCGATCCTCGGGATCCCCGGGTCATCTACAGCGAGACCCAGAACGGGCGGCTGGCGCGGGTGGATCGCGGAGACGGGGGAGCAGGTCTCCATCCGCCCCCAGGCCGAGAGCGGGGAGGCGCCGCTGCGCTGGGGCTGGAACACGCCCCTCCTCCTCTCCCCCCACGACCCGAGCACCCTGTTGATGGGCGCCCAGATGGTCTTCCGCTCCAGGGACCGGGGGGACTCCTGGCAGGTTATCAGCCCCGACCTCACCGGGGGCGCCGACAGGGACACCCTTACCCTCATGGGCGTGCCGGGCAGGGACATCCTTCTTTCCCCCAATGACGGCATTTCCGCCTACCCGACGCTTCTCTCGCTCACCGAGTCACCCCTCGAGGAGGGGCTGTACTACGCCGGCGCCGACGACGGACGCGTCCATGTGTCCCGGGACGGCGGAGGCCACTGGACGGACCTGACCGGACGGTTTCCCGGACTTCCGTCTCATGCCCCGGCGGTGGCTCTCGTGGCCTCGGCCTTCGCCGAGGGCACGGCCTACGCGGCCTTCGACAACCACGAGGCCGACGACTACGAGCCCTACCTCTATGTAACTCCCGACTTCGGAGGGAGCTGGAGCTCCCTGGCTTCCACGCTTCCCCCCGGGCAGGTGGTCAACTGCATTACCGAAGATCCCAGGAACCCCGACGTGCTCTACCTGGGAACCGAGTCGGGGCTTTTCCTCTCCCTGGATCGGGGACGGCACTGGCGGCGCGTCGAGAACAACCTTCCCACGGTCCCCATCGATGAGATCGGCGTTCACCCCAGGGACAACGATCTCCTTCTGGCCACCCACGGCCGGAGCATCTGGATCCTCGACGACGTCTCGCCCATCCAGGAGGCCGCCGAAGCGATGGGGGCTCGGGCGTACCTCTTCAGCATCGACCCCGCCGCTCAGATCCGAATGAAGAACGACTTCGCCGGGTATCCGGGGGACCGGCGCTTCTGGGGCGAAAACCCCCTGCCCGGCGCCTCCATCACTTGGTACGCGGGGGAGGCGCCCTCCAGCGTCCAGCTCATTATCCGGGACACCTCGGGGGCCGTGGTACGTGAGTTGGGCACGGACGATCTGAACGACCCCCTGGGCCCTGGGCTCAACCGTGCCTCCTGGGACCTGCGCGGGGAGCCCACGGAAGCGCCTCAAGGCCGGACACGCCCTGGCGGAGGGCGCGGGGGGCGAAGGGCACCGGGGCCCTTGGTTGCACCGGGTGAGTACCGGGTGACGCTCGTGCTGGATGGAGAGGTGGTGGGGAGCCGGCCGGTCCAGGTATGGGCGGATCCGCTTCTTCCGCCGGGAACAGAAGGGGGACGGGAGCTTCCCGACACCCTCCTCGGGCTCAACCGCCGAAGGAGCGATCCGGCGGAGAGCCCGTCGGGAGGGTGAGACGAAGCCCCAGGGTCCCCTCGTCGCCAACAGGTGGCCCGCCCATCGGCATCCCGAGCGCGCGTCCCCTGCAGTTCGAATCCCAATTCAGGGCAACCAGGAGAGCGCCCGGCCGGCGGTCCAGCACCTCCACGGAGCCCGGGGAGCAGAGAGCCTCCAGACGGGCCAGGGCCGCGCCGTGGATGGCGCCCCCCTGTTCGAGGATCAGGTGCGTGACGCCGGATTCCACCCAGAGCTCGAGCTGTTCCTCGGGGGTCCCGGCGGTAGGGGCTCCCCCTGGCCCGCGCGTGAAACGGGCGCTGGGTACCACGAGGCGGCCCGTGAAGAGGTGAATCGCCGCCCATAGCTCAGGGGCTCCCACGACCGCATCTTCGGGCGTTTCCTCTCGCACCGCCTCGACAGCATCCATCAGGGCTCGCGCCCGCGCGCGATATTCCCTTCCCGGCCATCCTTCGGCCAGGCGGAGCCCGGAGACCGACAAGACGAGCAGAGCCCACGCCAGGGACAGGATCCCGACCCCCACGTGCGAGCCTTTCCGTTTCGCCGAGAGCCTCCACAGAGAACGGAATCCCACGGCCACCACCAGGATCAGGATCGGCTCGAATGGCACCAGGAGACGAATGGCCTGGAAGGGCCAGACGAGGAGGATCGCCGACGCGATGCCGAGCGTGAGGCCCAGGACCCTGGTCCTCCGAGAGAGCTCGATGAGCCCCAGGACGAAAGGAGGCACCAGGAGCACGCCGAGCCAGAGGAGGGCTCCGTTCGCTCCCGGCAACACCATGGAGAGGCCCTCTCTCCCGAGGGCCGATGCGTTGGCCAGGGTCCTCTGGAGGTAGGCCGCAGGGTCCGCCAGAGCCTGGCGACCCCACCACCCGGCATAGGGCCCGAGGGTGTCCAACAAGGGAGCCGGGATCGACTCCGCGGCACGGTGACTCCAGAGGAACCATGGCGCGAGGAGGGCCGCTCCGCCCACAGCCACCCCCAGGGACGCCCTCCGCCGCCCGCTGGACCCGAGGCTCAGGACCCCGGCCAGAATCACCGCCACGCCAAGGCTCCGGGTGTACGACGCAGCGGCGGCAGCCAGGAGGAACAACGCTAGGGGGCCCCATCCCTTCCGACGCTCCATCCTGGCCCCGGCCCAGAGAGCGAGAAGGAGAAAGAGGAGAAAGAGCGGCTCGGAGAGGGGGATCATGGCCACCCGCCAGAGGTGCGGCGAAATCCAGGCGATGAGCGTCACCGTCCCCGCCAACAAGGGGGCGATCCCCAGGGCCCGCTGGAGGTACAGGAGGAAGGCCGCGGAGGCGCCCACCAGGACCAGCAGGTTGAAGCCGCTCAGAAGGACCGCATTCTGGGGGAAGGCTGGAAAGAAACGCCAGATCGGCGCCAGCAGGAGCGGGAAGAGGGGGGGAAACTTGGGCGCGGGGGGAGCTCCGACAACACCCACGTATCGGAGTCCCTCTCCCCGCGCCAGTGCCCGGGCGAGGAGGACGTAGACGCCGTCATCGTGCCAGATCCCCGGGGGAAGAACCTCCCACACCAGCAGACCCACGGTCAGGACGACGAGGATCCATCCCCACGTCCGCCACGAGGAGACGGTGGGGGGGGCCACGGCCCCGGGGCTGGCCGAGAGCGTCAGCCGCTCGCTATCGAGCAGCGTGGTCCATCACCGTGGGCTCGGTCTCGTAGGGGCGGAGGTACCAGTCGAAGAAGGCCCAGGTACGGTTCCAGGAGTCGATCTGGGATGGCGAATCCACCCGCTCCAGCGTCTCCGGATCCACCCTGCGACTGAAGGCGTGACCCACACTCCTGCCCCACGGCTCCGGGTCGATGTAGATGCGCGTCTCGGTGATGTCCGGGTGCATATCCCTGAGCTTGTAGACGAGCATCCCATCCTCCTCGAAGTCCACGTCCTCATCGTTCGTGGCCACGTGCACGAGGAGCGGGGTGGTGAGGTCGTCCACCTGGTAGTAAGGCGACCGTGCGATGTACTCGTCCCGCTTCTCGAAGGGGAGGCCCTGGATACGCTGTTGGGTAGAGAAGCTCCGTTGATAGCCCGGTCCCTTGAAGGAGAGCCGGAAGATGAGATTGGTCACCGGCACGATGGCCGCCCCAGCCTGAAAGGGATGGTCCTCCCTCGTCACGGCCATGACGGTGATGTACCCGCCGTGGCTCCACCCCATGATCCCCACTCGGTCGGGATCCACGTGGGGCAGGTTCTCGACGAGCCAGTCGTAGGCGGTAATCACGTCATCCACCTCGTAACCGCCGTAGTCGATGGCCCGGTGGTGCTCCTCGCCGTACCCGGTGCTCCCCCGGTATTCGGGGCAGATGATGACGTAGCCCCGCTCCACCGCCTCCCGCACAAACGGCCACATGGTCTCACCCCAGTTGCCGTGGACGCCTCCGTGGACCCACACCATGGCGGGATTTCCCTTGGGCCCCCGCTTCTCCAGGGGCTGGAAGACGTAGGCGGGGATGTCCATGTCACCGATGCGGCTCCGATAGGTGATCTTCTGATAGTCCACCACCCCCCGGGTGACCGCCTCATAGATGCTGTCGGTGCGCGCCTTTCCCGCAATGGCCGCCTCGTAGTTGGCGACGGGATGATCCTCCCACCGGTCGCTCACGTACAGCATGGCCGCCCGAGCTGAATCCATGGGCACGACCTGCCGGGTTCGGCCCTGCTGGGCGGAGAGTGGGGGGACGGTGAAAGTGAGAATGAACAGCACGGCGGCGAGGGCCCCGATGGCGGGAGGGTGGCGCGCTGCATTTCGAGTATTCATGGTCGGCAACTCCTCGATGAGGGAGACGGTGGAGCGCTGCAGGAGGATCGACGCTGGAGACCGACCCTGTCAAGCCGACCGCCGTCGAGGCGGCCCTCCCCTCCCCATACTCCGACAACCTGGACTCCGGGAGGGATCGAGCGACTCCGGAGGAAGGGCAGGGAGACGTATCCGATGGAGCCGGGTGTTCGGGTCACGAAGAGCAGGACCGCCTCCTCGGAGTCCAGGACTCGAGGGGGTTGGGTGCCGTGGAAGTACAGATCGCTCCAGTATCCGGCCAGCTCGCGAGTCGTCTGGCCCAGAACCCGCTCGGAGAATTCCTCCCGAATCGGAGAGCTAGCGGGGAGATTTACCGGCACCACGGCCGACCCGTCAGTCCAGAACCGCTGGCGCAGGAGAAAGACGCGTCGGACCTGGGCCGCCTCCATCTCTTCGACGCCGGGCCCTTGATGAACGATCACCGCCACCCCCACGGAATCGTGGACGGCGAGGAACGGAGCCGCCGGGTTCCCCCTCGGGAGCTCCGCTTCGGGGGCGGCGGCCCCCCAGATCAGAAGAGCGACGAGATGGAGAAGAACCATCCGTCGGGAACCCTGATGGAAAGGCGATCGGTGATCTGGCGGTCCACCTTCAGGACCACTCGTCGGTGGACACGCCAGGAGAGTCCGAGGGTGTAGGTCCACAGGGGCTGCGCCACGACGGGGTCGTACGTCTCAACGCGGAGGACCCCGTAGAGAGTGGAGACCAGGGGAATCGCCCCCTGTACGAACGCCCCTCGCTGGGCGGCCGCCGTATCCGAAGCCGAGAGCCAGACCGCCTCCCCGCTGAGCTCCGCGCCCCGGAGGCGAGTGAGAAAGTCCACCCCGAGCAGCACCCGGTTCCTCTGGTCCTCCTCCCGCACCTCCCGCCCGGGTTCTCGGGCCGACTCCCCGTCCCCTTCCATGCCCTCCCGGTCTTCCGGACGGGATCCGCGAAACGATACGGCACTCGTTCCCACGTATGTCCCCGGCATGACCTCCAGAGCGATCCGAGTCCCGAAGGCGTGCACGAAGGAGCTCTCCTCCGAACGGGTCTGGGCCAGGCTGGGGGGGGCGACGTAGGCTGTATACCCCACTTCCCGGCTCGCCAGCATGGTCTCTCCCGAGACCAGAAAGCCGGTGCTGCTCTTGGCGAAAGGCCGGTAGGTGGTGAGGGGCCGGAGGGTGGTCCAGGTCAGAGGTTCTGCGTGTCGCTCGTTCCACTGCCCCACCGGCGTCAGGAACCGGCCGGCACGCACCCGGAAAGCGTCGCTGAAGGCGTACTCGGCATACAGGCGCTCCACCTCGAGCGTCCGGTCGTCCTGCCGCCCGGTCCAGTTCTCGCTGCCCCGGCTGGCCAGGTCCAGTTCCCCGAAGTAGGATAAGCGATTCCTCACCGTCCCGGAGAACAGCACCGCTGCGGCCGCCTCCGTGAGATCCGATGAGGCGGAGCTCCCGGCCACTCGGCTGTATCCGAAGGCCAGACTCCCGTAGCCACCCAGGTGCAAGGGACGAGAACTGGATACGGCCGGTGCCGGGAGCTGGGCTCGCGCCGGCATGGCGGTCAGGAACAACCCCGACCCGGCCATGAGCATGGGGAAGAGCCGGGCGTACCTCACGGCGCGGCCCGCCGGGGAAGCCCCACCCCGGGGCCGAGGAAGACGCAGTGGACGAGACTCGAGACCATGGAACCTCGTGGATCCGGCCCTCCACTCTGATGGGCCGGCTTGGAGCGCTCCTGGTGGCGCTGATCGTGGCCGCCACCGCCGTCGCTTCCGTTCTTGATTACCGTCAGGATCGCGATCTGGCAATCGAGCGTGCCCGCAGAGAGCTCCAGGCCCAGACGGATCTCGTGGCCGAGCGTCTCGGAATGGAGGTCCACGATCGGCACCGCGCCATGGATCTCTGGCCGGAGCTGGAGGCAGCCCAGGAGCTGGCGGTGGACGACCTGGATCGGCGACTCTCTGCATCTCTCCTCCAGTTGACCTCGTCGTTCGGAACTCACGACCTGGCTCTGGGCCTCGGTCCCCAAGGTACCACCCTGGCGTCCTCCGATGCGCGGCTCATCGGGGAGAACCTGGGCCAGTCCCGCTTCTTCACCCGCCTGGACAGCATTCTGCCAATTTCTCTCCGCGGGCCCACCCAGGACTCGGCTCTGACGGTGGTGGACGTCACCCTCTTTCCGAACCGAGCGGAGGAAGGGCTGCCCATCTCGGACGGCGCCGATCCCTCCGCCCCGGTGGTGGCGTTTTCGCACATGGTCACCAGCTGGGGGGATGGACGGCCCCTGGGCTGGATCGTCCTCCTGACTCCGTGGGCCACCCTCGTCGACTCTTCAGCCCGGGACCTCGGCTCCGGCCTTCTCATCCGCGAAGGAAGCATCACCTGGTACGAGGGTGACTCCATCCGCGGCCGCGCGGGTCCCTGGGTCAGCGCCTCCCGGCCCCTGGGGAGCGAGATCCCCGGAGCAATGACGGTGTCCCTCCGGCTCCCGGTATCGGTTGTCCTCGAGCCTCTCCACGGAGCGATCGTCCGACTCGTGGGGCTGGCCGCTCTTTTCCTCCTGGCGGTCGTTCCTCCTCTGCTCCTCCTGTTGAGCGCAACGCTCAAGGAGCTGCGCCACCTCACGCAGACCGCCACCGCCATGGACCCGGACAGCCCCGGGTCCTTCGGGGGGGTCTCGGATGCCGCCCCCCACGAGGTGAGGATCCTGGCATCGGCGCTCTCGGGCATGATGGATCGCCTGAACCTCTCCCGACGGGAGCTGGCCCGGCGCGAGAGCCTGGCGGCGGTGGGCGTGCTGGCGGCAGGTCTGGCCCACGAGATTCGAACCCCCCTCTCGGTCCTGAGAGCCTCGGCGGAGATGCTGGACCGGGATCCGAACGCCGACACGCGGGAGCATGAGCTGGTCAGCTTCATCCAGGAGGAGGTGGGCCGCCTGGCTCGCCTGGTGGACGATCTCCTCCTCTTCGCCCGGCCCCGGGCGCCCGAGCTGGACGAGGTGGCGTTGGATGAGCTTCTCATGAAGACGGTCCGGGCGCTGTCCTCCCAGGCGAAGGAAGAGGGGGTCTCCCTCGAGGTCGATCCCACACCGGTGAAGGTGCTCGGAGATGCGGAGCAGCTGTACCAGGTAGGCCTGAATCTCCTGGGCAATGCACTCCATGTCTCCGACTCCGGCGGGGTCATTCGGCTCTCCACGAGGGAGGAGGAGGGGATGGGGTGGCTCACGGTGGACGATGAGGGCCCAGGGATCGACGCGGATGACCTGGAGCGTATCTGGGACCCCCTGTTCACCACTCGCACCTCCGGGACCGGCCTGGGGTTGGCCGTTGTCAAGCGAATCGTGGAGGAACACAAAGGGCGGATCCGGGTCGACAGCACACCGGGGGAGGGCGCCCGCTTCTCCGTGGGGTTCCCCCTCCTGAGTTCGAGTCGGCCACAGCCCGGCGGGGGAGAGGAATGAGCGACGAGCCCATGGATGGAGTACCGGAGGCCGCTGCCCCCGAGGCCGGTGCCATGGAGGAGCTCCACGGAAACGGGACGGTCCTGGTCGTAGACGACGAGGCCCGCATCCGGCGGCTCCTGGAGATGGCCCTGGGCGACCGTGGATACCAGGTGCTGGCCGCCGGATCCGCGGAGACGGCCACCGATCTCCTCCGAGATCACGCTGTGGACCTGGTCCTTACGGATCTCGCCCTGCCCGGGCGCTCCGGACTGGAGCTCCTCTCGGACCTTCGCTCTCGGGGCGCCGACATCCCTGTCATCCTCATCACGGCCTTCGGCACCGTGGAGAGCGCCGTGGAGGCGATGAAGCTCGGCGCCTTCGACTACGTGATCAAGCCGTTTCGCACCGAGGAGATCGAAGCCCTCGTGGCGCGGGCCCTCCAGCTCCGGCGCGCCAGATGGGAGAAGAGCTACCTTCGGGAGCTCTCCGATTCCCCCTTCGAAGGCATCACGGCCCAGAGCCCTGCCATGGCCTCGGTCATCCACACCATCGAGCGGGTGGCTCCCACGGCCAGCACCGTCCTGGTCACCGGGGAGACCGGGGTGGGCAAGGAGCTCGTGGCACGGGCCCTCCACGCCCGCTCCCCCAGGAAGGACCATCTCTTCGTGCCCCTGAACTGCGCGGCCATCCCGGCCGACCTCCTGGAGGCTGAGCTCTTCGGGGTAATTCGGGGGGCATACACGGGCGCCACGAAGGATCGGCCCGGGAAGTTCGAGCTGGCAGACGGGGGCACCCTCTTCCTGGACGAGATCGGAGACATGCCTCGCCCCATGCAGGCCAAGCTCCTCCGGGTCCTGCAGGAAGGGTCGGTGCAGCGCTTGGGCTCCAACCAGACCCGAAGGGTGGATGTTCGAGTCATCTCCGCGACGCACCGGGATCTTCCGGTCATGGTGGAGGCCGGAGAGTTCAGGCGGGATCTCTACTACCGCCTGAACGTGGTGCCGATTCATGTTCCCCCTCTCCGGGAGCGGGTGGAGGACATCGCCCCCATCGCCATGACCCTCGTGGCCACCCACGCCCGGCGCCTGGGACGTGACGTTCGCCTCTCCGACGCTCTCCTCCGGCGCCTGGAGAGCTATGGGTGGCCCGGGAACGTTCGGGAGCTGAACAACCTCCTCGAGCGGGCGGTTCTTCTCGCCGACACCGAGGTCCTGGAGGAAGTGGACATTCCCGCGTCCGGACAGCCCCGGGCAAACGCAAGGCCGCGCCCGCAAGCGGCCGCCGAGCCCCCGGAACCCCTGAAGAGCGCCGTGGATCGGGCGGAACGCGAGGCCATCCGGAAGGCGCTGGCGTGGACCGGGGACAACAAGACCCGTGCCGCCGAGCTCCTTGGAATCAGCGTCCGCACGCTCTGGTACAAGATCAGCGATCTCGGGGCCGGAGGGGGGGAGTCCGGGGGCTCCTCTCCCGACCCGGAGGGGGAGTAGGCCGGAGGGAGCCCGGGGCGGTTGGCTTCCGGAGGCGAGACCGGGTGAAGGCCTCACCCCACCTGGGCCGTCGCTCCCTCCCAGCCGGCAGGATCTTCATCCTGGAGAAACTTCCGGTCGGTATTCACCACCACCTCGTCTCCCTGGATTCGCAAGGCGTAGCGGTCCATCCCCCGCGTGGCCCGCCCCGAGACATACTCCCCGGTAGGGTCGTACTTGGAGCCATGCTTCGTGCAGCGGAACTGTTGGTCCTTCTCACGCCACTTGAGCATGGAGCGCTGGTGGGGGCAAGACAGGGCGAAGGCATAGATCGCCCCCTCCGCACGGGCCAGAATGAGCTCGTTGCCCCGGTCCACGGAGACACCATCCTCGGCGGGGATGGGATAAGCGATCTCGCCGTCGCGTCCCTCCCGCCGGGAACCCTCCAGCCATCGCAAGGTCACCGGGCGGGCTCCCAGCTTTCCCGGCAGACCCAGGGTCAGGCCCAGGACCGCGGCACCGGCCGCGCACTGCTGGAGGAACTCCCGACGGCACACCGGCACGTCACCAATCTGGGGGAGCTTCACAGTCATGGTTCAGGCCTCCAGCGGAAGAAAGACACCGAGAAGGAGGACGATCGTCCATAGCGCAACGCTTCTGCCGGCGGCCCATCGCAGGCGCTTCCAACCGCCCGCACTGCCGGGATCACGGGCGAGTCGCTTCTCCGCCCCCTTGAGCGTCAAGCCATTGACCAGGAGGATCGCCAGGAGACCCATCTTGAGCCAGAAGAGCCAGGACGAGAGGAAGGTCTCGACGTCGGCGAACATGAGAGCCGCCCCTGAGACCAACACGACCCCGATTCCCCACAGGACCGGTCCGTGGACGGCTCCGAGCTCGCTGATGTGTTCCCTTCGGATCTCCGCCGGCTTCGCCAACACTCGAAAGGTGGCGCGGTCCGTGGCCAGGGCCAGTCCCCCGGCCACGACCACACCTCCGATGTGCAGGAAGGTGACCAGGCCCTGGAGAAGGCTGGAGCCCCCGTAGAGGTCAGCCCACGGTTGGGTCAAGGATGCTATCGCTTCTATCATCGTCCTTCTCCCTTCTCTCACTTCATCACTGCCTGGGATCACCGGTCCAGGGCCCCGCCCCACCCCGTTCAACCCCGGGGACCACTAGTCTCTACGGAAAGGCCAGATCATCGTCAGATAGCCCGTGAAGGCGAGGCTCATGGAAGTGATCGCCATTGCCCGGTGCGCGGTGTTGTCCCCCTCTCCCCCGCCTCTTTCCCGCCCGCCCTCTCCACCTTCCGACTCCCCCGCCATGGCCGCGGTGGCCACGAAGCCCGCGTCCGCGGCCAGGAGGAGAATGGAGTGGATGTAGCGCCGGGTGCGGCCTTCCGGGTCGTTCCGGCTGTCGTACAGGTTCCAGATGCCGGTGATGGTGTTCACTCCGAAGAGAACGGCGAGGCCCCCGGCAATGGTGCCGTGAGTATCCCGGGCCCACGACGCAGCGTTTTCCCCGTTCTTGATCAGCTCATTTCCCGTGACGTACGCCGCGGCGAAGAGGGGTAGCATGGCGTAGCTCGCGTACCTGTGAATCTTGAGCCGCGTCAGGTAGGCGTCGGAGTACTCGATAAGCTGCGGCTCTTCCGCCGGCGCAGAGGCCAGGGCAAGAGGCATGTACAACGCCACGGGGGAGGGCCGGACTTCGGTCCGGCCTTCGAACATGGGCCGGGGGAGAGGGCTGGACCAGCCATCCGCCTCCAGGATGGTCGCGATTCCATGGGAGGCCCGAAGAGACTCCATGGAGCCGAGGGGAACGGGTGCCAAGGAGTCCCCTGGAACGAGAAGTGCGGCCAGCAGCAGAATCATGGGAACTCCTCTCGCAAGTGGCCCGGGACAGGAAGTCCTTGCTCGCCCCCCGGGGTACGGGCTCGCGTCTTCACCCCCCTATCGTGCAAAGACCAGACCATGCGGTTATGGTATACGCAAGACATTATCATTAAATCACTTACATACCATCGGCGAGCCGATCCGCTTGGTACGGAGCGACCCCGCTGTCTCCAGGACCGTGCAGAACCTTGCACACCGTGAAGATGCTTGCGCGGGGCGGCCACCACCCCGCATCCGCCTGGGCCCGGCGCCCTGGGCATCCGTATCGCGGCCCGGCCCCTTGACGGGAAACGGCGACCAGGGTATTTCGTGGCATTCCCCCGGCGGCAGAGATTCCGTCGTCGGCCGGCGGCGGCCGGTGGTGCCGTCGCCTGTCAGGCAGCAGACACGAGAGGAATCAGGCAGGTGAACCCACTCCTGACCGGACACTGGTGGTGGCGCCCGCATGGGAGCAGCGGGAGGAGTGCGATCATCTCCATCGACTAGATCCGCCAACGGCTGAACCTGGTCCCCCCGCTGCAGAAGTCTGCGGCGGTTTTTTTTTGTTGGCGGGGACGGCCGGGAGGAAGCTCGTGGGGCGGGAACGAAGACCCCAGTCAAGGAATCAGAAGGATGTCAGGCATTGCAGGCGAGAACCGAGAACGGCGGGCTGAAGATCGGCGAGCTGCCCGAGCTTCATATCGTAGCATTGAACGACGTGGTCCTCCATGAGGACCCGGACATGGAGAGGGTGGCCCGCCTCGTGGACCGCTTCAGCGCGGACGGGGTCCTGAAGAACCCACCGGTGGTGGGCCGCTCGAAGGGTCGACGAAGAATCGTCCTGGACGGTGCGAACCGGATCACCGCCCTCAGGAAGCTCGGGTACCCCCATGTGCTCGTTCAGGAGCTCGACCTGTTCGACCGGGGGCTCGTCCTGGTACACTGGCATCACGCCATCGAGCGGCTTTCCGGCCGACGACCTCCTGGCCCATGCGGCTGCTGTGCCGGGAGTGACCCTCGAGGACGCCGACGAGGGAGCGGAGCTTCCTCCGCCCGACATGGCACGGATCCGCTTTCCGGATGGACAGGGTGGTCACGCTCCACGGGTCGGCCGATCTGGACGACCGAGTGGTCCAGCTCCACCAGGTCACCCGGGCCTACCACCGATTCGCCTACTTCGACCGGGTCAGCTATACCAACCTGAAGGACCTCGCCCGGAACTACCGGAACTTCACGGGTCTCGTCTCCTTCCGGCCCTTCAGCCGGGAGGACCTCCAGGAGCTGACCCATTGGGACCGGAGGGTGCCCAGCGGAGTGACACGCTGTCCTTCTGCCCAAGCGGGCCCTCCGCTTCAACATCCAGCTGGAGATGCTCCGAGCGCGGGCTCTCCCTGGAGGAGAAGGAGAACCTGGCTTCAGGAGACGATCCTGGAGAAAGTGGCCGACAAGGCCATCCGGTTCTACCGGGAGCCCACCTTCTTCTTCGACGAATGACGAGCCCTCCATGAGGGCGCCGCAACCCACGACCTTCCCTTCCAAGGAGAAACCATGGAATCCGAAAGATCTTCCTCAACGAGTCGGAGATGCCGCGGCACTGGTACAACATCCAGGCCGATCTGCCCAAACCCATGCCGCCGGTGATCCACCCCGGAACCCGACAACCCATCGGCCCCGATGACCTGGCCCCCCTCTTCCCCATGGGGCTCATCGCCCAGGAGGTCAGCCAGGAGCGCTACATCGAGATCCCCGACGAGATCCTGGACATCTACAAGATCTGGCGTCCCACCCCGCTGGTTCGGGCCAGAAACTGGGAGAAGGCCCTGGGAACCCCGGCGAAGATCTACTACAAGTGGGAGGGCGTGAGCCCGGCAGGGAGCCACAAGCCCAACACCGCCGTCGCCCAGGCCTGGTACAACAAGCAGGAGGGCGTCACCCGGATCACCACCGAGACCGGGGCCGGCCAGTGGGGCAGCGCGCTGGCCCTCGCCTGCAACTTCTTCGGGATCGAGTGCAAGGTCTACATGGTGAAGGTCTCCTACTACCAGAAGCCCTACCGGCGCCTGATGATGGAAGCCTGGGGAGCCACCTGCATCCCCAGCCCCAGCGACCAGACCCAGGCGGGGCGGAAGATCCTCGAGGCCGGACCCGGACACTCCGGGCTCCCTGGGCATCGCCATCAGCGAGGCCGTGGAAGAGGCCGCCACCCGGGAGGACACCAAGTACTCCCTGGGCAGCGTGCTGAACCACGTGATGCTCCACCAGACCGTCATCGGACTGGAGAGCGCTGAAGCAGTTCGAGATGGCCGGAGACTATCCCGATGTGATCATCGGATGCGCCGGCGGTGGATCCAACTTCGCCGGCTTCTCCTTCCCCTTCCTCCGGGACAAGATCGTGGAGGGAAAGAAGACGAAGGTGGTCGCCGTGGAACCCACCGCCTGCCCCACCCTGACCAAGGGCCTCTACCGGTACGATTTCGGGGACACCGCATGCACGACGCCCCTCATTCGCATGTACACCCTGGGCACGACTTCATCCCGCTCCTGGAATCCACGCTGGAGGGCTCCGCTACCACGGCATGGCTCCATCCGTGAGCCACCTCCTGGAGCTCGGCCTCATCGAGGCGAAAGCCCACCACCAGACCGCCTGTTTCGAGGCTGCGCTGGGGTTCGCCAGGGCCGAGGGCCACCTCCTGGCCCCCGAGACGTCCCACGCGGCCAAGGAGGCCATGGACGAGGCCCTTCGCTGCAAGGAGAGCGGGGAGGCCAAGGTCATCGCTTTCAACGCCAGCGGTCACGGTCACTTCGACATGGGAGCCTACGAGAAGTACTTCGCCGGCGACCTGGTGGACTACGAGTACCCGGAGGAGAAGGTCAGGGAGGCGCTGTCCAAGCTGCCGCCCATCGAGTAGGAGCACCCCGATCCCCCGAGGAAGGCGCCTGGCGCCCTGCCCCCCCTGAGCGGGACGTCACGGCGGGCCCGAGGCGGGAGGGTGGCGGGGGCGACCGCCGCCCGCCCGCCGGGGGTCGGCAAGATCCTTGCCCCATCAAGTCTGAAAATTTAACTTGAAATTATTCCCAAAGCCGAAGCAATCACAGCGCGCGGAGTCGCCGTCGGCGACCGAGTTCGCGGCTTCGGTGGGCCCCGAGGAAGACGTGATCTGCCTCGCCTACCGTATCGCTCTTCCTCGCCCGGACCTCGGGTGCACAGGAGGTTTCTCAGACGTTCGCAGGAGCAGGAGGAGGACACATGAGCAAACACACCGAAATCGCCCAGAAGTCTGTCGATGCCTTCAATTCCCGGGAATGGGACAAGTTGGCGTCGTATCGGACACCCAACAGCGTCTACGACGAGGTCAGCACCGGGCGCCGCATGAGAGGGCACTCGGAGATCATGGAGGGAATGAAGGGCTGGACCAATGCCTTCAAGGACCTGAAAGGGACCGTAACGAACACGATGGAGCATGGGGACACGGTGGTTCTGGAGATCAGTTGGAAGGGCACACACAACGGTCCCCTTGACACCCCGTCCGGGCCCATTCCGCCGTCGGGTCGGTCGGTCACCAACCGATCGGTTCAGGTCCTGCGATTCGAAAACGACAAGATCGCCGAGAACCGGCACTACTTTGACCAGCTCAATATGCTGCGGCAGCTCGGGGCGCTCCCCAGCGAAAGGGCTCGCAAGGCCGGCGCCTGAGATGCGCGGGACACCCGCACGGCCCTGGCTCTCCTTGGTGTGCACGAGGTCCGGCGGGCCCAGGGTGTCCTGGGAGGGGGGGAGGAGGGCGGGCCCTCCCCCCGACCCAACCCGCGTCATCGCAACGACGACCATCGCCCGAGTGGCTCTGGGATCAGCGAGATCCCCGGGCAGCGCCGGGCGGAAACCGGCCGATTCCGTCCACCGCACCGGCCTCGATCCGGTGGAGGTCCTGTCACCTTGAATGCACTTCCGCACCCCGACCCGGCACGCACGCCCGAAGAGCCCAAGCCACCGGAGCCGGGACCGGGAACCTCCGGGGATCTGGTCACCCTTCTATCCACCAGGATCGTAGGCCAGCCTTCCGCCCTCGAAATCATCGTGCCCAGCGTTCAGCTCCACCGCTCCGGCCTGGCTCCGGAAGGGCGCCCGGTGGGGGTGTTCCTCCTACTTGGACCTACGGGCACGGGGAAGACCCGAACGGTGGAGGCGTTGGCGGAAGTGCTGCACGGCGATCAGAAGAAGATCCTCCGGGTGGATTGCGGGGAGTTCCAGTCCGACCACGAGATTGCGAAGCTCATCGGGGCACCTCCGGGTTACGTGGGCCACGGAGAGTCCAAGGCATGGCTCACCGCGGGGAGGTTGGCCGAGGTCATGAGCCCGGAATGCGACCTGGCCCTGGTTCTCTTCGACGAAATCGAGAAGGCCGCTCCCGCCATGACCCAACTGCTCCTGGGCATTCTCGACAATGCTACACTTCGGCTGGGTGACGGAGGAAAGGTGGATTTTACCCACACATTGGTCTTTCTCACCAGCAACCTTGGCGCCCGCGAGATGCTCCAGGAAGCCGGTCCCCGCCTGGGATTCAACGCCGGCGAAACCCCTACTCCCGAAGCCCTGGGCGAACGCCTGGAGCGAATCGGACTCCGAGCGGTCCGGAGGCATTTCTCCCCGGAGTTCGTCAACCGCATCGATGCGGTGGTCACCTACCGGCCCCTGAGCGCCGAGTCCATCGAGGAAATCCTGACCCAGCACATCGCCGAGCTTCAGGACAGAGTCCATACCCGCCTGGGAAACCGGTCCTTCCACATCCAGGTGGCCTCAGCGGCTCGGGAGTTCCTCATCGAGCGGGGCACCAGCCTCGAGTACGGGGCGCGGGAGCTGAGGAGGGTGGTCCACCGGCACCTGACCCAGCCCCTCGCCGCCCTGGTGGCGAACGGGGAGATCCTTCCCCACTCCACTGTTTCCATCGACCTGGCGGAGGACGGCGAGACCCTGAGAATCCGGGCGTCCGGAGGCACCCGGGAGCCTCCCAGAGTCATCCAAACGGTCCTTGTGGTTGATGACAACGCCGACATCCTGGGATGGATGGAGCAGGTCCTGGCTCGGGAGGGACTCGAGGCCATGGCCGCCGCCAACGTGGCGGAGGCGAGGGATCAGGTGGGGAGGAGAGCCCCGGACGCGGCGGTGCTCGACTATGTGCTCCCCGACGGCGACGGCGTATCCCTGGCCACCGAACTCCTTCGAAGCTTCCCCGACCTGGCCGTGCTGATGATCTCCGGGATGGGGCTCGAGGAGGAGGACTATCTGGTCTGCAGGCACCGCGGCATCCCGGTCCTGGACAAGCCCTTTCTCGGGGAGGAGCTCGTTCGGGCGCTACGGTCCCTGGGGACCATTCGCCTCAGGCGCCGGGCCGAGGGCGCATGAGGCGCCGCAACGGCCCGGACCGCCCTCCACCATCGCGGCGATCTCCCCTCGCGAGTACACCCCCGCCATCTCCGTGAAGGCCACCAGGCAGTCGTCGTCGAGGTTGCGGAGATAGGGAGCCGCCCCACCCGTCCAGAGCTCTCTCTCGACGGCCAAGAGCGTGCCCGAAAGCGTCATCTCCTCCCCCCGGCCGCGTTGCCGCCGGAGAGCACATAGCTCTCCAGCCACTTCGCCTGCTCCTGGTCCAGGAAGAGGCGGTGACGGGGCTCGCGGATCCCGTGACCCTCCCGGGGGAAGCGAAGGAATTCCACAGTCTTGCCCAGCTTCTTGAGGGTCCGGTAGTACTCCTCCCCCTGGGGAATGGGAACCCTCTGGTCCGACTCGCCATGGGTGATGAGGAGTGGGGTCGTCACGTTCTCGGCGTACTCGATGGGGCTGTACTTCTCGAAGGTCTTTTTGGTCTGCCAGGGTAGCCCTCCGAAGCCGAATTCCAGAAGGTACGGGATGTCGGTCTGCCCATAGAAGGCGAACCAGTCCGAGATGGCGGCGTGCCCGATGGCGGCCTTGAAGCGATCCGTCTGCGTAATGGTCCAGAACGTCATGAAGCCGCCGTAGCTCCCCCCCATGACCGCCAGCCGGTCCGGGTCGGCCACTCCCATTTGGATCACCAGATCCACACCCCGCATCAGATCCTGGAAGTCCTTCCCGCCCCAATCCATGTAGTTGGCATTGGAGAACGCCAGGGTCCGCCCGGAGCTGCCCCGGGGATTGCCCTGGAGAACGGCGTACCCCCTCGCCGCCCAGATCTGAGCACTGGAATTGAACGTCCGAGCGAAACGCCCGTGGGGACCGCCGTGGACCTGGAGGATGGTGGGATAGCGTGTCCCGGGACGGTAGCCCAGGGGATAGGTCAGGATTCCCTCGATCTCCATGTCCCCGGGCCCTTCCCACGTGAGGGTTTCGGCCTGAGCCAGCTCGAAGTCCGCCATGCCGTTGGTGGGGCTCAGCACATGCTGAATGTTGGACCCGTCCGCGTCGGCAAGGAACACTTCCCCCGGGGTGCTCAGGGAGCTGCCGGTGAAGAGGAGCTTCGTCCCGTCGTCGGACAGGCTCTCGCCCCCGTAGACATACTCGTCATCCGGCAGGATCATCCGGGGCTCCCCGCCTTCCGCGGGGATGCGGTAGAAATGGGACGTCAGACCGTCGTCCGCCGAAAAGAACACCGACCGCCCGTCGGACGACCACTCCACCCCCGAAGCCGACAGATCCAGGTCCTCGGTCAAATTCCGGGGCTCGCCACCGCTCACTCCCACGACCCAGACGTCATTCTGGCTGGCACCGCTGTTCTCCTGGAGGCTCCCCGTGTACGCGATGCGGGTGCCATCGGGGGACCACGAAGGTCCCCGGTCGGGCCCGGGGTTGGTTGTCAGCCTCCGGGGATCGCCGCCTCCGGCGGGAACCACGTAGATGTCGGAGTTGTCGCTCCGGGCCGGGTCCCCCATCTGGGTGCCGGTCCGGTTCGAAGTGAAGGCGATCCACCGGCCGTCCGGGGACCACTCGGGACCGCTGTCGTCGAACTCGTCGTCGGTGATCTGGGTCTTCTCCCCGGTCTCCACGTCGTAGAGCCAGAGGTGGTTGTAAGTGAGCTTCTTCTCGGCGTAGTAGGCGTCGTCCCGGTTCTTGCTCCGCTCCTCCCACTCCTCCTTGTCCGGCCGATCCGATTGTTCCGTAAAGGCGATCTTCGAGAAGTCCTCCGTGAAGGAGCCGTTGGCCGGGGCTTCTTCGTCATCGATGAAGGGGCGCGCCTCCCCCCCGTTCAAGGAGATGACCCAGAAGCGGTTCTCAGCGTCCGCTCCCTCCCCACGGCGGGAGGTGAAGAGCACTTCGTCATCGGAGAGCCACCGAGCCCCACTCTCACCCGAGGCCGAGTTGGTGAGCTGAAACGAGTCACCCGAGCTCAGGTCATGGACCCAGACATGGCTCACGCCCTCCCACGTCTCAGGGTCCGTGACTCTTTTCGTGAACACGATCTTGCTGTTGTCCGGCGAGAGCTGGTACCCACTCCATGATGGAAGCAGAAGGGATTCCTCCATGGTCATGTGTTTCGGGGCCCGAGGGGGGGCAGGGTTCTGAGCCAGGGCCCCGGCCGGGGCTACCGCAAGAAGCAGCACGACGAGCAGGAACAGAGGGGTTCTCTCCGCAATCCGCATGATTCACCTCCTGGGATGCTTCTCCTGGGCTGGCCGGAGAGCCGGCGGCGGGTCCGGCACGGTGGCCCGCAATATGTGGTCCCGCCTCCCATCGCGCGAATGGAGGGTAGGCTTCACACCCGCGTCGGCCGGTGCCTCGCCAGTGCGTCGGCCGGCCCTGGGCTCCATAGCTCGCTTGCCAGGGCGGCGAGGCCTCCGGCGTCACGATTCGGGAGCTGATCGAGGACCGGACGGGCCGAAGGGGCCCGTGCGCTCATGGACGCCTACGACGCCCTTCAGGCCATGGCGGGCGGCCTCATCCCGAAGCTCACGAAGCTCGCCGAAGGATGAGCAGCCGGCGGAGTGGGCAGGGCAACGCGAGCAGCATTGCTCGACGGATCGCGACGCCCGACCCCTGAATCAGGTCTTCTCGGAGCGCCTCTCGCAAGCCCAGTTTACCGGCCTCGTCTTCGCGCTGATCGCGGTCATCGCTGTCCTGCTGTCGGCCGTGGGGCACTACGCGCTGGTGGCCTTTACGGTCTCGGAACGCGCGCGGGAGATCGCCATACGCATGACCCTGGGAGCCCAAGGGCGGCGCATCGCGGGCGGGATCCTCCGCCGGGCCGTGGCTCAGCTCGGGGTGGGCGTGCTGCTCGGGGTCTGGCTGGGGGCGTCGCTCCTCAGGGAATCCGTGCCCGGAGCTACCGCCGCCCACCCGGGCTGGCCCGCGCTCCTGGCCGCGGTTGCCGCCGTCATGATGGCCACAGGCCTCCTGGCATGCGTCGGGCCCACCCGTCGCGCCCTGAAGATCCAGCCGAGTCGTGCTCTCGGAGGGCCCGGGTAGGAGCACTACCCACCCAGGATCCAGCGTCCCCAGGCACTTCCGCGGAAACGGGTCCAGAGGTGGCCGACGAATGCGGGCTCCAGGGGCCCGACAGCCGTTCTCAGGTCTCAGCCCGCTTCGCATTGGCCCGGATCGCCGCTTCCACGAAATCCGCCAGACCCGGGACTCGCCGCTCGTAGTGCTCCCGGAAGCGGGGGTCCGCCGTGTACATCTGTCCGAGCCCGACGTGCATGGCGTGGCTCACCGAGTAGAACCACCGGTCCAGGTGGAGACGGTGGGCCTCGGCGGCGTCCATGGCTTCCTCGTCGTCGGGGCGAGCGCCGGCGGTGAGGAGCTCCGCCAGCCGGGATTCGACGCTCTCCGCCTCGGCCTTGATCCCGGCCCAATCCTCCTTGGTGTACCGCTTGGTTCGACGCATGGACTCCTTGTACGCCTCCGTCTCCCCCCAACGCTCCTCAGCCTCCTGGGCGTAGGGTGAGTGGTCGAAGTCTTCGAAGCCCTCGAACATCTTCTTCTCGTCCATGGTTTCTCCTCGTTGAAGTGCCCGGAGTGCACGGTCCACGGCACGGATGACATTCTCGGTTCGCTTCACCTTGTCCTTCAGCAGGCCCCGCTGGGCCCTGAGGGCCGCTGCCCGGTCGAACGCCGTGGCGGCCAGCACCTGCTGAATCCCGTCCAGGGAAAAGCCCAGTTCCCGAAACAGGAGTATCTGGTGCAGACGCTCCAGATCGGAGAGCGAATAGAGCCTGTACCCACTTCGGCTACGCTGAGACGGCTCGAGAAGCCCGATCTCGTCGTAGTGGTGCAGGGTCCGGACTGTGACCCGGGCCAGCCCTGCCACCTGGCTCACCGTATATAGCTTTGCACTCATGGCCCCTCCTGGCTGCCCCTCACGAAGATCAATATGAACCCTTACGTTACGTGAGGGTCAAGGGGGATTTGGAGACTGGACTGGATGATGCCGAGGCAGCCGTGGACCTGCGCTGACGACGCGTCGCTTCCCGCCGTTCAGGGGTCCCGTGTCGGGTCCATTCCTCCTCGGGCGAAGGCGGTATTCTCCGGGCATCTCCGGCCCGGGAACCGAGGGGTCATCGGCCCCGATGGACTATGCCAGCGCCGCTACCTTCTCTTGAAGCGCGCGATGGCCTCCCGCGTGAACTCCGACAGCACCAGCCTCCCGCTCACGTCGGCGCGCTCGGTCAGGAGGCGGTCCCAGTCCTCGGTCCCCCTCCAGAACAACTCCTTGAGCTCGGCCATCGCCTCGGGGTTCGACGCTGCAAGCTTCCGGGACAAGGCATTCACGCCTTCGTCCAACGCCGGAACGTCGGGGTAGACCCGGGAGTACAGCCCTTGGCGCTCGCACCACGCAGCGTCCCTCCATTCCGCGTCCACGCTCATGGCGCTGAAGGCGGCGAGGCCAATCTTCCGCTCGATGCTCAACCCCACCACGAAGGGCCCGATGCCGATGGCCAGCTCGCTCAGCTTCGCCGGAGCCGCCTCCACGGCACAGGTGAAGTCGGATGCGGACAGAATCCCTACGCCGCCTCCCACCACCTTACCGTGGACGCGTGTCACCACGAACTTGGGCGCCCGAATCATGGCCAGGATCACACGGGCGAAGCCGCTGAAGAACTCTCGCCCGGCCTGAGCGTCCTGGATCGCCACCAGCTCGTCGAAGGAGGCACCGGCACAGAAGGGCCCCACGCCCTCGCTCCGGAGGACGATGACCTTGGCGTCGGGATCACGTCCCGCCGTGACGATCCGTCGGGCCAGGAGGCTCAGCAGCTCTCCCGGGAGGGAATTCCCTTTCGGGTGTTGGAAGGAAACGGTGGCGATTCCGTCGGCGACGTTCAGCTCAACATGGCCCGGCGACGGAACAGGTCGCGCGGCATCGGTGTTGTTGGACACGGAGGATCTCGGGGCAAGAGGGTCGGTGATCGGTGCTCGATGGAAGCCTCCCCCTCCGATTGTCCCATGTCAAGGTGCCTGCCGTTCCCCGGGAACGGTGCCCGTTGGAGTGTCGCATGGATCCGAAGCAGACCGCCAGCACGGAAGATCCCGCCAGGCTCGCCGAGTTCCAGGCCCGCATCGACGCCGGGGAGTCCATCGAGCCCAAGGACTGGATGCCCGAGCGGTATCGCAAGCAGCTCATCAGGATGATGTCGCAGCACGCCCACTCGGAAATCGTCGGGATGCTCCCGGAGGGGAACTGGATCACCCGGGCCCCGAGCCTGCGACGCAAGATGGCCCTCCTGGCCAAAGTGCAGGACGAGGCCGGCCACGGACTTTACATCTACTGCGGCGCAGAGACCCTGGGCGTTGATCGGGGCGATCTCCTTCAAGGGCTCCTGGACGGCCGGGCCAAGTACTCCAGCATCTTCAACTACCCGACTCTCAGCTGGGCCGACGTGGGGGTCATCGGATGGCTGGTGGACGGCGCGGCCATCGTGAACCAGACCGTTCTGGCCAAGGCATCGTATGGACCCTACGCCCGGGCCATGATCCGCATCTGCAAAGAGGAGAACTTCCACAAGCGGCAAGGCTACGAGATCGTGGCGACCCTGGCCAACGGCACGCCGGCTCAGCGTGAGATGGTCCAGGACGCCGTGAACCGCTGGTGGTGGCCCTCCCTCATGATGTTCGGCCCCCACGACACGAACTCCCCAAACTCCGCGGAGCTACTCCGCTGGAAGGTCAAGCACAAGACGAACGACGAGCTCCGGCAGCGGTTCGTGAATCTCACCGTCCCCCAGGCCCAGGCCGTTCATCTCACCCTGCCCGATCCCGACCTGCGGTACAATGCCGAGACCAGGGATTGGGAATTCGGCGAGATCGACTGGGAGGAGTTCTATCGGGTGATCAAGGGGAACGGTCCCTTGAATCGGGAGCGCCTGGCGGCCAGGCGTGCAGCCCACGAGAGCGGCCGATGGGTCCGGGAAGCGGCGGCCGCCCACGCCGCCAGGCATGCAGCCGCCTCCTCGGATGCCTGAGGCCGATGAGCATGGGCCAGAGTGATCCGACACAGACCGGTCATGCGGCCCCGGGCGGGAGCTCCACCCCGGACGGGACCGGTCCGGCAACCAATCCCCAGACCGCCGATGTCACCATGAACGAAGACAGTCAGTGGCCCCTCTGGGAGGTGTTTACGCAGAAGGACCAGGGAGCTCCCCACGAGCACGCCGGCAGCCTCCACGCCAGCGACGCCGAGCATGCCCTCCAGAATGCACGGGACGTGTATGCCCGCCGAGGCGAGGCCATCAGCCTCTGGGTGGTCCCTTCCAGCGCCATCGTCGCCTCGAAACCCGGAGACGCGGGACCGTTCTTCGACCCCGCCGACGACAAACCCTACCGTCACCCACAATTCTACAAGGTGCCCCGGGGGGTGCGCGGAGTATGAGCAGACCTGACGTCGCCGGCCCGAGGGAGACTGCAGTTTCCAATACGCTGTTCGAGTACCTGGTGAGGCTCGGGGACGATCGCCTGGTGCTGGGCCACCGGTTGTCGGAGTGGTGTGGCCACGCGCCGATCCTGGAAGAGGACATCGCCCTGGCCAACATCGCCCTGGATCTCATCGGGCAGGCAAGTGCCCTCCTGGCCCTGGCGGGTCAAGTGGAGGGGCGAGGCCGGAACGAGGACGCCCTGGCATACTTCCGGGACGAGAAGGACTTCCGCAACACCCTCCTGGTGGAGCAGCCCAACGGCGACTTCGCCGTGACCATCACCCGTCAGTTCTTGTTCGACGCGTACAGCGTTCTTCTCCTCGAATTGCTCGCGGAGTGCGGCCACCAGCCCCTCGCGGCGCTGGCCGGCAAGGCACTGAAGGAAGACACCTACCATCTCCGACACAGCGGCCAATGGCTCATTCGCCTGGGCGACGGCACCCAGGAGAGCCACGAGCGGGCCCAGGGCGCCCTGGACAGGCTCTGGCGTTTCACAGGTGAGCTCTTCGAGACTGACGCTGTGGACGCGTCCGTGGCGGAGCGGGAAATCGTCGTGGACCGCAACGCCCTGAGATCGGGTTGGATGGACGCGGTCGGGAAGGTCTTGTCCCGGGCGACGCTGACGCTCCCTGGACCGGCGGCCTGCGCCAAGGATGACCCGTCCATGGCCACCGGAGGGCGGCGGGGTCACCACACCGAACACCTGGGCCACCTCCTCGCCGAGATGCAGATTCTGGCCCGCTCGCACCCAGGAGCCGACTGGTGAGGGCGCCCCCTCCAGGCCCGGACACCGCGCCCTCTCCCGACGCCCGGCCGTCTCGGGAGACCATCCTCGGGATTCTCGGAGAGGTGATGGACCCCGAGGTCCCGGTGCTCAGCGTGGTGGAGCTGGGAATCGTCCGGGACATCGACGTGAGAGAGGACGGCGTCACGATCTCCATCACTCCCACATACTCGGGCTGTCCCGCCATGGGGGCCATGGAGCAGGATATGCGCTCAGCTCTGGAGGCCCGGGGAATCAGAGGGGTGGAGTTCGAGACGGTCTACGCGCCCGCGTGGACCAGCGACTGGATCGGCGAGGAGGCCAGGGAGAAGCTCCGCCGCTTCGGTATCGCTCCTCCAAGCCCGGTGGAGGGGACCCGGAGCACGGCCGGGCACGAGGCGTTCCGCGTCCGGGGACAGGGCGTTCTCGTTCCCCTCACATTCAAGGCCAAGTCACCGGTGGAATGTCCCTACTGCGGCTCTCCGGACACGGTGCTCAGGAGCGAGTTCGGGTCCACGGCCTGCAAGGCCATCCACTTCTGCAACGCCTGCCAGCAGCCCTTCGACGAGTTCAAGCCATTCTGACGCCGCCATCCACGACCATGGAAGGCCAGATCAGCTCTCGCGTGGGGCGCCGGGGGGTTGCGGGCTCATACGGCGTCAGAACTCCTCTCCGATCAGTGTTCTAGACCCTGAGAAGGGCCTCGATTCGCTCCGCGATCTCCTGGACGCCAGGAAGCACGGCCCTCAGGAGGCCGGAGGCATACGGCATCGGCAAATCCTCCGGTGCCAGTCGGTCCACGGGAGCATCCAGGTCCCAGAATCCGTCCCGGGCCACCGTCGCCGCCACTTCCGCGCCGAAGCCCGCCGTCAGGGTGTCCTCGTGCACCACCAGACACCGGGAGGTCTTCCGCACCGACTCCAGGACCGCCTCCCGGTCCCAGGGGGCGATGGTCCGGAGGTCCAGCAAGTCCACGCCGTCCCCTACCTGGTCCGCCGCTCGGAGACACCGGGACACCATCGCTCCCCACGTCACGACCGTGACCCGCTCCCCTTCCCTCAGCCGCTTCGCCCTCCCGAAGGGGATGACGTAGTCGTCGCCGGGGTACCGGGAGCTCCCTTCGCTGGTCATGAGGAGGGTGCGGTGCTCGAAGAAGATGGTGGGATTGGGACTTCTCATGGCCGAGCGCAGGAGTCCCACGGCATCGGCAGCGTTGGAGGGAATGGCCACTTGCCACCCGATGGCATGGGCGAATCGTACTTCGTCACTCACGCTGTGCCAGGGATCCCCCACGTCCTTCCCGATCCCTCCCGCCAACCGCACCACCATGGGGGCGGCGAATCGGTTGGCGGTTCGCCACCGGACCGTGCCACAGTCGTTGAGCTGCTCCGTTGCCGGGTCGGCGTATTTGCGGAATTGGATCTCCGGCACGGGCATGAGTCCCGCCAGCGCCATCCCCAGCCCCCTCCCTATGATCCCCTCCTCCGAGAGGCTCGTGTCGAACACCCTCCTCTCGCCGAACTCCCGCTGAAGACCCTCGGTCACCAGGTGCACGCCCCCTTTGACCCCCACGTCTTCTCCGAACACCAGGAGCTTCGGGTTCCGGGCCAGCTCGCTCCGGAGGGTCCTCCGAACCGCCTCGGACAGGCGCATCATGTCCCCGTCCTCGGCGGGGCTCTCCGTCCCTCCAAGGGCGTCCAGCTCCTCCGCCGAGAGCCCACCTACGGTACTCTCCCCCTCCCGGCGGGGCTCGCCGTAGACGAATCGTTTCACCTTCTCGGGATCCGGCGCCGGGCGGGCGCGGGCACGCTCCAGCGCCGCTTCCACGTCCCGGGTCACTTCGGCCTCGAGCGCCTCCCACTCCTCCCCCGTCATGGACGCCGGCACCAGGAAGTCCCGCAGCTTGGGAAGAGGATCCCGGGCCTCGTCCGCAGCCATCTCCGCCTGGGAACGATAACCGGCAGGGTTGTCGGGGCCCGAGTGACCACAGAGGCGTGGCACGGTCAACCGGACCAGCGCCGGGCCCCGATCCGAACGGACGTGCGCCACGGCCTCGGCGAGGAGCCGGGAAGCCTCGCCGGGATCGGTGCCGTCGCCGTTGCGTAGGAAGAGGTTCCCGAAGGAAGCCAGGTTCTGGGCGATGTCTCCCCCGGGGGTCTGCATCTCACCCCTCACCGATAGGCCCAGGCCATTATCCTCGATGTAGAAGAGCATCGGCAGCTCCAGGGTCGTCGCCATCGTGAGGGCGGACCAGAAGCCGTTCGTGGCCACCGAGCCGTCACCCCCCAGGGCCACGCTCAAAGACCCGGACCACGCTGCGTCTTTCAGAACATCCCGATAGTAGGTGATCGCCTGGGCCCACCCGGCGGCCGGGGTGTATTGGGACCCGACATCCCCGGACATGGGAAGCACGACGACTCCGTTCTGGCGCGGCAAGTTGCTGACCACGCCGATGTCACGGCCGTCGCTGAACCCGCCGGACCGGCCCAGGGGACTCGCCAGCGCGTCCTCCAAATCCAGCCCAACGGCGAGCAGCAGGGGCCTCGACCGATAGTAGACGGACGCCGCGTCGTGGGCCCCGGTGAGGAGGGAACCCAGGATGACCTGGGCCATTTCGTGCCCGCGGGCGGAAAACTGGTAGGGCACCAGGTGGTCCCTGGGCACCGACGCTCTGTTTCGGTTGGTGGACTCCTCCACCTCGTCCATGGCCCGGGACGCCAGAGCGTGGTACGCGATGGACCGCCAATGGAAGTCCAGGCGAACGGCGCGTAGATCGGTTGCCGGCGACGGGGACGGCGAGTTGATGACCATGGGGTCTCGTGCGAAGTGGATGTTGGCCGATGAAGCGCTGGAAGACGGGATCCGGCTTCGCATTCCGCGCGGGTTTGAATATACTTTAAACTTTACGCATTTGTTCGTCCGATCAAGAGTCCCACTTTGGCCCAGGACCCTCGCTCAAGGGGACGCTCATGGCATACCAGCACATCGGCTACACGCTGCGCGAAGGCGTCGCGACCCTCGTCCTGGACCGCCCCGAGGTCCTGAACAGCTTCAACCGGGCCATGGCGTCGGAGCTACAGGACGCCCTGAGAGCCGCCGCGGCGGACCCGGCGGTCCGGGCCCTTCTCCTGACCGGTCGGGGGCGCGCATTCTGCGCCGGCCAGGACCTGGGGGAAGCCGCGCCGCCCGATGCCGAGTCCTTGCCGGATCTGGGCGACATCGTGCATGACAGCTACAACCCCATCGTGCGGCTTCTCCGTTCCCTGGAGAAGCCCGTGGTCTGCGCCGTGAACGGCGTTGCCGCCGGCGCGGGAGCCAACCTGGCCCTGGCCTGTGACATTCTCATCGCGGCGGAGGAAGCGTCGTTCATTCAGAGCTTCTCGAAGATCGGCCTCATCCCGGACACCGGAGGCACCTTCTTCCTCCCCCGAATCGTGGGCCTTCACCGGGCCACGGCCATGATGATGCTCGGCACCCCGGTGTCCGCAGCCCGCGCCAAGGAGCTGGGGATGGTCCACGAGGTGGTGGCACAGTCGGCACTCCTCGACACGGCCCAGGATCTCGCCCGCTCCCTGGCTTCCCAGGCCACTCGAGGGCTTCGGCCTGACCAAGCGGGCTCTCAACCAGTCCCTGGGCAACGACCTCGATGCCCAGCTCGAGCTCGAGGAAGACCTCCAGCGAGAAGCGGGCTCTACCCGGGACTACCAGGAAGGCGTCGCGGCGTTCCTGGAAAAACGAATACCCGACTTCACGGGAGAGTGATCATGGCACTCCACCGAGGCACTCCTGTCGGGGTGGTTGGGGCCGGAACCATGGGAGCGGGGATCGCCCAGCTCGCCGCCCAACGGGGGCATTCCGTCCTCCTGACCGACGCTGCTCCCGGAGCGCTGGAACGGGCCCGGGGGGCCATTCGCTCCTTCCTGGACCGGGGTGTGGAGAGGGGAAAGCTGACGAGGGAGGAGGCGGAGGCGACCCTGGGACGGATCACCTTCCTGGAGGGTTGGGGACGGGATGGAGTGGCCGATCTGGCCCCGTGCGGCCTCGTCATCGAGGCCATCGTGGAAGATCTGGCGCCGAAGAAGGAGGTCTTCTCGGCTCTGGAGAACCACGTCGCTCCCGACGCGGTCCTCGCCACGAACACCTCGTCCCTCTCGGTAGCGGCCTTGTCGTCGGCCTGCCGGCACTCTGATCGGGTGGTGGGCCTGCACTTCTTCAATCCGGCCCCCGTGATGCCTCTGGTGGAGATCGTGGGGGCCATCACAACCCATCCCACCGTCACGGGGGATGCTCGCAGCCTCATGCTTGAATGGGGCAAGACGGCCGTGGTCGCCTCCGACACGCCGGGCTTCATCGTGAACCGCATCGCCCGGCCCTTCTACGGGGAGGCCCTGCGCATCGCGGAGGAGGGGATCGCCGATTACGCCACCATCGACTGGGCCATGCGGGAGCTGGCCGGCTTCCGGATGGGCCCCTTCGAGCTCATGGATTTCATCGGTAACGACGTCAACTACGCTGTCACTTGCTCCGTGTTCGAGGCCATGTACTACGACCCCCGATACAGGCCGTCCCTCACCCAGCGGAGGTTGGTGGAAGCGGGGTTCCTGGGCCGGAAGAGCGAGCGTGGATTCTACGATTACAGGGATGGAGGGACTCCGCCGGTACCCCACCGGGACACCGCACTGGGCCAGGTCGTCGTGGACCGGATCGTGGCCATGCTCATCAACGAGGCCGTGGACGCCCTCCGCCTGGGCGTCGCCAGCGCGGAGGATATCGAGCTGGCCATGACCAGGGGGGTCAACTATCCGAGAGGGCTTCTGGCCTGGGCCGACGAGCTGGGAGCTCAGACGGTTCTGGGACGGATCACCACCCTTCAGGAGGAATACGGAGAGGACCGGTATCGGCCGAGTCCCCTTCTCCGACGACGCGCAAAGGAGGGAGGGACCTTCCTACCGTGAGCGGAGACGAGCGGGATCTGGCCGAGGCCGTGGTCCGCGGCATGCTCGCGCGGGACGAGTTCAGTCGATGGCTCGGTGTGGAGCTCCTGAACGTCGCCCCCGGTCGCTGTACGCTGCGCATGACGGTCCGGGACGAGATGGTCAACGCGTTCGGAGTCTCCCACGGCGGCATCGTCTATTCCCTCGCCGACAGCGCCCTGGCCTTTGCCTCCAACACCCATGGGCGGGTCACCCTGAGCATCGAAAACAGCATCGCCTATCCCGTGGCGGTTCGGGCCGGGAACACCCTCACGGCGGTGGCGGTAGAGGAAAGCACCGCCAACAGCGTAGCGTTCTACTCGGTCGGCGTGCGCAACGAAGACGACGTGGTCGTCGCGCTCTTCCGAGGGACCGTTTACCGCACGCGGCGGGACCATTTTCCCGAGCAAACGAGCCCCTGACCGACGAGGTCCGCCCCGGTCCCCCGGGACCGATCCGCAGCGGGACCCGTCCCGGAAGGTGTCAATCCATGACCGACGCATTCATCGTCGATGGCATCCGCACCCCCATCGGCAAGCTCGGCGGCGCCCTCAGCGACGTGCGCGCCGACGACATGGCGGCACACGTCATCGCCTCGCTCCTGGCCCGCAACCCCTCGGTGGATCCGGCGCGGATCGCCGACGTTCTCCTGGGATGCGCAAACCAGGCCGGTGAGGACAACCGGAACGTAGCCCGCATGGCGCTCCTTCTTGCCGGCCTCCCGGCGACCGTCCCCGGCGAGACCATCAACCGCCTCTGTGCCTCGGGGATGAGCGCCGTGGCCAGCGCCGCCCGATCGGTGAAGCTCCGGGAGGGAGAGCTGTACGTGGCGGGAGGGGTGGAAAGCATGACCCGGGCGCCGTACGTCCTCTCCAAGGGCGCCAAGCCTTTCGCCCGAAACCTGGAGCTGTTCGACACCAGTCTCGGATGGCGGTTCGTAAACCCACGACTGCAGGCCGCCTACGGCACCGACTCCATGGGCCAGACGGCGGAGAACGTGGCGGAACGCTTTGGGGTCTCCAGGAAGGACCAGGATGCGTTCGCGGCGCGATCCCAGCAGAAGGCCGCCAGGGCCCGGGCGTCGGGCCGGCTCGCCCTGGAAATCGAGCCGGTGGAGATCCCCCGGCGGAAGGCGGACCCGATCCGCGTTGAGCACGATGAGTTCATCCGGCCCGACACCACGCCGGAGGTCCTGGCAGGCCTTCGACCGGCCTTCCGAACCGACGGCATGGGATCCGTGACGGCGGGGAACGCCTCGGGACTCAATGACGGCGCGGCCGTCCTCCTGGTAGCGTCGGAGAAGGCCGTGAGAGAGTCGAACCTGGGTCCCAAAGTACGGGTGGTGACGGCGGCGCCGGCGGGAGTGGAGCCACGCATCATGGGGATGGGCCCCGTGCCTGCCACTCGTCGAGTGATGGAGCTGTCCGGACTCACCCTGGAGGAGATGGACGTCATCGAGCTGAACGAAGCGTTCGCCGCCCAGTCCCTGGCCTGTCTCCGGGAGTTGGGCATGGACGACGACGATCCCCGGGTCAACCCCAACGGCGGCGCCATCGCCCTGGGGCACCCCTTGGGGATGTCCGGTGCCCGCCTGGTTCTCACCGCCATGAGGGAGTTGGGGCGCACCAACGGCCGCTACGCTCTCTGCACCATGTGCATCGGCGTCGGTCAAGGGATGGCCATGATCCTGGAGGCCGTGTGATCTACGAGTTCGAAGGATTCGTACCCATCGTACATGAAACGGCGTTCGTCCATCCCCTGGCCGCCGTCACCGGAAACGTGATCGTGGGAAGGGACGTCTATGTCGGGCCGGGTGCGGCCCTGAGGGGCGATTGGGGGGGCGTGGAGATCGGTGACGGATGCAACGTTCAGGAGAGCTGCACCATCCACGCTTTTCCCGGGGCCACGGCGGTGCTGGAGCCCGGGGCCCACATGGGCCACGGTTCCGTGCTCCATGGCGGACGCCTGGGGGAAAACGTGCTGATGGGGATGAACGCCGTGGTCATGGACAACGCGGTGGTCGGGGCGGGGTGCATCATCGGAGCCCTCTGCTTCGTGCCCGCCGCCATGGAGATTCCCCCCCGGAAGGTGGTGGTGGGCAACCCGGCCAAGATCGTGAAGGCGGTCACCGACGAGATGCTGGCCTGGAAGACCGACGGCACACGGGTCTACCAGGGACTTCCGGCACGAATGAGGGCAGGGTGGAAGGCGTGCGAGCCCCTCAGGGAGATCCCGCCGGAACGACAGGAGCAGACGAAAAGCTACCGGACGTGGAAAGAAACGAGGAACCGCTCATGAGGCTCCAGAGCTATGCCATGGGTCAATGGGTCACGGGAACCGGCGACGCCACCGATCTCTTCCACGCCGTGACCGGGGAGAAGATCGGTGAAGCATCGAGCCAGGGCCTGGACTTCAAAGCCATGGCAGAATACGGACGCGCGGTGGGAGGCCCGAAACTCCGGGCCATGACCTTTCACGAGCGGGCCCGGATGCTCAAGGCCATGGCCCTCCATCTCATGGAGCGGAAGGAGGGTTTCTACCGGATCTCGGCGGCCACTGGGGCCACGAAGCAGGATTCCTGGGTGGACATCGAGGGCGGGATCGGAACGTTCTTTTCCTACGGAAGTCGCGGCCGGAGGGATTTCCCCGACGAGACGTTCTACGTGGACGGCGCGGTGGAGCCCCTCTCAAAAGGGGGTACGTTCGTGGGACGCCACCTCTGCGTTCCCCTGGAGGGCGTGGCCGTCCACATCAATGCGTTCAATTTTCCATGCTGGGGTATGCTCGAGAAGCTCGCCCCGACATTGCTGGCGGGAGTTCCGGCCATCGTCAAGCCTGCCACCGTCACCTCCTACCTCACCGAGGCCATGGTTCGGGTCATGGTGGAGTCGGGCATCTTCCCCGAGGGCGCGCTCCAGCTCATCTGCGGCAGCGCCGGCGACCTCCTCTCCCACCTGGGATGTCAAGACGCCGTGGCCTTCACCGGGTCCGCCACCACGGGCCGCATGCTCAAGGAGACCCCGGCCATCGTCCAAAACGCCGTGCGTTTCAACATGGAAGCGGACTCTCTGAACTGCTCCATCCTGGGCACCGACGCTACTCCCGGCACCGACGAGTTCGACCTGTTCATCAAGGAGGTCGTACGGGAGATGACCTCCAAGGCCGGTCAGAAGTGTACGGCCATTCGGCGCACCATCGTCCCCAGGGGAATGGAGGAGGACGTCGTCGACGCCCTGGGGATGCGGCTGGCCAAGGTGAGGGTGGGGGATCCCGCCGTGGAAGGGGTCCGCATGGGGCCCCTGGCCAGCAAGGAACAGGTGCGGGAGGTCGGGGAGAAGGCGGCGGTGATCGGGAGCGCCGGAGAGCTCGCCTACGGCGGGAACGGGGGACTCGAGGTCGTGGGAGCCGACCCCGAGAAAGGCGCCTTCTTCGCCCCGACCCTCTTCGTGTGCGACGACCCCTTCCAGCGGCCCGAACCCCACGAGGTGGAGGCGTTCGGGCCGGTGAACACGGTGATGCCCTACGGAGACCTGGAGGAGGCCATCGAGCTGGCCCGGCGGGGGCGAGGAAGCCTTTGCGGCTCCCTGTTCACCGCCCGGGACGACGTGGCCCGGAAGGTGGTCCTGGGTCTGGCTCCCTACCACGGCCGCATCATGGTGATCGACCGAACCAGCGCCCGGGAGAGCACGGGTCACGGTTCCCCCCTGCCGAACCTGGTCCACGGAGGGCCGGGCCGGGCCGGAGGAGGGGAGGAGATGGGGGGAGTCCGGGGCGTCCTGCACTACATGCAGCGTACGGCGTTACAGGGGTCCCCCAGCACCCTGACCACCGTCACCAACCAGTGGATCCCTGGCGCCGAAGAGCGACGAGACCGGGTGCACCCCTTCAAGAAGTACTTCGAGGAGCTCGAGGTGGGGGAAACGCTCCTGACGCACCGGCGCACGATCACCGAAGCCGACGTCGTCGCGTTCGCCGGCGTGAGCGGCGATTTCTTCTATGCCCACATGGACGAGCTGGCGGCGCGGGAATCCATCTTCGAGAAGAGGGTGGTCCACGGCTACTTCGTCCTATCCGCCGCGGCCGGGCTCTTCGTGGATCCCGCGCCGGGGCCCGTCCTCGCCAACTACGGGCTGGACAACCTGCGCTTCCTGAAGCCGGTCTACATCGGCGACACCATCCAGGTTCGCCTGACCTGCGCGCAGAAGACCGCCAAGGACAAGCCCCTGGAGGGCATCCCCCAGGGGGTCGTGGCCTGGGACGTGGAGGTGCGGAACCAGGACAACGAAGCGGTAGCCCTCTACACGCTCCTCACGATCGTTCGGCGCAAGGAGAGCTGAGAAGCGCTCCGACCCGGGAATCCCCCCGATTGGCTTGGGTTTTCGTGGCGCAACTCCACGGAACCTCGAGTCCGTTGAGGTGATCCCTTAACCATGGATACGGTCAGCACGCTCCTGCCAGCCTCCTCCCAGGCTGCCGCGATCGCCCGACTCTTCTACGTCGACCTGGTCATCGCTGCGGCGATCTTCCTGGTCGTTACCGGCCTGGTTCTCGCCATCATCGTCCGCAACCGGCGGCGGCCGGACTCGTACGTGCCGAGACAGGACTTCGGAAACGAAAGGCTGGAGTGGGCCTGGACCATCGTGCCCCTGCTCATCGTGACAGGGCTCTTCCTGTACACGGTGAGGGTGATGCACGAGGTGGACCCGAAGCCGGCAACCCGCCCGCCCGATCTCGAGATCGTGGCCCACCAATGGTGGTGGGAGGTCCACTATCTTCCGTCGGGAGGGGTGACCGCCAACGAGATCCACATCCCCGTGGGCCGGGACCTTCTCTTCAGGCTGCAATCCGCCGACGTGATCCACGACTTCTGGGTTCCGGCTCTGGGACAGAAGGTGGACGCCATCCCCAATCACCCCAACTACGCCTGGTATGACGTGACCGAGCCCGGGACCTACCTGGGAACCTGTGCGGAGTTCTGTGGAGCCGAGCACGCCTGGATGAGAATCCTCCTGGTGGCAGAGCCCGTCCCCGCATTCGGCGCGTGGCTCGAGGAGCAGCTGCTCCCCGCCCGAACGCCGACGGGAACGGCCGCGAAGGCGGGAGCGCAGAAATTCGCGCACCACACCTGCAGGAATTGCCACGCCATTCGCGGTACCGCGGCCGACGGCGACATCGGACCGGACCTGACCCACCTGGCCAGTCGCGAAACGCTGGCCGCGGGAGTGTTCAAGAACACTCCCGAGAACCTCATGAAGTGGATCCGCTACCCGCAGACGTACAAGCCTGGCTCCCACATGCCGAACATGAACCTGACCGACCAGACCTTCCGGGAGATCGCGGCCTATCTGGGAGAGCTGCGATGAGCCCCGAGCCAGGCGCGACCTCCGGGCCCACGACCCTACTGGACATTCCCGAGTACCGTGGCCTGTTGAGCTGGGTGACCTCCGTCGATCACAAGCAGATCGGCATCATGTACCTGTTGTCCGCGGGGTTCTTCTTCTGCGTGGGGCTGGTCGAAGCCCTCATCATGCGCACCCAGCTCATCCGGCCGGAAAACCACTGGCTCTCCCCCGAGACGTACAACCAGATCTTCACCATGCACGGCACCACGATGATCTTCCTGGTCATCATGCCGGCGCTCCTCGGCCTCTCCATGTACTTCGTCCCGCTGATGATCGGCGCACGGGACGTGGCGTTTCCCCGCTTGAACGCGTTCGGCTTCTGGATCACGCTCTTCGGCGGCCTCCTCCTCTACTTCAGCTTCTGGGCCGGCGGAGCCCCGGCAGCGGGCTGGTTCGCCTACGCCCCGTTGACCGAGAAGGCCTACTCCTTCTCCCCTGGCCAGGACTACTGGGCCCTGGCGCTCCTGGCGGTGGGGGTGGGCAGCGTGGCCGCCGCCATCAACATCATCGTTACGGTGCTCACGCTCCGGGTCCCGGGCATGACCATGCGGCGCCTGCCGCTCTTCGTCTGGATGACTTTCGTCAACGCCTTCCTGATCATCCTGGCGATACCCGCACTGAACGCGGCACTGGTCATGCTCCTGGCCGATCGGAGGTTGAACGCCCTCTTCTTCGAGCCCCAGGCCGGGGCCTCCGAGCTGCTCTGGCAGAACTACTTCTGGTTCTTCGGACATCCGGAGGTCTACATCATGATCCTGCCCGGCTTCGGAATGGTCTCCGAGGTCATTCCGGTCTTTTCACGGAAGACCATCTACGGGTATGGATTCATGGCGATCTCCACCGTCGCCATCGCCTTCCTGAGCTTCGGGGTGTGGGTCCATCATATGTTCGCCACCGGCCTGGGCTTCCCCATCTACTACGTGTTCGCCGGAGCGAGCATGCTCATCGCCGTGCCCACCGGCGTGAAGATCTTCAACTGGATCGCCACCATGTGGGGCGGCGCCGTGGAGTTCTCCACCGCCATGCTCTTCGCCACCGCCTTCATCGTCCAGTTCACGGTCGGGGGGTTGAGCGGAGTCGCTTTCGCGGCGGTTCCCATCGACTGGGAGCTTACGGACACCTACTTCGTGGTGGCCCACTTTCACTACGTCCTCTTCGGGGGCGCGCTCTTCACCCTCTTCGCCGCCATCTATTACTGGTTCCCGAAGATCACCGGCCGAATGCTCTCGGAGAAGATCGGGAAGATCCACTTCTGGCTGGTCCTCGTCGGATTCAACGGAACGTTCTTCGTGATGCACCCTCTGGGCCTGCTGGGGATGCCACGCCGGGTCTTCACCTACCCGGACCTGCCCTATCTGGGGCTGCTCAACGAGATCTCCACCATTGGCGCATATATCCTGGCTCTCTCTGTATTGGTCTTCGCCGTCAACCTGGTCTTCAGCTTCCTCAAGGGGAAACTGGCCGGAGCGAATCCATGGAGGGGATGGACGCTGGAGTGGATCACCAGCTCACCCCCACCGGTGGAGAACTTCGCACTGGTTCCGCCGGTGAGGAGCCGCCGGCCCCTCTGGGATCTCGAGCATCCCGAGGACCCCGACTGGAAGCACGAAGGAGGAGCCTGACCTTCCGCCATGATCGAGAAGAACAAGCTGGGAATGATCCTCTTTCTCCTCTCGGAGTCGGTCTTCTTCGTCCTCCTGATTCTGGCGTATGTCACGTATCACGTCCGCCAAGGCAACGGCCCCACGGCGTCCAACAGCCTCGACGTGGGCAAGACCGCCATCTTCTCCCTCTTCCTCTTCGCCAGCAGCTTCACCATCTGGAGGGCCGATGTGCGGTTTCGAGACGGGAGCCGGTCTCGGAAGGGACTGGCCTGGTTGGCCGTGACCATCGCCTTCGGTCTCGTCTTCCTCCTCGGGCAAGGCCTGGAATACGCCGACTTGATTCGTCGGAACGTCACGATCAGCCGAAACCTCTTCGGGACCACCTTCTTCACGCTCACGGGGTTCCATGGACTCCACGTGTCGGTGGGCCTCGTCATGCTTGCGTCGGTCCTGTGGATGGCTCTGCGAAGCGGATCGCGCAGGCCCAAGCTGGCTGCGGTGGAGGTGGTTTCGATCTATTGGCACTTCGTGGACGCGGTCTGGGTGCTCATCTTCGGTGTGGTCTATCTCTGGGCCTTCCTGGGATGAGACGTGGTGACCACTCTTCAGCTCCTCGAGGCCACGTGGAATCCGGCACCGTCCGTTCTCGTGGGCTGTGGGCTCCTCCTGGGAGTCCACCTCCTGGTCTCGAGGGGTCATCCCCGCCGTGCATTGTACCTGTTCGCGACCGGCGACCTGGTCCTGGCCTTCGCCCTTGTGGGTCCGCTCGACGAGCTCGGGGACACCTACCTGTTCAGCGCCCATATGCTCCAGCACCTCTTGCTGGTGCTCCTGGTTCCCACCTCTCCTGATCGCGGGTCTTCCGGAGGAGCCGCTCCGCTCCGCTCTGAAGAGGGAGACTCTTCGCCGGACCGAGACGCCTGCTCTCCAAGCCGCCGCTGGCATGGAGTCTGGGGATCGGCACTCTCTGGATCTGGCATCTCCCGGTTCTCTACGACTGGGCCCTGGCGAGCGAGAAGGTCCACACCTTCGAGCATCTCAGCTTCCTGGTGACGGCCGCCATCTTCTGGTGGCCCATCTTCACCCCTCTTCAGGATCGCCGCTACCCGGCGTCCACGGCCGTCTTCTACCTGGGACTCGGCGCACTGACGAACACGGTCCTGGGCGTGCTCTTGACCTTCGCGCCGGTGGGCTTCTATCCCTACTACGTCCACCCCCGGACCCCTATCATGCCCTGAGTTTGATCCGGGATTCCTGGGGGCTGGATGCCGCCAGCGATCAGCAGCTCGGGGGGGTCTTCATGTGGGTCTTTGGTGCCCTCTTCTTTCTCCTGGCACTGATGATCGTGTTGCGGCGGTGGTATGCCACGCCGGACGCCATGGACGCTTCGACCCAGAAGCGACAAAGCCTACGGATGCGCCCGCCGCAGCCCACGAGAGAGGGGAATCCGATCATGACTGATGGAAGCCAGCACCAGCAGAGACGGTGGGACTGGACCGACCCCGGACCCCCGGTATTCCCCCACCCACCTGGTGGCCGGCCATGGTGGCTCTATCGGTGGTGGTGTTCTCCTTCGGGATGCTGACCTCCTGGGTCATTTCCGCCGTGGGTCTGGCGGCCTTCGCCTTTTCCCTGAGCCATTGGATGGAGGAGCTCGACCGTGACACCTGATCCACATCCCGCAGATCCGGCCCCGGGAACCCCCCGGAGGAGGTTCCTCAGTCTTCTGAGCGGGGCCTCAGCCGCCATCGGCGGAGCGATCGTCGGCATTCCCGCCGTCGGGTTTCTCCTGGTCCCTCTATTCGAGGAAGACGCAGGGATCGTGGCAGGGGGTAGGACGTGTCGGAGACTTCGAGATCGGGAAGATCGTCGAGATCGAGATCGAAGATCCTTCCACGGTTCCCTGGACCGGGGTGACGGGGAAGACCGGCGCGTGGCTCCACCGGAAGAGCCAGGCCGAGTTCGTGGCATTCTCTCTGAACTGCACGCATCTCGGATGTCCGGTACGCTGGGAGGCCGGAGCTGCAGCTCTTCATGTGTCCGTGCCACGGAGGGGTCTACTACATGGATGGGCAGGTGGCCGCCGGACCACCGCCCAAGCCCTTGCCCCAGTATCCCGTGAGGGTCAGGGGCGGAACCGTCCAGGTCCAATCGAGTCCGGTACCCATCACTGGATAACGCCCCCTCCCATGGCGAAAGGGGACACACCCACATGAGGATCGTGCAGACCGCGCTGGGCTGGATCAACGACCGGACGGGGCTCATCGACAGGCTCCGGCCCCTGGCCAGCCACCCCGTTCCACCGAACACCGGATGGATGTACGTCTTCGGAAGGCGGTGCTGATCTCGTTCTTGATCCAGGTGGTAACGGGCATCGTCCTGGCCACGATGTATGTGCCCTCCTCGTCCGAGGCTTACCAGAGCCTGGATTCATCACCAACTCGCGCAGCGTCTGGGCTCCTTCATCCGAGGCATCCACTATTGGGGCGCCTCGGCCATGATCCTCTTTGTCGGGTTCCACCTGATCCGGGTCTTCCTCACGGCCTCGTACCGGTTCCCGCGAGAGATGAGCTGGGTGAGCGGCTTGGTCCTGCTCCTGTTGACCGTGGGCATGGGCTTCACCGGCCAGACCCTGCGTTGGGACCAGAATGCCGTCTGGACGGTCATCGTCGGGGCCGAGCAGGCTGGCCGGGCCCCGTTCATCGGAGATTGGCTGGCCCATCTCATCCTGGCTGGGAGGAACTTGAGCAGTATCACGCTGAGCCGCTTCTTCGTGCTCCACGTCTTCATTCTCTCCGGGCTCATCTTCGCGACGCTGGGCCTGCACCTCTACCTGGTCCTGAAGAACGGGATCTCCGAACCTCCGGTTTCGGGTCGCCCGGTGGAGATCCCCGGATACCGGACCTCTTATGGGCAGCTCCTGAGCGAGAAGGGGGTTCCCTTCTGGCCGAACGCTGCGTGGCGGGACGCGCACCTTCGGCCTGGCCGTGGTGGTGGGAGTGGTGTTGCTGGGGTGGCTCGCCGGGCCGCCGGCTCTCGGGAATCCACCGGACCCCACCATCATTCAAGCGCAGCCCAGGCCGGACTGGTACCTGCTCTGGTATTTCGCGGTACTGGCTCTCCTACCTCATGGGGCGGAAACCTACGTCATCGTCTACGGGCCGCTTCTGGCCGCGTTGATCCTGCTTTCCGTTCCCTTTCTCTTCCCCGCCGGGGAACGAAGTCCCCGCCGGCGGCCATGGGCCGTCGCCATCGTACTGGGGATCGTCGTGGCGGTCGGGGTCCTCTGGCGGGCCGGTGTCACGGCCAACTGGTCGCCCGACTTCGGAGCCGGGCCCCTCTCAGCGGAGGTGGTGGGCGCCGCCTCCGGCCCCGTGGCCGAGGGTGGACGGCTCTTCGCGGAAAGGGGATGCATCTACTGTCATTCCATCGCGGGCCATGGTGGCCACCGCGGACCGGATCTCACTACCGTGGCGAACCGCTTGACCGAGCAGCAGATGATCATCCGAGTCGTCAACGGTGGCTACAACATGCCGGGCTACGGGAGCATCTTGAACTCGACGGAGCTGAGTCAGGTCGTGAGCTTTCTCCAGTCCAGAACCTCCCAGGACTGAAGCAACGGCCGGGAGACCGTCGAAAGGGTCGCTCCAGCCCGGCGCCCGACAAAGGGACCGGGGGTTCGATCAATATTCGGCGAGCGTGTCATCGGGATAGCAGTACAGCCAGCGCTCCCCCGGCTCCGCCGACGCTATGACCGGATGGCCCGACGCCCGGGCGTGGGCCGTCGCATGCCGGTTGGGAGAGCTGTCGCAGCAGAGGGTCACACCGCACGCCTGGCAGGTACGGAGGTGGACCCATCTCGCCCCGACCTTGACACACTCTTCGCAGACCCGACGGGTCGGCTGCTTGACGGTCGTCACAGCACGGATATGCGGGCAGCCCTCGCTAGGGGCCATGGTACGCCTCCTCCCTGTGCGACCGGGCCCCCGGTTCCGACCCCGTCACCGGCCGAGTGAACCCGGGGGAAACAGGGCCCGGAGGTCCTGGCTCAAGCCACCTTGGCCCATGTACTCGACGAGGGCTCCCACGTTCGCCGTCTCACCCACCTGAAGAAGAGAGAGGGTGAACACCCCCTCGGGGGTGCCGTCCTCAGCCTCGGGGATGCGGAGGGCGGAGAGACTCACCAGCTCCCCCGCCTGGAGCCGGGTGAGGACCGAGGGGGCAGCGGGGAATACCGCCTGGAACGGACCGCCTGCCCCGGCCGGCATGCTCCAGATCACGTCGTCATCTCCGGAGAGATCCCCGAAGTGGAGCACATAGTGGGTTTCGCCGCCGAGGGGCGGCGGGAGATTGCCCTGGATCTCCAGGCCGGGGGCCATGACAAAATCCGGGTGATCGAAGGTGAACCCGAGAGAATCCATGATGGCCTGGTACTGGGCGATCTCCTCGTCGCTGAGTCCGGAACGTTCGCTGAGAAGGGGCCGGAGGGCCAGAACGAATCCCGCGTTCCCTCTACGCGCCCGCGCCGAGGTGCTGGCTCCCGTCAGATTCCCTTCCGGCCCCATCTGCAGCGGACCCGGTGTGGACCACGGGCCATATTCCTCCAGGTCCCAGAGGTCCGCCGCGTCGTCCACGAAGGTGTACGGCCCCTGAGGGTCCTGGGCCCGTGCTGCTTCACAGACCGGGCTCGGAGTCGCGGCGCACGCCTCCAGGACCGCGCTCCGGACCAAGACGGCCCCCGCGCAAGGCTGAGCCTCCGCCTCGATGGCGGCGCCGTCGCCGAGGTTGCCCTGGGCTTCGTCCGAAACGGACTGGATGGCCTGCCGGAGACGGTCCAGCATGGCATTCCGTTCGTCACTCCGTTCCTTCGCGATGGCCGAGTCGGGCTGGGTGATGTACCGGGTGGCCAGGATGCTGTCCGACGTGAACCATTGGGCCACAGCGGCCTCGAGGGAGTCGCTCAGGTCGAAGGGCACCGCGTCCCCTGGCTTCTCCAGGGACACGGCCATGCCGAGAGCGTTGAGACGATCCACGCGCTGGGCGTAGGGCGTCAGGGCCGAGTCGAGCTGGGCCAGCCGCGCGAGGGTACCCACGCAGGCCTTGGATCGAGCGATCTCGACCTTCGCCAGATCCCGGGGGATGGAATCCTGGGCGAGCAGGGCCGCCGGGGCCAGAAGGGCGACAAAGGGCACCAGGGAATGGATCACAGCTTTCAAGAGACGCTCCCGTTGAAACGAAGCCAGAACGCACGGGCCCCGCAGCGTCGGTAGGGCCCAGGTCCACCGCATGTCCACGTATGATAGTGGAAATGGAGGGGAACATGTTCCCCTCGGGCGCTGATCCGAGAGAAGTCGGCGGGGAGGCCCGCCTCGGATCTTTCAGACCTCCCCGTCCTTCATCGAGGGATCCGGAACCTTCAACCACCGCCTCCCGAACCCCCATTACCTCGCTTGAGGGTCTTGTCCGGATAGGGGGGGCGCTGGGTGGGGGTGAAGGGGTTGAGGCGGATCTGCTCCATCACCAGCTCCACGGCCTTCTCCAATTGAGGATCGCGGCCCTCGTTGACTAGCTTCGGAGTCATTTCCACGTCCACGTCGGGCGGGACGCCCACGTTCTCGATGATCCACTCCCCGTCCTTGCTGTAGATGCCGAAGCCCGGGGCTGTCACACTCCCCCCGTCCATGAGGTTCGGCACTCCGCCCGTTCCCACCAGCCCGCCCCAGGTCCTCTTGCCCACCAGGGGCCCGACGCCCCGGAGCCGGAAGTAGAATGGCATGGCATCCCCGCCGGATCCGGCGTACTCGTTGATGATCATTGCCTTGGGTCCGAAGCTCGCCGCGAAGGGAGTGGTATAGACCGGCCCGTCCCGCGGAGACCAATAGCTCATGAGGGGCCGGGCGAGGTAGTCGATGACGTAGTCCGCTGCCTTTCCTCCACTGTTGTACCGCTCGTCGATGACCAGCCCGTCCATGTCCTGTTGAGCGAAGAAGTACCTGTTGAAGGCGTCGTAGCCACCCGTGGAGGTGTTCGGGAGATACACGTAACCGATCCTCCCACCGGACATCTCGGCCACCTTCCGCCGGTTCCCCTCCACCCAGGCCATGTTCCGCAGGGAGCTCTCGCTGCTCACGGGCACGACCGTGACCGTCCGACCGTCAGCCTCATGCGTGGTGGGACTGACGAGAAGCGAAACCTGCTGGTTGGCGGTCATTTCCAGGAGGGAGTGGATGTTCGTGGGCTCCCGGAGGTCCCGGCCATTCACGGCCAGGATGTACTCGCCTTCTTCCACGTTGACACCGGGCTCCGTCAGTGGCGAGCGCAATCCCGGATCCCAGTTCTGCCCCGGGTAGATTCGGGCGATTCGGTAGTAGCCATCGTTGATCTGGAAGTCCGCTCCAAGGAGGCCTCCCCCCACGCGCTGGGTCTCGAAGGGAGACATGTCGCCGCCTCCGACCCGGGAGTGACCCACGGAGAGCTCCCCCAACATCTCGCCGATCACGTAGTTCAGGTCGTCACGGTGCTTGACGTCCGGCAGCCAGGCCTCGTACTGCCGCCTCACCGCCTGCCAGTCCAGACCGTGCATCCCGGGATCGTAGAAGAAGTCTCGGTTGATGCGCCACGCCTCCACGAACATCTGGTGCCACTCGGCTACCGGGTCGATGAGGATCTCCATGTCGCCGAGGTCCAGGGTCCCAGCGTTGGCCTGGGGCCGGCCCGACGTGGGAACGATTGCCCAGCGAGCTCCGCCGCCGCCGCCGGCCCCACCTCCCCGCCCTCCCCCACCGGCCCGGTAGAGGAGCTGCCGCCCGTCTGCGGAGACGGCATAGCCGCCCACACCACTCAGGAAATCCTGGGCACTCCGGTCCTCCATGTCGAAGTATCGAAGGTCGGAACCACTGCGGAAGAAGAGTCGCCCGCCGTCGGCGCCCTGGAGGTCGGAGTACTGACCCTCGGGCAAGGGCATGGCGAGGATCCGCTGGCCGATCCCGTCGGCGTCTATGCGGAAGGGCTCGGCGGCTTCTTCCGCGCGTCCGGCGGCTCCACCCCGGGCCCCCTCTCCACGGGCCGGCTCCGTCTGGCCCGTCCGGGATGAAAGGTCCCGGGGTTCCTCTTCGTCGCTCCGCGGAGCGAACGGGGACGGGAGGTCGTTCCTCAGGACCGTGACGTACATGGACCAGGTGGTCTCCCAGCCCTGGCTGGACAAGTCCAGGCCGCCCTTGGCGGGGCCTCCATTCGTGCTGGCGGTGAAGAAGAGGTACTTGCCGTCCCGGGAGAACGCGGGCCCTTGAGCATCGCTCATCCCATCGGTGAGCTGGACCCGTTCACCCGTGTCCACGTTCCGGAGCCAGAGGACCCGGTACCGGTTGTCGAGACTCCGGGCGTACGCCACCCACTTGCTGTCCGGAGCCCAGACCGGGGACCCGGACACGTCCTGGTCGAGACGATCCACTCTCCCACTGGCCACGTCCACCTGGTAGAGGTTGGAGGATTTGTCGGTGAGAACGATGCGAGTGGCGTCCGGTGACCAGGTGGGGCTGTAGAAGAATGTGGGGTTGGGGAGCGGGATCTTGCGCGCCGTCTCGGCTCCCATCTGGTCCTCGATGTAGAGGGCATACTCTCCGTCCGCATCGGAGAGATAGGCGATGGAGACCCCGTCCGGAGACCAGGCGGGATCCCGCTCGTAGACGCCGGGGCTGCCCGCCAGGTTCCGGAGGTCCCCGTTCTCCGCCGGCGCGGTCAGGATCTCTCCATGGGCCTCGAATACGGCCCTCTGCCCCGTGGGAGAGATTCCGAAGGTGCGAATCTCGCCGGCAACGGCCTTGTACCTGGGCCTGATGTCCACCAGGTCGCTGGGAACGGTAATGGAGAGGCGCTGGGACCGGCCCGAAGCCAGGTCGTACACGTGAAGATACCCTTCGGCCTCGTAGACGAGCTTGTCCGGCCCCCCCGACAGGTACTTGATGTCGTTCGTGCCGTGGTTGGCGATCTCCCGGACCTCTCGCGTGCTCGTGTCGTAGGAGAACAGGTTCATGACCTGATTCCGGTCCGACAGGAAGTACACGCTGTTGCCCACCCACTGGGGCCAGGTGTCGCTCGCTACCTGGTGGGGGATTTCGACGTGATCATTGGACTGAAGATCCAGGATCCAGATCGGCGTGGTCCGGCCGCCCCGGTATCGCTTCCAAACATCGAAGGCGTTGGCAATGGGCGTGTAGGCGATCCGGCCTCCGTCGGGAGAAAGGCTCGCCAGAGATCCTTCGGGAATGGGCAGACGCACCGGATACCCGCCTTCCACCGAGACGGTGTAGATCTGGTTGAACCGGCTGTACGAGTCACGTCCGGAGCGGAAGAGCACCCGCTCCCCGTCCGGACTCCACCCCAGAACCACATCCCCGCCCGGGTGGTACGTCAGGCGCGTCGGAGCTCCTCCCGCAGCGGGCATCACGTACACATCGGTGTTGCCATCGTACTCCCCGGTGAAGGCGATCCACCGACCATCGGGAGAGAACTTCGGGCCCGACTCGTTTCCGATGTGGGCGGTCAGGCGTTCGGCGACCCCACCGGTGGCTGGGGCGGTCCAGAGGTCGCCGGCGTACACGAAGACCACCTGACTCTGGGAGATGTCCGGTTCGTGCAGGAGCCGGGTGCCCTGGGCATGGGCCTGGATCGGGGCCGCAAGAGCGAACACGGCGCAGAAGAAGAGGGGGATCGTTCTCATGGAGGGTGCCTCCGTGCCTGCGCGTCCCATCTCGGCACGCTGGTTCCGGGAACGGCGGGCCGTGTAACGGTGCTCGCGGAGTCGGCTCGGGAGCCATCCGCGGGGGCCGGCCGGGAACTGGGTCCGACGGATCATGGGGCGGCGGAACCAGGTGGGGCAAGGGCCCGGGGCGTGGCGCGCCCGGGGCCGGCGGCGTGGTCCGACCGGGAGGGCCATGGCCGGTCCTGGCATGGAAGGCTCGGATGAGCCATTGTCTCCGGCGGACGGATCGCGGCCATAGGGGTCGCCGTCTCCCGATTCCGCAAAGCGCCCGGGTAAACAGGCAGAGGCATTGGAAAGGACAGGGATAACGATGCGCACGGCTCGAAGGTTGGGGTGGGTTCGACGGTCCCCGATCCCGCTCCTGGTCATTTCCATGGCGCTGGTATGCGGGGGAGCCCTTTCCGTGGCGGATGCCTCGGCTCAGGACCTTTCCCCGGCGAAGGCCACCGCCCTGGCGGCGGTGGAGGCCCTGGGGGGAGAGGTGCAGGACCTGTCCCTGGCACTCTGGGACTACGCGGAGCTGGCCCTTCGGGAGGAGGCCTCGGCCGAGCTCCTGGCCGATGCCCTGGAGGCCGAGGGCTTCACGGTGGAGCGAGGAGTGGCGGATATGCCCACCGCGTTCGTGGCGTCTTTCGGGACCGGGCACCCCATCGTGGGAATTCTGGCGGAATATGACGCCCTGCCTGGAGTGGGAAACGCCGTCGTTCCCAGGAAGGAGCCCCGGGAGGATGGCGGTCCGAATGGCCAGGGCTGTGGACACAACCTCTTCGGCGCCGGATCGGTGGCGGCGGCCATCGCCGTCAAGAGAGCCATGCAAGAGCACGGACTGGTGGGAACCGTCCGGCTCTACGGAGCGCCCGCCGAGGAGACGGTGGTGGGAAAAGTGTACATGGCCAAGGCCGGTCTCTTCGACGACCTGGACGCCTCCCTGGACTGGCATCCGGCGTTGGAAACCAAGGTGAGCAACCAGTCCGGCCAGGCCATGAACAACTTCGAAGTCGAGTTCTTCGGCCAGGCTGCCCACGCCGCGGCGGATCCCTGGAACGGTCGCTCGGCTCTGGACGCGGTGGAGATGATGGACTTCGGCGCCAACCTCATGCGTGAGCACATCCGTCCCACGGCCCGGATCCATTACGTCATTCCCAGCGCCGGCGAGGCCCCCAACGTCGTCCCCGAGTACGCACGGGTCTGGTACTACGTGAGGGATACGGCCCGCGCTCCGGTGGAGGCTTCCTACCATCGGCTCCTCGAGATCGCCGAGGGCGCCGCCCTTGGGACCCAGACCGAGTACAAGGTCACCCTCCTCACGGGCGTCCACGCCGTGCTTCTGAACCGTCCGCTCCAGGAGGCCATGCAAGCCAACCTCGAAAAGGTGGGCGCACCTCCTTTCACCGAGGAGGACCAGGCGTTCGCCCGGGAGCTCCAGCGCTTCCTGGGGTTGGAGGAGAAGGGGCTGGACACCGAAGTCAAGCCCCTGAAGCCCGAGCCGGAGCCTCCAGGAGGAGGGTCCACCGACGTGGCCGAGGTGAGCTGGATCGCCCCCGCAGCCAGTGTGTCCATCACCACGGCGGCAGCCGGCATTCCCTGGCACAGTTGGGCCACCACGGCCTCCCATGGCACCGAAGGGTCGGTGCGGGGGGCCATCGTGGCGGCGAAGGTGCTGGCCCTCACCGCCGTGGACGTCCTTACCGACCCGGAGCTGGTGACGGAGGCCGAGGCCTTCTTCCAGGAGAAGACGGGCGGGCGGCCTTACGAGTCTCCGATTCCGGTGGATCAGAAGCCACCCCTGCCCCGGAAGGACGGCTAGGAGCCTCCTTCAGGACGAGACCCACTCCCTCCACTCCTCCTCCGCCAACCCGATCGTCAGCCTGGCCTTCCAGCGGACCAGGGGCAGGCGGAGGAGGAAGGGCTCGTCAGTCAGCTTCTCGAGCCATCGCTGAGGAGAATAGTGGGCCGCGCCGAGGCCCAGCTCGGCGAACCGCTTCGAGTCCCTGTCCAGGAGAGCATCGACCCCGAACTTCCGGGCAAAGCGGTCCAGCTCCCCGCGAGAGGGAGCCCTGATCTTAAGATCCACGAAGTGGACCTTGATTCTCCTCTCCTTGAAGAAGCGGAGGGCCTTCCGGGTGTCCGCGCTCTTCTGGACGCCGAATACCTGAACCTCCATGCCTTCCCTACCACCAACCCGCACGCCGCCCCGAGTCTTCCTCGCGCCCTCGGGGAATGCCAACGCTCACGCCGATGCGGTACGTCACCAGGTTCGCCTCGCTGACCTTGGGGAAGAGCGTGATGCTCCCGTCGGGGTTGTCCACGATGTCCCCCTCCGTGAGGTACTCGCATGACTCCGTTCCGCAGATATCGCGCCCCCGAAATCGAGGGACACCGGCGTGCGCCCCGAGTGCACGTTCACTCGCAGGCCCCCACCGATTCCCCAGGCCAGGGTTCCGTCCCCGAGGTTCTCGGTGTTGAAGTGATCCTCGTTGTCCCAGGTACCCTTCAGGCTGGACGAGGTCTGAAAGTACCCGAAGCCGACGAGGGCATTCACGTACGGCCGGACCCAGCCCCGTGGGAGGGCGAGCTCCGGGCCGACGCCTCCGAAGAAGATGTTGTTGTCGGTCTGGAGTCTGGCTTCGATCCGGCATCCCACTCCCTCGAAACAGACCCGGCGCGACTCGTGGCCGTAGATCATGAAGCCCAGGTCGACCCGGAGACTGACCAGGCCCTCCGGGTCCAGGGGTAGCCTGCCGCTGAGCTCTGCTCCGCCTGCCAGGCCGACGTACCGATCGAATTGGCCCACGGGCTCACCGAGGAGCAGGCCGAGGCTGACGTGTCCGTAAAGGGGGGCCTCTCTGCCCGCCTGCGCGGAGAGGGAAGGTGCCAGGAACAGCAGACCAGCCAGCAGGAGGGCCGGTATCCGGGGAAACATGGAAGCCTCCGTCTCGTTCATGGTCAGAGGGCGGGGTACCCTTGCCACCCGTCCCGTCAGAGTGCGACGACTGCAAAGGTGATACCGGATTCGCGACCCCTCGTGAACCGGACATGCGCCGGGGACCCACGTCCCGCCCGTACCATGCAACCTCCTTGATTCCCCGCCGGGAACGAGGTCCATACCGTTCGCCCCGATTGATCCGGAGGCGGACGGGAAGAGTCACCCGATCCTCACCGAGCGACGGGAGTGTCCTCTTCCCAGGACACTCCCGCTCACGGCCGCGCCGGAGAGCGACGCGGAGGCGTCGGGGGGGACATGGTCTTCTCCCGGGTCCAGCCACAAGCCCCGTCAATACCTCCAGCTCTCCAGGTCCGCGCCGGCCGGGGCCCGTTCCTGGACCTCCGCGGCCCATTTTCGGCCGAACATCTGGACATACCGGAGTCGGGAGATGGCGTTGGACACGGCATGGTCTCCGTTCCAGCAGTGCTCGAATCGATCCCCGTAGTCGACCTCCCCTTCGTAGTAGGGATCCGACGTGTTCTCCAGGAAGTCCTCCATGAGGTACACGGCATCGTTCAAGTAGTAGTTGTCCATGTCCCCGACGTAGATATGGAGCTTGCCCTCGGAGACGCGGCCCCAGGCTCCGCCCAATCCCTTTCCAGGATGTAGCGGAGGTCGTAGTTCTCCCTCCAGAACCCGGCAACGTCGTGATCCAACGCCCCCGTCATCTTGTCGAAGATCGGTTGGGGGTACCCGTCCTCCGCCGACAGGACTGTATACCGCCTGCCAGATGTCCCACTGGCCTCCGGAACGGCCCCGGGACCCCAGCACCGCCTCCAGGTGGTTCTCCTGTTGGACCGTGTAGGACACGTGGCCCGAGCCAGTCCCGGTGGGCCGGGTCGATACGTTGTCCCCCAATCCCGATCGATGGAGTAGGCGTTGGTGTCGTCGTAGATGTTCACCAGCTCGTAGGCCCGGAAGTCGATGGGATCGGGGCAGGCCCCGTAAGACCCGTTGTAATCGTCGGGATAGAAGATCTGGACCGCCAGAGCCTCCCAACCCCCCGTGGACCCCCCATAGGTGAAGCGGGCCCACCCCTCGCCGATCCCCCGGAACTGCTCCTCGATGTAGGGGATCAGCTCGTAGGTGATGGCGTCGCCATAGGGCCCGTTGTTCTCCGAGTTCACGGCATAGGAGTCGTCGTAGTACGGGGTGGGGTGCTGGATCTCCACCACCAGCATCCGGGGGAAATCCGGGCTGATCCAGTCCCGGTAGAGCTGGTAGGCGTACTCCTGCTCGGTTCGGTTGTAGCACTCCCAATCGAAGCGGGCGCTGTACTCGCATTCCAGCTCCGGATCGGGGGGTTCGGTGCGCCACCCACCCAGGTCCGAAGGGAAGTGCCCGTGGAAGATGGCGATGGGGTACCGGGCCTCCGGGTGGGTCTCGAAGCCCCAGGGCAGCAGGACGTGGGCCCCCAGGTAGACGTCGGTTCCCCAGAACTCGGAGAGGAGATCCGGAGCGCAGGCGAACGTGCTTCACCCACTCGGTATCCTCCGGAGGCGGGATCTCGGGAACCACCTGGTCCAGGACGATCTCGCACGCGCCCGCCGGCCCGAGGATCCAGCAGTCACGCGGCTGAGGCACGGAGATAGAAATTCCCCGGCTTCCGGTTCCACTGCTGGCCCTCTCCCCGGTCCGGGGGAAGCTTCACCGTGTGGCCGTCGGACCGGGCGAAGGTCTCGTACCGGTTCAGCACGGCCTGGACCGTGTATTCTCCCGGCTGGCACCAGGCCGAGCCCCTCCTAGGGGAAAGCCGAAGACGCGTGTCTCCGAGTGAGGACCACGATGCCCGGATGCCCATCCGTCCACGTCGATTCCGAAGATCTGCTGTCCCTCGGGCCCCGGCGAGACCTGGAATCGGGGCTCCTGTCCCTCCCGCTTCGACAGGACCAGGACCAGGCGACCGTCCTGGGCACCGAGACCGAGAGCGTCGGGGAAGGAGAAGGCGAACTCCAGATCCGTCGGCGGCGCCCGCGTAGCGCCGACGCTTCGACGCGAAGGCCCGGCACACGAAGCCGCGAATCACGAAACGAAGGAGAACAGACAAGATCAGCACGAGCCGTTTCATCGCTTGATCTCCCGGATTCGATATCGCCGGCGCCGAACTGCCACCACGGCATCGCCGGCCTTGCGGTTCCTAAGGCCAGTTGCCGAAGGGGTCCTCCAGGGATGGTGGCGGAGGCGTGAAGAGCTTCGCCCCCTCCGGTGTCACGTACATGTCATCCTCGATCCGGACTCCGAACTCTCCCGGAATGTAGATCCCCGGCTCGTCGCTGAAGATCATGCCCGGGCTGGAGCGGGAGTGTGTTCCCCTTGACCAGGTAGGGCCACTCGTGCCCGTCCATCCCGATCCCGTGGCCCACCCGGTGGGTGAAGTAGGTGTACCCGGGCCCGAAGCCCGCCTCCTCGATCAGGGAGCGAGCCGCCGTGTCCACCGACCTGAGCCTCCACTCCCGGGCCCGGCCGCCGCCAGAGCCGCGGCCTGGGCCCGGTGCACCGACGTCGAAGACCTCCTTCATTCGATCCGTGGCCTGCCCAAGGACGAACGTCCGGCTGATGTCGGACCGGTATCCCTCGACGCTGCACCCTCCGTCGATGAGGAGGATCGATCCCTCGTTGATGATCTGGGGGGTAACGGACCCGTGGGGAAGCGCCGAGAACTCGCCCACCTGGACTCCGGCGCTCCCGAGAAGCCCTGTCGGCTGTGGGCCTGGGAGACCAGACGCCCGAAGTCGCCCTGGGTCATGCCGGGCTCCAGCGCTTCGAAGGCCGCCTTGTAGGCCGTGAGGGTCACCTCGTTGGCCAGTTGCATGAGAGCCAGCTCGTGCTCGTCCTTCACCCCGCGGCAGCCCGCCGTCACCGGCGTGCCGCTGACCACCTCAGGGCGGGGGCCGCATGGGCCACCCCATCGGCGAACACGAACCGGACGGTCTCCTCGATGCCGATACGTCCCGCCGCGATGTTCCCGGACGGAGGCCCGAAGCGACGAGATCATACGGGCTCTCGTCCTCCTGCCAGGTGAGGACCTCCGCGTCGGCCAAGGGCCCCTGGGCAAGCTGCTCCCGCGTCCTGTCCTCCTCGAAGGCCGGCGTCACCACGAAGGCCTGCCCACGGACCGGCACCACCACGGCGAAGAGCCGCTCGCTCAGCCCCCACCGGATGTTGGTGAAGTAGAGCATGGAAGTCCCGCCGTTCAGCATGAGCGCGTCCAAGCCATTGGCGGCCATGAGACCGCGGGCCCGGTCGATGCGTGCTTCCCGCTCCGCATTGCTGATGGGGGCAGCCCGGTGGGCCTGGGAGGTCAGTGCGGCGATGGAAAGGGGGAGGTCCTGCTCCTCCGCCGCGTTGCTCCCACTCGTGGACCCGGACGGTGCCTGGCAGCTGGCAGCCGTCCCGGCAACCGCCAGGGAGGATACACCCAGGAATTGACGTCGCGTGATCATGGTGTCTCTCGACGAGAAGGTGAATGAGCCCCAGGGGCCGCCCACCGGCATCGGCCTCACCCTCGACCCGGCGCACCGGCGTTCCCGTCAGCGAGGAAGGGCCTCGGGTAGATCCGCCACAACGTACGCCATGACCGCCATGGCCGCCACGCAGCGGGCCAGCTCGTCGGGCTTCAATTTATCCAGGGTGTCGGCGGGGGAGTGATGATACCAGAAGTACCGGTCGACTCCACGTTCAATCCCATTCCCGGCATCCCCTGGCTCATGAGCGCGCTGATGTCCGCCCCTCCTCCTCCCCGGGTGATGGCCCCGGCACCGATGGGCTCCAGGAGCTTCCCGACCTCCGAGATCACGGCGAAGGCCTGATCACTGCCCGTGAAGCCAAAGCCCTCCGGGGAGAAGACGCCACCGTCCGATTCGATGCCCAAGACCGGTACCTCACCCTCCCGTCCCGGTGCCGCAGCGTACGCCTGGCCACCGAAAGATCCCTCTTCCTCCGCCACCCACCCCACGACCCGGACGGTCCTGCGGGGCCGGAGGCCAAGCTCCTTCATGAGGCGGACCGCCTCCCACGCGGCGACCACCCCTCCGGCGTCGTCCATGGCTCCCTGCCCCACGTCCCAGGAGTCGGTGTGGCCGCCCAACACCACCACTTCGTTGGGAAGCTCACGCCCTGCAACCTCCGCCATGACATTCCGCGACGGCACCATTCCTTCGTCCACGGACTCCATCTTCAGGAGAACCTCGATGCGTTCACCCCGATCCTGCATGCGGTGTAGCATAGCCGCATCCTCCAGGGTGATGGCGGCGTGGGGAATCCTCCGGACCCCGTCCTCGTAGCTCATGATGCCCGTGTGGGGGGTGTCCATGGAGAACGGGGTCACGGAACGGATGAGGCTGGCCACCGCCCCGACCTTGGCCGCGGCCACGGCACCATCGGTCCGGTAGCGAACGGTCTCCCCGTAAGACGTGAAGGGAACGTCGAAGAGGACGATCCTTCCCCGTGCCTGATCGGCCTTCTCTTCCAGATCCCCGAAGCTGTCCACCACCAGGACCTCGGCTCTGATTCCGTCCGGGGGCGTGGGGATACTCCCCCCGAGGCCGATGAAGTCCATCGTCTTCAGCCGCGGGGAGAGAAGCTGCAGGAACTCGTCTCCCCGTACCCACCTCGGGACCATGGCCGGCTCGGCTCTCACGTTCTCGAGGCCGTCGAGCTGCATCTCCTGGAGAATCCAGTCCAATGCCGACTCCAGGCTCTCGGAGCCGCTCAAACGGGGCCCGAAGGTATCCACGAGATCCGACAGGCGCTCCCACCCCACCGGATCCACCAACGCCGCCTGGATCAGACGCCTGGCGGCATCCTGCGTGTCCCGGGGGACGGAAGCGACCTGAGGGCTCAGGGGGAGAGGAGACGCCGCGAGAACGACGATGAGGGCGGGAACGAGAAATCCACGGCCCAGGGTCTTCCCGGACACAGGATGACGACGGACGACCTGACGCATGGAGGTGGCCTCCCCTTGTTCGCTCGAATTGGCCGGAAAAGATCGGGAATGAAGAAAGATCTACCCACCAGGGGACGGTTGTCCACCCGGCAGGGCGTCGGAGGCCGGTTCCCGGGCGTACTATCCGAAGAGGCTGAGGATCGGTCCGGACAGGAGCATGGCGGTGGTAGCGAGAGCCCAGCCGGCGAGCACGTCCCCGGGGTAATGGACACCCAGGTAGCACCGCGTCAGACCCACCAGGATCCCGAGCCCGAGGATCAGAGAACCCACGGGGAAGGACAGGGCCAGGGCCACCGGCAAGGCAATGGACAGACCCGCCGCGGCGTGGCCCGACGGGAAGCTGAAGCGGTCCGGCGCCTGGATCAGGGAAGCGATCCCCACGGCGAGAAAGGGACGCGACCTGGAAAAGAACCGTTTCAGGACCTGCACCAGAAGGTGGGAGAAGGCCAGGGAGAAGGCAGCCGTGACTCCCGCCTGGCTCAGGGACGGAACCGCCCCGAGAGCCAGGACACTCGCGAGGACGATGGCCACGGGCGGATCCCCGAGACGGGTGAACAGGCGTACTACGACATCCAGCGCGTCACGCCTCCGTGTCACCAGGGCGTGGAGCAGCCGCTCGTCGTACTCGCCCAGCCTCAGAATCCAGGTTGGCATTCAGTTCCTCTTCTTAAACAGCCCTCTTCCATCCTTACGTGCCCCGAGGAGGCCGGTTTCAGGTCCCCTGGAAGGGGCTCCAGCTTCAACCGGGCGTTTTCGTTGGCTGGCTCATGCGGAGTGGTCCTCCACTCGGCTCGGCCGGAGAGGTCAATCGTCCATCGCCTCCCCTGCACTCGCCAAAGAAACCAACTCCGCCAGAAGGTCTCGCGCCGCCCGTTCCATGTTGGTCCTCCCACCCCCATAGTTGCGGAGCAAGATGACCCCGATCCTCGTGTCCGGTTCGAAAACCAGGAAGGCGTTGTACCCGGCCACCGATCCGGAGTGCCCGATGAATTGCGGGCGACCCTCGGTCCGATAGAGAAAACACCCGAAGCTGTAGGGAGTGTTCCCATCCGGAGTCTGAGACTCCCGGATCAGCCGCATTCCCTCGGGGCCCAGGAGCGCCACTTGCGCCGATCCGGTCAGGCCGGCGACGAACCGACCCAGGTCCCCCACGGTGGAGTAGATGCCTCCGTTGGGAACCTTGTATCCCCGGCCCACGTGTTCCAGATAGGGGGTTTCGGTGTCGATGGTCCCGTCTCGCCGCCGGACGTAGCCTGTGGCAAGCCGCTCCGCCATGAGCGGGGTGACCACGAATCCGGAAGAGCTCATGCCGAGGGGACGCAAGAGGGCGGACTCCACCAGCTGCATGAACGGGATCCCGGCCACACGCGACAGGGCGTAGCCCAGGATCCCGAAGCCGATGTTCGAGTACTGGTACGAAGTCCCGGGGGCCGCGAAGAAGGAGGTCTCGGGAATGGAGGCCAGAATCTTCTCCTCCCAGAGCTCAAGGGGCCCCTCGGCCGCGCCCTCCAGATCCGGCTCCCGGATCAAGCCCGCGGTGTGGCTGGCGAGCTGCCGGAAGGTGATGGGGGGAGAGCCGGGGGGCCGTTGGGCCAGCTCGGTCAGCTCGGGGAGGGATTCCCGAACTGGGTCATCGAGGCCCAGATACCCCTGCTCCTTCAACTGAAGGAGCGCCACGGCCGTGAAGGTCTTCGAGATGGATCCGATCCGATAGATGGTGTTCACCGCCGCGGGAATCCGCCGGTCCGCGTCGGCCCACCCAAACCCCTGGGCCCAGATCAGGTCCCGCCCTTCCACGACTCCGGCCGTCAGCCCTCCCAGATCGTCGGCAGCCACATCCTGGGCGAGCTGTTGGGCGAACCGGGCGAGGAGCTCCTCCCTTGTGCCCGTCCCGTCCTGGATGCTCGGCGCGTGGGGGCCACCCTGCGCCACCTGGATGCCCGACCCGCCCGCCGCTCCCGGTGGGGTCCAGGTGCGGGGGACGCCTTCCGCCGCCCCTCCCTGGAAGAGCCCGAAGAGGAGCAGTCCCAGGACGCCCACCGGTGCGCCGTACCGCCACTTCGCGTAATCCATGCTTCCTTCTTCCTTGTTTGGGACGTCACCGAATGGACGTGCAGAGGGTGTCGTGGTGGTCGAGAATCAGGCGCCTCATGTAGACCCCGATCCGATCCGCACTCTGGAATCCTGCGGCCTTGGCCGCCCGGTCCTGTTCCTCGGCGGGGATATCCGCACTCTCTGCGAAGTGCTTCAGGTCCCGGTAGAAACCCAGGGTGAAGGCATCCCAGGGGCCGCCCGCCTCCCTGACGAAGATGACGTTCTGCGGACGCCCGAGGTCCCGGCGGTAGACGTTCTCCATGCGGCGTTCCTCCACGAGATCCCGCCTGCGACCAGGGAGAGCAACGAACATCTCCACGTGGTAGTAGTCGTTGTCGTGGAAGGCCGGCCCCAGGACGTCGGGTTCCGGGCCCCTGACGAAGAGCTCGTCCCGCCAGGAGGTGAGGAGGTCCGCCTCCAGGCGTAACTGCTGCTCCGACAAACCCTTCCATTCCCCTGAGGAAAGGCGCCTCGCCACCCGCTCCGGCTCGTAGTACTCGTGGAAGCTCCCCATGGGATAGAGGATCATGAGATCCCACTGGTCTCCCTGGGAATGGCGCATCCAGAAGGGTGGGGCCTCGTCCACGTCCGCGAAGAGATCCCTCTCCTCCGCCAGGAGCTCGATGAGCTCGAGGAGGCGGCCCGGCGCCGCCCGAAGCATGACCACCTTGTACAGGTAGTCTCCCTCCAGGGGACCGGTTGCTCCGGACGCGGGACGGCACACCAAGGAGAGGGCCGCGAAGGCGAAGAGGGAAGAGAAGAGGGAACGACGCATACGGGGCTCCGGTTGAAAGACGGGTCCAGGACCGGAAGCCTGGAGCCTGATACCCAGTTTGGCGACAATCTCCCTTGGCCCGCAACGTCACCGGGTCCTCGAGTCCCCGTTCCTTGTCCGGTCACTGGAGTCCCCCCAACTTTCGATCCATCTTCCCACACCCCGGAGGTATTTCCGTGAAGACCGTCCTTCTTCTCCGGCATGCCAAGTCCAGCTGGGACACCCCCGGAACTCCGGATCACCTGCGGCCTCTCGCCCCGAGGGGGCGGAAGGCAGCCCCGCGGGTGGCCGCATACATGGCCCGGAATGGCCTCATCCCGGACCGGGTCCTGTGCTCCCCGGCCCGGCGAGCCGTGGAGACCTGGGAGCTGGTGGCGCCGGTCCTGGGGAGCCACCCCCGGGTCACCGTCACGGAGGAGCTCTACCACGCTTCCCCTGGCCACCTGGTGGAGACAATCCGGGCCCGGCCGACCCGCGAGAACATGATCCTCCTCATCGGTCACAATCCCTCATTCGAGGAGCTGGCGCTGGGCCTGGCGGGCGAGGGCGAGCCGAAGGCCCTCGAGAAGCTCCACCGGAAGTATCCAACGGCCGCCCTCGCCATTCTCGACTTCGACGTCCCGGACTGGACCGGAGTCGGAGAAGGTGGCGGCTATCTGAGAGATCTCGTCCTACCCAAACACCTGGTCTGAGACCCGGATTCGAGGGTGCGCCTCGTCGCTTGCCCATCCCCATCCCCCGGGCAGGATGCCCACCCACCGGGATGGCAACCTTTCCGGGTACCACATCGTCCTAGAGAACAGAAGGAGGAACCCAGCCGGGTGGTCCGTTCCGAAACAAATCTCGCCGCTGGTTCGTAGGTTGGATCGAGAGTCGGAAGGTATTGGGGAGGCGGCCGAGGGGGTGAGGCCGTGCCGAGAGGAGAGAGGAAGAAGATCGTGAAGCGGGACGTTGTAGCAGCCATCACTTTTCTGATGACGGGTCTCCTGTTCTACCTGGCTCGGGTGGAAGGCCCGACCAAGAACGAGCTTTCGTCGGAGAGTGGCTGCGGTAACCCGGAAGCGGTGATGGTCGGGGACAGCTCCATCCAGGCCCCGGTGGACCTCGTCATTGCTTCGCTCAGGAGTTGGGAGTCCTGATCTGAGCCCCTCGGAAGGGGTCTTCCATCCAGATCGTCCGGAGTGGGAATTCCGGCGATGCCCGCCAGCGTAGGACCAAGATCCAGAGGTACCACAGGAGTTTCGTTGCGACCCGCCTCGATGCCCGGCCCCATCAGGATGAGCGGCACCCAGCGATCGTAGAAGTATGGAGACCCGTGCGTGGTCCCCACTCTGGAGTAGCTCCAGTCCAGAACGAACTCGGCCCACGCCATCTCCACGCCGTACACCCCCAGGAGCCCGGTGGGCCGATCGGGAACGAGAGAGTGCTGGAACAGGGCGGCGAAGCTGTCGCTGGGCTCCCCTTGGAGAAGCTCGTCCCGAGTGTAGGCAGGCCCCACAAACGGTAGCCCCCGGATGGTATCCACCATAAACGCGGCGGGGCTCGCCGCCCCCGAACGGGTGGATTCCCTCGCCGCCTCCGACAGCGCTTCCTGAAGGACGGTCCGGTCCTCCTGCGACAGGCGGCGCCCGCCATCATTCAGGCGCTCCGGCATGGTCATGACACCGTGGTCCGCGCTCAGGCCGACCACGTACTGATCCGGACTCACGGTCTCGTCCAGGAAACGGAAGAGGCGATCCAGGTCCCGGTCGAGGCGGAGGAGGTTGTCCAACTGCTCCCGGCTCAAGGGACCGAAGGCGTGCCCGACCCGATCGGTCTGGGAAAAGGAAATCGACAGGAAATCGGTCCGCCCGGGGACCCGTCCCAGGTCGTCTTCCCGCAGAGCTGCGAGGGCCAGGTCCAAGGTTGCGCGGTCCAGCATGGGAGTGGTCTCGAACCAGAGGAAGAAGTCGTCGGTCTCGGGGGCGATCCTCTCCTCGCCGTACCTGTGCGGGAAGTAGGAATGGACGCCGTCTCCTTCAAAGGCCGCGGTGTCGGGCGCGCTCAGCGTTTCCTCCCCGGAGGGGATGGTACTCCCCCAGATGGAGTCGGCTCGATACTCCGGCATGATCTCTCCGTTGAATGCATCGAGCCAGGGAGGGTTTTCCGACGCATAGTACGTGGAGGTCACGAATCGGCCGGTGGGGGAATCGAACCAGTAGACGCCGCCCTTGCTCTTCCCTGCCATGAGGACCGCCGCACGGTCCTTGGCGGAAACGGAGAGCACCTTGGCCTCCGGATTCGCTTGGAGAACCCAATCCGCCAGTCCCGTCCGACGCAGGACCCTGGGCGACGCTCCGGGCGCTCCGGGAACGCCGATGAGGCCGACCTCGGCATCCACTACGTTGACCACAGTGCGCATCTCTTCCCCTTCCCGCCACACGTTCGCCGGAACCCCGGCTCGGGCGGGATACACAGCCGTGGAGAGAGAAGCGTGCCCAGGCGCCGTCTCCGTCGTGGCATGGTCATGAAGCGCCCTGGTGTAGACGAGACCCTCGTCCAGAAGGCGTCGAAACCCCCCGGTGAAGAGAGAGGCGTATCGGTCGAGGAGGTCACCTCTGAGCTGATCCACCACGAGGAAGACCAGAAGCCTCGGAGCGGAGGCCTGGGGCTCGGACGACGTTTCCGGAGAGGGTCCTTGCGGCTCCTCCCACCACGGCCGGGTCTCTCCAATAGGAGCCGCCGCCGCGGCGGAAGAGACCAGGAAACTGGCAAAGGCACCCAGAAGCAAACCCGCCCGGGTCCAGGCCCGGGCCCCCAGGAGCTTCTCCGAGAAGGCTCGTCTCATCCTATCCCCCAGCTTGACCATATGCCGTGCACCACCGAAAAAGTTCTGGCCCGAGCCCCATTCCCGTCATAGTATTTCTATCATTCCTGAAGACACCGCCGTCCGCTCCCACGGAGGCCCCCCGTGAGTCGAGCCGTGAGACTGTTCTCCGCCCTGGGACTCTTCTGGATCCCGACGAGCCTTCCTGTATCCATTGCCGCTCAGCAAACACCTACCCCTCCCCAAGCTCCTACACCGGAGGAGAGGGAGGCGGCCGAGAGTGCCCCCCTCTTCGCAGCGGATGAGACGCTCATCATGACGCTCACGGCGGAACTCTCCCTCATCAGGAAGGAAGATCGTAGCGCAAGACTCGGAGGAACGACCCGGGCACCTCCAGTGGACGGACCCCGATGGAACCGTCCGCGGCCAGGACATCCAGGTGCGTACGAGAGGCAACTTCCGCCTGGCGAGACGCAATTGCGACTTTCCCCCCCTGCGCCTGAACCTGAAGAAGGACGAGTCGATCGGCACTGTGTTCGAGAACCAGGACAAGCTGAAGCTCGTGGTACCCTGCAAGCTCGGTCAGGATTACTGGGAACAGTACGTTATCTCCGAATATTTGATCTACCGGATGCTGAACCTTCTCACGCCCTGGAGCTTCAGAGTCCGATTCGCACGCGTGACCTACGTCGATTCCAGCGGGAAGGATGACCCCTTTACCCGGTATGGGTTCCTCATCGAGGACGACTCGGACATGGCCGCCCGGGCCGGCGGGTGGAAAGAGGACTGGGTCGGCGGCCAGCTGCACCCCATCCAACTGGACAAGAACCACGCCATCCTGGTGGAGGTCTTCCAGTACATGATCGGGAATACCGATTGGTCCGGTGCCGAGATGCACAACATGGAGCTGGTTCGACGGGCCGGGGCCCAAGCGATCACGGTCCCCTTCGACTTCGACTTCTCGGGACTCGTGAACGCCCGCTATGCGACCCCGGACCCCCGCCTCTCCATCCGTTCGGTGCGCCAGCGGCTCTTCCGGGGGTTCTGCCCGGAGGACCTGGGGCGCCAGCCCGAGGATTATCAGGAGGTGTACGAGCTGTTCCTCAGCCGGAAGGACGAGATCTACGAGCTCTTGCGAAGCCAGGAGGGCCTGGAGGAGGACCGGATGGAGGACACGCTGAAGTACCTGGACGATTTCTACGACACGCTGGCCGACCCGGGGCGGATCCGCAGCCGCATGCTTTCGACCTGTCGCTCGATCCGGTCCCGGGATTAACCTCCTCTCGGAGCCCTCTCCTTCAGCCGGCCGGGTGCCGGACCTCCAGGACCTGCCCGAGGACCCGGGCAGCATGTGCCGGGACCTCGGTGAGTTCCACCGTCATCCCGGCTCTCTCCACGTTCTCCTTCAGCTGCTTCAGAACCAGGGCTCCCGTTAGGTCGATCCGCCCCAGCCCGCCCAGGTGAAACACCACCCGCCGGGCGTCTCTGGCGCCCCCCAGGGAAGTGAGAAGCGCCTTCTCCAGGATGGGGGCCGATCCGAACCAGAGCACACCCCGGATCTGAAGGTGTAGAGCGTCCCCCTTCTGCCGTACCGAGTAGTCCGGAGTCAATTCCCTCCAGAGGTGCACCCCCAGGGCCAGGACCACGGAGAGGATCACGGCCTCCTCGATGTGGGGAGCCAGGATCAGCGTCAGGAAGAAGGTGGTCCAGCCGATCATGGCTTGGGGGGTGGAGAGTCTCCAGAGGCCCACCAGGGGCCCGGGCCGGATCAACTTGGAGGAGGCGGCGATGACCACCGCCGCCAGTACCGCCTTGGGGAGTGGCGCCAGGACCCACGAGAACGGCAGGAAGAGGAGGACGGCCGCACCGGCCGTGAAACCCGACCAGCGGGTCCGAGCGCCGGCCAGGTGGTTGAGGCTGGTGCGAGAGAAGGAGCCTCCCACCGGGAATCCCCCGGCGAGACCGCAGGCCAGGTTGGCGACCCCCTGTCCCACGAACTCACGATTCGGATCCCAGGGGCGCCGCTCCAGGGTGGCGTAGGTCTGGGAAACCGAGGCTACCTCGGCGAAGCCCACCATGGCGATGACGATCCCGGGGAGGATCAGGCTGGGCAGGCGGGCAAGGGGGAGGGAGAGGTTCAAAAGGGGGAAACCCACCGGAACGTCTCCGACCTTGGGACCGGGATATCCGGTGGTGGAGGAAAAGACCCAGCCCACCAGCGATGCCAGCAGGACCCCAGGGATCGCAGGGTGAATCCTCCGGCTTCCCACCATCAGGACCACGGTCACCAGGCTCAAGACCACGGCGGCCGAATCCCAGGAGCCGAAGTGCGTGAAGGTCCAGAGGACTTCCTGGCCCACCCCCTCCACGGGAGGGTCCAGACCCACGGCACCCGGAATCTGGGAGCCGATGATGAGGATGGATGCCGCGGAGGTGAATCCCATGAGGACGGGCTGGGAGAGGAGGAACGCCATCCAGCCGAGACGAAAGAGCCCGATGAAGATCCGGGCCCCCCCCACAATGAGGGCCAGAAGGCCCGCCAGGGCGGCGTACTCCGGGGAGCCGGCAGCCGCGAGGGGAATGAGGGCGCCCAGCGTGAGGAGGGAAGTGAGGGCCCCCGGGCCTGTCTGGAGCCAAGGGGAAGAGGCGAAGAAAGCCGCCGCCATGGGCGCGAGGGCCGCGGCGTAGAGGCCACGGTGGGGGGGAAGCCCCGCGAGCTCGGCGTAGGCCAGAGACTGGGGGATGAGGACCAGGGCCACTCCGAGCCCCGCGAGAAGGTCATGGAGCCCGACCCGCTCATTGCGAGCCTCGGGGAGGAGCTCGGCGAGACGCTCCGGGGATGGAGCCCCCGAGCCGGACGGTTCGGTCACGACCCGTCCTCCCGTCGGGGAGCCTCGACCTCCAGTCCCATGTTGCGCCGCTTGAGCAGGGCGTATCCCTCGGGAAGTGGCTTCGACGTGTCCCGAACGAACTCGGCGAAGATCTCCGGGTTGGGCTGCCGCATGGGAAGATTGTACTTCTTTTCGAAGTAGATGGTGGACGAGGCCTTCCCACTCATATTGATTCCGCCGCACGATGAGCGCCCGTAGTGGCCGGGGTAGACCTCCACGTGGTCGGGGAGGGTGAAGAGCCTCGTGCGGATGGAAGTGAACTGCGTGATGGACTGCTGTCTCGCCCCTTCTACCTGGCGCGCCTGTTCCCCCAACAGGAGATCCGGTCGCCCAACGTCCCCCACCAAGAGGGAATCCCCCGTGAGTACCGCCCAGGGCTCATCGCCCCGGGTCACGTCGGTAACGAGGAAGCTCACGTGCTCCGGGGTATGGCCCGGGGTGTGAAGAACCCTGACGCGGACGTGGCCCAACTCCAGGACCTGATCATCCTCCAGGGGAAGAAAATCGATCCGTCCCGGCGTGCCCTTGAACAGGTAACGGGGGCAGCCGTCTTCCGATGCCACGGCACCGGCACACGAAAGGTAGTCCGCGGGGATGTGGGTCTCCAACACACCCCGGAGCGAGATACCGAATGCCCTGGCCTCCCTGCGGTAGAACTCCGGGCCGAGATCCTGGATGGGGTCCACGACGAACGCCACACCCATCCGCCAGCACCCCAGGAGATACGAAGCCTGGTTTAGCGGTTCGTGCCGATACTGTTTGAAGATCATGCCATAGCCGGTCGGAAGGACTGAGCCCCAGGCCTCAGAAGGCGGTCACGGGTCTCGGGACATCGGGAGCGACGCGAACACAGTCACCTCCTTCCGACTTGGCCTTGTACATGGCTTGATCGGCGGCGGCGAGGAGGCGCGCGGGTGTTTCCATGGCGTCCGTGTAGCAGGCGACCCCGGCGCTCAGAGTGACCGATCCGTCCGGAAACTCCTGGTGAATCTCGGAGAGGATGCGCTCGGCGAAGATTCGTCCACCTTCCACGGGCGTGTCGGAGAGCATGCTCAAGAACTCTTCCCCACCCCAGCGAGCCGTCAGGTTCATCCTCCTGGTGGACCGGCTGAGGACCCGGGAGACCCTCTTCAGCGCTTCGTCCCCGGCCAGGTGGCCGTGGGTATCGTTGAAGGCCTTGAACCGGTCGAGGTCGAACAGGACCACGGTGAACGGGATGCCGCGCTTTGCCGCAGCGAAGGCGGTCTCCACGAACACCACCGAGTGACGTCGATTCGGCATCCCCGTCAGGGAATCGGTCAGGGCAAGGCGCTCCGCCTTCCTCCGTTCGACGTGTAGAAGCTCGGTGACCCAACCCGTCGCCAGACTGGTGCCCAGGTAGACGATGACGATCCCACCCATGAGGCCCCAGTTCCCCACCCTGATGCCCGCGAGAAGAAGCGACACCTGGGTCAGGACGAGGACCGCCATACCCATGGCCAACGCGAGCGAGGCACCGGACCATCCCCGATAATAGGTGAGGAGAAAGCCGGGGATGAGTGCCGTGAGCCACACCAGGAGGCCGGCATCCTCGCCAGCCCACCCGGGGAACAGGACCGCGGCGAGGATCGGAATCAGGAGTGCGGCAAAGGAGAGAGCCAGTGCGCGAAAGGGAACGTCCCGAACCAGCTCCGCGTCCCCCAGGAGCTCCTTGGGGTTCCAGCTGGAGGGATCGAGTTCCCGCACGCTGTCGGGCGGGGATCGTTTCTCGAATGGACGAATCATGCTCTCAACCGCAATAACGCAGCGCCGTCAGGGTCAGAGTTCGAAGAGTCTTTTCAAGTTCTTCCAGAGGAACGCACTCGTCCACCGCATGGGCCTGACGAATATCGCCGGGTCCAAAGAGGACCGTGGGAGTCCCTCCTTCCCTCACCAGGAGCCTCATGTCGGAGCCGAAGGTCACGCCCTTCAGGGGTGGCCGCTCGCCGTACAGCTCCTCGTAGGAGGCCCTGAGGCCGGTAACCACCGGGTCGTCCGGCGAAATACGGGCCGGCAGGAAACACCCACCCCACCACTCCAGCTCCGGGGGATTGGCCAGCAGCCAATCGTCAGCCTCGACGGCGCGAGCCAGGGCGTCCCGGAATTCGGATCGGGCCGCTTCCGCCTCCTCCCCGGGCGCCAGGCCATATCGACCTTCCACACGGAGCCAGTCGGGAACCGACGACGCCCAGTCGCCTCCCTCGACCTTCCCGATGGAAAGGGGAAAGGGAACCCGATGGTCCCGAAACAGGGCGTCGGAACAATTATGGTTCCGTCTGGCCTCCAGCGCCAACAGTGCCCGATGAATCGGCCAGAACTTCTCGAGGGCGCTGACCCCTTCTTCCCGCACACATCCGTGAGCGGCCTTCCCCCTCACGGTAAGCCGGAAGTTGACGGCCCCGGCCTGGACGGGACAGACCTCCAGCCCGGTGGGCTCCATGATGATTGCGCCATCGCCCCGGTATCCTCGCAGGATCGCCGCTAGGGTTCCGGCTCCGCCATCCTCCTCGCCGATGACGCTCTCCACCAGGAGGCGGCCCTTGAGACGGATCCCGGCGTCCACGATGGCCTTTGCGGCGAAAAGGGCGCAGGAAAGCCCCCCTTTCATGTCTGACGAGCCCCGGCCGTGGAGCCAGCCGTTGACCTGCGTTCCCCTCCACGGTGGCGTCTTCCAGCGGCACGCGGATCCCGACGGCACCACATCGACGTGGCCGTTGAGGATCAGGGTTCGCCCCCCCTGCCCCTCCCCGATCCCCCCCACCACCCCCATTCCTTCCGTGCGACGCACCTCGGCACTGTACGCCGGGTGAGAAGCCAACGCGCCGAAATCCAAATCCCAGACGTCCACCTCCAGACCCGCCCCCTCCATCCACCTCGCCACCCACTCCTGTGCCGGGGTTTCGGCCCCCCCCAACGAGACGAAGCCGATGAAACGGGAAAGGAAATCCAGCATCCCCTGGAAATCGAGGTGGTCCAGCACCCTGGCTTCGACGGAGCTCAGCATGACTCTTAGATAGGCTCTCGAGGAACTGTCATCAACCCACACTCCACGGGGGATCCTGCCCCCGGGTTGAATCAACCACTGCGTCGCCGTCGTACTCTGTGGGTGCAGGCGATGCCGGATTGCGGGCACCGCCAGGACTCCAAACAGACTGGATACTGAAAATGAAGGTTACGCGGGGTGTTCTCCTCCGGGATTTCCTGATCTTCTGCCTCAAGCTCGGCCTCGACGCGGCGAAGGATGGCTTTCTGGTCTTCCTGTCTGTCGGATCCCTGGCCGTGGACCTGGTGCAGAAGAACGACGACCGCCGAAACTTCTACCGCGTGATGGAGCTCGGCGAGAGGATCGACCTCTGGCTGAATCTGTACGGTGCTGCCGGGGCCATCGAGGAGACGGACGACGGACTTTTCGGGGCGAGCCCGGCGGGGAGCAACACCCTCCTCGGACAGCTCGAGCAGTTGATCCGGGGGGGTGACGAGGTCCGTCGGAAGCGGCGGGGTCCCGGGGTGGAACCCGGCGACCCGCGACCTGGAGGCACGGCCGGACGGTGACACACCTTGAAACCGCTACCCACCACCGCGCCACCGGAACCCCGAACGCCGCCGAACGCAACCGTTACAGCTTCCTGGATCCGTCCCGGGGGCCCAGCACCCTCGGCTTCCGCTTTCGGATCTTGGAGGCGTGCTTCTGGCGACGCTCGGTGCTGCGGATGAGGAGCTCCTGACAGCCGAGCGCATCCCCTTTCCCCGATGGCCTGAGCTGGATGTAGCTCCCGTCGGGTTGCATTTCCCATGCGGACCTTCGATCCCGGAGTTGAGCGTCCAGGAGGAAGCGCAGCCGTTTGCGAATGTCGGGGTCGTCTACCGGCACGAGGATCTCGATCCGGCTCGACAGGTTCCTCCGCATGGCATCGGCGGAGCCGATGAGATACTCCTCCTGGCCTCCCACACGGAAGTAGAAGATGCGGGAGTGCTCCAGGAATCTCCCCACGATGCTCACCACCCGGACATTCTCGGAGAGTCCCGGGATTCCGGGACGAAGGCGGCAGCTGTCCCGGATCACGAGGTCGATCTTCACGCCCGCCTGGGAGGCTTCGTAGAGGCTCCGAACCACCCGGGGATCCTCGAGCGCATTCATCTTGAGCTGGATCAGGCTCGGTGTCTCCGGGGAATGGGAGCGGACGGCGGCCTCGATCCGGTCCAGAATCCCCTTCTTCATGCTCTTGGGTGCCTTGAGGAGCTTGCGGTATTCCCTCTTCGGCTTGAAGCCCGTGGTCAGGTAGTTGAAGAGCTCCGTCAGGTCGTGGCCGATGTCGGGATCACAGGTGAAGAGCCCCAGGTCGGAGTATTGCCGGGCGGTGACGGCGTGGTAGTTCCCGGTCCCGATGTGGGCGTACCTGCGAAGGCCGTCGAAGTCCTGCCGAACCACGAGGATGACCTTGCAGTGGGTCTTGAGGCCAACCACCCCGTACGTGACGTGGATCCCCGCCTCGCTGAGCCGGGAGGCCCAGCGTATGTTCGCCTCCTCGTCGAAACGGGCCTTCAGCTCCATGACCACCGCCACCTGTTTCCCGTTCCTCGCGGCCTCCACCAGGTAGTCCAGGGCCTTGGTGTCCTCGGACGTGCGGTAGAAGGTCATCTTGATGGCCCGGACCTTGGGATCCTTGGCCGCCTCACCGAGGAACCGTTCCACCGAGGTCTTGAAGGACTCGTACGGATGGTGGACCAGGATGGCCTTCCGATCCCGGATGACGTGGAAGATGGAGCGCCCGGGAGCGAGAGCCAGCTCTGCGTTGTCCACCGGCGAGTGGGGGGGATACCGGAGCTCGGGGATCTCCAGCTCGGCGATCTCCATGAGGTCTCGGGTGGCGAGGAGGCCCTCCTTCTCGAAGACGTCCGATTCCTCGTCCAGACCCAGCTCCGAAGCCAGCATTCCCCGGTGGGCCTGGTCCATCCCCTTCTGCACCTCGAGGCGAACGATGGGGGCGAACCTCCGTTCCCGGAGCTCCGTCTCGATCATGGCGAGAAGGTCGTCCGCGGTCTCTTCCTCCAGCTCGGTGTTGGCGTTCCGGGTCACCCGGAACAGCTCGCAGCTCTCCACCACCATCCCCGGGAAGAGGAGGTCCAGGTTCTCCATCATGACCAACTCCAGGGGAACGGCCAGGTGCCGGTCCCTGAGCCAGACGAACCGGGGAATCCCCCTCCCGATGGGGACCTTCACTCGAGCCAGGAAGGGCGAGACGTCCCCCTCGTATCGGATCCGCACGAGGAGGTTCAGGGAGAGGTTGGAGATGAATGGAAAGGGATGCGCGGGATCGGTGCCCTGGGGAGTCACCAGCGGGTAGACGTTGGCGAGGTAGTGTTCCCGCAGCTCGGCCCTCTCCTCGTCCGAAAGATCGCCGGGGCGTGCCCGGAGGATTCCCTGCTCCCTCAGCGAACGCTGTAGCTCGACGCAGGCCAGGTGCTGCTTCTCCTCCAGATCCCGGACAATCTCGTAGCAGGCCTCGATCTGGTCCCGAGGAGTCCGGCCATCCACCGTGAGCACGCTCAGGCCCGCCCCGACCTGCTGCTTCAGTCCTCCGATGCGCTTCATGAAGAACTCGTCGAGGTTGGACCCGACGATGGCCAGGAACTTGACCCTCTCCAGGAGCGGAGTCCGCGGGTCCTCGGCCTCGTGCAGGACCCGGTAGTTGAAGTTCAACCAGGTGATCTCCCGGTTGAGGTAGCACTCCGGGGTACCGAGGTCGAACCCCTGGTCTCCCTGGGGCGGGGGCGTGGGATCGGGCGGCGTCCTCGCCACGGACGGATCGGTGGCTTCGGGACGGTCCACCCGGGGCGGCTCGTCGGTGGCCGCTTCATTGGCCGCCTCGACGGAAACCCGCATTTCAGATGGGCTCTGCGTCTTCGACTCTTGCACGGGTTCCATGGGGCTCACCTTTCCTCCGGCCCGAACGTCCTGGAACGGGAGGGCATCAGCGGTCCACAAGGGCCGCTTCCAGCCCCTCGCACACTTTTTCCAGGACCCGGACCCGAGCGTACCGCTTGTCGTTCCCCTCGATGAGAGTCCACGGAGCCATGGGCGTGCTGGTGCGCTCCACCATGTCATTCACGGCCCGCTCATAGGCGTCCCACCGTTCCCGGTTCCTCCAGTCCTCCGCCGTGAGCTTCCAGCTCTTCAACGGAGTCTGGGCACGGGCCTTGAATCTGCTCTCCTGCTCTTCAGGAGTAATGTGGATCCAGAACTTCTGAAGCACCACGCCGTGACCAACAAGCTCTGCCTCGAAGTCATTGATCTCTGCATAGGCCCTCATCCACTGGGCTTCCATTGCGAAGCCCTCGATCCGCTCCACCAGGACCCTCCCATACCAGCTCCGATCGAAGACGGTCACCCTTCCGGCCCTGGGCACGTGGCGCCAGAATCGCCACAGGTAATGGTGGGCCCTTTCCTCGTCGTTGGGCGCCCCAACCGCGATTACCCGGTAGAAGCGCGCGTCCAGAGCTCGCACCACCCTCCGGATCGCGCCACCCTTTCCCGCGGCGTCCCACCCCTCGAAGAGGAGGACCATGGAGGTCCCTTCCTCCCGGGCCCTTCGCCGAAGGCCATAGAGGCGGCTTTGGAGGTGCCCGAGCCTCTTCTTGTACTCCCCTTTTCCAAGGTGCTTTCCCATGTCCAACGTGGAGAGGATCGTGGTCATGGCGACCAGCGTGAGGGATCCGCCTCGCCAGGTGGGGCCGCCCCGGTTCCACCGACTGGGCCCTCGGCCTCGCTTCTTGCGGTCTCCCCTCCGGGGCGGCCCCCGTGCGCCTCCGAGCTGACTCTTGCGGGCATCCTCCTCCAGACCTTTGCGCATCCGCCCGAAGGAGCACGGACCCCACCTCCAGCTGCGGAAGCCGGCGTCGAACCCCTCCACGATCTCCCAAGGGGCCAGGCCTGTGCTGGTCCTCATGATCAGGTCTTCCGCCACCGGGCACGAAGTCCTCGTATCGCTTCCAGTGCTCCCAGTCCGTTCGGGACCCGCCACGCCTGTCCGGGATCCGCCTCCAGAGCTTTGAATGCTTTCTTCTGCTGCTTCTTCCCCAGGTGGAGCCAGAACTTGACGATCACCGCGCCGCTCGACGGCCAGGGTTCGCTCGAACGCCACGATCCTGGCGCCAGTCCTGCTCGAACGCCTCCTGGCTGATCTCACCGTAGACCCGCCGCAATGAAGGGATCGGAGTACCAAGCCTTCAGAAATATCCCTGTGCGGCCCGCCGGCGGGAGATCTCTCCAGTACCGCCAGAATGGCGGGCGTTCGGCTTCCTCCGTGGTTGGGGTATCATAGGCCCGGGTCGACGATGAGGCGGGTGTCCATCCACTCGTGGAGGTGATTTACCGTCTCCCCCTTGCCGGCCCCATCCACCCCATGGAAGAGGACGATGACCGGGAACCCGGCTTTTCTGAGCCGAAACTGTGCATCCAGGAGCTCCTCCCTGAGGAGGACGCTCCGCTGCCTGTACTCTCTTCTTCGAGACCTTCTGGCCCAACTCCGCTGTCTCGAACATATCAGGTCGTCCAGGTAGCCGGCGCCGTCCCGCTGTGATCGTTACACTCTTGTTTCCAGCGCGTCTGGTGGGCGCGCCCAGCGGTTCGTAGGATTGGGCTCCGAGTCTGTGGCGCGAGTCACTGTTCTAAACTACTGTTTACACAGTTGCCTTGCACAGGATGTTCGTCGGCTTCCCACCCGAGAGGGGGTTGAGGATCCTCGTGCCAACGTTCGTCCTCGAACCGGACGCCTCGCCCCAGGAGGCCCTGGAGGGAGTCCAGGATCTGTTTGGCCTGGAGCCTTCCCAGCGAGCCATCCAACGCATTACCTACCTCGACACCTTCGACTGGCGGCTCTGGAGGCGCGGGCTGCTTTTCTCGAGCACCTCTGTTGGAAGGGGGGTCCGACTCACCCTTCGGGGAGGCGACGGGTCGGTCTGGGAGGCTCGAGCACCGAGGCCCCCGGCGTTCGTATCGGAGCTTCCCCGCACGCCCCTCGAGGAGGTCTTGAGCCCCATAGCGGGTATCCGCCGTCTTCTTGCTCATGCCCGTGCCCGGTGGCAGAGCGAGCTCTTCGACCTCAAGAATGAAGACGAAAAGACCGTTGTGAGAGCCCTGGTCCGGAGGGGAGAGGCCTCGGCTCCGGGGACCAAGGCGTGGGAGAGTGTGCCGCCGCTGCTGGAGCTCCTGCCCTTGAAGGGGTACGAGGCCGAGCTGCGGAGGGTGGTGGCCCGCCTCCGGCGACGCTTTCCCATGGAGACCGGCCCCTCAGGCGAGCTCTCGGCCGTGCTCGCGTCGGTCGGAAAGCGCCCTGGCGCCTACTCCTCCTCCTTCGGGCTCCTCCTGGACCCGGAGGTGCGGACGGGAGAGGCGGCCCGGGCCATCCACGGGGAGCTTCTCGAGACGATGCTGGTAAACCTGGACGGAGTGGTCCGGGACCTGGATCCCGAGTTCCTCCACGACTTCCGCGTTGCGGTCCGGCGAACCCGGACAGCCCTGGCGCAGATTCGTGGGGTCTTCCCGGACAGAATCGTGACACACTATGCCCAGGAGTTCAGGTGGCTGGGTGAGCGGACCGGCCCGGCCCGGGATCTGGACGTCTACCTCCTCAAGATCCCTGCCTACCGAAGAGCTCTTCCCCAGGGCGCCACCGATGAGCTGGATCCCCTGGTGGAGTTCCTGCGGAAGAAGAAGAGGATCGCCCACCGACGGATGGTGCGGTCGCTGACGTCCCATCGTTTCGAGCGCCTGGTGAGCGGCTGGAGGAAGGCTCTCGAGGACACGGACGCGGGCGCGGACGAGCGGCCCCAGGTTCAGCGGCTCGCGAGCGAGGTCGCTTCCGAGCGCATCATCAAAGCCCACAGGAAGCTCTTGAAGCGGGGACAGCGGACGGATCGGAAGACGTCTCCGGAGACGCTTCACCGGCTGCGCATCGACTGCAAGAAGCTCCGCTACCTCATGACCTTGTTCCAGAGCCTTTTTCCCGGGACGATCTCGCCACGCTGGTGAAGGAGACCAAGAGGCTCCAGGATGCCCTGGGGGATTTCAACGACCTCTACGTCCAACGAAGCGCCCTCCTCTCCTTCGCGGGAGAGATGATGGCGAAAGGCATCGCCCATCCGGCTACCCTGATGGCCATGGGACAGCTCATGGGTGGACTTGAGGCCCAGCAGGGAGTCGAGCGGGAGCGGTTTCGCGAGAGCTTCCTCAGGTTCTCCCGGAAGAAGAACCAGGCGCGTTTCGACACGCTGTTCGGGGGCGGGCCCTCGTCGGCGGGAGACCCCGGCGCCGGAAACGCCTCCGCAGCCACCGGCGGTGGCCCGCCAGCCGTCGAAGACAACCTCACCCGGACCGCGGCAGGCCCTCGGATCCTTTCCGAGGGGGAAGAGCCATGAGGATCCTCGCCACGTACAGCATCAAGGGTGGCGTGGGCAAGACCGCCACCGCCGTAAACCTCGGCTTCCTGGCGGCCCGGTCCGGAACCCGGACCCTGGTCTGGGACCTGGACCCACAGGGGGCGGCGTCCTTCTACTTCCGCATCAAGCCAAAGGTGAAAGGGGGGGGGCGAGAGATCGTCAGGGGGGGGATGGACCTGGACGCGAGGATCAAGGCCACCGACTTCCCCGGATTGGACCTCCTTCCCGCCGACTTCTCCTACCGGCACCTCGATCTGGAGTTGGACCGGACCAACAAGCCCGTGAAGCGCATTGCCCGCCTCCTCATGCCCCTGGCCGCCGACTACGAGCTCTTGATCATCGACTGCGCTCCGAGCATCTCCCTGGTTTCGGAGAGTGTGTTCAGGGCAGCCAACGTGCTGCTGGTGCCAACCATACCCACGCCGCTCTCCCTGCGGTCCCTGGGGCAGCTCCTCCAGTCCCTCGAGAACGCCAAGGCCAAGAAGCTGGGAGTCTTCCCCTTCTTCTGCATGGTGGATCGGCGCAAGGCGCTCCACCGCCAAGCCGCCGCGCAGGCCGCGAACCTCTCCATTCCCTTCCTGGCGACGCAGATCCCTTACTCCAGCATCGTGGAGCAGATGGGCGCGCACCGGGCTCCCGTCCACACCTACGCACGCCGCTCCACACCGGCGGTGGCGTACGAATCCCTCTGGAGGGAGATCCGGGATTGGCTCCGGGACGGGCGGGGGTTTCGAACCGGAGGTTAGCCCGTGGCTCCCGGTCCGGCCCTGTCCGGAGGCAACACTAGAAGCCCGAGGGTTTTGTCCACCCGGATGCGGCCAGAAAGCTGCTGAACTTGCCCACCCTCGAAACCCTCGCCCCCGGTGCCAGCGCCATGATCATGGACTGAAGGGCCGCCCGGCTCTCCGGTGACGGGTCTTCGATCTCGACCTCGTGGCGGACCCGCCCCCCGGGAAGCACCGTTCGGTCCAACTCCACCGACCCGGTGGGTTCCAGCTCCACGACGCACCGGAGGTTACGCATCCAGCCCAGGCGCCGAAGGCGCCGGATCCCCAGCCTCTGGAAATGCCCTCTGAATGCCTCCGGAAGGTCGCGCTCGACGTGGATCCAGCGACGGGACGTGGATAGAGAGCAGGCCCCAGGTCGGCCAGCGGCCGCTCCACCTCCAGCATCCTTCGCGTGTCCCCAACCCAACCGGCGGGAGTCTTCAGGGTCGCCACCGGGGACCGACCCGTTTCGATACCGGATCGGAAATAGCCCGGGTCCTCCTCGAGGCGGCCTGGATCGCGCAAGTAGACGTTCAGCTGGTCCCTGCACGAGAGGATTCTCCGCTTCGCGGCGAAGGCGTTCGTACTCCTCTTCCGACAAGAGGAGCTTCAGCTCTGTTTCGATGGATGACATGGCTTCCCCGGGTCCGTTCCGCTCAGACCATCAGAGGCGCCACGCCTGGGCCACGAGGAAGGTCACGACCAACCCCAGACCCAGTGGGATCAGCGCCGGACGGCCGTCCATCGCCAGCTCTTCGTTTCCTGGTAGATCGTGTAGAGCGTCGTGGAGCAGGGATTGTGAAGCAGACTGAAGAGCATGAGGTTGACCCCCGTCAGCGTCGTCCAGCCTCCCAGCCGCAGGAGTTCGCCCGCGGACGGAGTGGGAGCTCAGCTGGAACATGACGCCGGCGCCCGCCCCCACGCCCCCGATGCCCTACCAGGTCGGTCAGCATGAGCACCGTGGGGATGACGATTTCATTGGCGGGGATGGCCACCACGTACGCCAAGAGGATGACGCCGTTCAGCCCACCAGAAGGCCAAGGGGTCCAAGGCGCGAATGCGGCCTCCGCCAGACTCTCCTGTCCCGGATGGACGTTGGCCACGAGCCAGATCACCCCCCCGGCGGGAAGAGCGAAGACCACGGCCCTCCAGAGTACGATCAGGGTCCGGTCGACGAGGGAAGTGTAAAGGGTCTGGAGGACCCGGGGAGGGCGGTAGGGCGGGAGCTCCAGGCTGAACGTCGTGGCTTCCCCCTTGAGAAGGCTCCGGGAGAGGACCCATGACGTCAGGAACATGAAGAAGATACCCAGGAGGGCCACGAACACCACGGCGGCTGCGGAAAGGAGCCCTGCCCAGGCCGCGCGGGGCCAGAACCCCCAGGAAGATCGAGGCGATGAGGATCTGCGTCGGCCACCGTCCATTACACAGCGAAAAGTTGTTCGTGATGATGGCGATCAGCCGCTCCCGGGGCTGTCGATCATCTCGGGTCGCCACGACCCCCGCCGCGTTGCAGCCGAACCCCATGCACATGGTCAAAGCCTGCTTTCCGTGAGCTCCCGCGCGGCGAAAAGGGAATCCAGGTTGAAGGCCACCCGGGGGAGATACCCGAAGTCCTCCAGCAGGGTGAAGAGAGGGAAGAAGATCGCCATGGGGGGCAGCATGACGCTCACCACCCACGCCGTGGCCAGGTACATGCCGTCGAACAGGATCCCGCTGAGCCACCAGGGAAGCCGACGAGGCTCTGGCCCATCCCCCTGAGAGCCGGATGCATCCGGTCGATGAGGATGGAGGAGAGAAATCCCGAGGGAATGTTCGCCCCCTACAATGGTGATCCAGAATACCGCCGCCAGGATCAGGAACATGAGTGGAAACCCGTACCGCCGGCTGGTCAAGAGCTCGTCCAGCTTTCGGTCGAACGTGAAGCGGCTCCCTCCCGCCCCTCCACGAGTGCAGGCTCTCGGCGATCTCCTGGGCCGCAGCGAAGAGCCCTTCCATGAGCCGATCGTGGAAATCCGGGCTCAGGGTCCACCGGAGGCTCGTGGCCAACCCAAGAATGCCCTCCCCCGAGTCGGGTGCGGCCGTGGCGCTGCCACCGATCTCTCCTCTCCTGACGGCCTCCTCGACGCTCTCGTCGGCGTTCAGGAGCCTGAGGGCCACCCAGCGGGCGTTCGGGATTCCAGGAAAGGCGTTCTCGATGGCGGGGCTCAGCTGTGCAAGCGCTCCCTCCACGGCTTCGGGCAGCTCCCGGAGCCGGTAGGGCTGGGTCCGGACCTCCCCCGTCGCCACCGCCTCCATGCTCCTGAGGAGCTCCTGAATCCCCTCCTTCTCCCGGGCCACCGTCGGCACTACCGGCACACCGAGGCGGCGCTGGAGCGCCTGGGAGTCGATCGTCACCCCGTGCCTTCGGGCCTCGTCGGTGAGGTTCAGGCACACAACCACCCGATCCGTGATCTCCAGGATCTGGAGCACCAGGTTCAGGTTCCGCTCCAGGCGGGTGGCGTCCACCACCGCGACCGTGACATCGGGGCGTCCGAAGAGGATGAAATCCCGTGCCACCTCCTCGTCCGTGCTCCCGGCCTGGAGAGAATAGGTGCCGGGCAGATCCACGACCTTCACACGCCGGCCTTCGTGAGCGATCACCCCCTCAGCCCGAGCCACCGTCTTGCCCGGCCAGTTCCCCGTGTGTTGCCTGAGGCCGGTGAGAGCGTTGAAGACGGTGCTCTTTCCTGTGTTCGGATTGCCCGCCAGGGCAACGAGAAGATCCCACTTTCCCCCGGGGAGCCGAAGGGGAACCGAGGGCTTCGGAGCGGTGCGCGCTACCGCGGCGGAAAGGGGTCGCCGTGGATGGCATGGTCAGCCCACTTCTCCCCGCTCCACCTGAACCCAGCGGGATTGATCCCTCCGCAGGGCGATCAGGGCCCCCCGGATTCTGAACGCCACGGGATCACCGCCGGCCGCCTGAAGCTCAGCTTCCACGAGGGTTCCAGGCACCAGGCCGAGATCGAGGAGTCTGCGCCGCTGGGGGCCCTGCAGTCCAGGGTGGATGCCACGAACCCGGGCCGCCTGGCCCTCTCCGACATCCGCCAGAGTATCGGCGGGCTCCTCCGCAGGCCGGCCACCGAGAAGGGGCTCGACGGTGACGTTTCGCGCCACGACGGGGGGCAGGGAATGTTCCCTTCCCCCACCCACGAACCGGACTTCACCGGGCGCCCCCTCCAACACCCGCACCGGCATGTGCGGGGTCAGACCTACTCGGTTGAGGGCCTCGAAGATCTCTCTCGGCTCGTCCCCCAAGTGGACGATGGAGGCCACCTCTCCGGGATCCAGCGCCGTGAGCGGAATTCCGTTCAGCGGCGGAAGCTCTCCCCGGGCCGTGGGGATGGGGTCTCCGTGGGGATCGTAGACGGGATGGCCCAGCCGAGCCGCCAGCGACTCACGCTCGTCTGGAGATATCCGATGCTCTCTTCTTTCCGCCTCCCCGTGCCAATCCTCCGGCAGGACCCCCGTTCGGTCGGCCAGGTACCGCTCCAGGAGCCGGTGGGTGCGGACGATGTGCAGCGCGTAATCCCTGCCCTCTCCGGTCAGCTCGAACCCTTCGGGCACCGCCCGAGCCAACCCCAGCTCCTCGAGCCGCCCCAGGAGGTGGACGGCCTGGCCACGGGATACCCCCACGGACCCGGCCACCGAATCCACGGAACACGGACGCCCCGCGTATTCGCACTTGTAGAGGTGCTTGAGAGAGTCCTCCAGGCGGACCTTTTCGGTCATTTCGAGGAAATGGATGATCCGGGGCACCAGGCCCCGCCCGGGCCACGACAGGGCCGCCACCGCCAGGGAGACGATCCCGAAGATCAGCAGTGCGAGTGCAGGGTTTACCACGGAGATCGCCCCACGAGTCTTCCTTCAGGGAGGACGAGGAAAATTTAGGCGTTCCTAAATATTACCCGAGCCAGGAACGCCGCACAAGGGTCCGCGTGAAGGGGTCAGAGGGGAAGATCGGTTCCAGCCCCCGATTCCAGCGCCCTGCGGTAGATGAGCCGAGCCGTGGCCACATCCTCGATGGCCAGTCCCAGGTTCACGCTCATGGTGCGTTCACCCGGCGATTCCCGCCCGGGAGCCCGCCCCGCAGCGATCTCCCCGAGATCGGCGTAGGGTTCCGGCGTGTCGCGAAAGTAACCCACCGATCGATAGTAGGAGAGTTGGGCGTGGTCGTCCGTGGCCAGCTTGGCCACGGCGCGCATGGCGGCACCGGTCCAGTACGAATCGAAGTCCAACGCACATGCGAAGCTGCCCGGTGCCAGCCAGCCGGCGGGGATGGCGGGAGACGGATCCTTGAGGATGGGACCACTGGTGACGACAAGGTCCATTCCCCACACCGCCTCCTCAGCACTGCCCACGGGAATGATCTCCATATCCATCCGGGCCCCGTTTTCCCGGGCGAACGCCTCGGCGACGTCCGGATCAATGTCGTAGGCGTGGACCCGCACCAGGGGAAAGAGGCACGCCAGGGCCTCGAGGTTGGTCCTGCCCTGCACGCCGCAGGCGACGATGCCCAGCGTGGAGGACTCAGGCCGGGCCAGGTACCGGGCGGCAACGGCCGTGGCAGCCCCCGTTCGGACGCCGGTGATCCAGGTGCAGTCCATGACCGAAAGGGGGAACCCGGTCAGAACGTCGTTGAGAACGAAGAGCCCGCTGATGTAGGGAAGACCCTTTTCCTGGTTGGAGGGGAAGCCGGACACCCATTTCAATCCAACCGCGCGCATCCCCTTCAGCAGGGCGGGCATGGCATGGATGAACGCATCCGGGCCCGGGTGGACTCCGGGCTTGGGAGGCATCTCGGCCGTCCCCTCCCCCTTCTCCCTCAGAGCCTCTTCCACGGCCTCGATCACCGCGGTCATGGGAATGGCGAGAGACTCCACATCCTGGCGGGAGAGATAGCGCAAACGGCCGTCCATCATGGCTCCTCCGCTGCAGTCATCGGTGACGGTCCCCTCCTTCCCTCCGCCCCGCCGGTTGTCAGGTCCGCCCGGCCAATGGGATTGTCGTAGCCCACGCGGAGCTCCGTGGCTTCCGGAGGCAGACGCACATCGGGCTGCCAGAGGCGGTCCGAGGTCTGCTCGGCGGTCAGGCTCCCGAGAGGTACCGCCCTGATGCGGAGAAGGACCCCGGCGGGTACTCCGCAGGCCCTGTACCACCCCTCCTGATCCGTGGTGACGGTGGTTCCCCTCCACCGCGTCTGGACACCCATTCGCGTCGGGTCCTCCGACAGACTGAAACTGCTCCACGTGATAACGACCTCGCGGCCTGCCACGGGGCTGCCGGCGGCTCCGTCGGTGACCCGCCCCAGGACGACTCCGGGCAGGGTGTCCTCCGCCACCTCCCCGCACAAGGCCGTAGCCACCTCGCGGGGGCCCGGGAGCCGGACCTGCACGAGGCTGGTGTCGCCTTCCTGAACCTCCACCTCCTGTCTCGTCGGAGGAGGCCAAGGGAGCGCCCAGCCTCGGGGGGTAACCTGGAGCGCATATATTCCCTGCGGCATGCCCGTCACCTCGAACTGCCCACTCCCGTCCGTGCGCGTGCCTCGGTTCGTGCCCACCACCGACACTTCCGCGTCCGCCACGCCTGTCGCCCCATCGAGATCGTAGACGACGCCTCTTATCGCGCCCCCCCCACGGCCATGGGCCAGAACGGCTGTTCCATGCCGATCCTCCACGTCCTGCACGTCGGCGCCCACCTCGATGAAGCCGGTGATCCGATAGGTCTGCTCATTTACCCGAAAGGCACCGACGACCTGCCGCCCCATCTCCACCTCCGGCATGCGGATCCGCCAGGAGCTCACGATCCACGGCCCGTTGCCCAGCCGATCGAAATCCACCCGACCTCCGATCAGGGAGGACTCCACCGGGTATGGAAGCCTCGTATAGGTGAACTCCAGGAAGCGGAGCTCAGCGCTCCCCCGGTCCAACCACAGGACCCCGCGGAGGTCGGCCTGCCGGCTCCGCTCTACGGGTCGGAAGGTGAGGCCGATCAACTCCGGCAGGGAATCCTGGGTCCTGAGCTCGAAACAGTGGGTGTCCAGGAAGGGATCGGACAGGAGGACCTGGGCGTCCGGCGCGTAGTACGTCCAGCTGCCATCCTCCTCAGGGCGAACGTAGCCGTTCTCGGCGAGATCCTCGGCAGGGAGGCTCTTGTACGGACTGCCCGCGGTGTACCCCGCGCGCCCTGCGCGTCGCTCGCTGAGGACCCGTTTCCCGTCGGCGTCCAACTCCCGCTCGAACCCTACGGCTCGGAAGCGTACGGCACCTTCCCGCTGCGTCCAGGCGGCGGCCTCCAGCGCCTTGCGTGCCTCCTCCCACACCTCCGCCGTGCGCAGGCCCGAGCCAGGGCGCACCGTGCAGCGTTGCTCCCCTGTAACCTCGATGGAAGCCAGCTCGATGGCCTGGAACGACACCGCCACGTCGTGAACGGTGGTCTGGCCCTCGCTCAGGACCAGGAATGGGGATTCGTAACCGGCGTACCCGATCAGCTCGGCGTGGACGCTGTACCGGCCCGGGCCTGGCGCCTCCAGGAGGTAACGTCCTTCGGCGTTCGTGAGAGTCCTGGAGCGCGCGATGCCCGCACTGTCCACCAGGATCACGAAGGCAGCGTCAAGGGGCTCCCCCGTCTCCCGGTTCACCAGACGGCCTGTCACCGTCTGGGCCGACAAGGCCCCGGGAGCCGCCCCCAGAAGGAGTGCGAGAGCCAGGACGAGCCCAGCGTGAGCCGGACTCGAGGCAGGGAGGAATCCGGTAGCCACTTCAACGGTCCTTTCCCGGCATGGGCGAAACGGATGCGCCAGCCCGCTCAACGGATGAAATACGCGAGAGCTGAGGCCCGGTTACTGGTGTCCCTGCACTTCATGCGGCCGGTACGGAGCCTCCAAGCGTTCCACCTCGTCTGGCTCCAGCTGGAGATCTACCGCCCGTACCGCCTCATCCAGGTGCTCGAGCTTCGTTGCCCCAATGATGGGCGCGGTCACCCCGGGTCGAGACAGGAGCCAGGCCAGGGAGACCTCCGCCGGAGAAACTCCCCTGTTGCGAGCCACTTCCTCCACCGCCTCCACGATCTCCCAGTCGCCCGGCCCGCCGTAGAGCTTGTGCCCATAGGTATCGGTTTCGGCCCTTACCGTGGAGGAGCGATCGTCGAGAGAAGTGCGCGCCCCCGCCAGCAGCCCCCTCGCAAGGGGGGACCAGGGGATCACGGCCACACCCTCCTCCCGGCAAAGGGGAATCATCTCCCGCTCCTCCTCCCGGTAGACGAGGTTGTAATGGTTCTGCATGGAGACGAAGCGAGCCCACCCGTGCCGGTCTGAAAGCCCAAGAGCCCGGGCGAACTGCCACGCCCAGCCCGAGCTGGCTCCGACATAACGGACCTTCCCGGCCTGGACCAGGTGGTCCAGGGCCGCCAGCGTTTCTTCCATGGGGGTCCGGGGATCGAAGCGGTGAATCTGGTAGAGGTCGATGGCCTCGATCCCCAGGCGCCGGAGGCTGGCCTCGCACGCTTCCACGATGTGCTTGCGGGACAGCCCGCCCAGATTCGGGGCGTCTCCCCAGGGGAAGAAGACCTTGGTTGCGATGACCAGCTCTTCCCTCCGTCCATACTCCCGAAGGGCTCGCCCGGTCACCTCTTCGCTGACGCCCCTGGAGTACATGTCCGCCGTGTCGAAGAAGTTGATCCCCGCCTCGATGGCCCGTCGATAGAACGGGCGCGCCGCCTCTTCGTCGAGGACCCAGGGTCTCCACGCCGAGGTCCCGTAGCTCATGCATCCCAGACAGATCCGGGATACCGTGACGCCCGTTGCGCCTAGGGTCGTGTATTCCATGCACGGATCGTAGCAGCGCTCCAGGGAGGGTGCAATGCGCCCCTGCCCGGTCCGTAACCGGGCAGGGGCGCTTCTCCTCGCGGGTGGTGTCGTCCTTGGCTGCCGCTTCCTCGGGGCCCTCGGCTACTTCTTCCTGGGCACGTCGATGCGCCCTTCCACGTCGGTATAGCGGATGCTCCCGCTCCCATCCCGCTCCACGATGAAGTCCCTGCCGACGCCGGCCACCTGAATGTCGCCGGAGCTGTCCCGGGTGACCCGGACGTCCATGGCCACGTCCCGCACGTCGATCTCACCGGAACTGTCGGAGAGCGTCAGGGAGCCGCCGACCCCTTGCACGGCGATCTCGCCCGAGCTGTCGTCGATCACCAGATCGCCGCTCACACTCCGCACGCCGATCTCCCCCGAGCCGTCGTCGATACCCACCGATCCCTGGACGTCGCGAATCTCGATCTCTCCCGCACCGTCGTCGAGCCAGACATCGCCCTGAATCCGGGAGATCACCACGTTCCCCGAACCGTCATCGATATTCAGGCTTCCCAGGTTCGTCACCGACATCTCGCCGCTCCCGTCCTGGATCTCAGCAGCCATGCCCGCGGGCACCTCCACCTTCAGGTCCAGGCGGGCGTACCGGTTGCCCCAGGATTGCCGGCCCCACTCGGGATAGTGGGTCTCCAGAACGAGGGTCGAGCCGTCCCGCTCCGACGTCAGCCGCAGGTCATCGAGAAAAGCCTCTTCCGAGGCGCAGGCTCTCGCCACCGCCCTCATCGCTCCAAGGCCCTCCACTCCCACGACCTCCAGGGACCCTGAGCCGGCAAGGAGCCGGAGGGCGTCGCCCGAGGTCGCCTCGACGGTGAGATTTCGCTGAGCCTCGAACCTGCACTGGCTCTGGTCCCCGGCCGGGGTGCTTTGTCGGACCGCTTCCCTCACAATTACGGAAACATCGGGGTGATGGGACCGGTGGAAGACTACCGGCGGACCAAAGATGATGAGGCCGGCCAGCCCGGAGAGTGCGATCACGGCTTTCATGCTTCAGCTCCTGAAGTGGACGACAGGTCCCCTCCCCTACGGGAGGGGCGGCACGGAGGATTCAGGCAGATGCGACACGCTCTGTATTCTTTGGACGCCGGTGGGCGGCGGCAGGTTGGAAAACGGATCGCCGCAGTTCGACGACCGGGGAACCGTCCTCGCCCAGGAGCGATTCGCCCACCTGGGACATGCCACTGTCCCTGGCTTTCGGATCCTTGTGCGAGTGCAACTGGCGATATATCGTACGACATATCGGGCGACATATCGCCTCAACTTCCCCTCGCCATGTGAGGAAACGCCATGACAACGACAGGCTGCGGGAGCGGCTTTGGGTTCGGTGCGTGGGCCGGCCACGGCGGCCGCCGGTTCCGCTGGAGAATCTTCGAGCGCGGTGACCTGAAGTTCGTGGTCCTCCGCTTGATCTCCGGGAAACCCATGCACGGGTACGAGGTGATGCAGGCCCTGGAAGAGGAGTCCTGCGGATGCTATAAACCCAGTCCGGGCTCGGTGTATCCCACGCTCCAGATGCTGGAGGACGAGGGATACCTCCGTTCCCGTGAGGAGGACGGGGGCAAGAAGATCTACGAGATCACGGACGAGGGTCGGGAGTACCTGGAGAGCCACGGCGACGTCGTGGACGAGATCTTCGATCGCATCGGCTCCTTCACCGAGCGTTTCTGGGGCAAGGAGACGCGGGACCTCTCGGCTGCCTTCTCGCGTCTCGCCCAATCCACGTTCGAAGGGGCGTTTGCCTGGGACATCGGGTCCGACTCCCTGGAGCGGATGGCGGAAGTTCTCGACCGGGCGCGCAAAGAGATGGAGGAGGTCCGGTCGAGGGCGCGGAAGGCAGGCTCTCGGTCGGCGCACGATGAGGGGGCAAAGGACCGGACTTCGCCAGGAGAGCCCGGGGAAGAGGAGCGAGAGGCGGACGGTGGATAGGATCGCGTCATACGAGGGCGGCGGCGCGCCGGGCCGCTTCTGGCACGAGTCGGGAGATGGCCGCATCCAATGCGACCTCTGTCCCCGGGCATGCCGTCTTCGGGAGGGGCAGCGGGGCCTGTGTTTCGTTCGGGCAAACGTGGGTGGTCGAATGGTCCTCACCACCTATGGCCGCTCGTCGGGCTTCTGCGTAGACCCCATCGAGAAGAAGCCTCTGAACCACTTTCTCCCGGGCACGCCGATTCTCTCCTTCGGCACGGCGGGCTGCAACCTGGCCTGCAAGTTCTGTCAGAACTGGGACATCTCCAAGTCCCGGGAGATGGACCGGCTGATGGATCAGGCCTCCCCAGGAACCATCGCCGGAGCCGCCCGGAGGCTCGGGTGCAGGAGCGTGGCCTTCACCTACAACGATCCCGTCATCTTCCACGAGTATGCTGTGGACGTGGCCCAGGCCTGCCGGGAGGAGGGGATCAAGTCCGTGGCGGTGACGGCCGGGTACGTGAGCGCCGAGCCCCGGACCGAGTTCTACCACCACATGGACGCGGCGAATATCGACCTGAAGGGATTCACCGAGGACTTCTACCACCAGCTCGCGGCGGGCCATCTGGAGCCCGTGCTGGACACGGTCCGGTACGTCTGCAATGAGACCGATGTGTGGGTGGAGCTCACGACTCTGCTCATTCCGGGTTGGAACGACTCCGAGGAGGAGATCCGAAACATGGCCGAGTGGGTGGTGGAGAACGTGGGCCCCGACGTGCCCATGCACTTCACGGCGTTCCATCCCGACTGGAAGCTCGGTGCCCTGCCCCCTACCCCGGCGTCCACCCTGGCTCGAGCCAGGAGGATCGCCATCGAGACGGGTGTTCGTTACGCCTACACGGGAAACGTCCACGATGAGGCCGGCGGAACGACCTACTGCCCAGACTGCGCGGCCCCCCTCATCGGACGGGATTGGTACGTCCTCACGGAGTGGAACCTCGCCTCCGACGGCCGCTGTGGGTCATGTGGAGCTCCCGTCCCGGGCATCTTCGAGGAACGGCCCGGGAAATGGGGCCCTCGGCGCCAGCCCGTGCACCTTTCCGACTTCCGGTAGGATGCCGGGCCCGGCCGGACCCGCCGGCTTCACCCCCTCCTACCTCGGGCTGGGCCTGGACGAGCTTCGTGCCCGGGCCAGAAGAGCATTGGCCGGGCTACGCGCCTGCAGGGCCTGCCCCAGGGACTGCGCCGTGGACCGCCTGGGGGATCGTTGGGGAGCCTGCAAGACCGGGCGCCACGCCGTGGTCGCCAGCGCGTTTCCCCATCCAGGAGAAGAGGATTGCCTGAGAGGATGGAACGGCTCCGGTACCATCTTCTTCGGCCACTGCAACCTGCGCTGCGTGTTCTGCCAGAATCACGATATCAGCCAGGACCTGTCACCGGGCCCACCGCGACTCCACCCCCGGTCCGGTGAGGCGGTGGGAACGCCAGGAAGGTCTCCGGGCGAGCTGGCCCGGGTCATGCTCGCCCTCCAGTCCCAGGGCTGCCACAACATCAACCTCGTGACCCCCGAGCACGTGGTACCCCAGGTGCTGGAGGCTCTCGTTCCAGCGGTGGAGGGAGGTCTGGCTCTGCCTCTGGTCTATAACACGAGTGCCTACGACTCCGTGGAAAGCCTTCGCCTCCTGGACGGGATCGTGGACATCTACATGCCGGACCTCAAGTTCTTCAGCCCGGACCTCTCCCGGCGTTACCTCAAGGCCGGGGACTACCCCGAGGTGGCCCGGGCAGCGGTGAGGGAGATGCAACGACAGGTCGGCTTTCTGCGCACGGATGCTGCCGGACTCGCGACGCGGGGAGTGCTGATCCGACACCTCGTCATGCCCCATTTCCCGGAGGAGACCCGGGCGATCCTGGCGTGGATCGCCCGGGCGCTGGGGAAAGAAACCTACGTGAACGTGATGGGACAGTACCGCCCGGCGGGAGCCGCGACACGGGGACGGTACCCGAAGCTGGCCCGGCCCCTCCAGCCCAGGGAACTGGGAGCGGCCCTGGCCATCGCCCGGGAGTATGGGCTCCACCGCCTGGACGGACTCTCCTGACCTCCCACCGGCAAGAGCGTGGCCGGGGCTCCCCGTTCTGCCCTCAGGTCGCGCCCTGGAGCTCCGCCGCCACTCGCTCATTCTCCCGCCACACCCGTAGCAGGTTCCCGCCCCAGATCTTGTCGATTTCTTCCTCGGTGTACCCGCGACGCACCATCTCGATGGTCACGTTCAGCGCCTCGCTGGCATCATTGAAACCAGGGATTCCGCCACCGCCGTCGAAGTCGGTGCCGATGCCCACGTGGTCCACTCCGATGAGGTTCTTCACGTAGTCGATGTGATCCACGAACGTGGAGACGTCCGCACTCGGCCACTGTGCCTCGATTTCCGCCATGCGGGCATCGTAGGCCGGACGCTGTTCTTCCATGCGTGCGTTGTACGCCGTCCCGCTCAGCCTCGGACATGGAACGGAGGGCACCCCGGTCCGCGAGCCCGAACTCCTCCCGGAGTGCTGCCATGGCCTCCGTCTTCGCGGGCGGATCCACCTTGAGGTAGCTGTCCAGCGCCACGATCTGCACCACGCCACCGTTTTCCTTGATGCCCATGAGGAGCTCGTCGCTCAGGTTCCGCGGAACATCGGCCAGAGCCTGTGCTCCCGAGTGCGAGGCGATGATGGGAGAGGCCGACAGCGCGAGCACGTCCTTGACCGTGTTGTCCGAAACGTGGGACACGTCGATCATGATGCCCAGCCGGTTCATCTCCTTCACCACCTGTTCGCCGAAGGGTGAGAGCCCCTCCCACTCCACCGCCGGCTCGCCCCGGGGGGTGGAGGAGTCCCCGATCTCGTTGTTCCCGGAGTGGGTAAGCGTGATGTAGCGGGCCCCCAGGTCGTAGTACTGCTGGACCATGGAGAGGTCGGTGCCGATGACATAGCCGTTCTCGATGCCGATGGCATAAGCCAGTTTACCGGAATTGAGGATGCGTTCCACGTCGTCGGCGCGGTAGGCGATCTCTACCTGTTCCGGGCACATCTCTTCGGCCACTCGATGGACGGCGGCGAACTTCGTCAGTGCCGCCTGTTTCGCCGCCTCATGACCCTCCGGGGTCCGGGCACCTTGACCGACGTAAGCCGCAGGAAAGGTCAGCTTCAACCCGCCCGCCCGCATCTTCGGGAGATCCACCTTCATGTCGGTTCCGGTGCACGGGTTGATTTCCGGCGTGCCCCAATTCCCCAGGATGTCGTTGTGGGTGTCGATGGTGATGGCTGCCTCATGGATCGCCCGAGCCCGGGCCAGGATCTGGTCTTCGGAGAGCGGGGCGTCCGAGCCGCAGGACGCCAGGGGGGCGACCAGGAGAACAGCGGCAAGGAAACGGAAGAATGCGGAGCGCGTCATGGAATCCTCCAGGGGAGGTCTCTAACTTCTTCCGGGGGGGCCCGAGCTCAGAGTCTCCCCGGATGGGAACGAACCTGGGGAACCTCGGGGCCGGTAGCCGGTTGCGCAACCGCCGCCGGGAGACTCCACCTCTCCATGTTTCCCCGCGGGAGAACGAATGATGAAGAGTTCAGGTCCGGCTCGCTTGCCCGTGAACGGTGCCACGATCCGGCGTTGGCCCCCCGGCGGGGCCCACGCCGCCCCCCTGTGCGTGGCCCTCGCCCTGGCCGCGGGCGTCCTGTCGGCTTGCGGGTCGGACGGCCCCGCCGGGGCCACCTTCACGCTCCGGGACTCCGCCGGCGTCGCCATCGCCGAGAATGGGGGGAGCTTCCCCCCGGGACTGGCGGCTGGTCGCTCTCGGCGGAGCCGTCCCTCCACATCGGCGCCGCGACGGGAGAGGATGCCTACCTGCTCTTCGGTGTCTGGGGGGCCGTCCGGCTCTCCGATGGCAGAATCGCGGTGGTGAACAGTCGAGCCCCCGATCTACGAATCTTCAGCGGCACCGGCCAGCACCTCCGGACCTTCGGGAACCGGGGAGAGGGTCCCGGCGAATTCAACAGCCCGGTGCTCATGGGCACTCTTCCCGGAGACACCCTCGTCGTGGTGGACCGCCTTCTCCGGCGCCTCTATCTGTTCGATCCCGACCAGGGGTTCGTTCGCGGCAGCACCGCCGATCCTGCCATCCCCGGCTACCTCCTGACCTCGGGGATGTTCTCGTCGGGCTCGGTCCTGGTGTGGACCTCCGAGTGGGACGTGGATCTACCCAATGGGCTCTTCCGCTTTCCCATCCAGTATCGGTCCATTGCCCCCAACGGCAGGGTGGAAACCGACTTCGGGGAGCTTCCGGGCGACGAGAGGCTGTTCTCTTCCCGCCAGGCGGAGGGTGGAACCCTGGCCATAACCTCCGAGCGCCCTTTCGGGAAGGCCGCCGTAGCCGCCGTGCGTGGAACCCGCTTCTTCTACGGCTCCCAGGACCAATACGAGATCCGGGTCTACGACCAGACCGGAGCCCTTGCTCGCCTGATCCGGCGGGGCAAGGAACCCGCCCCGGTCACCGATGCCAACGTTCGGGCCCTGATGGAAGAAATGGTAGACAGGGCCGAGGACACCGATCAGGCCCGGGAGTTCCGGCAAATGTACCGGGACGCGCAGATTCCTCGGTACCTCCCCGCCTACGGCCCCATCTACGCAGACGCCCTGGGTCTGCTCTGGGTCGAGGAGTATCGTCTTCCCGGCGACACCACCCGAACCGCCACGATCTTCGACACCGACGGACGGATGGTCGGATCGCTGGAGCTGCCCGGGGCTCTGCGCATCGAGGAGATTGGCCGGGATTACCTCCTTGGCCGCTTCGCCGACGAGATGGGGGTTGAGTACCTTCGGATCTATGACCTGACTCGACCCAGCCGTTGAGAGGAGGCCGGATCCATCGATGGGTCCTTTCCCCGAAGCCTCGGTACACCCCGACCTCCAGGTCTTCGCCAAGCCTGGAGGCGCTCTCTGCAACCTGGACTGTCGGTACTGCTACTACCTGGAGAAGGTGGACCTCTTCCCGGCGTCTGGACCGGCCCCCATGGGAGAGGCCCTCCTGGAGCGCTACATCCTCCAGCACATGGAAGCCGCCGGAGGAAGGGACATCCGCTTCTCATGGCACGGCGGCGAGCCCACGGTCCTCGGCGTCGATTACTTCCACACTATCGTCGCCCTCCAGAGGAAGCACGCTCCACCGCAAGCCCGCATCTTCAACGCCCTGGTCACCAACGGGACCCTCATCGACGAGGCGTGGTGCCACTTCCTGGCTCGGGAAGGCTTCGCCGTCGGGTTGAGTCTGGACGGGCCCGAAGATCTGCACGATGCCTACCGACTGACCAGGGGAGGGAGGCCCACCCACGCCCGCGTCCTGCGGGCATACGAGCTCCTCAGGAAGCATCGGATCCCTCTGGACATTCTGTGCGTTGTGCACGACCGGAACGTGCGCCACCCCCGGCGGGTCTACCGTTTCTTCAAGGCCATCGGAGCCACCTACGTCGGCTTTCTCCCCCTGGTGGAGCGACGGGACGATCTGCCTCGGGGGGTCAGCCGGGCGACGGTCTCCGCTCGGGGATTCGGTTCATTCCTCATCACGATCTTCGATGAGTGGGTCAGGAACGACATCGGCCGGATCCTGGTGCAGATCTTCGACGAGGCGGCCCGTCCCATGAGGGAAATGGAGCACTCGCTGTGCGTCTTCCGGGAACGATGCGGTGACGTCCCGGTCCTGGAACACAATGGGGACCTCTACACTTGCGACCATTTCGTGGACCGCGAGCACCACCTGGGAAACCTCCTTGACACACCCCTCCTCGACCTCCTGGACTCTCCCGTCCGGGTGCGGTTCGGCAGGGATAAGTGGGACCGCCTCCCCCGATACTGCCGGGAGTGCGCCGTTCGGCCGATGTGCAACGGAGGCTGCCCCAAGGATCGCTTTCTCGAGACCCCCTACGGCGAGGACGGACTGAACTACCTCTGCCGGGGTCTCAAGGCGTTCTTCACCCACGCACGACCGACCCTCGAGAAGCTGGTCCCTCTCTGGAGGTCCGGCGCCTCCCCCGGGGCCCTCATGCGAGCCGCCCGGGGGCTGGAGGTGTAGGCAGGGCAGCTTCGCATCAACTCTGCAGGTGGCGCCTCAGGAAGCTCAGGGTCCGGCCCCAGGCCAGCTCCGCCGCCTCCCTGTTGTAGCGGGCCTCATTGGTGTCGTTGTTGAAGGCGTGATTCACTCCGTCGTAGAGGTAGAGCTCATAGGGCTTGTCATTCGCCTTCAGGGCAGCCTCATAGTCGGGGATCCCGGCGTTGATCCGGTCGTCCAGCCCGGCGTAGTGCAGGCACAAGGGGGCCGTGATCCTCGGAACTTCCTCCTTGGGAAGCTGGCTTCCGTAATAGGGAACACTCGCGGCAAGGGAGGTCCCAGCGGCCGCCAGGCGGTTGGCGTATCCTCCTCCCCAGCAGAAGCCCACCGCCCCCACCCTCCCGGTACACTCGGGGTGCCCGGCCAGGAAGGGGACGGCGGCGGCCAGGCGGGTCAGGGTGGCGTCCCCGTCCAGGGTGCCGATCATCTGACGGGCCTCGTTCTCGTCGGCGGGAGTACCGCCGAGGGGCGAGAGCATGTCCGGGGCCAGAGCGATGAACCCCTCCAGTGCGAAGCGCCGGGCCACATCCTGAATGTGAGGATTGAGGCCACGGTTCTCGTGGATCACGATCAAGCCCGGCCGCCGCTCCCCCCCCTTCAGGCGAGCCAGATAGCCGCTCACCTCGGTTCCCTCGGCGCTCCAGGTGGCCTCGGAAATCTCCAGGTCCGCGTGGTCCTGGGCCACGAGATGTCGACCGTAGTCGTTCTGAAGGATGGGCAGGACCGCCATCGCGGCGGCCGGGCCTCCCGTCAACCGGGCCAGCCGGTCCAGAAACTCCCGCCGGTTCATCCCTCCATGCGTGAAGCGGTCGTAGAGATCGATGAGAGTCTGGTCCATGGGAATCCTCCGTGGCGACTGGGTGACGATCCGCGCTACTGAGCTACCCTACCCGGCGACCGGAAAAAGGCTCTCGTGTATGAAGCCGACGCCCCCCAACATCTCTCTCCATGAGTATGTGATGAGGCTGGGTTGGCGGCCGCTCCGTACCTCTCTGTCAGTTCGATGCATCCATCTGGGAGGCATCGCCTGGATTGGCCTACAGGGGGGGCTCTTGGATTTCGCACCCTCGCCGCGAGCCCCCATTCACACTCACATCCCGAGACAATGATTCGAGCTCTCTCCTGGCCCGCCCGATCCCGGGACCCCGAGGGATCTCCGCTGGAGTGGAGCGCTGGTCCGCTCTACCATCAAGACCCTCTCCTCACTCGAATTGGTGCATCCGAGAGCCCCGGGGTCTGGACCCACTGTATGACTCCTCCGGGGCCGGGCACACTCCAAGAGTGGCTTCACGCGGGGGACCTCAGCCCAAGAATACGCATCGACGGAGAATCCCCGCCCCCCACGCGGGGGGCGACGTTGCGCGTCCCAGACTACGATCAGGCTGCGCGAGTTTCAATCCCCGCCCCCCACGCGGGGGGCGACAAGAAACTCCTTGACTTCCCGGGCGCTCCGGGTGTTTCAATCCCCGCCCCCCACGCGGGGGGCGACCGGGACGCTCACCGAAGCCGGCTTCCTGGAAATGTTTCAATCCCCGCCCCCCACGCGGGGGGCGACAAGCGGCTGACCGCATCCGTAAAAGGAGCCAGGAGGTTTCAATCCCCGCCCCCCACGCGGGGGGCGACTTCCGGCTTGCCGTACTTCACAACGAAGTCCAGGTTTCAATCCCCGCCCCCCACGCGGGGGGCGACGCGGGACACAGCTTTCCTGCTACTGGGAAGACCTGTTTCAATCCCCGCCCCCCACGCGGGGGGCGACGGTCTGTCCTGTTTCGAACTCGGGCGGGACCACGTTTCAATCCCCGCCCCCCACGCGGGGGGCGACACCAAGGAGGCATTGGAAAATTGGCTTCACCGCGTTTCAATCCCCGCCCCCCACGCGGGGGGCGACCTCCTCGGGGGGCGCGATGGATTTGTCCTCGTAGTTTCAATCCCCGCCCCCCACGCGGGGGGCGACCGAAGTTCTGGCACCTTCCGCCCGCGCCGGACGTTTCAATCCCCGCCCCCCACGCGGGGGGCGACCCCCTCGTCACCCGTGGGAGCGCCGCTCAGATTGTTTCAATCCCCGCCCCCCACGCGGGGGGCGACCACAACACGACGGACAACCACCCGAGCGTCACGAAGTTTCAATCCCCGCCCCCCACGCGGGGGGCGACAAGCTGCGGAGCCACAGGTCCCCGAGACGGAGGAGTTTCAATCCCCGCCCCCCACGCGGGGGGCGACCTCCGCTGTCTCTGACTCGAAAAGATCTGACAGAGTTTCAATCCCCGCCCCCCACGCGGGGGGCGACCTACAAGACGGTTTGCCTGACGGGATGCGAAGATGTTTCAATCCCCGCCCCCCACGCGGGGGGCGACGCTGATCGTGCGTTGGTACCAGCCTTCATGCCGATGTTTCGATCCACGCCCCCCACGCGGGGGGCGACTGAAGAGCAGGCGAAGGCCGCCGAGCAGCGCTCTGTTGCAATCCCCGCCCCCCACGCGGGGGGCGACTTCGGTGACCACGTGCGCGGTCTGATCTACGGTGTTTCGATCCACGCCCCCCACGCGGGGGGCGACCGAGCCATGCGGGTCGTGGGCGGCGTGGCCGATCCGGTTGCAATCCACGCCCCCCACGCGGGGGGCGACACGAGCGTACTTCGTGACCATGGTGACTAGCATCGGTTGCGATCCACGCCCCCCACGCGGGGGGCGACATGATCGCTGTCACTTGTCGCGACTGCTCGACGTATGTTTCAATCCACGCCCCCCACGCGGGGGGCGACGTCAGTGCCGGAGCTCGCCAGGCGACGGACGACGTTGCGATCCACGCCCCCCACGCGGGGGGCGACGGTCGTTCCCGGCCCCATCGTCGCCCGCTCACCCGGTTGCGATCCACGCCCCCCACGCGGGGGGCGACTGGAGCAGGGCTCGCAGTTGATCCGGCGTGATGAGTTGCGATCCACGCCCCCCACGCGGGGGGCGACTCAGCGCGGACGTGCTCGAGCACCTGCCCGAGGATGTTGCGATCCACGCCCCCCACGCGGGGGGCGACCCGGAGGCGGGACGGCGGAGGTAGCGTCTGGACATGTTGCGATCCACGCCCCCCACGCGGGGGGCGACCGGCCAGGCGCCACACGGTGACGCCAAAGAAATGTTGCGATCCACGCCCCCCACGCGGGGGGCGACTGCCATTCGGTGGACGGAGCTGAGCAAGCCATGAGTTGCGATCCACGCCCCCCACGCGGGGGGCGACATCCGCAACACGTAGTTTGTAGGGTGTCCCTAGGAAGTTGCAATCCACGCCCCCCACGCGGGGGGCGACGTGGCCAGGAACAGACAGTTTGCCTCAACGGAGTTGCAATCCACGCCCCCCACGCGGGGGGCGACTGACCCCGCACGAGAACCTCCAACTCCGGATGCGGTTTCGATCCACGCCCCCCACGCGGGGGGCGACAACAGCTTACGCATAACGCCCCCCTTGGAAAAAGTTTCAATCCCCGCCCCCCACGCGGGGGGCGACGTCGCAGGAACGCGGCCCGCACCATCCGTCGAGTTTCAATCCCCGCCCCCCACGCGGGGGGCGACCTGCACAGACGGTCGTCATCCTGGCCTACGATGAAGTTTCAATCCACGCCCCCCACGCGGGGGGCGACGTCGGTGGCCTCGCTATCGTTCAGCCTCTACTCGGTTTCAATCCACGCCCCCCACGCGGGGGGCGACGGTCGCTTCGCCGGTCCGTTCGGCGCCGGCATGCGTTGCGATCCACGCCCCCCACGCGGGGGGCGACACCGGAGTGCCAGCGCGGACCGACTGTCACGAGCGAGTTGCAATCCACGCCCCCCACGCGGGGGGCGACGTATCCGGCAGAGGCAGGTGCACAATGCCTGACCGGTTTGCGATCCACGCCCCCCACGCGGGGGGCGACGCCCGAGACGATCCGCACATACGGCGCTCCAGGGGTTTCAATCCCCGCCCCCCACGCGGGGGGCGACCTGATCGGACGGCCCCCAATGCGTGACAGGCGCGAGTTTCAATCCCCGCCCCCCACGCGGGGGGCGACACCGCAGTGGCGTACAAGCGTACCGTCCGCGATGGTTTCAATCCCCGCCCCCCACGCGGGGGGCGACTCCATGTCATGGCGGACGTCGGCTGCACAGTCTGTTTCAATCCCCGCCCCCCACGCGGGGGGCGACGAGGGCACGTTCGAAGCTCCTGGTCGGGTACACGTTTCAATCCCCGCCCCCCACGCGGGGGGCGACGCTCGCATCCTAACTGCTTGAGGGAAGGTCGGATAGCAGCGAGTATGCGCGAACCTCGGATCCACGGACCAAATCCATACGTCCTGCGGTCAGCAGACCTCGGATTCCTACCCGTGACTCCAGGGGTCCTGGCGACATCGCGAACCTCCTGGGGAGTTGGGTGGAACTCCAGGTTCGCGATGGACCTCGCTTAGGTGATGAGGGGCCCCTCGAGGTCCGCGGTCGGCTTCGCACCATGATGCTCCACGCGCCTACGCCAGTTGTTACCGAGGAAATAGAATCGGAGGCTGTCTTCGTCGAGTTGGACTGCCCTGAGGAGCTGCAGCTTAAGGCGCGTCCATTGTTCCATGTTCACATGGCATTCGAAGACCGAGTTCTGCACCCGCTGGCCGAAGTCCAGACAGATCTTCGCCACCCTCCTGAGTCGGCGGCGGCCTTCGTCAGAAACGGTGGCGACGTCATAGGTAACCAATACGACCAAGAGACGTCACCTCCAGAGAAAGGCGGGATAGGTGTCCAATTCTCCCCGAATCGTTCGGGAAAGGAGCCTACACTGGAGAAGCGGCATCAGGCCAAGAGTCACTTTCTCGCGCAGGTACGGATGCTCTATTTCCTCCTGCTTACGCCTCTGGTATTCGGTAAGCACTGCCTTTCGGGTCTCCTCGGTCATCTTCACGGCACCCCCGGTCTCAAGGCGGAATCCATCCGACTTGACTTGCTGTCGGTTGATTATTGACAGCACCACTCGGTCCGCCAACACAGGCCTCCACTCCTCCATGAGATCCAGGGCCAACCCAGGACGTCCGGCTCTATCAGCGTGGAGAAACCCCATTTGAGGGTCGAGACCCACTGCCTCACAGGCCGACCGGATGTCTGAGGCGAGCAGTGCATAGACAAACGATAGGAGAGCATTGACCCGATCCCTCGGGGGGCGCTTGGTACGCCCTGTCATAAGGAAGGCCTCGTGAGAGTTGGTGATCAGGCGCTGGAATATCCCGAAGTAGTGTCTGGCAGCTTCGCCCTCGATGCCTCGCAGCCGGTTCAGATCATCCACCACCCCAGCCCGGCGGAGACACCTTCCAAGGTTCTCGGCGCCCTGCGCGAGGGCGCTGGAGGGATCCCCGTGGTCCCGTGCCCCACGGAGGACCAGAATTCGACAGTTGTGGATTTTCGCCTGCACAAACACTCTTGCGATTTCAAGCGTTTCCTCATCGTTTTCGGATTTCCGAAAATGGTCTTTTCGAAGCAACACATTCCCCGAGGTGAAACCCTGGACTCGGGCGAGAAAGCGCCCGCTTGGCGTCAGGAAGGTCATGGAGACGCCCCGGTCCCCACAGTGCCCCATCAACTGAGGGCTCACCCGCACCCGGCCGAAGCAGACGATGGAGTGGAGCATATGAAGGGGGACCCGGATGGCCGTTTCTCTTCCCTTCCGGACAGCGACCGATTCCCCCTCCTTCGCCAGGTAGGTGTCCTCGGTAGTGACGAAGAGGGTGTTGAGGTGTGTCTTCATGGCCCGTCCGCTTCGGTCAATGCTTGCAGGAGGACTGCATCCAGGTAGCTTCGCACCGAGGGAGGTCGGCTCCTCTTGGGCGGTAAGCACAGGGGCTCGAGGGAACAGTTTCCACACTTCTTCTCCTGTTCTCGAATAGGTGTGACCCCTGAGCGGATGAGGTCATGAAGTGCGGTGGCGGTGGCCCTTGTGAGATCTCGCAACGCCGGAGTCAAGCATACGCTTTCCCGACGGCGGGTCCTACCATAGAACAGATAGGCCCGTTTCACCTCGGTGCCGTACAACTCCTCCAAGCATACGGCTTGAGCGCAAAGTTGAACCTCGTCTGCTTGGTGGGCCTTTGGTCTCCCCCGTTTGTACTCGATGGGCACGATGGTCCAAAGACCCTCTTTCCCTGCCAGGCACATCCCCGTTTCGCCCGGTCGAACGGGATGGAACTCGATCACATCCGCCTTCCCAGTCAACCCTAGTTGACGGGATTGGACTTGCACCCCGCGATGCACCTGGACCTCGGCTCGGTTCTCAGCGTGCGCCTCGTCCACCACGCGGTGCAGGTCCTGCCCCTCGACGGTGAGCGGGTTCTCCATCCAAAGGTGCTCGAGATGGATCAACGCCGCCTGCCGCTCGCAGAATATCAGGTGCTGCAGGGCTGAGATCGGAAGAAGATCGTCGTCCGTGAACATGCAGTCGCCTCCAGAACCACTCTGATTCGCACTTGTCCGAACTCCTCCATCCGGTCTTTCGGCCACGCACTTACAGCCTCTCGCGGACCGTCAACCCCTCCGGGATCCTCTCCGACGCCACAGAAACCTCATAGTCACTGAAGCTGCGTGGAACGGGAGTATCTTCTTTCCTACGGACGGTCACGGCATCGAACAGTTGATGGGACGGGGCGCTCCCGAGCGGGCTCTCATGCTCGAACACGATCAGCTTTCGGGTGGCCATGCTTCCCGCCGGACGGGCAGCAGACTGATCAAATTGGAATGCCCCCTCGAGTGCGGCCCAGAGAAGGTCGAGATCCTCGCTGCCGAAGCCAGTCTGTTCGGCGAGGAACGGATTGATGAAACCGTGAGCTCGGTAGAGACCGTACGGAACAGTGAACTTCCGGCCCATGGTTCGTTCCTTCTCGAGATCCCGCTCGTTGGTGACGGAGCTTCGGGTGATGGCATGCTCCAACGTCACAATGGGGTCCACCGACCGGGAAAAGGAGAGCTGGACCGGCCCCCGAACCTGACCGCAGTTCACCTCCGTGCTCATCACCGCACCGAAGGTCCGAATGTCGAAGAAGTTCTCGCACATGAAGCGGGTGATCTGGTCGGCCTTATTCGCTTCTTTGGGGAGCCTCTTCGATGGCTTCTCACCGGCCGAAACGTAGGCTTCCTCGTGTAGCAAGTTCAGGACGGCACCATCCGAGAAATAGATCCGGTAGGGAGCGGTGTTACCCTTCACCATCGAGACGTAGTTCCTCACCTTTCTCTTGAGGCAGACATCCGTCACGAGTCCATGCCCGGTTTCGGGATCGATCCGCGGCAGGTTACCTGCATCAGGGTCTCCATTGGGGTTTGCATCAGTGGCGTCGAAGAGTAGAACAAAGTCGAGGCGGTTCATCATAGGTCTCCTGATCGGTCAGCTCTGTGAGGCGGCGCTACGTTTCGTGTAGAAGTCACTTGTCTGGTGGTAATAACCGATGGCAAAGAGCCCTTGCTCCGCCAGTGAGAGATGGGCTGGGAACGCGGTGAGAGGATCGAGAATCGCTTGGACCAACCGCTCCCGGTTGATCCGTCGCCCGCCCTCCAGCTTGGCCAGGTGATGCTGATAGGTGCGCAGAAGTCTTGGGAAAACGCTTCCCGGCGTCGCGGAAGCGGAGCTATAGAATGCGTCCCGGATCGTCTTGTTCAGACCTTCCCCCAGGGCATCCTTCTGCGTCTTCTCAAGTGCGGCGAAGAGCCGCCCGAGACGGTATGAGGGATCCAGTCGCTCCGGATCGAGAGTCATGCTCACCTCCATATTCAGGTTCCGATTGAGATATCCCTTGAGAACGCAGGAGCGCAGGTAATCGATTCTTCGGTCGGCCCTGACTCGGCGGAGCACGGCGGTGTACAACCCTGCCGGATACTGACGCCCACCCACCACGGCCCTCATGAGGGGACCAGCCAACACGGGGGGAATGTCCTTCGGCTCCCGAGCCGTCTGCGCCAGAAGTGACCCAGCGGGCGGGAATTCTGGATCAGGACGCCGCCTTCCAGATGCCGCAGGGGGTGCCAGGCCGATGTCCTGGTGGTGTCGCCTGAGGTTATCGAACAAGTGGGACAGACTCCCACGCTCAAAGAACCGGACCGCGATCCTGGCGGAATTGGGTGACAGTCCCAGCAGAAAGAAGCCCGTGCCCTCGGGCTCCTCCTCCAGATCTCGAAAAGCCTCTCCACCGCTGCGCAGAGCATTGAGAAAGCGCTCGATCTGCTGGCGTCGGCCTTCATCCTGGGCACCGACCGTCTCGAGAATGTGCGACCCCCTTGACGCAAACTCGGCGAAGATATCCTCCGTGAGGGTGGGTCGGTCGGTCCAGAACGCGACCGTCATGTCACCAATACCCACGCGGTGTTTCTCCCTCATGGGTCCATCGAGTAGAGCATTGAGGGCGGTCACATACCTAAACGCTACCTCCTCGGAAACCGGCGCATTGTAGCTCTGGGTCTTTCCGTGGGACTCGTACGCATCCTCGTTGAACCCCACGAGCGCCCCCCCGGAACCTTGAGCGCCTGCCACACCGCGGACCTTCTCGTGGATTCGGGCAAGGGGGGCAACCGCGCCCGTCACGAGGCATTGGCCCACGGGCGTGGGTTCAGCCGCGCCCACCTGGTCTCGCCACCAGTTGTCCACCTCCGGGTCCTCGTGGACAAAGGAACTGCGCCCTAAGATCTGGAAGACGCCGAACCCAGTGACCGCGGCATCGGATAACACAGGGTGGTGCTGTGCCCGATCCGGATCCCACCGCTCCAGAAACCGACACACGGTCGAAAAGGCCTCGGACCGGATCGCTGCTTCGGACTCCAGGTGACGAGAGCGAAACGCCCGAAAGGTCTCCAGAGTGCGTTCAGGCTTCGGGTCCTCAGGCTTGAACCCGAGCAAGTACCCGGAGTTGTCCCAGAGGAAGCAAGGATTGATTCCAGACCCTGATGGTTTGGTAGTGCCCGGAACGAGGACTTGCCTCGGCCGAAGACGCCCCTCGTGAAGCTGACGGGCGTCCTGCATGTCGAACAACTGTCCGTCCGGGTTCAACACTACCTTGAAGGTGATCTTCTGAAGGCTATAGCCAGGAGGCGCCACCTCGTACCTGGGGTCCTCTGCGAGCCGATGATATAGGGCGTTGAGCGAGTGGAGGATCATCGGATCACGCCCTCCCTTCTGCGAGAGGCGGGATCTCCAGGACACCGTTGCGTATCATCGCTCGGAAGAAACGCGGGGTGGCGACCAAGCGTCTACCCTGATTCGATTCGATGACCGTTCCTTCTTCGGATTCGTCGTATTGGATGTCATGGAGCACGTACCCCAGGTCCTTCTCGCCGCTAAGTTCTTCCGGAACCGCGGGAAAGGCCTCGACGAGGCTGAATGAGGCAGGGAACTCCCGAACCCCGAGGTAAGGGTGGTGGAAACACTGCCCCCGCGAGGCTCGGCGCTTGAACATCTCCAGATGCTTCGCCTCGGGGTTCGCGTGGGCACCTGGATCGACGACCTCCACATGCGCCTCGATCCCGTAGCGGACATCACGCAGAACCATGGCGGCGCGCTGCTGCCGGACGTTTCGAACATCCACGCCAAGGGGGCCGGACCCCGAGCGCATCGCCTTTTCCACGCCTCGGGGGCCCCTGAGTGGGATCTTCACGCTTACTTCATTTCGACGAACATGAGTGAATCGGATGGGTCGAAGGACATGGATCCTGTCCACGACCCAGCGCATCTCGGGTTTCCAATAGATCGCCTCCAGAATCCCGCGGGCGGCGCCAGGGGTCATCACGTCGTAGGAGACTCGCTCCACCTTCATCTCCGGCCGATTGAAGGCGGCGTATTCCCCCCAGACCTCGAGTTTGATTCCGAACGCCATGGGCATCCTCCTGATCAGGCGTTAAGGAGTTCTGACGGGTCCCCTTCCAGCCTCAGTCCCGTCCAATCCGAGTAATGAACCTGGGGAAACTTCAGGACTGGGTATTGGTCCTGGAGTAGTTCGAATGACCGATTCCGGTTCGCACTCCAGATTGCGGCCGGGATCTGCACGGTGTACCGCTGTAACCTTCTCCGCAGTTGAACCGAGGGCGCGAGCCAGGAGCGCCTGAGCTCGTCACAGAGACCTTGCCCCCTCTTTCCCCACGGAATGATCACGGACTGCATACTGTCCTCGATGAGTCGGAATCTCTCCGCGACCTTCGCGAATCCGAACAAGAATGGGAGTTGGCGGTTCTTTCGATCCAGGTGGAACTCCTCGAGGATCTGCTTTGAATCCCAGCGGGCTGACTGGTCCCAATAGTAGAGTCGGAAGTAATGCTCGATTGCCGAGAGGGAGAGAGGATCGTCGTATAGTGGGAGAACTTGTCTCGCGTTGTTTGCAGTGTCAGTAACGAACCGCGGCCCCTGACCGATCTCAGGATCGAACACAATGGTCTGCCCGATGGCGAGTCGGCCGTTCCTGTTGCACCTGCCGGCGGCCTGAGCGATGGAGTCGAGGCCGGCCATGGATCGGTAGACGATCGGGAAATCCACGTCCACCCCGGCCTCGATGAGACTGGTGGACACGACCCGGCAAGAGCGCCCACTCTCGAGTCGATGGTGAATGGCCTTGAGCTGTTCTGACCGATGCTCCGGGCACATGAGGCCGCTCAGATGGAAATGCCCTTCAGCCGCGCCAATGAGCCCGGCGAGATGCAAGGCGTGTTTCCTCGTGTTGACCACGCAGAGGACTTGCTCTTCGGCGAGGAGACGATTCGCTAGGACGTCGTCTTCAAGAGTGCCCTCGAGCTGGACGTCCACACGCTTCAAGGCGGTGTAGAGATGGTCGGGATCAGGGATGATCTCACGACCCGGTTCTAGCTCCAGCCCAATCTGGAAATCCTCACGCCGGTGAATTGCAGGCTGCGTGGCCGTACAGAGGACGATCGTCACTGAATAGCTGCCGCAGAGTTCCTTCAGCACCCGCAGGCAGGGGCCCAGGTAATCCACGGGGAGGGCCTGCGCCTCGTCGAGGATGATCACCGACCCGGCCAGGTTATGGAGCTTCCGACATCGCGAGGTACGGTTTGCAAAGAGAGATTCGTAGAACTGTACGCCAGTCGTGACCACGAGGGGCGCGTCCCAGTTCTCCGTAGCTAGGCGACTGCCAAGTCCCTCGGAATCGGGGTCGAAGTTGGAGTGATGCTCCAGCACAGGATCGGGCACCCCTGCCGCCCTCAGCGGTGCCATCACATCACGGAAGACTTCAGCGTTCTGCTCGATGATGCTGGTGAAGGGTACGACGTAGACAATCCGGCGCAGGCCATGCCTCAGGGCGTGGTCCAGAGCAAACGCCAGGGAGGATAGGGTCTTCCCCCCACCCGTCGGGACGGTAAGAGAGAAAATGCCCGGTGGGCGCTCGGCGGCGGAGCGACAGGCGTCGAGCACGCTACGACGCTGCCGATTGACCTCCGTGGAGTCAGATGCGAGCCCCTCCAGGTGTGCCTTGAGGAGCGCGTTCATCTCGTCCAGGATGTTCTCTGGCCACATGGGCCGGTCCATCGAGCGGTCCGGGCTCATGAAGGCTTCTGTGTCGAGGAAGTCGGCATCCACCAGACAGGAGAAGATCATCCGGGCAAAGAACGCCGCCGTGAAGGCGCCGTCAGAGCCTCGGAGCGCATCTTTGAGAAAGCTGGGGGGCTCAGGCCTGGGCTCGTCGAGAAGGGAGGCTGGGGCCCTGGACCACGGCTCCACGGGTTTCTCCAGCCGTGCCTTCAGACAGGGTCCATTCGCGATGGAATCCAGAAGGCCGCTGTGGTGTCCGGCGATTGGGAAGGCCAGGAGATGACCCAAGACGCCGATCGTGGAGACGGCGTGCTGTGCCCCGGCCGTAGAATGGTCGATCCGAACTGAATTCTCTGCTTCATGAGGGTCCGGTGAGGACGAGGCACGCAGGTAATTCTGAAACGCGTCGGAGTACTTCCCGAGGTCATGCCACCGACCGGCAAGCCGACCCCAGCCCTCCGCGCCAAACCAGGAGGCGAACCGCTCAGCCATATCCTCCACGGCTCGGAGATGGTCCTCGAGAAGCTGGCGGTGGTATCGGCCGTCTGGGTATG
>CAVVTW010000007.1:0-95883 GCA_963751255.1 uncultured Gemmatimonadales bacterium | reverse complement strand
AAAGGGCGTGGGCAAGGGGCCCATCGACGGAACCAGAGGCGTCGGGGACGACCCCCGGTCTAGTCGCGTCACCGCGCTGCGGATCCGTCTCTCTCAATTCAGTGTCCCCCCGCGGCATCAGCGTTCGCTGAACCTGGGACTCCACCGTATCGGTTTCGGCCCCGAGTTTAGTCTAACGATGGCCACTGACATCGCTGCCCCGAACTGCGACGTTCGGGGGCCTGCGGGCATCCATCCTCGCCGCAGAGCAATTCTCCTTCCCAGCCAACTCCGGCCAGGAATGCACTTCCATGGGGGGTATCGACAACGTAAGGCATGCCAAGCCCACACGCATCCCTTGTGTTACGATCCGAAGTGCATCCCACGCCATAGGTGGCCCTCACTTGGGCACCCGCCAAATGAGCCAGAGGACCGAGCCACTGTTGACTTCGCCGGGCGGATGTGCCTGCGGAGTAGGGGGCGTCGCGGGTCCAGTTCACGGCCCAGAGGCGGGGGAATCCTGGCTGCGGCAAGGGAACAAGCGGGGCAGGGAGGGTCAGGCGAACCCTCCACGAGTGTGAGATGCCGGTCCGATCAGGCGGAGGGTGATAGCGCATGGGCAAGCACAAGCTGAAGCAGTTCAGCGCACAGTCTGGGTTCACCGCGGTCAGGGAGGTGTTGAAGCGCGAGAAGGCCGAGGCGGAGATCGCGCGGGAGGGGGCCGCCAGAACATGGCACAGCCCAATGGATATCTCCGTCGGCGAACCTCACGGCACTGAGTGCCCCAGCCTTGCCCACCTTCCCCCTTCTATGGATCTTCCGAGGCCGTTGAGCGGACCACCAATCACCCTGTGCGGAGGTTTCCCGAGGGATGGCCCTGTGGCCCACAGTCCGAGCCTTTTTCACCGCCGGCAAGGCCGTCCTGGCCGGCCTATCCGAAGAGTCCGCCGGAGACGATCCGCTGGCCTTGTTCCATGACTGGTTTCAGGCAGCCATTCGGGCAGGAATCTATCTCCCCGAGTCCATGGCTCTGGGAACCGCCACCCCCGACGGCAAGCCCTCCGTGCGTCTGGTCCTCCTGAAGAGCTACGACGAGCGGGGCTTCGTCTTCTACACCAACTACGAAAGCCGCAAGGCCGAGGAGCTGAAGGTCAACCCCGAAGCCTCTCTCGTCTTCCACTGGTCCATCCTCCAGCGCCAGATTCGCGTGGCGGGGACAGTGGAGAAGGTGTCCCGGGAAGAGTCGGAGACCTATTTCCACACGCGTCCCCGGGGAAGCCAGATCGGCGCGTGGGCCTCGAAACAGAGCGCGCCCCTGGAGAGCCGTCGAGAGCTGGAGGAGAGGGTCGGGAAGTACGAGGAGGAGTTCCGCGGCCGGGAGGTTCCACTTCCTCCATTCTGGGGAGGATATCGTCTCCGCCCCCACTCGGCGGAGTTCTGGCAGGGCCGGGCCAACCGCCTCCACGACCGCATCAAGTTCGTCCGGGAAGGGGACGGATGGAGCCGGGTCCGGCTCTACCCCTGAGCATATCCCCGCAGAGCAACATCGCCGGGAAGCGTCCAGCCCCACTTCCCTTCGCACTCTGAGTCCGGAAGAGAGACCATGACACAGTCCCGACGGGATTTCCTGACTACCACGACCCTGGCTGCGGGCGGGACTCTCGCCCTCCTCGCGGGGGGCGCCGATCACCGGGCGCTTGGAGCGGAGCCGGAGTCGTCCCGCGTACCGGCTGCGCGGCGCGCCCCCCTCAGGATCCTCATTCTCGGGGGCACCGGCTTCCTGGGGCCCCACCAGGTCCACCAGGCCCTGGCCCGGGGACACTCGGTCTCGATCTTCACACGGGGACGAACCGAGCCAACGGTGCACCCCTCCGACTTCCAGGCGGTGGAGCACCTCATAGGGGACCGGGCGGCGCCCGACTACGAGGCATTGAAGGGGAAAGAGTGGGACGTGGTGCTGGACAACTCCACCTCCAGAGCCGAATGGGCCCGGGACTCGGCCCAGCTCCTGCGGGATGCCGCGGGACTCTATGTGTTCGTGTCCTCCACCGGCGTCTACTGGCCCTATCTCACCACCGACATCGACGAATCGGAGGAGCCCCGGACCACCCTGGACCCGGACAACGAGGATGGGAGCAGCAGCTATGCAGTCATGAAGACGCTGGGCGAGATGGCGGTCGAGGAGGTCTTTGGGGACCGAGCCCTCATCCTCCGTCCGCAGCATTTCACCGGACCCGGTGAGCGAGGAGACCGTCACGGCTACTGGGTGGAACGCATGGACCGGGGAGGGGAGGTGCTGGCCATGGGAAAGCCCAGCGACCGGGTCATGCTCCTGGACGTACGCGACCTGGTGGACTTCACCCTCAACCTGGCTGAAGCCGGTACCTCGGGCACGTTCAACGTCGCCGGCCCCGCCTCCCCGCTCACGATGGAGGAGTTCCTCCACGGTCTCCGGTTCTGCACCGGGGCGCCCGTGACCTGGACCTGGGTGGACGACTACCCGTTCCTCCAGGCCCACGGTCTCACCTACCTGGTGCCCTGGGTCATGCCCGTAGGCACGGAGCTGGGCTACACCCGCATCAACATCGACAAGGCCCTGGCGCACGGCCTCCAGCACCGCCCCCTGGCCCAGACCCATTTCGATTACCGGGAGTGGTGGTATTCGAGCGCTGTGCCCCGGGAGCGTCGAGAGGGCGCCCGCTACCCCCTCGACGCCGAAAAGGAGGCGGAGATCCTGGCTGCCTGGAAGGCGAGAGGGGGCCGCTGAGGCGCCGGCGGCGCCTTCAGCTCCCCCTCCCGCCGAGTCGACCCCACCTCAGCCTCCTCCACCTCCTCCTCCCGCACGGCGAATGGCCGGCGCAGGCTTCTCCGGCCTCTGGTACTGGGGCTTCTGGAGCTCCTCCAGAAGGTACTGCACGGCTCGCTCGATCATGGGTTGGTGCCCCGCGGCGATCTCGTCGGGTCGGTCCAGGACCTCGAACCCCGGATCCGGGGCCACACCCTCCCCCTCCACCGCCCAGTTCCCTTCCTTGTCCACGAACGCGAACCGTGGGGCGATGACGCCGCCACCGTCCACGAATCCCGGGTTGCCACTGTAGCCCACCAGCCCACCCCAGGTCCTCTCGCCAATGAGGGGCCCCAGGCCCAGCTCCCGGAAGTAGTACGGAAAGGCGTCACCGCCGGACGAGGACTGACCATTGATGAGGACCGCCTTGGGCCCGGTGTGCACCACGGCCGGCTGGGTATAGAGGTCCATGTGCCTGCGGGCCCAGTAGTTGAGCAGGGGCGCTCCCACCATGAAAGCCATGTCCTCGGGGATGAATCCGCCTCCGTTGTACCGGTCGTCGAGGATGACGGCGTCCTTCAGGTGGAGGGGCTGCCAACCCTCGTAGAGCTCCCGGAAGCCCGGCTGGCTCGTGTTGGGCAGGTGGATGTACCCGATTCTCCCACCGGATAGGGAATCGACCAGGGCGGCGTTCCGCTCCACCCACTCCTGGTAGCGAAGCCCGAGCTCGCTGGTGATGGGCTCGATGGTGTAGGAGCGCGCGCCGTCCCGGGACGGTCTGCTGTTGACGGTTACCTCCACGCTGCGGTCCGCCTTCCCCACCAGGAAGGAGAAGGGGTTGTCGGCGGTCGTGACCACCTCCCCGTCGATGGCGATGAGGTAATCGCCCTCCCGCACGTCCACACCGGGAACGGTCAGGGGTGAGCGGTATTCTTCGTGCCAGTTCTCCCCGGGGAAGATGTTGGAAATCCGGTAGTACTGGCCGTCTGCCTGGAATTCGGCGCCAAGGAGGGCGACCTCGACCCTCTGTGGCCTGGCCATCTCGGGGCTCGGCGTCATGTAGGCGTGGCCCACGTTCAGCTCGCCGATGAGCTCGGAGATGATGTAGTCCAGATCCGCCCGGTCGGCCACGTAGGGCACCAACGGCTCGTAACGCCGGTACATGGCGTCCCAGTCCACGCCGTGCATTCCCGGGTCGTAGAAGAAATCCTCCATCAAGAGCCAGGCATCGTGGTAGATCTGCGCCCACTCCACCTTGGGATCGATCCTGAGCTCCATGTGGGACAGGTCGAGGCGTCCGGCGTCGTTCTTCTGGCCCGGTCTCACGTCCACGATGCCGAAATCCGCTACTCGGGTCCGGTACAGAAGCTTCTTCCTATCGGGCGTGATTGCGAAGCCACTGATCCCCGCGAGAACCTCGGCGGACTCCCGATCCTCCAGGGTGTACTTGTTGAGGGCGCCGCCGGAGAAGTACAGAAGCCCGTCGTCCGTGGGGATGAGGGTCGAGTAGCTCCCCGGCTCGATCCCCGGAAGGGCCATCACCCGAGTCCCGAGACCGTCGAGGTCGATCTGAAAGAGCGCCGTCTCCTGAGCCGACGCCGAGCCTCCAGGCGAGGCCCGACCCGACGCCGTGTCGGCGACCTCCCCCGTCACAGCGGGTTCCTCGTCACTCCTGGGAGGGAAGATCTGCCCATACCCGGCCTGGAGCGTCGCCGCGTAGATCCGTGACTGGAAGCGGCTCTGACTTCCCTGGTAGCTGAAGTCACGAGCCGACACGAAGTACAGAAAGCGCCCCCTGGGATCGAAGGCCGCGTTGGACTCGGAGGTCAGGCTATCGGTCACCTGGGTGCTTCTCCCCGAGTCGAGGGAGTAGAGCCACACCGACGAGAGAGCGTTGGCACTCGTCTTCACGTAGGCGATCCACTTCGAATCACCCGACCAGGAGAAGTCGTCGAGGGCCCCCATCCCGGTCCTGTCGATCTCCACCAGGCGCCTTGAGGACACATCCATGGCCCGGAGCCGATTCATGTTGTCCGACCAGGCAATGAACCGGGAGTCCGGAGACCACTGCACCCCGTCCATCCACACCGAGTCGCCGGGAACCAGGCGGCTGGGCTCGGCGGAGCGGTCGGACGGCATCACATAGAGGTCGTACTGGCCCGAGGCGTCGGAAAAGAAGGAGATCCATTTACCATCGGGCGACCACTGAACGCCACGCTCCCGGAAGGCTGGCGTCTCGGAGAGGTTCCGGATGTTTCCGTTCTCGGCGGGAACGGAGAAGATCTCGCCCCGTGCTCCGAATACGACCCGCTTCCCGGTGGGAGAAATGTCGAAGGACTCCACGTCGTCGGAGACGTTCTTGAAGTAGGGGACGGTCTTGGGCCGGTCTCCCGTGACCGTGATGGTCAGCTTTCGGCTCTCCTTGGTCCGGGGATCGAGGTGGTAGATGTAGCCACCGTTCTCGTAGACGATTCCCCCGACCCCGCGGCTCGGCCATAGGACGTCGAACTCGGTGTGGTGGGTTACCTGGGAGATGGCCTCGGTCTCGGTGTCGTAGACCCAGATGTTCAGCTTCTCGTTGGGACCCCGGTCGCTGACGAAGTAGATCTCGCTGCCGATCCACATAGGGAAGTTGTCCGTGGACGGCTCGGTGGTTATGCGGTCGGCCGTGTGGTTCGCCAGGTCGTAGATCCACACGTCCTGCTGCCGCCCCGCCCGGTAGCGCTTCCAGTGGCGCCACTCCCGGCTCTTCACATTGAATGCCAGCTTGGTACCCGTGGGATCATAGGTAGCGCCGGAGGCGCCCTCCGGAATCTCCAACGGAACCTCCAGGCCACCGTTCACGGGGTCGGCCAGGTAGTACCTCCCCACCCTTTCCCCAAAAGGCGTCCGGTTTGCACGGAAGAGGATCTTGGATCCGTCGGGGGTCCAGTCCATCACCAGGTTGTCGAACCCGCCCCTGGGCGGCATGGGACCGACATCCGGATAGTAGGTGATCTGCCGGGGCTCTCCCCCGGTGGATGGCATGATGTAGATCTGACGGGTGCCGGCATACTCACCGGAGAAGGCGATCCACCTCCCGTCGGGACTGAACCTGGCGAAGAGCTCCATTCCCTCATGGGAAGTGAGGCGCCGGGCCTCCCCACCGGAGAGGGGAGCGGTGTAGATGTCGCCGGCGTAGGTGAAGACCACCGTGTCGCCGTGGATGTGGGGAAAACGGAGGAGGCGGGTCTCCTCCTGGGCCCATGCGCTCCCGAACGAGGCCAGGACCATGATCCCGGCCAGGGCGGCGGCAAGGGCTCCAATCCTTCCAGCTCTCGTGAGGCTGCGTCTCATGAAGCCATGCTCCGTGGTTGAAGTGAGTCCCCTCAATCTGGCCGCGGGGCGGCCCGGGGTCGAGGGGGGATGGGCCCGTACCCTTGCCTTCGGGCCGCCGGGCCCCATACTGCCCCCATACCCCTTTCTCCATGGCCCCCGGCTGTCGGAAATCTCACGGCCCTCCAAGGAGTCCAGCGCCATGTTCCGAGCCATGCGTCTCCTGGTACTCGCCACGCTTCTCGCGGGATGCGGCGTCGCGAGCCACGACCCCCTCTCCCCGAGCTTCACCATCCAGCTCACGGATTCCGCCGCCGGGGAAATCCGCGCCCTCGGACTGGAGGTCCCCGTCACGGGACGGGTCTACGTCGTCCTGACGCGGAATGAGGAACGGGAGCCCCGAACCCAGGTGGGGGTCCGGGGAGTTCCCTTCTGGGGAGCCGACGTCAGGGACTTCGGCGGCGGGGGCGAGGTCACCCTCACTCCCGGCGGCGGCGGGGTCCTGGGCTATCCCTTCTCCGACCTCTCCGGGGTCCCCGAGGGTGATTACACCGCTCAGGCCTTCTTGAACGTCTTCACCACCTTCCACCGAGCGGACGGCCAGGTCCTGGAGATGCACCTGAACTCCGGGGCGGGCCAGAGCCCGTGGCGAGCACCGGGCAATGCCATGAGCGAGCCGCAGCGCGTCCACGTGGATCCTTCTCAGGACGTGCTTCTGCGCTTCACGCTCTCACAGGTCATCCAACCAGAAGACGCGGTGCCTGAAGGCGGGTCTCTCCAACAGGGCAATCCGCCCGACCAGGGGGAGCTCGTACGCTTCGTGAAGCTCCGGAGTCCCGCATTGTCCGAGTTCTGGGGACGAGACATGTACATCGGAGCCAACGTTCTCCTGCCCTCCGACTATGGGACCGACCCGGAGCGTCGCTACCCGGTTCTCTATCTCATGGGTCATTTTCCGGGCCGATCCGCTCCCTTCGGGTACAGCGACGACGAGGACGAGGGGAGAGGTCGGAACGCGGGCTTCTCGGAGTTCTGGCGATCTCCGGACAGCCCCAAGCTCATCGTCGTGACCATTCGGGACGCCAATCCCTTCTATGACACGAGCTACTCGGTGAACTCGGCGAACGTGGGCCCTTACGGCGACGCGCTCCTGGAGGAGCTCATCCCGTTCCTCGAGGGCGAGTTCCGCATGATCCCCGAGCCGGACGCTCGGATCCTGGCCGGAGGGTCCACCGGGGGATGGGAAGCTCTGGCGGTCCAGATCTTCAACCCTGACGCCTTCGGAGGAACCTGGGGCTGGTGCCCCGACCCGGTGGACTTCCACTACTACCAGATTGTCAACGTGTACGAGGACGAGAACGCATACGAGACAGGGGAGGAGTGGGTGAAGGTGGAGCGGCCCAACGCCCGACGGCCGGACGGGAACGTCGTCTCCACTATCCGCCAGGAGAATGCCTATGAGCTGGCAGTGGGACCGGACGGACGGTCCGGCGGGCAGTGGGCCATCTGGGAGGCTCTTTACAGCCCGGTGGGGCCGAACGGCTACGCTGCCCCCATCTGGAACCGGACCACCGGCCAGATCGATCACGAGGTCGCCCGGTATTGGCTGGAACACTGGGACCTCACCCACAATCTCGTGCAGAACTGGGCGGAGGTGGGTTCACGCCTCGCCGGGAAGATCCACGTGACCGTGGGGGACATGGACACCTACTACCTGAATGACGCCGTGGAGCTCATGCAGGCGGCCCTGGATTCTCTCACCCATCCACCCGCCGAGGCGAGCTTCGAGTATGGGAGGAGGAAGCCTCATTGCTGGACCGGATCGAGCCCCTGGCGCCCGGGAGAGGATCTGACCAACGCCGAGTTCGTCCGCGTGGTCGAAGGATACCTGAAGGGGAGAGGGATCCGCTGGTAGGAGAGAGGGTCCGCGCTCCGTGGGCGCCCGGCTCCACCGCCGGGGCCCGGGCAGGGCGGGTCAGGCTTCGTGGGCAACCTGCTCCCAGACCAGGGAGAGGTGCTGCGACACCTCCTGGAGGGCCGTGAGGGAGAGGGTGTCGAGCTTGGAGGCGATCTCGTTTCCCACCAAGCTCCGAAGGAAGGCCACGGGGAAGTCCAGGTCCCAGTCCAGGAAGGGCTGGGGGCCCCGGTCCAGGTTCTGGAGGACTCGAAGGACCAGGTACGTGTCGTCCAGGAGCCCCGCCAGGCCGTGTGTCATCTCGGGGATCAGGTCCACCGGGCGCAGGAAGTAACGCTCGGCATGATCCAGGACGGGCTGAATGACCCGGACCATCTTGCGATTGCGCGCCTCCTGGGATGCCCGGGCAAGGAAGATGGGAACGGATTCGATGATTTCCAGGGCAACATCCGCGGCTTCCCGGGCCTTGGAATCCGTGATCCCCGGAATTCTGCGGCGGATGAACCCCTCCAGGTGATCGATACCCCGAGCCTTTGCACTGTCGATAACGGCCTGAACGTCTTGCAGGCTCATATTCTTCCCTTTCCCGGGCTCACGCCCTTCCCATCTCCCGGCTCCTGAAACGTCCTCGCCCAGTGGGGCGAGGACGGCCTCCCGTCCGCTCAGTATAGGGGCCGGGGAAAGGAATGGAAATCAGCCCCCCCGAAGTCCTGCCGAAGCCTCGGGCGGACAGGCCCTGTTTCTGCCTTCCGGACTCAGCCGTTTCGGGCGTGCCATGCCTCCAGAATGGTCCGTTCCTTCTCCGGATCCACCCCGGTGCGAAGCGTCCTTTCCTCCTCCGGCCTCCCCTTCCACCACTCCAGCGTGTCCCGGGCGGTGTCCGCCAGCGGACGGAACGCGAGGCCGGCGGCGATGGCCTTGCTGCAGTCGTAGGCGCTGAAGCCCCGCATCTGGGGGTCGGGGTAGACCCAGACGGGCATCTCCATCCAGGCGCCCACCCTGTACTCCCGGAGGAAGTCGGCATCGACCCAGGTGAAGGAGACCGGCGAGGGCGTGATGGCCCGAATGCCATACAGCATCCCTGCCATGGTCAGGGGGGCCTCCGGCCCCGTGGCGTTGAAGGTGCCCGAGGCTTCCTGCTCCACCAGGTGCACCATGAACTGCCCAAGGTCCCTCACGTCCACGATCTGCGCGAAGTCGGTGCCGTCCCCTGGGGCCAGGACCTCGCCTCCCCGGTCAATCCGGACAGGCCAATAGGTAAAGCGGTCGCTCCGGTCCCCCGGGCCCACGATCAGACCCGGTCTGACCACGATGCCCCGGTCCCCGAACGCCTTGAAGGTCTCCCTCTCGGCCTGGGCCTTGTTCGGTCCGTAGGCAGCATTCGGTCCCGCGCCGGAGGCCATGGCCTCGTCATAGTCCTCCTCGGTGAACACCGGCCCATTCTCGTCCTGCCCGATGATGCTGTTGTCCGAATGGGCCGAGATGCTCGACACGTAGAGATACCGGCCCACGGAGTCCTTCAGAAGGTTCGCCGAATCCCTCACCCAGGTGGCGATGCTGGCCGAGTTGTCGATGACCGCATCCCACTCTCGCCCCTCGAGAGAGGCGTAGTCGGGGACCGCCCGGTCCCCCTGGAGCTTCTCCACACCAGGGAAGAGGTCGGGGTTGGTTCGCCCTCGGTTGAAGAGCGTCACCGTGTGTCCGCGGGCCAGGGCGTATTCCACCTGGGCGGGGCCCAGGAAGCTGGTCCCTCCAAGGAAGAGGATCCTCAGCGGTCGGGCGGCTCGAGGGACATCCTGGAGCGCCCCGGGCTCCTGCTGGCCTCCTTCTCCTCCCCCGGTGCCCGGTCCGGTACAGCTCAGCGTCGAAAAACCCCCGAGACCCAGGCCCATGCCCAGGGCGGCAGACCCTGAAAGAAACTCTCTTCGGCTCGCCATGCTTTCTCGCTCCTTCGGTCGGAAATGCCCCTATGAGTGAACAACAGCTTCCCGCGCCTACGCGTCTTCGGCACCGTGCCGCACCCGCCACGCCGCCAGCACGAATTCCTCCTTATCGGGGGACAGCCCGGCCCGCATCGCGCTCTGCCGCTCCGGCGGCTCCTGGAGGAACCAGGCCAGCGTGTCCCGGGCCGTCACCGCCAGCGGACGGAAGGTAAGGCCCGCGGCCCGCGCCCGGGCATTGCTCATCCGGGCAAAGCCGGCCGTGCGACCCTCGGGGGGCTGCCACGCAGGCATGTCGGACCAAGCCCGGATGCCCAGCTCTCTCAGGAGGGGCGTTTCCACCCAGATGAAGGAAACGGGGGTCGTGGTCACCGCGCTGAGACCATAGAGCATCTCGGCCATGGAGAGGGGGGAGGCAGGGCCCACGGCGTTGAACACTCCGAACGTCCCCTCCTCTCCAAGCCGGATCACCCACTCCGTCAGGTCCCTCACGTCGATGAACTGGACCGGGTCTTCCGGCGTCCCAGGTGCCGCGACGGTGCCGCCCCGGTGGACTCGCACGGGCCAATAGGTCCAACGGTCCGTGGTGTCCCCCGGACCCACGATGAGGGAAGGTCGAACCACGGTGGCCCGCCTCCCGAATGCCTCCCGGGCCGCCTCCTCCGAGAGGGCCTTGGAAGGTCCGTAGCCCTGCCACTCCTCTTTGGGGAGATCGGGCCGCCCCACCGGCGCAGTCTCGTCGATCCCGATTTCGGCACGAGAGGCGTAGACGGACTGGGTCGAGATGAAGATGTACTGCCCCGCCCGTTCCTTCAGGAGCTCCGCCGATGCCCGAACCCATTGTGGGTCCGTGGCCGAGTTGTCGATGACCACGTCCCACTCCCGGTCCCCCTGGAGGGCCTGGAGCTCGCCGGTGGCCCGGTCTCCCCTGAGCTGCTCGAGGTCGGGGAAGAGGTCGGGCGCCGTCTGACCCCGGTTGAACAAGGTCACCGTATGTCCCCGGTCGAGGGCGTAGGAGACCTCATGGGGTCCGATGAATCCGGTCCCTCCCAGGATGAGGATGCGCAGGGCCCTTTCGGCACGGGACGCCCCCTCCTGGGCGTCGGCCCCCCTGCGCCGCCCCCCTCCTCGCGGAGCATCCTCCCAGCCCGCCCCCAAGCTCGCGGCTCCGCCCCCCAGGACGGCGACCCTGACGAAGTCCCTTCGGCGCATGGACAAGAAGACCTCCTTCATCGATGGCGTGGGTATTGGCCCCAAGCTCCGGATCGGAGCAAGCTAGGCGTAATGGGCGAGGAAGGAAACCAGGCGCCCCCAGGAGACGCCCCCCGGACCCCCCCCGTGCACACACGGCCCCGGGAGCCTATGCTTGTCGAAGGGCCAACGCCTTTCCTCCCAGGGGAGCGATGGGCCCACTCTATACCTCCTGGTCCGAGACCGAACATGAACCGGAACGAGATGCTGCGGCAGGCGAGGGAGTCCCCCGGACTCTGGGACTTTCTCGTGATCGGTGGCGGCGCCACGGGCGTAGGGGTGGCCACGGATGCCGCGGCCCGGGGCTACAGCGTTCTTCTCCTGGAGCAGAGCGACTTCGGCAAGGGGACGTCGAGTCGAAGCACCAAGCTGGTGCACGGGGGGGTGCGCTATCTCCAGCAGGGCAACATCCCGTTGGTGATGGAGGCCCTCCGGGAACGAGGCCGTCTCCGGCGGAACGCACCGCACCTGGTCCGGGACCTGGAGTTCGTCGTCCCGAACTACGTCTGGTGGGAGGCCCCCTTCTACGGCATCGGCATGAAGGTGTACGATGCCCTGGCCGGAAAGTACGGATTCGGGCCGTCCAAGAACCTGTCCCGGGACGAGACCGTTCGCCGCCTTCCCACCATCGAGACCGAGGGGCTCCGCGGCGGCGTCGTGTATCACGACGGACAGTTCGACGACGCACGTCTTCTCCTGGACCTGGCCCAGACCGCAGCCAGCCAGGGAGCGGTCCTCCTGAACTACTGCCGGGTCCTCAGCCTGGAGAAGAACGACGAAGGGTACGTCGTGGGGGTCCGGGCCCGGGACCAGGAGAGCGGCGCCGAGCTTTCGGCGGGGGGCCGCGTCGTCGTCAACGCCACCGGAGTGTTCACCGACGAGGTCCGGAGGATGGACGACCCCTCTGTCCGCCCCATGATCCGGCCCAGCCAGGGAGTCCATCTGGTCCTTCCCCGCTCGTACCTGGGGGGGAATCCGCCATCATGGTCCCTCACACCGACGACGGACGCGTTCTCTTCGCCATTCCCTGGCACGGCGTCGCGGTGATAGGCACCACGGACACCCCTGTCCCGAGGCCCGAGCTCGAGCCTCGGCCTCAGGACGACGAAGTGGAGTTTCTCCTCTCCCACGCCGCCCGGTACCTGGAGCGGGATCCCCACCGTGAGGACGTCCTGTCCTGCTTCGCCGGCCTGCGTCCCCTGGTGGGCTCGGGAGAGGACGGGGACACGGCGTCCCTGTCACGGGACCACACGCTCCAGGTGTCCGCCTCCGGGCTGGTGACCATCACCGGAGGAAAGTGGACCACGTACAGGAAGATGGCCGAGGATACGGTGGATCACGGCATCGTCCTGGGAGATCTCGAACCCCGGGAATGCACCACGCGGGATCTCGCCATCCATGGCTCTCACAACCATCCCGAAAGGTTCGGCGACCTGGAGGTGTACGGCTCCGACGCTCCCGCGGTGGAGGCCCTTCTCGAGTCCGACGCCGCGTGGGGCCGACGCATTCATCCCCGGCTCAGGTGTCGGGCCGGTGAGGTCATCTGGGCCGTTCGCGAGGAGATGGCCCGGACTGTGGACGACGTTCTTGCCCGGCGAAGCCGGTCGCTCCTCCTGGACGCCAGAGCCGCCGTGGAGGCGGCTCCAGCCGTCGCCGACCTGATGGCGAGAGAGCTGGGAAGGGACCAAGGATGGGTCCGAGCTCAGGTCGACGCGTTCCAGGAGATGGCGGAGAGGTACATTCTCGCGTGAGGGGGCGAGGCTACTCGGCGCGGAGGTCCTCGGCAGGAGCGAGGATCCGTCGTGCCCGGCGCCACACCGAGTCGAACATCTCCTTGGTGAGCGTTCCGGTGAACGTGTTCTGCTGGCTTGGATGATAGGAGGCCAAGACGGTCAGGTCCTTCGCCACATGGACTTCCCTTCCATGCTCGAAGTCCAGACGAGGCGTGGGGACTGCCATGCCCCGGTCCTTGAGGAGCCTGAGAACCTGGTCGTAGGCGTATTTCCCCAACGGGACGATCACCCGCACGTTCGCCAGCAGGTCCAGCTCCTCCTCCAGGTAGGGCCGGCAGTTCTTCCGCTCTCCGGGGGACGGTTTGTTTCCCGGCGGGGCGCAGCGGACCACCGCCGTGACGTAACAGTCGTCAAGGCTCAGCCCATCGTCGCTGGCCGTGGAATCCGGCTGGCTCGCGAATCCGGTCGCGTGGAGGGCCCGGAAGAGCCAGTCTCCAGAGCGGTCCCCGGTGAACATGCGTCCGGTCCGGTTGGCGCCGTGAGCGGCCGGAGCAAGGCCCACGACGAGCAGCCGGGCCTCCTTGTCGCCAAAGCCCGGGACCGGACGTCCCCAATACTCCTGGTCGGCAAAGGACGCCCGCTTTTCCCGAGCCACCTTCTCCCGCCAGGCCACCAACCGAGGGCAGCGGCGACAGGACACGACCTCCTCCTGCAGGCTCTCGAGGTTGCCGGCGAGGTCTCGTCTCATATCCACCCCTCAAGTCACACCGGGCGCCGGTTCGGGACAACCGCGGACCGTTGGAGAATCTCACTCCCCGGCCAGGGCGTGCCTGGCCCACCATCGGGTAGGGCGCGGCGGCTAGACGCCTGGCGCATACAGAAGAACCCCGGTGGGAACCGGATGATTCCCACCGGGGTCCGAGAGTCGCTTCAGCCCTCGAGTTCACTCGAGGGGCTTCTCACCGGACATGCGATCAATAGGTGAAGCGAATACCGCCCGTCCACACGACGTCGTGCTGGGTATTGTCGAAATCACCCATGTTGAACTTGGAGACGAAGTCCCGGACCTCGAGGCTGAGGCCCCAGCGGGACATGCCAGGAAGCATATACTCGAGTCCGGCACCGAAGTTGCCGGTGAAGTACGTCTTGCTCCCCATGTCTGGGGTCCGGAAGTCGTAGGTCTTGGCTCCCAGCCCGCCGAGGACGTACGGGGCCAGCCATCCCGCCTCCACCGACATGGGCGCCCGCAGCACGATGTCCCCGTCGTACATCCACACGTTCGGGTTGTCGATCCCCAGCTCGGTGCTGACCGGCGCGTCAGCCTTGGTCCGTGCAAAGAGCCCATTCACGCGGATGCCGGCGTACCGATTCACCCAGAATCCCACCGTCGCGCCGACGGTGGCCGAGGAGTCGAACTCGCCCGTTCCCACGTGGGTCGTCGGGCTGAAGCCGCCTGCGTAAAGACTCATGGAGCCGTGCTCCCAGCCGGTGGAGGTCATGGTCCTGGTCTGAGCGCTGACGGGATTCGCCACCGCCATCATGAAGATTCCCGTGAGGGCCGATGTCAGCCCTGTCTTGATCGCGTATCTCACTTTGTCCTACCTCCGTTCGAACGTTGGAGTCCACAGAGAGAATGAAACCTCCCGTCTAGGTTGAACGGGTGCCCTAGAAAGTTAGAACCGTTCAATCTTGAAGGGAGTAAACTCGATAGAACGACAGGATAGATTTTTCGGTAGTGATCATTTCGGCCGTCCCCGGGTCACGGTGGTTGAGCGGCGGATCCGGAGCGTCAGGAGAGGGACCTCAAGGCGGCCATTGCCGCGTGGTATCCGCACATGCCGTGAACGCCCCCACCCGGGGGGGTAGAGGCCGAGCAGAGGTACAGGCCCCGGGCAGGTGTCGCATAGGGGGTGGGACGGAGAACGGGCCGCGCGAAGAGCTGGGCGAGGTCGTGTACACCACCCGTTATGTCTCCGCCCACGAGATTCGGGTTGTGCTCCTCCATCGCCACGGCGGTGCGGGTGTGGCGGGCCAGGACGAGGTCCCTGAACCCGGGAGCGAACCGCTCGATCTGCGCCTCGATCGCTCGGGAGAGATCCGCCGTCGAGCCGTGGGGCACGTGACAGTAAGCCCAGGCCACGTGTCTCCCTTCCGGAGCGCGGGTGCCATCGAAGAGCGTCGGCTGGGCCAGGAGCACAAAGGGACGTTCGGGCTCCTGCCCCCGCCAAACCTGATCCTCCGCCCGCGCGATCGCCTCCATGGTCCCTCCGAGGTGGACCGTCCCGGCCCGGGCGCACGCCTTCGCCGTCCAGGGGATCGGCCCGCTCAGGGCGAAGTCCATCTTGAATACGCCGGGACCGTGGCGGAATCGCGCCAAACGCCGAAGGTACCGGCGGGGCAGCCTTTTCCCGGAATCGGGCTTGGTTCCTGAAGCCATGGAGATCAACTGCCGGGGGGATACGTCCAGAAGGACCGTCCGGGCCTCGGGGAGCTGGTCCAGTGTCTCGATCCAGAGCCCCGTCCGAGCCTCTCCGCCGAGCTCCCGTAGCTGCGCGGCCAGGGCACCCGAAACCCGTCGAGCCCCCCTTCGGGGATCGGCCATCCGGAGCGGTGGGCGAGGGTGCCCAGGACGAGGCCAAAGGCGGCGGATCCGGCTCTCTGGAGAGGAAGCCCGCCGTGGGCGGCGAGCCCGGCAAAGAGAGCCGGGGCCTTCGATCCCCGGAAGAAGGCGTTTGCGAGCCCCGCAGCCGATCGCACCCCCCGGAGGCCGAACCTCCCCAGCACCAGCGGATGGCGTGAGCCGAAGGGAAGAGGACCGAGAAGGTCCCGCTCCAGCTCGAGCCAACGCTCCGTCAGCGGTCGGAAGAGGGAGATCCACGCGCGACCGTCCGGCTCCAGCGTCCCACCCGCGGCAGCGAGGCTCCGCTCCCAGTCGGCCTGGTAGCTCTCCCACGGCGTTGTCGCGTCCGGAGCCGGAGTCTCGATGACGGCGGCGGTTCCGTCCACGAAAGGATGGGCCAGAGCCGCCGGAGGATGGATCCAGCGCAGGCCGTGGCGGTGGAGCGGAAGCTGGCGAAAGAACGGGGAGGCGAACCCCAGCGGATACACGGCGGCGCACGTATCGTGGAGGAATCCCGGGAGGGTCAACTCCTGCGACCGACAGCCGCCGCCCAGGTCCGGCGCACCCTCCAGGAGAGCCACGGAGCCCCCCGCACGGGCGACCGTTATGGCAGCGGCAAGACCGTTGGGGCCGCTCCCCACGACCACGGCATCCAAGGGGGCGCCCGCCTTCACGGATCTCTCAGGGCCCGCGGGGGTGGGGCCAGGTCGAAAGACACGCGTTCTCCCGTTTGCATCGAAATCTCCATCCAGGATCTCAAACCCGATAAGTGGATGCGCCCGGCAGCTTTCCTCTATGCTATATCTCTCATGCCTAGGAAAGGAAGGTATCCCATGTCCGCATGGTGTCTTCGGCGCCCGATCCTGGCCCTGCCGTTGTTGCTCTCGTCTCTCCTGGCCTCCGCCTGCGAGAACCCCAACGCCGAGGCCCCCAGCGACTCCTCCCTCCAGGAGGCCCTCGCCGCCCTGGATACCGCGGAGCTGGTGGGGCGCATCCAGATCCTGGCCTCGGACGCCTTTCAGGGCCGGGCGCCCGCGTCCGAGGGGGAGGGAAAGACCATCGATTACCTCGAGGACCAGTTCCTGGCCTCCGGCCTGACACCGGCGGGCGAGGCGGGTGGCTTCACCCAGGATGTGCCGTTGGTGTCCATCACGAGTGATCCGAACATGACGCTCACGATCTCGGGTAAAGGCTCCACCCGGCGACTCGCCCACGGATCGGACTTTGTCGCCGTGACGCCCCAACCCCGGGACTCGTCCAAGCTGGACGCCTCGGAGCTGGTCTTCGTCGGATACGGGATCGTGGCGCCCGAGTATGGCTGGAACGACTACGACGGGGTGGACGTGAATGGAAAGACGGTAGTCGTGCTCGTGAACGACCCGGGGTTCGCCACCCAGGATTCCACGCTCTTCGACGGCAACGCCATGACGTACTACGGGCGTTGGACCTACAAGTACGAGGAAGCGGGGAGGCAAGGTGCCGCCGGCGTCCTCCTGATCCATGAAACGGACGCCGCAGGGTACCCCTGGGAAACAGTGGAGAACGGCTGGACGGGAACGCGCTTTCAGCTCGACGAGTCCGATGAAGCGGCGCGGAGTGCCGACGTCGAAGGGTGGATCACCTCCCCAGTGGCCCGGGACCTCTTCCACCAGGCGGGACTGGACCTGACGCAGCTCGAGACCGAAGCGGCGAGCCGTGGGTTCCAGGCGGTCCCCTTGGGTCTCACCGCGTCCATCACCATCCACAACACCCTGGAGCATTCCATCTCGGAGAACGTGCTGGCTCGATTGGAGGGAACGCTTCGACCCCAGGAGGTCATTCTCTACATGGCCCACTGGGATCATCTGGGGATGGACACCACGTTGGAGGGAGACTCCATCTTCAACGGTGCCCTGGACAATGCCAGCGGCGTCGCGGCCCTCCTGGAGCTGGCCGGAGCGTTCAGTCGCCTAGATCCAGCTCCGCAACGCTCCATCGTCTTCATGGCCACCACCGCCGAGGAGCAGGGCCTCCTGGGGTCGGAGTACTACGCGGAGCATCCCCTCTTCCCCCTCGACAGCACCGTGGCGGCCATCAACATTGATGGCTTGTCCATCTGGGGGCCCACCAACGACTATGTGATCGTCGGGTATGGCAAGTCCGATCTGGATGAGTACGCCCGTCGCGCAGCGGAAAAGGAGGGCCGGGTCGTGAAACCGGATCCCGAGCCGGAGAAGGGATATTTCTACCGCTCGGACCACTTCCCCCTGGCCAAGAAGGGTGTTCCGGCCCATTTCGGTAGCGCGGGTTTCGACATCGTGGGGAAGGGTGAGGAATACGGCCGGGCTCAATCGGACGAGTGGACCGCCGAGCATTACCATCGGCCCAGCGACGAGTACTCGAAGGACTGGGCCCTGGGTGGCGCCCTGCAGGACATGCGCCTCTGGTTCTACATGGGAGTGGATCTGGGGTATTCCTCGGCCTTTCCCGAGTGGTACGCAGGCACGGAGTTCAAGGCTGTTCGAGACTCGGCCATGGCGGGGGAGGGGTAGCCGCCCGGGCAGGGGCTGAACCCGGCAGCCGATTTCCAACAGCCGGACGAGCGAAATGCAGACGGATGTTCTCATCATCGGAAGCGGTATTGCCGGGGCCACGGCGGCTCTTCGCCTGTCCGAGGATCACCAGCGCCAGATTACCCTGATCACCCGGGCCAGGGAGCCCACCGAATCCGAGTCCCATTACGCCCAGGGCGGAATCGTGGGGCGAGGTCCCGCCGACACCGCCGAGCTTCTCATCGAGGACGTGCTCAGGGCGGGGGACGGCCTGTGCTATCCACCGGCCGTGGAGCTCCTTGCCCAAGAGGGACCGCCGGTCCTCCGAGAGGTCCTCATCGAGGGGGCCGAGGTCCCCTTCGACCGGGACGAGGCCGGCAACCTGTCCTTCGGCCTGGAGGGAGCGCACTCCCAGCGGCGGATCCTCCACGTGGGCGACATGGCCGGCCAGGCCATCATGCAGGCTCTGATCCAGCAGATCGAGAGCCGCAAGAACATCCACCTCCTCACCGAGCACACGGCGGTGGACCTGATCACCTCCCCCCACCACGCGGTGGATCCGTTGGCCGTGTACCGCCCGGTCACCTGCCATGGGGCGTACGTCCTGGCAAGGGAGCCGAAGGCGGTGGTTCCCATCATCGCGGGGAACACGATTCTGGCTACCGGCGGTCTGGGTCAGATCTATCTGAACACCAGCAACCCGGTGGGGGCGCGGGGGGACGGGCTGGCCATGGCTCACCGGGCAGGGGCGAGGGTGATCAACGAGGAGTACGTCCAGTTTCATCCCACGGCCCTGGCTATGCCGGGGCGCACCCGGTTCCTCATCAGCGAGGCGGTCCGGGGAGAGGGCGGGGTCCTCCTGACGCCCGAAGGAGAGCCCTTCATGGAACGCTATGCGCCCGAGTGGAAGGATCTGGCCCCCCGGGATGTGGTGGCTCGGGCGATCTACTGGGAGATGCTGGAGCACGGGTACCCCCACGTGCTTCTGGATATTGGGTCCCACATGCGCCCCCAGGCGATCCGGGAGCGGTTCCCCCAGATCCACGCCCGCTGCCTGGAGCTCGGAATCGATATCACCCAACGCCCCATCCCCGTCCTTCCCGCCGCCCATTACTTCTGTGGGGGGGTCCTGGTGGACGAGTGGGGACGCACCTCCATCCCGGGCCTTCATGCCGCGGGCGAGGTATCCTGCACCGGGATTCATGGGGCGAATCGGTTGGCCAGCACATCCCTCCTGGAGGGTCTGGTTTGGGGGGACCGGGTCGGCCGGGACATCCAGGAGCGGAGGGACCGTGTGCGGGTGCCGGAGTCGGAGGTCCGAGCGTGGGACGTGTCCGGACTCGTCTACGACCCGGACCCGAGTCTCATCCAGGGCGACATGAACACCATCCGCAACATCATGTGGCACTATGTGGGTCTGATCCGAAGCGAGTGGCGCCTGAATCGGGCCCTCCGGGAACTCCGGCACCTGTGGCTCGAGATCGAGGGTTTCTATCGGAAAGCCCGTCTTACGGATGACCTCATCGGGCTCCGAAACAGTGCTCAGGCCGCTCTCATGGTTGCCCGGGCCGCCCGGATGAACACGGTGAGCAGGGGTTGCCATTTCCGGGAGGACGGGTCGACGAGCACGCCGGCGGGAAGACGCGCACCCTGACTCACCCCGCGCACCGAATCGGAGCAGCACGAGACCCTGGAGGATCTAGAGGAGGCGGGCCATGCCCGTGGTTGTGGCCACCCAGGACCAGGTGCTCTCCTTCGAGCCGGGGGATCGATCCGTGGTGCCGGGAGACGGACTGGCGGGGTGCCGCCCGACCTGTCTGGCCCCGGACCACCGGCGAGCCGGGTGGTTGTGGTGTGGAACACGCGGGTCAGGAGTGTTCTCGAGCCAGGATTGGGGGCGGTCCTGGACCTACTCGGGCCTCCGAGAAAAGGAGATCACCGCCGTCGCCGTGAGTCCCACGGAGGATCGGGTCGTCTGGGTGGGAACCGAACCCAGTGCCCTGTGGCGGTCGTGGGATGGGGGCGACTCCTGGGAGGAGGCGCATCCCCTGACCGAGCTTCCTTCCTCCTCGGATTGGTCGTTTCCGCCCAAGCCAGAAACCCATCACGTCCGTTGGATCGCCTGTCATCCCAGGGAGACCGGCAGCCTGTGGCTGGCCATCGAGGCCGGGGCCCTGATCATGACCCGAGATGGAGGGCGCACGTGGCAAGACCGGGTTCCGGGAGGACCCTTCGATACCCACGAGTTGGCGATTCATCCTCTCAGGCCGGGGTCGCTCAGGGTGGCGGCCGGGGACGGGTACTTCGAGAGTGATGACGGTGGGGGGACCTGGACACAGCCGGGCGAAGGGCTGGAGGTGCATTACCTGAGGAGCGTGGCCATCGATCCCGGAAATCCCTCCAGCGTCGTCGTCTCCGGGGCCTCCGGGCCCCGCTCGGCCTACGTCGCCGGGAGATCGGACGGACGGGTATACCGGCGTACCGGAAACGGCGCCTGGAGCCGAACCACCCAAGGCTGGCCCAACCCGCCCGGCACCATCGCACCCTTGCTGGCCCCCGGGAGGGTCGCTGGCGAGCTCTGGGCCGCCGACGAACGGGGCATCCATCTCTCTGAGGACGGCGGGAGGAGTTGGCGATTGGCCACTCCCTTCCCTTCCATGCCTCACCATCTCCGGGGACTCGCCGCGACCTGGGAGGCTCCCGCCTCCCTCTCCGTCGGCGACAGGTGACCGGCCGAGCCACGACTGGCCAGTTGTCCGGCCCACGGCGCATCCGAGCCGCCACTGGCCAGTCGGGCCGGCAAGGTCACTTGAGATCAGCGGGACCCGCCCTCCTTCACCGTCACATGGGCGACGCACGAGCCGTTCTCGCCCCTGAGGGTGAGCTCGCGGTCCCCCGCGGTGGCGTCCTTCGTATTCAGCCACAGGATCACGACATTGGGATAGTCCCCGGACATCTTGATGGGCCGCCGGGGCGCCATGGGGTTGGCCATCTCATCCTTCGGAAGGTCCCCGGGCGACGCGAGCGTCAGACCGCTGCCTTCCGGGGCGATGAGCTCGGTGATGTTCCCTTCCATTTCGGAGAGGGTGAACTGGACTCGGGCTGCCGGCTCCCCGGCCATCACCTCCTGAGGATCGGCCGTGGCCGTGCATTGAGGGGATTGGGTCTCCTGTTGGGCGGTCACGGGGCGGGGCGTCAGCGTGAAGACGAGGGCCATGGCCGCCGTCGGAATCAGCACGTTCGGCAGAAACCTGCGCATAAAGCTTACCTCCAGATCCAGCAGTACAAAAGCGAAGCTCCACCGCCTCTCTTCGGCCGGTGGAGAAACAAGTTGGGACACTTCAATCTTGAGATAAACGGTCCTCGATAGATCAAAGAGATAGATCTTTCGATGGTGATCCTTCGTCGGCCGGGGCCGGGCCGAGGAAACACCCCGGGGATCCGCCCCCTCTGCTTCGTTTCGGGCACAGGCTGCGGCGAATCGAGGCACCCCGGTGCGCCTCCTGGATACGACACGCCCCCCGCCGGAAAATCCGACGAGGGGCGACGATCGCCGAGGAATCAGGGCGTTAGCGGGATGCACCCTCGGAGACGGTCAACTGAGCGACACAAGTGTGCTCTTCGCTAGTCAGAGTGAGGACGTAGGCACCGGCCTGGGCCGCGTTCGTGTTCAGCCAGAGAATGGCCACGTTGGGCTGTTCCCGAGACATTTCAATGGGCTTGGGCGGCATGTCGGGATTGGCCATGTCCTGCTTCGGGAGATCCTCCGGAGAGGCAACCTCGATGCCACTACCTTCGGGGGCCTGCAGTCCGTCGATCACGCCCGTGTCTTCGGAGAGGGTGAACGTCACCCGGACGGCCGCTTGCCCTGCCTGCACCAACTCGGGGAGGGCCTGGGCCGTGCATTGCTGCGGCTCGGTCTGTTCCTGGGCAGCCACGAGCCGGGGGGTCCCGACCAGAAGAAGAGCAAGCGCCGCAACGGGAAACAGTGAGTTCATGAGAGACTTGCGCATGGGTACACCTCCAGCAACTACGGGAAATTCGATCACCGGTGAAGTCCGGCAACTCCCTGGACTGGTGCAACCCGTGTGCCAGTCTCCTCACCCTCCTCGACGGGGAAAGACCTCGAGGCGCGTCACCTCCTCCACGCCCCCCTCGTCACGTTCGTTGACCTGGCGCAGAAGGACACGCGGAGGGTCCACCCGAAAATAGGCCGTGGTGTTGTCGAGTCCGCTGGCGACGTTGACCCGGAGCGCCTCGTAGCGCTTCCCCGCCACCTCGATCTCCTCCCTTCCCAACACGTCGAACCGGTCGTGAGCGAGCTCCCCCGTGCGAGGATCGAAGGTCACGATGCCTACGCTACGTCCCACCAGGCTGTCGGCCACCAAGGTGCCGAAGGCCAGGTTTCTCATGCCACGCGCGAGGACGCCTTCGGGCAGGTCCCGGTCCAGCTCCTGGGCCGGCCCCACGGTGTCGGTGATGATCCCCTGGACGTGGTGGTCCGAAAACTCAAGGTCGAAGGTCGCCGACTTCCACGTCTCACCGGTCCACCAGGCCGACTCACCCCGGGTCGATACAGGCACGAGCTTGTCGAGGCGGGCGATGGTCCGGGCCCGTTCCCGGCGGATGGTCTGTTCGGTGCCGAACGGCTCGGTACGACGCGTGGTTTCGCTCTCCATGTACCGCTCCACCTGAGGGGCGGCCCCGTCCACCGTTTCAATAATCCGGTAGGTGATGCGGGTCCTCCGCCACACGTCCGCCCCCACGTGAACGGTCATCTCCGCGAGGTACCCGCCGAAGCTCGTCAAGTCGAAAGAAAGCCCTTGATTGACCACCTCATGCGAGGCGAGAGGCCGCGTCTCCTCCGCCTCCGGGAGGCTGGAGGTGGGGCGGAGGACGGCCACGGGCTCGTCCTCGATGTAGGTGAGAAGGCCACGGGCGTAATTGATGGGCACGGCAAAGTTGAGATTCTGCCCCGTCGGCATCTGCGAAGAGGCGATTCCCACGACTCTGCCGTCGAGGGAAAGCACGGGGCCGCCGCTGGAGCCCTGGGACGCCGGAGCGCTGATCTGGAGAAGCTGGAACCCCTCCGGTTCCTGGCGACGCCCACTGATGATGCCCGTAGTGACCGTGTTTTCGAGTCTCAGAGGGCTCCCGATGAGGACCACCGGTGTGCCGATATGCACCGAGTCGGAATTCCCCAGGGGAAGGGCGGGCAGGTCGAAGCCCGGAATCTGGAGCACGGCCATGTCGCGGCGCTCGTCCACGGCCAGAATCGTCGCTCCATCGTAGACGTCTCCCGATGCCAGCTTCAGGCGTACGGATCGGGCATCCCGGATCACGTGGTAGTTCGTCAGGATCCGGCCGGTGGGATCGACCACGAACCCACTGCCCTGGCGGCTTCCCGAAGGGGTCTGGGCATCGATCAGCACCACGGCTTGCGTCGCCCGTGACGCGAGCTCCTCCAAGGAGTCTGCCTGGGCCTGAACGGCCGGTGGAAGGGCCCCCGCAAACTCAACGAACCCCGCGCCGAGGACCCCGATCACGCAAACCAGGGTGGCTCTGCGGATCCGGGCCCCAGCGCTCCGGAACGAAAAAAGACTCCACGGCATCGTCCTGCCTCCCTGCGGATCCTGCGAATCGCGGTCCCGGTCTGGACCCCATTCTATCATAACGACTGCGGTCCACCGGGAGGCAAATTCGATGCCCCGGCTTATCGCATCGGGTAGACCATCGCCGCCTGGGGACCCTTGTCGCCCTGCTCCTCGTCGAACTCGACGCCGTCACCCGTGTCCAGGTCCTCCCATCCGTCCCCCGCGACGCTGTTCCGGTGAAAGTAGACTCTCCGGCCGTCGCTGTCCTCGATGAACCCGTAATCCTCCCCGGGAAAGATCTCCAGCACTCTCCCCACCGACCGCGGGAGGTGTTCCTTCACCTCGCCCTTCTGTCGTTTTCGCACCTCCTTGAGCCTCCTGCGGGCGGTGTCGAACGCCTGATTCAAGACCTGGTCCAGGGACGGATGGGGATCGCCTGCGGGGGTCTCCCTGACGATCACATCGCCTCCCGGTATGGAAATCTCCAACCGCACGCGGTAGAGATGGTCGTGGGTTCCCGCTCCCCGTTGATCCTCCACGGCCAGACGGACGGCCGTGATCCTCCTGTGAACCTCCTCGAGCTTGTCGATCCCGTCCAGGATCATGCGGTCCAGGGCCGCGTTCCTCGTCACATTCCGAAAGGCTATCTGCGGTTCGATTTCCATCTTTCCCCCTCCTGTCCTTCGTTCCCTCTCATTCCGCATCTCCGTTGCCCTCCACCGCCCTCTCCATTCTCTCCCATCCTCCTCTACCTCCCTACCCAGCTTCACCCGTTTCGGGCCATCCGCTCTCGGCGGACACGTCACCCATCCTCCCAGGTCCTGTCCCGAGATCAGACCGGCACAAGGGTATCGGCCGGACCCGGACGGGTGGCCTTGGGTATCCCTGGCCAGGGGCCTGAGGCCGGGCGAGTTCCCGTCCACCAGCTTTTCTTCACCAGCGAGATACTCGAGGGAAAACCATGAGCGACACGACCATCAAGAAGATCGATTCGGTCCACTCCCCCAGGGGTGCGGAGGGTAAGAAGTACCTGGCATCCGGGACCGGCATCGCCATGCGCCTCTGGGAGGGCGAGCCCGCCGGCGAGGAGAACTCTCCTCGCCGCAATGCATACGAGACGGTCGGGTACGTGATCAGCGGACGGGCGGAGTTGACCTGCGAGGGCCAGACCGTCGTGTTGGAGTCCTGGCAACTCCTGGCTGGTCCCGAGGGACGCCGAGCACACCTACCGGATACTCGAGACTTTCACGGCGGTCGAGGCCACGCATCCACCGGCCCATGCCCACGGGCGCGATGGGTGACCCTCGGATGTTGATGGGTGACCCTCGGAGGAGGCGTGCATGCAAGGGGAAGTAACGAAAGGGGAGGAAGCGTGACCGGGAAGAGCTCAGCAACTCCGGCGGGACCCGACGCGGTCCGAGAGGCGCACGGAGCCTCGATTCCGGCCCTCGGCTTCGGGACCTCCGGCCTCCACGGCGACGAGGCGAGACGGATGACCGAGATCGCCCTGGAATCGGGATACCGCCACATCGATACCGCCGAGGATTACGGAAACGAAGGGGAAATCGGCGCGGCCTGGCAAACGTCCGGGATCGAGCGCGAGGACCTCTTCCTCACCTCCAAGGTCTGGCCCAATCACTTCGTCGAGGGTGCCTTCAGGGCCAGTGTTGAAGGGAGCCTCGAGCGCCTCGGGACCGACTACCTGGACCTGCTTCTTTTGCACTGGCCCCTCTTCGAAGACACCAATCTCGAGGCGGTGGTGGAGCGTCTCAATGCTGCCAGAAACGATGGACTCGCGAAGTACATCGGCGTCAGCAACTTCAATGTGCGGCTCGTGGAGAGGGCATGGTCGGCAACGTCCTTTCCGCTGGTGGCCAACGAAGTGGAATACCACCCTTTCCTGGACCAGGGGAAGACCCTCCGGCAAGCCGCGGACCAGGGCATGGTGCTCATCGCCTATTGCCCGGTAGCCAGAGGCCGCACAGCCCGAGACCCGGTCCTGCATGCCATCGGCGAGGCCCACGGGAAGACGGGAGCCCAGGTTGCGCTGCGCTGGCTTCTCCAGCAAGGAGCGGTCCCGATTCCCAGAACCTCTTCCCTTGAGCATTGCCTGGAGAACCGGGACATCTTCGATTTCCAGCTGGGGCCTGATGAGATGACCCGGATCCACGAGCTGGCCCGTCCCGATGGCCGCCTCATCGACCCCGAGCACTACGCACCGGAGTGGGACTGAGCCACCGCAACCACCAGGAGCGTCCCGAGAATGACCGCATACATCGCTCCTTCCTCGTCCCATCTCTCCAGGAAGCCGTCTCTCTTCTTCAAGAAGAGGGGCGGGGCCACGGAGAACGCCGCCACGCGGAGTGCAGTCCCGAGAGAGAGATTCCGATAGAAATCGGGGAAAGGGCCGGCGGCCGAATCCGTCCGAAAGGCACCCCGAAGGGCTTCCAGGAAGGCCCTCCCCGAAAGGCCTCCCCGAAGGGTTTCCCCGAAAAGCCTCCCCGAAAGGCCTCCCCATTGCGAGAAACGCCGGAAAGGGTCACTCTCATGGTCCGGATGGATCCGCTGATCCGGCCTCCGTGTCACGGAAGCTGGCGTGACATTTTCACAAGAGCGAACGAGATGACCGATGATGAGGGATGCCTCATTTGATGGCGGGCGTCCGATGATCCTCGAGAGACTTCGAAGGGCCGTCGTGCCCATCCTCGTCCCACTCGTCGGACTCCTCCCTCCATCGCCCACGGCCGGCCGGGACAGGGGGGCTCAACAGACCCGAGCTGCCCAGGACACGGCCCAGGTAACGGCCCAGGAAGGGAGCCCCTCCGGGAGCTGCATCACCTGCCACGCGGTCCTGGGGGTGGAGAACCTCACGGGTCCCGCCGAGTCCTTCCACACCGACATCCACTCGGAGAGGGGCTTCGGTTGCGCCGACTGCCACGGGGGGGACCCGTCGGTGGAGGGTCCGGCAGCCATGGATCCCCGCAACGGGTTCACCGGAGTGCCCGCCCCCCGTCAGATCCCCGGGCTCTGTGGCCGCTGCCACTCCGACCCTGAGTTCATGAAGCGTTTCAACCCGTCTCTGCGTGTGGACCAGGTCGAGGAGTACTGGACCTCCGTTCACGGACAGCGTCTCTCCCAGGATGGCGACACGCTGGTGGCCACCTGCGCCAACTGCCACCGGGTCCACGCTATTCGGCCGCCCTCGGACGCAACCTCGAAGGTCTACCCCCTCAACGTTCCTGGAACGTGTGGAGGGTGCCACGCAGACTCGCTCTACATGGCACCCTACGGCATCCCGACGGACCAGCTGGCAAGGTATCAGCAGAGCGTCCACTGGGAGATGATCTCGGAGGAGGGGGATCTCTCTGCGCCCACGTGCAACGACTGTCACGGAAACCATGGAGCCGCCCCTCCCGGTGTGTCGTCGGTCGGAAACGTTTGCGGCCAATGTCATAGCGTGATGGGGGATCTCTTCAGGGCGAGCTTCCACTCCGAGATCTTCGCAATGATCGGCTCGCCCGGATGCGCGACCTGTCACGGGAACCACGAGATCCATCGGGTCAATGACCAGATGCTCGGCGTGGAGGGCGGGGCCGTCTGCGGGCAGTGCCACACCGCCCAGGACCAGGGGGGCCAAGTCGCTCAGACCATGCGGTCCCTCGTCGACACCCTCTCCGGCGAAATCAGCCAGGCAGACTCGATCCTGACCCGGGCGGAGGATGCGGGAATGGAGGTGAGCCAGGCTCAGGTGGATCTCCACGATGCCAGGAGCGCTCTCATCCGGTCGCGAACCTATGTCCACGCATTCTCCGTGGACTCGCTGCGGCCACGGGTGGACGATGGTCTGGAGATCGCGGGAGCCACGCTCCAGGAGGGACGCGATGCCCTGAAGGAGCTCCAGTTCCGGAGGCTCGGGCTGGCTGTCTCCTCGGTACTGATCCTGGTCCTGATCGTAGCGTTGGTCTTGAAGATCCGGCAGTTGGGCCCGGGGGCGGGAGAGGAACCGAAATGAGCGCGAAACGCAGTGGACGGACGGCGGGGAACGAGAAACGCCCTCACCCGGCGGGAGCCGGGCCGGGGTCGACCGAGAGAGGTGAGAGGGGAGAGGCGAGCCGGCGGGCCTTCGTGAACTCGATTCTCGGGGTAGGAGCTGCGGGGGTAACTGCGGCGGTGGTGTATCCGGTGGTGCGCTATCTCATCCCTCCCGAAACGGTGGAGGCCTCCACCAAGAGCGTGCAGCTGTCGGTGACCCCGGAGCAGCTTCCCCCCAACTCGGGACAGATCTTCAAGTTCGGGAGTCAGCCGGGCATTCTCATTCGCACGCCTGCCGGTGACCTCCGGGCGTTCAGCGCCGTTTGCACCCACCTGGGCTGCATCGTCCAGTATCGTCCGGACCTGAGCCAGATCTGGTGTGCCTGCCACAACGGCCACTATAACCTCAATGGCATCAACGTCCAGGGCCCGCCGCCCCGTCCGCTGGAGCAGTACGTGGTGAACGTGCGGGACGACGAGATCTCGGTGAGCAAAGAGAGCTGAGGGGAACGGCGTGCGAGAGCGTCTACAATCTGTCCGTTTATGGCTTGACGATCGCGTCGGGCTGATCCAGGAACTGGAGCGGGTGGGAAGGAAGAAGGCCGTCCCCCTCCACCGCCACACCATCTGGTATTATCTGGGCGGGATGACCCTCTTTCTTTTCATGGTTCAGGTCGGGACGGGCCTTCTTCTCCTCTTTTACTACCGGCCCAGCGCCGAGAGCGCCTACGAATCCGTCCAGTTCCTGATGACCGAGGTGCAGTTCGGCTGGCTCGTCCGCTCGATCCACCATTGGGCGGCGAACCTCATGATCTTCACCGTCTTCCTTCACATGTTCAGCGTGCTTCTCCTCCGGGCCTACCGCCCCCCCCGGGAGGTGACCTGGTTCACGGGCGTGTTCCTCTTCGGCGTTGCCCTGACGTTCGGCTTCACCGGCTACCTGCTTCCCTGGAACGAGCTCGCTTACTTCGCCACCCGCGTGGGCACGGAGATCATCTCCGTCATCCCGCTGGTCGGCGGCTTCCTTCTGCGGGTCCTCCGGGGAGGCGAGGACGTTAGCGGAGCGACCCTCACCCGCTTCTACGCCATCCATGCCGCAGTGCTCCCCGTGATCACCTTCGGCCTCCTGGGCATCCACCTGTACCTCGTACAGCGCCACGGGATGAGCATTCCGCCCGACGTGGAGGAGAGGGGTGAAGCTCGGGGCGCCATGCCCTTCCTCCCGAACTTCCTCCTCCGGGACCTGGTGGGCTGGCTGGTGGCCCTGGCGGTGCTGGCGGCGCTGGCCGCCTACTTGCCGGCGGAGCTCGGCAGCAAAGCCGATACTTTTGCCTCGGCGCCGGCCGGAATCAAGCCCGAATGGTACTTCATGTTCATGTTCCAGACCCTGAAGTTCCTCCCGGCCCATATCCTGGGGTTCGAAGGCGACGCCGTGGGAATCGTCGCCTTCGGCCTGGTGGGTGTCGTCCTCCTCCTCACCCCCTTTCTCGACCGCCCCAGTGTTCGGGGAAATCGGACCCGCCTTTTCGTGTGGCTCGGGGTCGCGGCTATCCTGTATATTGTCGTTCTTACGGTGCTCGGCTACACGGCGAGCACCACCGCTTGAGGTTACGGCTCCTTCTCTACGCCCTCATCCGGGGGTGAAGGCGACCGGGGAAACTGGGTGAGAAGCGTGCGCCCACGATCGAACCGCGCCACACCCCCCGAGTCCGTCTTCCTGCCCGCGGATCCCCTCCACGAAACCGGATGACGGGAGGCCCGGACCCTGGGCCAGTCTCTTCCGTGGGGCCGGTTGCCGGACCCCAGCTCCAGGCTCGTGATCCCCGCGTAGAGATCCGAGAAGCTCACGGTGTTTCCGTGCTGGGGCAGGTTCCAGGCCGCCGGATCGCCGTCTCGCTTCGGGGCGCCGAGAAGGCTCGCCCGAACCGTCAGTCTCCGACCTCGATGGAGCACCCCTGCGGCCACCTCACCGTCTCGCAGGCGCAATCGACTCCGGGGAGCCCACACGCCGTAGGCGACGCACCGGCCCGAGGTCCTGAGCTCCCCCACCCTCGGATCCACCACGATGCTGCCCCTGCCGATTCTGCCGGAGCGGATGCCCCCGCCGCCGATGACCATGGAACCCGGCTCCACCTCGACCTCCGGAGGCGGCCTCTCTCCGACGAAGAGCGCACCTCCCTCCAGACGAGCCCCCAGAAGACGGCGGTGGTGCTCGCCCCGTTCCGTCACCTCCAGCGCCGTAGCGAACGTCTCGTACATCGCCTTCACGGTGCCCAGATCGGCGAAAGTCGACCCTTCGCCGGGGTCCGCTACGCCGATTGGGCCCAATGGCGTGGCCCGTGGCCGGGTGGGGTTCTGGAAGAGAGCGTTGGCCCGGTCCCAGAGCTCGGGGCTCCTGGATGGACGGCGGCGGCGCCAAGCCTCCCTCTCCATGGTGACCGGCTCCAGCACATCCATGCTGAAGTCGATCCCCGTTCCGAGGAGGTCGGCATAGGAGCGGCTCAGGAGCCTGGCCGCGTCCGGCGAGAGGGACCAATCCCACCAGTTGACTCGCGCCCGGGCCCCTGAAGCGGCAAACGCCTCCAGGATCTCGGCCACGCCCGCCTTCTCCACGAGATACAGGAGGCTCTCCTCCCCCTCGCTGGCCTTCAGGAGGCCCATCTGGGTCAGGGAGTGAAGGATGGGGAGGTGGGAAGGTACGTGCAGATGCGCAAGCCGCGTGCGCAGATCGATCGGATCGCTCCACCGAGGCTCCAGATTCGCGTCGATGAGACCCGCGGCCCTCGCCTCCGGCAGAAATGACATGCTGTTGGCAAACAGCTGGACGTGCTGGCCGCCCGGGGATCCGGGCGGGCGAGTCCAGCTGAGGAGGTGATCCCCCGCCGCTACGTGGATACGCCCAGGCTCCAACTCGTCCAGAATCTGGTGATACTGGGCCATGACCAGCTCCACGACCCGCAGCGGGTGCCGGCCCACCTGGGCCGGTGTACGGATCATGGACTTGTTCCCCCCCTCGGCGGCGGTGAGGGGATAGGCCCGGGTCCCGTGGCCAGAAGCGAGCACCGCCAAACTCCTTCCCTCCCCCTCCGGCACTCCACGCTGGGTGAGGAGGCGACGGATCCGCTGGATGGCAAATAGAGAGGCGTCGAAGTTGCCCCCTCGCCAGGGCCGTCCCAGTTCATCGAGAGAGGCGACATGCACGGGGGGTTCGGACACGATTGTGCTCCACCCTCCCCGCCCGCGGAGGTGCCGCCGGAGGCGATCGCGCTGGAAGGCATTGGCGACTACGACCACGATCACGTCAAAGGTTCTGCCGGAGCCGAGGTTGTCCCACATTTTCGAGATGTACCGCATGGGGAGCCCGCTTCTGGTTCGGGTCCACGCCGATCCGCTTCTCGTCAGGCCAGCGGGGTCCGCCGTCGATGGAGACGCCCACTGCAGGAGCCCGTGCCGGGCTCCGCGAGGCGTGGACAGCGGTGGCCTGCCGTATGATGAACGAACCTGTCGGGCCATCGCCTTCGTCGCTACTGAACCTCATAGAGGAGGAGGGTAGATTCGGAGATAGGTTCATCCCTCCGACACCCTCGGGGCGACTCCCTCCCAGGGACCCCCACCGCGGATGCGGTGGTTAGTAGGTGGGCGGTACGGACGCCCTGGAGGCCCCCGCCCGAGTAGAACGGAAAGCGCTGCCGCCAGGAGGTTCTCGGTGGATCCGAATCACGGTCGCAAGACAATTGCCGTCATCACCGCCCATCCGGACGACGAGATGGGTCTGGGCTCGGTCCTGGCCCACTACGTGGACCGAGGCGTGAGGGTGCATCTCGTCTGTCTGACGTCGGGCCAGAAGGGGTTTCGATCCCACACCGACATCACCGATTCCGAGGAACTCGCCAGAGTTCGAAGGGGGGAGCTGCGACGAGCCGCCCACATTCTCGGCGTGGAACCCCCTACGGTGCTGGAGTTCGTGGACCAGGAACTCCTGGGCCCGGCACAAGACCGCATCCGGGAAGAGCTGACGCGCGTCCTCGACGACCTGGAGCCCGACGTGGTGCTGACCTTCGGACCGGACGGCGTGACCGGCCATCCGGACCACCGGGCCGTGAGCTGCCTCGTCACGGAGATCCTTCAAGCCCGGGAAGATGGCTCGAGCAAGCTCTACTACCATGAGCTCCCGCTGGGGCACGTAGTCCATGTGGCCGAGCGCACCGGCCGGACCCTTCTCGGCGTGGCTCCAAGGTACCTGACGACCCGCATCGAGGTCTCCCCGGAGGAAGTGGAACGAGGAATCCGAGCCATCGGTGAATACCGTTCCCAGTTCGCTCCGGACGCGCTCGAGGAGCTTCAGAAGACGTTCCGGGGCACGACCGGCGAAGTGTGGTTCCGGCAGGTCCTGCCTCCCCCCGATCCCGGAATGGCGGTGGCATCGACCCTGTTCGAAAGAGACTGAGGCCGAGTCTGCGTATAACCTACCGACCGCCTCTCATGGGTGGCGGTGTCGTTCCCAGCCCTCGAGGACCTCGATGTCCGGCGCGCTGCGGTTCAATCGCAGTCCCAGGACACCGCCCATCCTCCCCAGGGCCGCCTGGGCGGCCGAGAGATCGGGACCTCCGGAGCCGACGGCGGCCTGCAGGATCGTTTCGGCGAGGCCCTCCAGAATATCGAGGGCCACAGGCGAATCCAGGTCGTCGGAAAGGGCCTTCCAGTAGCGGTCCTCGTACTCGCGCGGATCGAGCTCCACGGCGGCCCCTGTGGGCCCCTCCACCTCGACCGCCCTCCGGAGCCGGTCCGCAAGCACCTGGGCCTCCTCCAGCTCGTTCGGGTTGTGCTCCCAGGATTCTCGATAGTGATGCCCCACCAGGTAGAGGCGGAGTGCATCGGGGGTGTGATCGTCCAGGAGGTCCCGAGCCATCACGAGATTGCCCACCGACTTGCTCATCTTCTCGCCCTGGTGCCGCAGCATCGCCGTGTGGAACCAGACCCGGCAGAAGGGCCGATGGCTCGCACACTCGGCCTGGGCGATCTCGCCCTCGTGGTGGGGGAAGACGAGATCCCGGCCTCCGCCATGGATGTCGATCGTCTCCCCGAGATACCGTGTCGCCATGGTGGAACACTCGATGTGCCAGCCGGGCCGACCCGGCCCCCAGGGGCTCGGCCACGACGGCTCTCCTGCCTCCTCGGCCTTCCAGAGCGGGAAGTCCAGGGGGTCGCGCTTCCGGGGGTCCTCGGGGTCATTGCCTCGCTCGTCCGCAACAGGAAGCATCTCCTCCCGTTCCAGCCGGCTCAACTTTCCGTATTCTCCCCATGCATCGATGTCAAAGTACACGCCACCCCCGGCCCGGTAGGCCACGCCCTCATCCAGGAGGGTCCCGATCACCTCGTGCATATCGGACAGGTGCTCCGTAGCCCGGGGAAAGTGATCCGGGGGAAGGATATTCAGCGTCTTCATGTCCTCGATGTAGTACCGCGTCCAGCGCCGACCCAACTCCTTCCAATCCTCCCTCCGTTCCCTGGCCGCCCGGAGGATCGCGTCGTCTATGTCGGTGAGGTTCTGAACGTACTGGATCCGGTACCCGAAGTGACGAAGGAGCCGGATGAGAACATCGGAGAAGGTGTACGTGAGGGCATGCCCCAGGTGGGTCGCGTCGTAGGGGGTAATCCCGCACACGTAGATCCGCACCGATCGGTCCGGGCTCTCGAAGGCCTCGACCTCTCGCGTAAGCGTGCTGTAGAGTCTCAATGCTTCCTCCCGGCTCCCTTGTCCGGGCCCCCGGGCCCGGATCAGCTTCAAGGGCCGTGCGAAGGGCGGCTGCCCGAGCTCTTCAGATCCTGTTCGAACTGAACCCAGCGGGCCACGTCTCCGGCGGAGATGACGCCCAGAAGCCGACCGTCTCGAACCACCAGCACACGTCTCCGGCCCTCCCTCATTCGATCCATCACGCGGGTCATGGGGTCTTCCGGCGCCACACCCACCTGGTCCAGGGGGGTCATGATGTCGCGCACCGACGTCCGCTCCCACTGGTCCCGGTCGACCTCCTTCACCTGGTCCAGGGTCACCAGACCCAGCACCTGTCCCCCTGTCCCGGCCTCGCTCTCACGGTAGTGGGTGGAACCTGCATCTCCTCCCTCCACGACCGGATAGCATTGGTACCGTCGCCGCAGAAAGCCCTCCTCGACGAGCTCCCGGAGCGTCAGGGCCGGAGGGACGGTGACCGGATCCGAGGTCATCACCTCCCGGGCGGGAACGCCCTGGAGGAGGGTCTGAAGAAGGTGCTGGCGAAAGGAAGCCTGAGCTGCGGTTCGGAGGAACCATCCGATGAAGACCAGCCAGAGTCCCCCCACGACTGCGCCGCCGAGGAGCTGGAACGCGCCCAAGGCGATGAGGACCCACCCCAAGACCTGCCCTCCGATGGACGCCCAGCGGGTCGCCCGGGTCATGTCCCCCGTGGCCTTCCAGGCCACGGCCCGGAAGAGGCGCCCTCCATCCAGCGGGAACCCTGGCAAGAGGTTGAATCCGGCGAGGATCAGGTTGATCCACGCCAGGTACCGGGCCGGACCCACGACCACCGCCGGCCAGGCGGCACCGGCCCCCACCCACGCCAACAGCCCGAAGAGCCCCGCGATGATGACGCTGGCCAGGGGGCCCGCACCCGCGATCGCAAGCTCGTCCCCTGGCTCCTCGGCCTCCATTCGGGTGTGGGCGATCCCACCGAAGATGAAGAGGGTAATCCCCTGCACGGGGATTCCTTTCGTCCGGGCCACCAGGGAGTGGGAGAGCTCATGGGCCAGGATCGAGGCGAAGAACAAGAGAGTCGCCGAGATCCCCATGAGATAGTAGCTGGCCTGCGGCAGATGAGGGTAGCTCCCGGGAAAGATGCCTACGGAGAGAGACCAGAAGAGAAGGAAGAAGATGATGAACCAGGAGGCGTCGATCCGGATCTCGAAACCGAAGACCGAGCCCAAGCGAAAGCCGCCCATCCATCTCCCTTTCGTTGGCGCCGACCGATGCGACACCATCGGCGCCGTTGATGACCGCCCATGAGTTTGCTTACCCCGGAGGCCGGGGGAGGTCACCTGGCCGGAGAGCTGCGATGGGGGCCTTCTTCGGAGAAGAGGTGATCGACGTCCCTCGGGCCGTTCATCTCCCGTGCACCCGGGCTGGTCTGCCGCCTCAACTCGATGTGCACCTCCGGTTCGACCGGTCCGTGGCGGTGGGGCCCCGGGACCCGCAGGGGCCCCTTCCCCCCTGCGCCGGACAGGAAGGTCAGGCCGACGCCCTCTTCGCCTCCCGCTCGAAGCCCGTCTTGTTCAAGATCAGCTTGCCCGGTACGGCACGATGGAACTGGAGGATCCTCACGGCTTCCTCCCGGTCCCGGACCTTGAGCTTCCGGAGGATCTGGTGAACGTGGCTCTTTACCGTTCCTTCGGAAATGTACAGCCGACGGGCAATCTGCCGATTTGTGAGGTCCTTATCCAGGAGGAGGAGGACCTCCCCTTCCCGGGCTGTGAGGGTCCAGAGCAGGTCGGGCTCCAGCCCTCGATCGCGTACCAGCTCGGCGAGCTCGGAGATCCTGAGGGACATCAGGTGCTGAAGACGAAGAGGAAAGACCGATTCCTCCCGGGCCAGGAGCCGGAGCGTGACGCGCAAGCCGGGCACGGAGAATTCCTCCATGGTGAACGCCGCGGCCCCAGCCTCGAGGAAACTGAGGAGGACCGCGGGATCCTCGGGGAGCCCGGTCACCACCACCCTGGGCGGATCTGCCCAATCCTCGCTCCGGAGCCACCCGCAGACCTGCAGGATCTCCCTGGAGGGAACCCGGGCATCCACGACGATGAAGTCCACGGGGTTGCCCCTGAGCTTCTCCTGTGCCTCCCTGGCAGTCAGGCACCGGCTAACGACCTCGAAATCCGGGGCCTGGCAAAGAGAGCGGGCCGTGCTCTCGCAGACCGCCTGATCCCGGTCCAGGACCACGACACGCCACGGCTTCCCGGAGGGAAGCGCATCCGACGGATGAGGCTCCAGCCTGGTCTCGGCCGGGGGCGGATGCGCATCCTCTCCTCTCGGCCGCCGCCGGATGACCTCCCCTTTCCGGCCCATGCTACGGGCCAGGCCCAGGAACTCCTCCGTGAGCGCGGTCAGCCCCCGCCAGACCTCCCCCGGGTCCTCCTCGGCCATCCTGGAACCGAGTCCCCCGAAGAAGGGGTTCCCCCTGGACGAGACCGGGTAGGCCTCGAGCACCGCGTGGCGTCTCACCGCCCGCCGATGCGCCTCCTGGAGCAGGGCCCGGTAACCCTCCCGCCCAACGAGAGGGTTGAAGCGCTCTTGGAGCTCGATGAACAGGGATTCGAGGGCGGAGCCGGTGGCCGAGCTGGAAGATGGATCGGCCCCGAAGGAGGCCAGGAGATGGGCTGCATCCCGGCGCACGGGGGGTTCGGGGGACTTCACCTCCAAAGGGGGAGGGGTACGCATAGGGCCTCCTCACGTGAGCCTATAGTCCGCGCTCGAACGGCTCTCCCGGCGGGAGAGTTCCGAGGCCGGACAAGAATCCCAGCGCCCGGGGAGCGGGCGGGGGTTCCCCGGTCCTGAAAAGCCTCTGAGGTCTCTTCTGATGCGTAAGTAAGGGCCGCACGTGCCATCGCGAAATTGGCGCGTCTCCTACCCGCCTAGGCAATATTCCTAGACTGGAAGGAGGTCCGGCTGCGGCTCCCTCGCTCGAAATGCCTCGGCCCCCGGGTCACCTTGCGCTTCGGCGTTCGGACGTTTCTAATTCGAAACCCTACTCTCATCGCGAGGACCATCGGATGACCGCCGAGAAGCACGAGGGCAACGGTGTCCCCTCGCCAGACGTACCCGATCTGGCGGAAACGGGCACGCCAGGCCTGGACGCCGTTCTCGGGGGCGGATTGCCTCGGCGTCATGCCTACCTCGTCCAGGGGCAACACGGATCCGGCAAGACCACTCTCGCCCTGCAATTCTGCATGGCCGGGGCCCGAAGTGGTGAGCGCGTCCTCTATCTCTCCACGTCCGAGCCCGAGTGGGAGATCCGGGAGATCGCCCATTCCCACGGGTGGTGCCTGGACGGTGTCACGCTGCACTACCACGATCCCCGAGCCTTACTCACGGGCGAGACGGAGCAGTCGGTCTTTCGCCCGTCCGAGGTCGATCTGCCGCAAGCCATGACGGCTCTCCTCGAGGTGGTGGAACGCGCCCAACCTCAACGCCTGGTCATCGACTCCCTGTCCGAGATCCGGCTTCTCTCCCTCGAGGGCCGCTGGTTTCGTCGGCAGATCATGGCGCTGAAGGAGGACCTGGCCCGGCGCCAGTGCACCGCTCTCCTATGCGACGAGGGGCCGGCGCCCGACCAAGCCGTGCAAAGCATCGTCCACGGGGTGATCGAGTTGCAGCAGCTCTCTCCCGACTACGGCCCGGATCGACGGCGCCTTCGAGTCGCCAAGCTCCGGGGACGGGCCTACGCCAGCGGTTTTCACGACTTCAAGATCGTCACCGGGAGCCTCGTCCTCTTTCCCCGCTTGGCGGCGGCGGAGCACCGCGGCGGTGGATCGCCGGGGAGGCTCCTCAGCGGGATCCCGGAGCTGGACGCCCTTCTCGGCGGGGGCGCCGATCGAGGCACGGCCATCCTCCTCATGGGCCCTTCGGGGACCGGGAAGTCCACCGTCGCCACCCGCTTCGCTGTGGCGGCTGCAGAGCGGGGTGAGCACGTCGCCATGTACCTGTTCGACGAGCGCATCCAGACCCTCATGGAACGGGCGAAAGGCCTGGATCTGGGTCTCGATGAGAACGTCGATGGGGGTCGAATCGAGGTGCGCCAGGTCGATCCGGCGGAGCTGACCCCCGGCGAGTTCGGTCACGCGGTGCGAGAAGCGTTCGCCGAGCGGGAAGCGAACCTGGTGGTCATCGACAGCCTGGCAGGGTACGCGCACGCCATGCCGAACGAGAAGCTGCTCCTTCTCCACCTTCACGAGCTTCTGGGCTTCCTCAATCAAAAGGGAGTCACGGTGCTCATGGTCATGACGCAGCACGGGCTGCCTGGCACCGCACACCATGTCCCGTTCGACCTGAGCTACATCTCGGACTCTCTCCTCATGTTCCATGCCTTCGAGTTCGGGGGTGAGCTCCGGAGAGCGATCTCGGTGTACAAACGCCGCAGCGGGGCTCACGAGTCGAGCCTCCGGGAGCTGAGGCTGGGCCCCAGGGGAATCCACATCGGAGAACCGCTGCGGCAGTTCGAGGGAATCACCTCGGGCCTGCCCAGGTTCGGGGAAGAACGGCTGGTGGATGTCGAAGACCGGCTCCGAGAGTAGACGCCGACGGAACGCCGAGATTGGCCAGGAACTCGAGCAGCGCGTCCTGGTGGTGGCTCCGTTCGGACGAGATACGCCCCTGCTATGCGACATCCTGGGCCGGGCCCGCATCGAAGCCGTCCCCTGTTCGGGCGTGGCGCAGCTTGTCCTTGAGATTGCCCGCGGCGCCGCAGCGACGGTCGTCTCCGAAGAAGCCCTCCCCCGAAAAGCCCAGGCGCAGCTCAAGACGGCGCTCCTCGAGCAGCCCTCGTGGTCGGACCTCCCCGTGGTGGTCCTCTTTGCTGCCCACCGAACGAGGGGAAACGGGTTCGACGTCCTGCGTGAATTGGGGGAAGCGGCCAACCTGACGCTTCTGGAGCGGCCGCTGGGAATCACCACCATGGTGAGCGCGGTCAGAACCGCGATAGGCGCACGACGCAAACAGTACCGCGTTCGGGACGAGCTCGAGGCTCGGCAGGCAGCGGAGGCATCGCTGAAGGAAAGCGAGGAGCGGTTGCTGTTCGCCCAGCGGGCCGGAGGAGTGGGGGTCTTCGATTGGGACATGCGCTCCGCGAGTGTGATGTGGACGGGGGGAATGGAGGAGCTCTTCGGGCTACCGATCGGCACCGGCGGTGGCAGTTATGACGATTGGTCGAGGCGGGTCTATCCGGAGGACATCCGACGCCTGAGGCGGCTGTTTTCGGAATGGACCCGCTCCGACAGAACGGAGGAGCAGTGGGACTACCGCTTTCGCCACCCCGATGGGGGGGAACGCTGGATCAGCGCGCGAGCCCGGATCATCCGGGACGAGACCGGCGCGCCGATTCGAATGATCGGCGCCAACGTGGACGTCACCGCACAGAAGAAGGTGGAGTCGGAGCTCCGCCGGCTCAACGAAGAGCTGGAGGACCGCATCCAAAAGCGCACCAGGCTCCTCGCCGAGGCCGAAGCGAAGTATCGCGGCCTGGTGGAGAACACCCGGGACATTCCCTTCCACCTCGCCGCCGACGGCCGGATTCGATACGTGGGGCCGCAGGTCATGCGGTACGGGTTCTCGCCGAAGGACCTCCAGGACCGTCCCTTCAGGATTATGGTGTTCAAAGCCGACCGGAGACGAGTGCTGCGTAGCTTCCGTCGCATGCTCGAGGAGGGGAGGGCGGGCCCCCTCGAGTTCCGCGTCCAGGCGGCGGACGGTCGACGGTACTGGCTCGAGGAGCGCGGCGTCCTCCACGCGGACGCCTCCGGCACGGTGACCGGACTCACCGGCGTGCTTCGGGACATCACCCAGCGCAAGGAGGTAGAGGAGATCCAGGCCAGGCAACAGAGCCAGCTTCGGCAACTGGCGGCAAGACTGGCCTCGGCGCAGGACGACGAGCAGCGGCGCATCGCCCGGGGCCTCCATGACGATGTAGCCCAGCTCCTGGCAGCTTGCAGCGTGAAGATGGCCCTGGCAGAACAGGCAAAGGACCCGATCCGGCTTCGCAAGGCTCACAATGAAATCGATGAGCTCCTGAGCGAGGCCACGGAGAAGATCCGGTCTCTGAGCTTCGAGCTGTTCTCGTCTACGCTCGGGCGCCTGGGCCTGGCCCAAGCCCTCAGGGAGCTGTGCCAGGCCATGTCCGAGCGCTACAGGATGCACTTTCGGATCCAGGGGGACGAAGACCTTGGAGGGTTGGACGAGAGCACGGAGCTGGTGCTCTTCAAAGGGGTCCGTGAGCTCCTCTTCAACGTGGTCAAGCATGCTGGGGTGAAGGAGGCGAGGGTCCTGACGACCCGCCACGAGAGCGTCGTGGAGGTGGGGGTGGAGGATCGTGGGGCGGGGTTTCCCGAGGTCCCGGGGCGGGAGTATATCGGGATGGGAAAGGGCCTCGGCCTCTTCGGCCTCAGCGAACGCATGCGGGAACTCGGGGGCGAGCTTCGAATCGAGTCGACGCCCGGTGTCCTGACACGGGTGACCTTGAGCGTCCCCGCAGAGCGAATGCGTAGCTGATCCCTGTCGAACCGGGTGGATGGGGTCTATTCTTGAGGGCGCTCGCCGGAGAAGAGGCGAAGCGGTTATGGTACGCAGGAGCGGGGCCCCCATGGAACTCAAGAGAGTGCGAGTCCTCCTCGCCGATGACCACCGGATCCTGAGGGAAGGCCTCCGGGCCCTCCTGGAGCAGGAGCCGGACATTGTCGTCGTGGCCGAGGCATCAGACGGCCGAACCGCTGTCGCAACTCGCCCGGGAGCTCTCTCCTGACGTCGTAGTGATGGATATCGGGATGCCGGATGTGAACGGAGTGGAGGCCACGCGGAGGCTCGTAGCGGATCACTCCGCGGTCAGGGTACTCTGCCTGTCGGTACACCGGGAGCCTCCCCTGATTCAAGCCATGCTCGAGGCGGGCGCCCGGGGCTATCTCCTGAAGACCACCGCAAGCCGAGAGCTGATCCAGGCAGTCCGCACGGTCGCGGAGGGGGAAACCTACCTGAGTCCGCCCATCGCTTCCGATGTGGTAGCCCGGCATATCCGTGGATCCGCCGCGAGTGCAGATTCCGGCGCCCATGCCGACCTCACGCCTCGGGAGAGAGAGGTCCTCCGTCTCATCGCCCATGGCAATCACACCAAGCGGGTCGCCGAACGCCTGGGCATCAGCCCCAAGACGGTTCTGGTTCACCGTCAGAACATGATGAAGAAGCTCGGTGTCGATTCCCTGGCAGGCCTGGTCCGCTACGCGCTTCGTGAGGGAATCTCGGAGCTCTAGCGACCGGAGCGAGGAGCGTTCTCCATGACAGACCGGGACCCGGATCGGCCTTCCGCCCCCTCCGCTGAGAATCAAGAGGCCAACACTCCTTCCTCCGATTCGGAGCACGAACCGGCTTCCCATCCCACCGTGGTGGGGATCGGCGCGTCCGCTGGAGGCCTGGCGGCGCTCCGGGAGTTCTTCGGGAGGATCCCGCCCGACACCGGGCTGGCCTACGTGGTCGTAGTCCACCTCTCACCGGAGCATGAGAGCCACCTGCCCCAGCTCCTCCAGCCCCACATGAGCATCCCGGTGGAGCAGGTGAGCGAGACGGTGCAGATGGAAAGGGACCACGCTTATGTCATTCCTCCCAACGCCAACCTGGAGGCCGTCGACACGCACCTGCGCGTCTCCAGGCTGGAATCGCACCGGAAGGAGCGTGCCCCCATCGACCACTTCTTCCGAACGCTCTCCCGAACCCACGAGGGTCACGCGATTGGGGTGATCCTCACGGGAACGGGAAGCGATGGCACGCTGGGCCTCAAGGAAATCAAGGCAAAGGGAGGGCTGGCCGTCGTCCAGGACCCGAAGGACGCCGAGTACGACGGAATGCCTCAGAGCGCCATCGCCACCGGGCAGGTGGATCGGGTCCTTCCCCTCGCCGACATTCCCGAAGCGATCATCAACTATGAGCGGACCCGTCCCAAGCTGCCCCTCGCACTGGATGAGGATGAGCCTGTCGAGGAGGGACGTCGCTTCCTCGAAGAGGTGTTCGTCCGCCTCCGGGCCCGCACCGGCCGGGACTTCACCCATTACAAGCGCTCCACCGTTGTCCGCCGAATCATGCGGCGAATGCAGCTGGCACAGGTGGAGAATGCGTCCGCTTATCTGGACGTTCTCCGGGACCGACCCCAGGAGGCCGGGGCGCTGGCGGACGACCTTCTCATCACCGTGACGAACTTCTTTCGGGATCCGGAGGTCTTCGAGGCCCTGGAACGGGACGTGATTCCCCTGCTGTTCGAGGGGAAGGGCCCCGACGACGAGCTGCGGACCTGGAGCGTCGGGTGCGCCACGGGGGAGGAGGCTTACTCTCTGGCCATCCTCCTGGTGGAGGAGGCGGCTCGACGGGAAATGAGCCCCCGCATCCAGGTCTTCGCCTCCGACCTGCATGAGGATTCCCTCGAGAAGGCGCGTCTCGGGTTCTACCCCGGAGACATCCAGGCCGATATCCGCCCGGAGCGACTGCATCGGTTCTTCCGGCGTCAGGATGGAGGGTACCGGATTCGGGACGAGCTCCGGGAGCTCGTGATCTTCGCCCCTCACAACCTGCTGGCGGATCCGCCCTTTTCCCGGCTGGACATGGTGGTCTGCCGGAACCTACTGATCTACCTTCGACGGGACGCCCAGAGGGACGTCCTCGACCTCCTGCACTATGCTCTTAATCCGGATGGTTTCCTGTTATTGGGCACCTCGGAGAGGGCAGATCCCAGCGATCTGTTCCGGGTCCAGGACAAGAAGCACTGCATCTATCGAAAGCGGAACGTGCCTGCGCCCGAGCCCCGTCTCCCCGTGTTCCCCCTGACGCCGAGCCGGCTCCCTCCACAATCCCCTCGGAGGGAGAGACGGGGCAAACCCCTGCTGCATGGAAGTCTCCATCAGCACCTGGTGGAGCGATACGGCCCCCCGAGTCTGCTGCTCAGTCCCGAAGACAACGCTCTCCACCTGTCGGAGCACGCGGGGCGCTACCTGGTCCACCCAGGCGGCGAGCTCACGGCGAACGTCTACAAGCTGGTGCGGGAGGAGCTCCGGGTCGAGCTCCAGGCTGCTCTCCGCACGGTGAGAGAGGAGGGACGGGGTTGCCGCACGAGGCCGATCCCGGTCCACTTCAACGGAGAGACGGCCCAGGTGATTCTGGACGTACGTCCTTCCCGGGACCCCGAGGAAGAGGGATTCGTCCTCGTCATGTTCGATGAACGGGAAGACCTTCCCCGCCCGGAAGGGGAATCGCCGCGGAGCCCGGGCGAAACGCCCGACGAGGCAGCGGTGAGAGTGTTGGAGCAGGAGCGGGACGAGGCCAGGCGCCGACTCCGGGCGGTCATCGAGGAGTACGAGACCAACCGCGAAGAGATGAAAGCCTCCAACGAGGAGCTCCAGTCCGTCAACGAGGAACTCCGCTCCACACTGGAAGAGCTCGAGACATCGAAGGAGGAGCTCCAGAGCATGAACGAGGAGCTCCAGACGGTCAACCAGGAGAACCGCCACAAGGTCGCCGAATTGGCGCGCTTCTCCACTGACCTCCAGAATCTCCTCGCCGCCACGGGCATCGCCACCCTCTTCCTGGACCGCGACCTTCGTATCTTGCGCTTCACTCCCAAAGTCAACGAACTCTTCAGCATACGGCCAACCGATCAGGGGCGTCCACTGGCCGACATGGCCAGCCGCCTTGGAGACAGCCATCTCCTGAAGAGCGCCCGAGAGGTCCTCGAGACCCTCGTTCCGGTCGAGCGAGAATCCAGAGATGAACTAGGGAGGTGGTACCTCACCCGGATTCTACCCTATCGCAGCAACGAAGACCGTATTGAAGGCGTCGTCATCACCTTCATCGACATCACCGGGCGGAGGGAGGCCGAACAGAGCCTGCTCGAGGCGAAAACCTATGCCGAACGCATCATCGAGACGCTGCATGAGCCGCTGGTGATCCTGACACCGGACCTCCGGATCCACTCGGTCAACCGGGCATTCTGCGAGCACTTTCAGGTGCGCCCGGCGGAGGCCGAGGGGCACTCGATCTACGAGCTGGGAAATGGAGAGTGGGACATCCCCGCTCTGCGCCATCTCCTGGAAGAGGTCCTGCCGAGGGACAAGGAACTGAACGACTTCGAGGTGGTCCACGAGTTCCGGGACATCGGGCACCGGGTGATGCTCCTCAACGGGCGCCGCCTGGACAGCGTCGATCTCCTCCTCCTGGGAATCCGGGACATCACGGAACGCAAGGAGGCCGAGGCGGCGTTGCTCGGTTGGAGCCAGACGCTGGAGGAGCGTGTGGAGGAGCGGACGCATGAGGTGCGCGATCTGGCCGCAACCTTGACCCTGGCCGAGCAGGAGGAACGGCGGAAGATTTCCGAGCTCCTCCACGATGACCTCCAGCAGCTCCTCTATGGGGTCCAGATGAAGATGGAGCTGGCCCGTAAGGATGGGGAGGAGGGCAAGCTCGAGGCCGCGCGCTCCCACGTCGGGGCCAGCTTGGGGTTGGTGCGCGACGCCATCACCATGACCCGACGCCTGACCGTGGACCTGAGCCCCCCGGTTCTGGAGGGGCAGGGACTAGCCGAGGCCCTCCGGTGGCTCGGAGAGGAGATGCGGGAAATGCACGGCCTGAACGTGGAGGTCCGATGTGAGCAGCCTGTCGTGGTGAAGGCCCGGGAACGACGGATCCTCCTCTTCGGCGCCGCGCGAGAGCTCCTCTTCAACGTCGCCAAGCACGCCGCCACGGACCGCGCCGTGGTGGAACTCGAGGAGCGGGACGGCGCCGTGCGGATCACCGTCAGCGACGACGGTCTGGGCTTCGATCCGGAGATCCTCGATGCACCCCCCAGCCAGCTCATTGGCCTTGGGCTGGCCAGGCTGCGGGACCGACTGCGCCTGTACGGTGCCAACGCGGAATTCCACTCCGCGGCGGGAGCCGGCACGCGCGTGGTGGTTCAGGTGCCGGTATCGGATTCCTCCGATGACGCCTCCGGCCCGAGAGAAGGGGAGACGTAGGTACCCCCTTCAAGAACCCGGCGGAGGGCTTCGAAGATCTCCCTGGGTCTTCCCTTCCGAATGTACGCCCGGGCCCCCGTGGCGAAGGCACGGGCCACGAGGGACTCCGGATCTTGATCCCCCATCCCCCCCTGCCCGGTGAGGATTAGGCAGGGTATCCGCCATCGCTCCCGAATCTCCCCGAGGAGATCGAGACCGCTTCCGTCGGGAAGGGAGAGATCCAGGAGGATCAGGGAGGGACGAGCACCCGGGATTCCCTCCAGGGCCTCCTGGCCCGTGCCCGCGGTCCCGCATACCTCGAACTCGGCGCCAGCCTCCAGATACTCCACCAGCACCTCCCGCATGACCGGGTGGTCCTCCACGATGTAGACCCGCGGGGGCATCAGGGCCTCCTTGCTCTTTACGACTCCCGCCGGAAACCGCGGTTTCCCAGAACCAACCTCCCCGGCGCAGCCCGCTGAAACTGAAGGACCTTCACGGCCTCGTCCCGGTCCCGAACTCCAAGCTTACGAAGGATCTCATGCACATGGCTCTTCACGGTGCCCTCGGAGATGTGGAGCTGCCGGGCAAGCTGGAGATTGCTCAGCCCCTCCTCCTGGAGGAGGAGGACCTCTCCCTCCCGGGCCGTGAGACCCCACAGTCTGTCCGGCTCCAGTCCCCGGGCATGCAGCTGCTGTGCGAGTTCCGATAGCCGCCGAGAAATAAGGTACTGAAGCTGGAGGGGAAAGACCGACTCCCCCCGAGCCAGAAGCCGGAGCGTGACCCGCAGGCCCTCGACGGAAAGCTCCTCCGCCGTGAACGAGGCCGCGCCGGCCTCCAGGTACCGGAGGAGAAGAGCGGGATCGGGAGGAACGCCGGTGATCACCACATGGGGCGAACGTCCACCGGAACCCTGCCTCAGGGATCTACAGAGGTCGAGGAGTTCCTCGGCGGGGAGATGAACACTGGCAAGGACGAAATGGACTTCGTGGCTCTTCGCCTTCTCCACCACCTGGTGCGCCGTGACGGCCTGGCCCACAACTTCGAAATCCGCCGCATTGCTCAACGCCCGGGCGATGGCCTCGCACGTGGCCCGGTCCCGATCCATGATCAGCAGGCGCCAGCGTCCCGGGAAGCGTCTGTCCGTGGATGGCAGATCCTCAGGGGTACCCGTCCTCGCCGACGGCTCCGGCTCCTCTTCGTGCGTACCGTCCCGCATCACTCCAACGCCTCGACGCGAGTGATGGCCTTTTCCGTGAAGAGGTACTCCTTGAGCTTTTCGTTAAAGCCGCTGTCCCGTCGCCGGAGCCACTCCAGGAGCATGGCCGCGTGCTCCTTCTCTTCCTCCCGGTGGTGGGCGAGAATGGCCTTCAACTCTTCATTCGAGGTGGCGGTGAGTCGCTGCTCGTACCAGTCGATGGCGTCCATCTCCTCGATGAGGGCCTGGATCGCCCGGTGAAGGTCCAGGGTCTCGTTTGTGAGGTCCTCCCTCGCTTCGTGGAGCCGACTCGCCATGTGGAAACTTCCTCTCTTCTCGCAGATCGACCGGAGGACGCCTTGAAAAATAATCTCCGGCCAGCGGACACGCGGCTATTGGCCTCGGGGCAAGAGCCGGATAGAGATCCCGATTGAATTCCGCTCCGCAACGAGGCCCCTCCCCCAGCCGAACGTGCAGGGTGCCCGGAACCTCGCCCCTCCTGCGGGGTGTGCCAGTGGGTTCGGGGGACCACACGGACTTGGATCGGCAATTCAAGGGTTCCGTCAATCCCTCAGGCAGGTCAGCGGGTAGTCTGCGGACATCCTCCTGGCGACTGCCTTCTGCAACAAGATCGTGATCTACAAGGGCTTCTGTAAAAGGAGGTTCCCGTGAGCCGTTCATGGATGGCGCGGGCGCTGGGTGTTTGTCTGTTGGTTGCGGGTGCGTTCACGGGATGCGACAACGGGAGCTCGCCCACAGGTGGTGGGAACAACTTCACGATCTCGATCTCTCTCGCGAACCCGACCCTGAGCTTGGAGCAGGGTGGGAGCGGGACCGTCGGCGTGACGCTGGAGCGCGGGGGAGGATACACCGGCACCGTCTCCCTCACGGTGGAGGGGATGCCCACGGGGGTCTCCGCCACGGCCGATCCGGCCAGCCTCGCCGCAGGCGCCACCAGTAGCACCATCACCGTCTCGGCGGGTGCAGCCGCGTCCCCGGGAACCTACACCCTCACCGTGCAGGCCACCGGGTCGGAGGTCACCGCCGCAACCGCAACCCTGAACCTCACGGTGACCGAGGCGCCCGGATTCTCGCTGGCGCTTTCTCCCACCAGCCTCACGATCCAACAGGGCGAGTCCGGGACCTCCAGCGCGACCGTCACGCGGGTGGGGGGCTTCTCCGGAGCCGTAGCCCTGACCGTCACCGGAGCGCCCACCGGGATGAGCGTGACCTCCGACCCGGGCAGTGTCACGGGCACGAGCTCCACCTTGACGGTATCGGTGGCTGGAAGCGTCGACCCTGGTGCCTACCCTCTGACGGTGACGGGGACGGCCGCCGGCCTCTCTGATCAGACCGCGACGCTCACGGTGACAGTGACCGAGGCCCCGGCACCCTCGTTCAGTCTGAACCTCACGCCCTCGAGCCTCTCCATCGCGCAAGGTGACAATGGGACCAGCGCGGTCGACATCACCCGGGACGGGGGATTCGACGGTGAGGTGGCTCTGTCGGTGAACGGCGTGCCTGCGGGCGTTACGGCTACCCCCGATCCGGCCACCACCGCGGGCGCCACTTCCACGCTCACCGTCTCGGTGGATGTCGACGCCGCTCCCGGCACCTACACTCTGACCGTGACCGGGACCGCGAGCGGCCTCGCCGATCAGACCGCCGACCTGGAACTCACGATCACCGCCGTGGTCACGGGCTCCTTCACCTTGGCGATGAGCCCGCCAGCCATCTCCGTCCAGCAGGGAGCCTCGGAAACCTCCACCGTGGAGATCACCCGCACCGGTGGGTTCGACGGGGACGTGGCCCTCTCGGTGTCCGGAATGCCCCAGGGGATGACGGCCGAGTTCTCGCCTGCCGGCGCCCCCGGTGAAGGCGGCGATGGACCGCAAGGCATCGCCGGAAACAGCGCCACCCTTACCGTCACCGTGGACGGGACGGTGGCCCCCAATGATTACACCCTGACCGTGACCGGAACCGCCGACGGGTTGGCGGACGAGACCACAACGCTGGCGGTGACGGTGACCGCGGCTCCGAGCCCCTCGTTCAGCTTGACACTCAACCCCTCGAGCCTCTCTCTGGCGCAGGGCGGGAATGGCACCAGTACCATCGAGATCACCCGCTCCGGCGGGTTCACAGGTGAAGTGGCCCTGGCCGTGACCGGCATTCCCGCCGGCGTGACGGCGGCCCCCGATCCTGCCGGCACCACCGGTACAACGTCCACGCTGTCGGTCGCCGTAGGGGCGGGCGTCGCCCCCGGCGCGTACTCCCTGACGGTCACCGGGAGCGCCGGCGGACTCGACGACCAGACCGCGAACCTCGACCTGACCGTGACGACCTCCGGAGGCGGTCAGGAGGTGACCTGGACGTTCTGCGAGGAGAACGGAACGCCCCTCTGGTTCGCTGTCCAGGACGGCTCGGGCCCCTGGACCCAGGTGGTCGGGGTCAACGACACCTACACTTTCACTCTCAACTCCGACAAGGCGGGGATCGCGTACGTCACCGGAGACGCGTTTGGTAACTACCAGACCAGCCTCTTCTACATGACCTCTGCCAACCTGGGGATTCTTGGAGGATCCCAGTGCGAATCCCCCGGTGAGACCACAAAGACCGTGCACGGGAGTGTGGCTGGCTTGAGCCTCACCGATCAAGCCACCATCACCCTCGGCGGTGCGTATGCCAGCGTGCTCGGTACGTTGGCGCCCACCTTCACCCTGCAAAACGTCGCCCAGGGCATTCAGGATCTCATTGCGGCCCGGACCGCGACCACCGTTGGTGGCGGGGGCCCGGTCCAGGAGGTGGACAAGCTCCTCTTCCGCCGGGGCCTGAATCCCCCCGACGGCTCCACCCTGGACGTTCTGGACTTCGGCGGAGCGGAAGCGTTCGACCCGGTGACCCGGAACCTCACCATCGACAACCTGGGCACCGATGAGGCTGCCGTCGGCCTGTCCTACTTCACGGACCACGGAGCCAGCGCCTCGCTCTTCTCCGGTCTGGCCGCCGGCGCCAGCCAGACCTTCCCGGCCGTGCCTGGAGCCCGGCAGGAAGCCGGCGACCTCCACATCCTGAGCGTGACGGCGGCTCCGGCAGGGGCCGGGGCCGATCACACGCGCGGCGTCACCTCCATGTTCCACGACGCCGCGGACCAGACGGTGTCGCTGGGCCCGGACCTGGGGACCGTGGCGGTGAGCACCGTCGCCAACGCCCCGTACCTGAGACTCAGGGCGCAGTACACGATCCAGTCCGAGTACGACGGGGCGTGGGTCCTCAACCTCGGCCCGGAGGCCGGGAATGGCGTCTCGTTCGTCGTGACCGCCGGGTACCTGGGTGGCGGCGGGGCCTTCGACCAGACGGTTCCGGACTTTTCCGGGGTCGCAGGCTGGCAGGACGCCTGGGGCATGACCAGCGGAGCCAGCGTCAACTGGTTCATGAGCGCCACCGGGTGGACGAGCTCGGGCGGCATCATCACCTCTCCCTACGTGGAGGGAGGAAGGGTCCTGAGCGCCAGCCGGTTCGGTGCCATCAACCCCTGACCGGCAGATCGAGATGAGCCTCAGGCCCTTCCCTGGCCAGAGCGTAATCACTACCATCGGCCCGGCGGTTCTCCCGCCGGGCCGATGGCATTCGGCGGGGCGAGGCGATCTCGGTGTGGCGGCAGTGACACCACGCCTCCGCGAGCCATACCGCCACCGGCGCGGGGAACGTCTCTTCAAACACGGTGTGTTAACCGATCAGCCATGAACCTACTCCTGCGAAAACCCATCGACCGTCTCCGGACGGACGCCGAGACCGGAGAAACTCTCAAGCGCACTCTGGGGGGATGGGACCTCACCTTCCTGGGAGTAGGAGCCATCATCGGGGCCGGGATCTTTGCCGCCACGGGCTCCGCGATTGCAGGAGGCAGCGTCCATCCGGGCGCGGGTCCCGCTATCGTCATCTCCTTCACCCTCACCGCGGTGGCTTGCGGGCTGGCCGCCCTCTGCTATGCAGAGTTCGCCGCGATGGTCCCCATCGCCGGATCGGCGTACACCTACTCCTACGCTGCACTGGGGGAGATCGTCGCCTGGATCATCGGATGGGACCTGATCATCGAGTACGCCATCGGAAACGTGGCCGTGGCCATCTCGTGGTCCGGCTACTTCTCCGATCTCCTGGCCTACATCGGGATCCATATCCCCCCCTGGCTGGCCACGGACTACCGCACCGCCGTTCAGATGGCCGCGAATCTTTCGGCGGGGGAGGCCATCAGCCCCTTGGCGGGAGCCCTGGACGCGGCGCCCACGGTCTTCGGGGTGCCGATCATTGTGAATCTGCCGGCATTCTTCATCGTGGCTCTCATCACGGTTCTCCTGGTTCGGGGAGCCAGGGAATCGTCCCGGTTCAACACGGTCATCGTACTCCTGAAGCTGGCCATCATCGCCTTCTTCATCGCCATCGGCGTGGTGTTCTTCCGAGCCGAGAACCTGGTGAGCCACGGAGGCTTCGCCCCCAATGGGTTCGTGGGAATCAGCTCGGCGGCGGCCATCATCTTCTTCGCCTACATCGGCTTCGACGCGGTGTCCACGGCGGCGGAAGAGACCAAGAATCCGGCGAAGGACATGCCCTTCGGGATTCTCATGAGCCTGGTGATCTGCACGGTGGCCTACATCGCCGTGGGATTGGTCATGGTCGGCATGGCGCCCTGGAACCGACTGGGGACGGCGGAGCCCATGCTCACCGCCCTGGAGCTCTCCGGGGGAAGCCCGACGCTGGTGCGGATCTCCCAGATCATCATCGCCATCGGAGCCGTGGTCGCCATGACCTCGGTGCTCCTCGTCTTCCAGTTCGGCCAGCCCCGCATCTTCTTCGCCATGGCCCGGGACGGACTGCTTCCCGGGTGGGCCAAGAAGGTCCATCCGAAATACCGTACGCCTCACGTCACGACCATCATCACCGGGGTGTTCGTGGGCGTCCTGGCCGCGTTCGCCAACATCAACGAGATGGTGGAACTGACCAATATCGGCACTCTCTTCGCGTTCGTGCTGGTCTCCCTGGGCGTCCTCGTGCTTCGATATACCGAGCCCGAGCGACGCCGGCCCTTCCGTGCACCGGGCGCACCTTTGGTGCCCATCCTCGCCGCCCTGGCCTGCATCTACCTGATGTTCGGGCTGCCCTGGGTCACATGGATCCGGTTCGTGGTCTGGCTTATCCTGGGCGGGTTCATCTACGTGTTCTACGGCTCCAAGCACAGCGTGCTCAGGCGGGAGGCACGGGCAGGGGTTGGCCGGAGTCCCTGAGCCGTACAGTGCCCCCGGGGGCTCTTCCGCCCTCCCTCGGCCGGATTTCGGTGGTCAAAACCCCGAAGGCCTCAGCCGCTCCAGGAAGTCGGCCGACATCCAGTAGATGTCCCAGGAGCCGTTGTTCGACTCCGTCATCATCTCCCGGATGGCCCTCCAGTTGTACTCCCCGGTGGGCGCCAGCATGCCCCAGTCGGGCCGAACGGTCATGAAGAAGAGGAACCGACCATCGGGGCTCACGTAGGGAGAATACTCGTACGTCCCGTCCGTGTTCACCCCCGGTCCCAGGTTGACCGGATCCGACCACTCGTCCTGCGCGTTCCGGAAGACGATGTGGTAGTCGGTGCCCCCGAGCCCCCCCTCGCCTCCCACGACCCCGAGGATCAGATACCGCTCGTCCGGATCCACGAAGGCGTTGTACCGCGTGACTCCGGCGTTCACCTCCGGGGGCAGGAGCTCCGGTTCCTGGTATCGTCCGTTTTCCAGTCGGGCACGGTAGATGAGGTTCTCTCCCCCTCCTGCCGGTCCCCGGGTGAAGTAGAGGGTGCCATCGCGGGTCGTGGAGGGGAAGTACTCCGAGTCTCGGGAGTTGATCGGCGCCGGAAGGGGGTAGGGCTCCCCCCAACCCTCTTCCGCCCGGTCCATGGCCCAGATGTCCTGGCCGCCGACCTCGGGGAGGGCGCCGCCCGGCCTGTCGGAGAGCCAAAGAAAGTGCCGGCCGTCGGGCGTGACGTGGGGCTCGAGGTTGGTGTACCGCGGGTCGGAGCAGCAGGGTGCGACCTCGGGCTCGGTCCAGCTTCCCTCCTCCAGGCGGGACACCAGGACGGTGGTCCACGCGTAGCTCCCCCCTACCACCCCCCAGTAGATCTCCGAGCCGTCGGGCGTCATCGTGATGTCTCGCTCGGAGTAACCCGTGGACACGATCCCCGGCGCAAAAGGCAGCGGTGTATCGGATGGGAGGTCCTGTCCCAGGTAAGGGCCTCCGTGCAGGGAGACGTCCCGGGGCGTGGCGACCTCAAAGCTCCACGCTTCAGCGACGCCGGCGCCCTCGGCATCCGCTCCCTCCGAGCCGGAGGTGGAGCAGCCCGAGACGAGGACCGCAGGGAGCGCCCACAGCGGGAGGACACGGAGGTAGGCAGGCAAGGGGTGTCAGGTCCGGAGACGCGGTGCTACCGGAGGTCCGCCGCCTACAGGCGTCCCAGAATCCAACTCAGAATGAGCTTGGCAACGCGGCGGAGAATCGTGATCATGAAGAGCCTCGGCAGTGGAAGGAGCCCGTCGGTGTTGGGCCCTACGTCGGGGATGGCCGAGAGGTTTCCCCTGCTGAGGCTGCGGAACCCATCGTGGCCCGGTATCGTAGTGGAGATCAGGACCCCGGGGATCCTTCGCTCGGACCCCGCGAATCGAACGTCTGCACTCCCGCCGTGCGGATCTCAGGCCCTCTCTGGATGGAGGATCATCATGGCCCGCTGCGAAGGAACGACCCGGAGTGGAACCCGTTGCCGCCTGGACGCCCGTCCCGGCTCCCGCTTCTGCCATCTCCACGAGTCCAGTGGGGAGGAGGCTGAGCCGGCCGGGAAGGATGACGCCGAGAATGCCCTGGAGTTGGACGACCTGGTGCCCCTCCTTCTGGCCGGCGTCGTGGCCGCGGGCGTCCTCTTCTTCCTCCGCTCCTTCGGGAAATGGCTTCCTCGCCTCTGACCCGCTGCTTCTTCGCGTCCGATCTCCACGGCGTGGTCCGCCGGTACGAGAAGCTCTTCCAGCTTATGGAGGAGGAGCGGCCCCGGGCCGTGTTCCTGGGCGGAGACCTCCTACCCTCCGGCCCCGCCGCGTGGAGGGGACACGATCCCCACGGGGACGGCTTCCTGACAGGGTTCCTGGCGCCCGGCTTCCAGGAGCTCCGGATCCGGATGGGTGCCGCCTATCCCCCCGTGTTTCTCATCCTGGGAAACGACGACCCTCGGGATGAGGAGGAACGAGTCCGGCAGATCGCCCGGGAAGGCCTCTGGGACTACGTCCACTGCGAGAGACGCGTTCTGGGCGACTTCGAGGTCTTCGGGTACGCCTGCGTGCCGCCCACCCCCTTCCTCCTGAAGGATTGGGAGCGCTACGACGTTTCCCGCTACGTGCCACCGGGGGCGGTGTCCCCCGAGGAGGGGTGGCGGACCGTGGATGCGGACGAGGACTCCGTACGCTACGGGACCATATCGGGGGATCTGGCCGCGCTGACCAACGGCGCCGACCTATCCCGGGCCATCGTCCTCTTCCACACTCCGCCCCACGACACCCGGCTGGACCGGGCGGCGCTGGACGGGAAGTCCGTGGACTACGTACCCCTGGACCTGAACGTGGGAAGCATTGCCGTCCGGAGGTTCATCGAGGACCGAAAGCCTCTCCTCACCCTTCACGGCCATATCCACGAATCGGCCCGGTTGACGGGCGCATGGCGGGAACGGATCGGGCCGACGCACCTCTTCTCCGCCGCCCACGACGGCCCTGAGCTCGCCCTTGTTCGCTTCGACCTGGAGAGCCTGGAAGGAGCGACGCGCAGCCTGCTATGAGGGGGCGCTGGTCCCCAGGATCAAGGGCCGGGCCGGATCCGTGACCGCCCGGATCTTCACAGCGTAGCTGGTCCGGGCCTCGATGTCCGCGTCGGTGATGAAGTGCACGTCCAGAAGTCCCTTGCTCCGATACCCCGTCCGCAAGTAGTTCGCTTCGTCCAGGGAGAGGCTCCACCCCTCGAGCCAGAACTCCAGCCGGGCCCGTTGATCGGGAGTACCGTCGAAGTGGACGAGAAGGTCGATGTCGCTTCCGGGACCCGCCGTGGCGTTCTTGGTGCTGCCGAAGACCCACATTCCCTTGATGCCGAACCGATCAGGATCCATTAGGGACGCGATCCGCTCCGCCATGCGCATGCGCCACTGCCAATAATCGTCCTGCTGGGACGGCTGCACCTGCCGTCGCCTGCGGGAGCGTCCGACCGCCTCCCCGACCCCTTCCTGGGGGACCGGATCCATGAGCACACCCACGGCTTCGTCCAGGTCTGCGTTCAGAAGCACGCGCAGTACCTGGCCATCCGTCTCCCTCGGCACTTCGATGACCCGGATCGTCTCGGAGAGATGACCCATGTCCGGAAGAAGGTCCTCCAGCAGGTTCCTTCCCCTGCGGAAGAACGACTCGTTGAAGAGGTTGCCGGGTTCGTCCGGGTAGAGGGGAAGGTATCGAATCTGCGCCTCCACCAGATCCTGAAAGAAGTGCGTGCCGAAGGAAAGGTCCGGCACGTAGTTGCCGGTCTTGCGCGCCACTTCCACGAGGAGGGCCGTGTTGCTGATGTCGGAGTAGGTCACCCGAACCCCGAGACGGATGTCCCCCCGGCTTCCCCATCGCCCCGGCCCCATGAGAATGAACTGCCGCTTGGGGAGGAGCTTGTTCAGCCGTCCCACCGCCTTCCCCACGTCCCGGAGGTCGCCGAGCTCGGGAAGGTTCGCGTACGCTTCCCCCTCCACGTAGACCACGTGGGTGATGTCCGGGATCCTGCCGTTGGACACGAAGCGGTGGGCGGAGAAAAGCACTTTGTCTCTCGGAAGGTCCCGAGGAATGGGCGCGGGGGTGGTTCCCTCGGCATCGGTCTGGGGACGACACTGGAGCAGGAAGAGATGCTCACCGTCGGAGGCGAACTCCACGTCCACCGGAGTCCCGAGCTTCTCGCGAAGGACCTTCAGGAGACTGGCCATCTGCCGCACGAACGGGGTTTCGGTGGCCAGCCCCTCGAAGGTGGCCACCGCCTCCTGTTCCTCGAAATCGATGCGCAGACCTCCAGGCCGACGAATCTCGTCATGCTCCACCAGCGAGAGGATCCTCCTCGCCAACGGGAGCTCGTTCCCGCACTCCTTCAGCAGGTCCGCCAGGGGGACGGTCTCGAACGACCCCTTTTCCAGGTCGATGAGGTCCACGTTCTTCGGCGAGTATCGGATGATCTCGTCGGCGGTCGCGTTCACGCGAAGGCCCGGCTGCCCCGGAGCCAGGAGCACCGGATAGTCGTCGGCGAGCCGGTCCACGGCCCGGGTGCCGAGTCCCGGGACCAGGCGCACCAGCCCGTCTTCTCTCTTGATCCGCGGCGACCACCGGAACTCGTTGTTGCTGACGGCGACTCCGGCGAAGGCGGGCAGGTAGTATCTCCCCACGCGCACCCCCACCACTTCCTGAATCATGATCCCCATCTCTTCGTGGACATCCAGGAGGTTGCGTTCCGCGCGGTACTCGATGGGGTCCGGGCCGAAGACAGAGGCATACACCTCCGCCACGGCGTCTCTCAGCGCCTGGAGGCGCTCGCTCTTCGAGCCCTGGTTGGCCAGGAAGAGGCTCTTGTACTTACCCGAGAAAGCGGAGCCCGTCCGGTCCTCCAGCAGGCTCGAGCTCCGAACGATGAGGGGCTTGTCCCCCAGGTCCTCCAGCACCGCAGCCAGCCCGTTCATGAGCTCCGGGGGAAAGGGGGAGGACTTGAAGACCTGCATCACATAGGGGTACTGGCGTCGTACTTCGTCGATCTCCAGATACTTCCGGTCGTAGACGTCCTCCAGGTTGTTGTACCGGACGAAGGAGATGAGGGCGTCGGACGCGATGTGCCAGGTCCGGGGCACGCGAATGTCCTCCAACTCCTCGAGCTCACCCGCGGACCGCTCCAGGATCTTCCAGGCCAGGAACATCCCCGCGCTCTTGCCACCCAGCTTCCCGTGGCTGTTGGGTGGGTGGATGAGGCGCAGGGTAAGCCTGCGAAAGTCCTCAAGGTTGGCGTACTCCTTGCCAATGTTGATGTACTCGATCTGGTCGGTGAAGAAGCGGCGGAGGAGGGCGGCCCTGAGAACGTTCAGCACGGACCGGGGCAGACTGGCCTCCTCCATCTGGAGGACCTTGAACCGTTCCAGCGCCTCCGCGATATCGGCCAGGGACGACTCCTGCCACTCCATGGTGTTGATGAGGAAGCTCAGCTTGTCCTGGTTGATCCAGGTCTGGACGCAGTTGAGAAGCTCTTCCTCGCTACAGTGCTCGGCGGCGATGCGGAAGACCCGGTCCGTGGGGATCGGCATCTCCCGGAGAAGCTGCAGATTCAGGGGCCGGTTGTCGTCCTCCAGGCGTGGCTCGGTGCCGGCGGCGTCCGTGACATTGAGGAGCGCGTCAAGGCCCTCGACGCCCTTCCAGCGGAGGTGGTTGAGCATCCTGCGGTTGACTCGCTGGAGAAGCTGGGGATCGGCCCGGTCCAGAAACTCGATGATGACTTTCCACTTCTTCCCCTCCCCGACGTCGAACAGATTAAGAGCGCTCTCCCACGTCTCCCAGGCGTTGGCGAGCTCCTCGTGGGTAAGCTGAAACCCGATCTGGTCGGCCAGGGTCTTCAGGAGCTTTCGCTCTTCGCGCAGGAAAGGCCCCTCGTCATGGTCGGGTCGCTCCTCGGTATAGAACACCTCCAGGCTTCCCACCGCTTCTCCACGGATTCGGAGATCCTCCCGAAGCACCCAGGGGCTCTCACGGAAGCTGGAGGTCTGGAAATCTCTTCCGGAAAAGCTGATGCGCGCATCACAGACCTCGGGGTACTGAAAGCCCGGTGGAATGGCTTCGAGAATCTCCTGGAACTTGACCTCCCAGGACGACTCTTCGGACCTGAGGACCTCGTCCACCCTGTACAGGCAAAGAAGCTCCTTCGCCCGCTCCTGGAGTCCCCGGATGATGTCGTCCATGGGCCGGGTCGACTCGGTCACTCGTGCCCCCCTTCGTCCTCTGTCCGCGTCTCCACCACACCCCTTCCAGTCCTCCCGTCCACCCTGATCCGGAGCGGGCTATCCAATCGGACGTGCCGCAGGTGCTCCGTCTCCTCCAGGGCGTCCTGGCGATCCAACCACCCCCAGTCGATGCGGGCGCTCTCGGCGCCGTGCTCTACGGTGAAGTAGCTCACCTGGAAACTCGACAGATTGTGAAAGAAGTGGGAGCCCTGGCTGGGCTCCACGTTCATGGCGGGGAGGGTGGCCTCCACGATCACCCTTGCCCCGCTGACCTGACTCCACGTCACCGGGATGCCCAACCACGGATCCGAGCTGCCCCACCGTCCCAGGCCAACCAGGAGGTAGGGCCTTTCTTCCCGCGCCAGCGTCCGGTTGATCCGCTCGATCTCCAGGGCCATGGTCCGAGTGTACTTGGCGTCGAAGCTCTCCGGCCGGGTGTACACGACGTCCCGGATCCCCTCCACCCGCCCGTTCCCCATGGCTCGGAGCGACGCCACCACCGCCCGAGGGGACGACAGATCCTCGGCGAAGATCTCCACGGCCTTTTCCGGGGCCACCATGGGCCTCACCTGGAGGAATCCCAGGCGTGCCTGGCCATCCCAGGAATCGGGCAGGAGCATGGCCAGCTCCAGCTCCACCTCGGCTCCGAGAGCCTCCTCGCAAACCCGCATCAGCTCCTGGATCATGCCGTTGAGAGGGAAGATCCCCAGGGTGAGGAGGGGGGAGAAGTCCAGTGCCTTCGGACCGCTGCCGGCAAGGCCCGGGACCAGGCGGTCCCTGCTTGGGTCGTAGGTGGAGACCATCTTGTCGAGCGTTCCGTCGTACTCGGCATCCGCCAGGCCGCCCTCTACCAGGTACTCGGTCTCGGCGATGGGGTCGTACGCGGGGGGAGGACCCATGTTCACGGCCCAGAACCGGGTCTGAGTCTCCTCGAGAATCTGCTTGGCCGAGGCGAAGGGCGGTGGCGCCTTGGGGTAGGCGGGGCAGTACGACCAGCACACACCACCGTCCACGATCGTCTTTCCGAGGCCCAGCGCCAGGCTCACCACCCCCTGTCGGGACGGGCTCGGCCCGTCGGATAATAGCTGTAGGAGCGGGCGACGCGGAGAGATGGGGATAGAATCGGTCGCCGTGCCGCTCCCCAACGACTTCCTGGATGATGACCGCCATCTTCTCATTCTCGTCCGCCTCCCCTACGGCAGCCCGGTAACTCCGGGCCCCCCGGAAATAGGTGGATGCGTAGACGAGCTTGATGGCCTCCACCAGCCGTTGGAAGCGACTCCCGGGATCCGGCTGGTTGTTGGGGATCATCTTGGTCTCGTAGACCCCGGCGAAGGGACGGCGAAGTGCGTCCTCCAGGAGACTGGAAGAACGCACCGCCAGAGGAGACTGTACGCCCTCGACCAGCCCCCGGAGGTCCCCGAGGACCTCTGACGGGAAATCCCCCTTTGGAATGCGTGGGCAAGCGCTCGTCGGGATAGCTCGGCGAGGGTCTCCGGGCTGGAGTCCGTTGCGCTCCATGAACGCGTCGAAGACATCCGTACCCATGACGGTCACCCTGGGAATGCCCAGGGCCACCGTCTCGAACGCTCCCTGGCCCGCCAATTCGCGGAGGGCCTCCGCGATCCCGATCAGACCCTCCGTCTTTCCCCCGAGTGCTTCCACCGCCGATTCGAGAGAAGGTACGAGCCTGAGACCGAAGAAGGCCCGGTCCCCCGAAGGCCCCGGAACCTTCGGGATCGCCTCACCCGTCCCCCCAAGCTCGAGGCTATACCCAGCCTCTGTCCCGGCAGGCCTGAGCCACCCGGTCCACTGCGATCAGGTATGCCGCGTCCCGCATGAAGAGCTCCTGCTTCTTCGCAACCTCGCTCACGCCGATGAAGGCCGAGGTCATCTTCAGGTCCAGCTTGCCGAGAACCTCGTCCCGATCCCAGAAGTAGTTGGAGTTGCTCTGCACCTGCTCGAAATAGCTGCAGGTGACGCCGCCGGCGTTGGCCAGGAGATCGGGGATGACGAACACATCCCGCTCGTGGAGCACCTTGTCCGCCTCCGGCGAGGTGGGACCGTTGGCCCCCTCGGCGACGATCTTCACCCGGGGAGAGATCCGCTCCACCGTTTCGGCGTTGATCTGGTTTTCCAGAGCCGCCGGAATGAGGATATCCACCTCCTGCTCGATCCACTTCTCACCGGACAGGACCTCGTAGCCCGCTTCCCGGGCCTTCGCCGATCGATACCCCCGAACCGGTCGGTGAAGCCCAGGAGCTCCTCGAGGCCTATGCCGTCCGCCTTCCGATACGCATAGCTCTTTTGATCGTGCTGATCCCAGCACGACACGCAGGTGACCGTCCCGCCAATGCGCTGATAGAGCTCGATGGCGAATTGGGACACGTTCCCGAACCCCTGCACCGAGGCGCGGGTGTCCGCGGGACGGATCCCAAGCTCCTTCAAGGCCTCTCGGATGGTGAAGACAACGCCGTAGCCGGTGGCTTCCTTCCGTCCGAGGGACCCGCCCATCCCCACTGGTTTCCCGGTGATGAATCCCGGGGCCTTGGAGCCGTGAATCGCCTCGTACTCATCCAGCATCCACAGCATGTGCTGAGGAGTGGTCATCACATCGGGCGCGGGTACGTCCTGTACGGGTCCGACGTTCCGGGCGATGCTGGCGCACCCATCCCCGGCAGATCTGCTCTTGCTCCCGGGCGCTGAGGTTGTGGGGGTCGCAAACGACGCCGCCCTTTCCCCCTCCCAGCGGGAGATCCAGGACCGCGCACTTCCAGGTCATCCACATGGCCAGGGCCCGGACCGTGTCCATGGTCTCGAGAGGATGGAACCGAATCCCACCCTTGCTCGGCCCACGAGCATCGTTGTGTTGGACCCTGAAGCCCCGAAAGACCCTCGACGAACCATCATCCATCCGCACGGGGATGGCGAAGGAATACTCCCGCAAGGGAGAACGAAGCAGCTCTCGAGTCCCCGGATCCAGGTCCAGGAGAGCGGCGATCCCATCGAATTGCGCTTGAGCCATCTCGAAGGAGTTGTAGGCCCTGTTTCTACGCGCCATGTCTTTATCACCCTGGTGACGATCGTTGTGTTAATTGGGCGCCTCCACCCCACCCCACCCAAGCGTGAAAACTAGCACACAGAGGATGAACCCGCAGGGTCCATCCCTCCAAGATCAACTGCAAGAGCCGGACCCCTCCGCCCTTCGAGAAGCCCGCCGGCGAAGGCGGCGTCTCCTTCAAGGAAGGGACTCCGGTTCCTGAATCGGGAAGAGGCCGGCTCCCCGTTCAGGAGCCGGCCTCCCCTCACTTCCCGGCGAGGCGTCGGCGGCGCGGGAGTCCACGGCTACCGGGCAGGAAGCGCCATGGCACCGTCTCCGGCCATTGCAGGCACGGGCTTCTCGGTCAGAGGCCCCTACCGCCTCCAGCGTTCCCTCCGGCGGCCTTCTTGTCGGCCGGCTCCACCAGGTGGATCCTCTCCTTGATATGATCCTCCATCTCGATGTAGGGCACTCCCTCGGTCCACCAGGCCGGCGCAGGAGCGCCCTTCAGGAAGTGGTCGAAGAATTCCCTCATGCGAATCGTGTAGTCCTTCCGATTCGCTTGCTTCGCCAGGCCGTGGTTCTCGCCCACGTACTGGAGCATGACGATAGGCTTACCCAGCCGGCGAATCGTGTTGTAGTACTCGATTCCCTGGTTCCAATCCACCGCTCCGTCCTGGTCGTTGTGGAGGAGGAGAATGGGCGTCTGAATGTTCTCGGCGTGGTAGACGGGGGAGTTCCGCTCGTAGGCATCCAGGTAATCCCACGGGCCTCCTTCGAACCGCCCCTGGCTGCTCTCGAAGATTGCACCGTCCGAGCTCCCCGAGTTCCAGTAGATGGATGCGTACATGGAGATCATGTTGGTGAGGGGCGCGCCGGTGGCCACGGCGGCGAATGCGTCGGTCTGGGTGACCAGGAAGGCGCTCTGGTAGCCACCCCAAGAGTGACCGTGGATCCCTACGTGTTCGGGATCCACCACCCCGGTGTCGATTGCGGCCTGGAGGGCCGGGAGCACGCACCACACCGCCGACATGCCCGGATCGTTGACCCGGTAGGTAATGTCAGGCAAGAGACACGGCGTAGCCGTTGCTGGTGTAGACCGCCTGGTTGAAGCCGTTGGCCGAGGGGAAGGAGTAGCTGTTCAACCCCTGTGAAAGCCTCTCGTAGATGTAGACGATCGTGGGATAGCTCTTCCCCTCCTCATAGTTGGCCGGGAGGAAGAGCGCACCCTGGAGCCGGTCTCCCTTGTCGCTGGTGTAATCCACGAGCCGGGCTCCAGAAGACCAGAGGAACTCCGCCTGCTCTGGATAGCCGTCGGTGACCTGTCGGGGGTTCCGGAGGCGGGCGTCGGTGACGTGGTAGTTGGGATAGTCCTGGAACGTGGACCAGGAGACCAGGTACACGTCCGCTTCGTCCGCCTTCATGAGGCTGCCGTAGGACCGGTCCTCCCAGGCCAGCACCTCGGGGCCCGGTCGTCCGCGGGTCATGAGGCTGTAGCCGGACTTCTTGGTCCACTCGCCGTAGGTGCGGAGGTAGACCGGCTCCGAGAGGTCGATGCCGGGCTTGTCCTCGGGGTCGAACTGGACCATTCCCTGGTAGCGGATCTGGTCCGCCATCCCGTTCACGGTGAGGTTCGTCCCTTCATCTCCGTCCACCGCCACCCGCCAGATGTCCCAATTGTCCGAGAGTAGGACGTTCTTCCCGTCCTCGGTCCACCCCTGCGGCCGAATGGGCGGGTCCACGATGTTGTGATCGTCCTCGGTGTCGACGAAGGAGGTGGGGACGGCTTCCGTGATGTTCCGCTTCTCGCCCGTGGCGAACTCGTAGGTGTAGTAGTCTCCGCCCTGGTAGTAGAGGAAGTGCGTGCCGTCGGGAGAAATGTCGTTGGACCACCTGGACTTCTCCAGAATCCTGCTGCGGTCCCCCGTCCGCATGTCGACGGCATAGAGATCGGAGAACTGCCGACCATCCAGGTTGCCCTGAAGCTCGTACTTCGAGTTGTCCCTCCCGATGGCCCACGGGCCCATCCGGGCCGGGGTCACGGTGTCCACCTCGTCATCGGCAAGCCGGACGAACCGGTCTTCGGCCGGCCAGTAGACGGCCAGGAAATAGCTGAAATTACGGTCGCGGCCGGCCTGGACCTGCTGCATGGCCTGGAGGCGAGGATCCTGCCAGTTCCAGATTACCAGGTCGGGCTTCTCGTCTTCGGGAATCTCCTCGCTGGCGGCCCGGGGGGCCGCGTCCACGTCCTCCTCGCCAGTCTCGGCCTCCTCCCCCTCGGTCTCCCCCAACGCCGCGTCGGAGCTCCTCGGCCATCTCCACCGCGTGGATGCCGAAGAAGATGGCGTCCAGCGTCTCGGACCACGTGGGCGGCCGGTTGGGTGAGATCGTCATTCCTTCGGGGAAGCTCTCGTCTGCGCCAGGGTCGTATGCCACCTTTGTCGGGCCGTTCGCCGCTCCGAACCTGGTCCACCCCAGGACCGAATAGAGGGGATCCTCGTAGTCCTCGGTCCTCCACACTCTTGAGGACGACGAGGGCCGGCTGGTCATCGGCCCAGCCCAGGTCACTGTACCGCGCCTCGCCGTTCTCCAGGACCCCGATCACCCCCGTCTCCATGTCGCGCAACTGCACACCGTTCCCTGTCTTCCCTTCGGCGTCCACGGCCCAGGCCAGCCAGCGACCCGAATCGTCGAACGCGAACTCTCCCGACATTGCCGATGTTCAACTCCATGCCCGTCGTGAGCTCACGGAGGATGAGATCGCTGCCCTGGGCCCGGGCGCCTCCGTTTCCACCTCCGCCGGCCCCCGACGAGGGACCGACTGCAGGAGCCCCACCTCCGCCGACCGGTGCTGGAGCAAACTTGCGAAGCGCGATCCAGCCCCCCCGCTCACCGGCGAACGCGAAGGTGCTCACGTCGTCGAATTCGGTCATTTCGCCCGTCGATAGGTCGAGGAGTCCCGCCTTGGTCCTGGCCGGGCGCCTCTGCTCCTGCCCCCGCTTCCGTTCCTCCACGGTTGGGGCGATGGTGAACGCCACCCAACGGGAATCGGACGAGAAGACGACGGCTCCACCCTGCTCTCCGATGGGGAACCGGTGCTCGGTGTCGTCCGCCGTGCTTCGCACCACCAGCTCGCCATTCCCCTCGGTGGGACTCAGCCGGTAGGCGAGCCAGCCGCCGTTGGGTGAGAGGGTGGCTCCACCGATCCTCTTCCAGGCCAGGATGTCCTGGAGTTCGATGGGCCGCAGGGACTGGGAAGCCTCGGGGGTCTGGCCCGCGGACCAGGCCGGGGCCAGGACGAGAGCCAGGAAGACGAACAACGGCGCCCAGGCTCTCTCGCGAAGCTGCGCGAATCTCATTGCGATTGCTCCTTAGAACGGGAATCGGGGTACTCCGATCCCAGGGCGTGTGGAATAGCTCCTCGGTCGAAGGAGAAAAGAGGGAAGGAGGGTGTAGGCCGCAAGGGACGCCGCTTTACGGCCGGGCCCCCGGGTCTACGGCTGGGTGGCGACCTGTGCGGGCCGCGGGGGAGGGGGTCGCTCGGGCCTCCTGCCAGTCCCGACGGCCGGCGAGAGGAAAGCGATCCGCCACCTCAGAGAGGACGGCGCGCGCCAGCGGACCGGGACCGTGTAGACGATGTCCGGAATCCACGGGGAGGAGCTCCGCCATTCCAGGCGGAAGCAGGGGGCAGAGCGACTCCTTGTCCTGGGTGCCGAAGATGCAGATCACCGGCACCGGCGCGAGCTTTTCCACCTGGGGAACTGCGGGGAGATCGGTGGGGCGGGGCGTGAACTTCAGGAGATCCATGAAGTGGAACTCGAAGCTTGCGCTCTTGCTGGGGCTCAGGAGGGCCACTGCCCGGACCCTCGCCCGGAGATCCGCAGGCAGCCGGTTCACCAGAAAGGGGGCGAAGTCCGCTCCTCTGGAGTACCCCACGACCAGAACCCCCTCGGCGGACCACGCCTTCAGGTAATAGCGAATCACCGGCTCCAGGTCCCTGGTCAGGGTGTCGGGATTCTTGGGCGTTGCCAGGTAGGCCCTGGACTCCAGGCCAACCACCGGGATCCCCTCGGCGTTGAGGGTATCGGAGAACTGCCTGATGAAGCTGGCCCAGTTTCCGTCTCCGCTCATGACGAGCGCCATGACCGGGGAGGCGTGGGGCACCGGGAACTCCACGAGGGGAAGATCGGGAAAGGGGTTGGTTCCGGCAGGCCCGGGCTGTGCCAGGATGGGACGGCAGGCAAAAGCGGCGAGAAGCAGCGTGAGGGCGGAAGCTGCCCGCGCCCCTCGGTTCCTCCAAAGGTTGCGCCACCTCATGAACGCGTCCTCAGGCCGAAAAGGGGCCCGGGGTGAGGACCCGAAAAGCCCTCACCCCGGTCTCCGCTGGGGTCAGAACCATATGTCCAGCGCCGCGACCTGGGGTGCAGGCAGCGGCACGGTGGCGTGGCTCTGCGACGTGGCACCGGGCTGGCTTGCGGGTTCATCAGCGCCCCGAGGAAGCACGGTCAACGTGGACAAATTCAGATCTTCCTCGACGTTCAGCCGAATCTGATCACCTGGCACGAAGAGGAGCTGCGGCGAGACGTAGGAACTGAAGCCCGCAAGGGGCGCGACCAGAAGCCGCAGATCCGATCCAACCATTTCCGCGGACTTCGGAAGGGTGAACGTCTGTGTATTGAAGCTGTCGACGTACCCGAGGGGGATGAGAAATCCGTCCCGATCCAGGTAGACGTGGACATTCGACCAATTGTTGTTCGTGATCTGCACGGTGGTAGCTGCGACCTTCGCCGGGCTTTCTCCCTTATCGGGGGCCTGCTGGGCGAGTACCGTCGTCGTAGGGGCCATCAGGAGCAGCAAACTCACGATCAGGGCATTCACTTTGCCTTTCATGGTTGCCTCCTGTGATGAAGTGATGCCTTTCAAGCATGTTCTAAGTACACCAAGCTTGAAACAAAGTTCGCGCGCTGATCCACCGTGTTCGCCTGATCCTCACCTGATTCCCGCCTGACACCCGTTCGTCATCATGGGACACGTAGGATTGAGCAGGGAGGTGAAGCACATGACACGAAGAATCTCATTGATCGGTGGATCCGTCTCCTTCGCGATCCTGCTGTTTCTGAACGCTCTCGGCTCCTGCCAGGCGAAGGGTGGGGAGCCGCTCCAGAAGGCGGAAGACGTTGAGTCGTCGCGGCAGGTCGCACCGGATGGAGTGGAGCGGGCCGGCCCTCTGGATCCTCAGCGGCTCGAGGACGAGCCGGCGACCTTCTCCAGCTCTGCCACGGAGAGGATCGTGATCCGGCGACCCTCTCGAGCGATGACGCCGTCCCGCCGAAGCTCGCCCAATGCTCGGGCTACGCTCTCCCTGCTGGTCGCGAGCTGGTGAGCCAGATCTGCCTGGGTCCGGTCAAGGGAAAAAACCCCCCCGTCCTTCAGGGCCCCCGACCGGTCCGCGAGTTCCACCAGGGTCAACGCCACTCGCCCCGGAACGGTGCGGAGGGAGATCTTCTCCACCACTCCCACCAGGGCCCGGAGCCTCCGGCCCAGGCTACGGATGACCGCGTCGGCGATCTCCGGGTGTTCCCGGTACAGGCGCTGAAAATCGTCGAGGGAGAGGAAATAGAGCACCGAGTCCTCCGAAGCCCTACCGGAGGCCGGATACTCGCCCCCGTCGAAGACGGGGAGCTCGGCCAGACTCTGGACGGGGGTTTCGACGTGCAGGACCTGCTCCCGGCCGTCTGCGGTTGAACGGTAGATCTCCACCCGGCCCCGGACCAGAAGGTAAACGCCCCGTGCACGCTCACCCTTCCTGAACAGAACGGAGCCGGCTCGAACCGAACGCCGGACCATCCGCTCGCCCACGAGACGCAATGCCCCGGCGGAGAGGTCCCGAAAGAAGGACACCTCCCTCAGAAGTCCCTCGGAATCCCGATCCATGCGCAGCACCCCGTTGGTTTGCATCGGGCTCGAAGAGTCCAGGTGTCGGACGAGCCCACACGGACACAAGAGGATCGGGGCTGGCCCGTCAAGTCGGCGCGGCAGAGGAGGAGGATGTGACATCCGTCACAGCGCCGAGCCCCTTCGGAGGGGTAGGATTCAGGACAAGACCCTGACTCGAAGGAGGATTCCGTCCATGAACCCACCGCTCCCCGACTCGCCGAAAGCTGATCCATCCCTCAGCGGCCAGCTCAAATCCATCATCGAGGACCTCCACCGGGGGCTTCCGGCGGATGTGGCCAAGGCCCGTTTCGACCAGGCCATAAGGGACGTTTCCCCCCGTGAGATCGGGGACGTGGAGGAGCAGCTCATCCGTGATGGAACGCCTGTGTCCGAAATCCAGCACCTTTGCGACCTGCACGTGTCCGTGGCACGGGACGCCCTGGACCGGCAGAGGCCGGTCACCACCGCCCCGGGACATCCGGTCCACACCTACCTGGAGGAGAATCGCACCCTCTCGGAAATCGCCGACCGCCTGGGCGAGCTGGGCCGCCTCCTGCATGGGCAGAGCGGCTCTCCGGAGGGGCGCCCGGGTACTCCGGCCACGGCCGCCCAGCCCCTGGAGGGTACGCCGGAATCGCAGAGCACCCTCCTGGAGGCGCTCCAGGACACCCTCGACGAGCTCTCCGCCGTGCACAATCACTACCTCCGTAAGGAGAACGAGCTCTTCCCGGTCCTGGAGCGACATGGAATCACCGGCCCCCCCCGCGTGATGTGGGGCGTGCACGACGACATTCGACGCCAACTCAAAGGGACCCTGGGATCCCTGAATACTCTTCGCGCCTCGGGCGCCAACCTGGCGGTTCCGGACGAGGAGGCCCGGTCCCTCCTCCTGGAGAGGGCTCTCCCGGCCCTGGTCGGGAGGACCACGAAGCTCGCCCGAGCGATCGCGGAGATGGTCTACAAGGAAAACAAGATCCTTCTCCCCATGGCCCTGGAGACGCTGAGCCACGAGGAATGGGCAGCGATCCGAAGGGGAGAAGACGAGCTCGGGTACGCCTTCGGAGGACCGGCAGCCCCCTTCCCTCCACACCCCAGCGCCCCGCTGGTCCTGCCGGTGATCTCAGGCACTCCCACCGGACCGACGACGACCCAGACGCACCTGGAGCTCGGGATCGGCCGGCTCACCCTGGAGCAGGTTGACACGATGCTCCGGCATCTCCCCGTGGACCTTTCCTTCGTGGACGCGGAGGGCTTCGTCCGGTACTACTCCGAGACGCCGGACCGTCTCTTCCCACGCACGCCCGGAGCAATCGGGCGCCACGTCGAAAACTGCCACCCGCCCAAGAGCCTCCCCATGGTCCGGGAGATCCTCCGCGCATTCGCCGCCGGAGAACGGGACGTTGCGGAGTTCTGGCTCGAGCTGGGCGGGAGGTTCATCCACGTGCGTTACTTCGCCGTCCGTAACGCAGCGGCGGAGTACCTGGGGTGCCTGGAGGTGAGCCAGGACGTGACCGCGATTCGGGCTCTCCGGGGAGAGCGAAGGCTCCTGGACTGGAGCTGACCTTGCGCTATTTCACGGCCACCGAGGCGGTCGCCTTGAGGCTCCCGTGTTGAGCCGTGACGATCACGCTGGCTTCTCCGCTGGAGACTGCGGTCACCATGCCGGAGGAACTCACCGCCACGACCTTCTCATCGGAAGACTCCCAATAGATCTGGACCCAGGAGACGGTGAAGCCGTTCTGGTCCTGCACCCTCGCAATGGCCTGGGTGGACTGACCCGGCTCATCGAAAGAGATGTTGTTCGGAAAGATGAGGATCGAGGCCGGCTTGGGTGACGTGACGACTTCCGTCACGGTCGCGCTGTCTCCGCAGGCCCATGCGAGCGCAGAGGTACAGAGGACAAGGAAGCGGAGCGGGAGGCGGAACTGCTGGGCGTCGCGGAACTTGACGTACTCCCTGCTGGCCGGGCGCGCGTACCCTACAGCGGAACGATGTGCCTTCGGGGGCCCTTCGTCAATGCTGCGTCCGCGAGGCTCCGGTCAAATCCACCTCTGGGGCGGTGGCCTCGCCTGCATGCAGCCCTCCAGCTCACTTCCAGGGGGCTCTCTTTCGGCGTTCGCAGGTATCCAGGGGAGGCGCCCCCCAGACATTCCAACCGAGGAGCTCCAGATGGTCATCCGTTTGGTAGAGTTCAAGAGTGCCCTGTCCGACGCCGAGGTCCTGAAGCGGTATGCAGAACGTGCGCCCAGGTATCGGGAGCTCGCCGGCCAGCCCCGAATCGAGGTCATGGACCTCGTCCATACGCTGAGGGATAGCGGACCGTAGCCAGCCACCCGCGGGCGCCTACTCCGCCATGGAATCCGAAACGAGGGAGTCCGAAACGAGGGAGTCCGACGTCGCGGTCCTCGGAAGCAGGGCCCCCTCAGCCCGGATCCCGGATCATGACGAGAAGCATCTTGAAGGGCGTCCCCGCCTTCACCGCATGAGGGACACGGGCGGGAAGGAGAAGCGCCTCGCCCGCGCCGACCCGATGCTCCCGTCCGCCCACGGTGATCAGCCCCGTGCCGTCCAGCACCTCCACCACGGCGTCGTGGGGCGTGGAGTGCTCGCTCAGTTCCTCCCCACGATCGAAGGCGAAGAGGGTCAGGGTTCCCGTGGCCTTCTTGAGAAGCGTGCGACTCACGACCGATCCCTCCTGGTACTGAAGCAAACTCTCCAGTGGGTGCGGAATGGCCAGAGGGTGCTCGGTCCCCTCGGCCTTTGACGGGTTTCTCTCTCTATCCGAGGACACGGGGACGCTCCGTGGGTTGGGGGGCTGGCGATACATTCTCCGAGTACCCGGGCAGAGCGGAGCCGGTCCCGGCCGGCCACGGAAAGGAAACGACCTCGCCGCTCCGGGGGGGGCGACGAGGCCGGTCCGGGGGACGCGTCGGCACCCTGCCGACAGCGGCGGTGGGGTCTACTCCCCCCCTTCCCCGTATCCAAGAAGGACCTTCGTCATGTCTCCATCCTGCTCGGCCACCAGGAACACCATCCGGCCCGACACCTCATCTCTGGCCCAAAGGGAGCCCCGATCCTCACCGTCACCCCGCATGCGGTGCTCGGCTCGAAGCTCGAAACCTTCGCCCTCCAGCCATTCCTTGTAGAAGGACAGGATCTCCTCCGGAGACTGGTCCCCTTGCCAGGCGACCGCTCCCAGGGAGCCCTCCGGCGAGTCGAGGGAGTACACCGGGCGAGCCTCGCCCTCCGTGCTCCCCATGCGACGGACCCAGCTCGGCATGGCGTCCGCCTCCGATCCTGCCACGAACCGGAAGGTCTCACCATCCGCCTGAATCACGAGGGATCCCCCGTCTCCGCCACGGGCCACGTCGAAGCGAACCTGGCCGTCGTCGGAGTGAATGACCAGGGAGCCGCCCTTGTCGTTACGCGTCAGGTCAAACCGGACCTGCCCGTCCTCGGAGTCGATGGCCAGGAAGCCGCCATCCTCGGTCTTCTGCAGATCCAACCGCACCTGACCCTCGCCGGAACCGATGGACAGGGTCCCTCCATTCCCACTCCTGACCACGTTGACACGGACGTTGTCCTCCTGGGACCTCATCTCCACGATCTTGCGATCGACGACCTCCCGTGGGTCCAGGGAGAAGGCCTTGCCGTCGGAGAGCAACTCGAGAGACCCGCCGAGAATCCGGTCCATGAAAGCCTCGGAGGGAGGACCCGATCCCAGATCCTGGAGTAGCGCCACCCCATCCTCCGGCGGGGTATCCAGGAGCTGCGCGTGGGATTCGAGGCGCCTCACCATGGCGGCAGTGGCCTCGGCGGGACCGGCTTGAAGGGTCTCGGCCAGAGGACCGGAGAGCTCGCCGGAGATCCGGTCCGCCACGTGGGCAACGCGGGAGTGGACGTAATAGGCCGTCAAGCCCGCCCCCACGGCACCCAGGACGAAAAGCGTCCCCAAGGCCACCGACAACCATCCGAGAAAGGACAGGCCCTCATGATTCTTTCCCGTGACCGCCCGTTCGAACTCGTCGTACATGGAACCTCCTCCTGCGTTGCTCCGGGGTGGTTGATGGGCAACGAAAGCCCCCGTATTCGAGACTACGGGAAAAGGAGCCCGAGAGTTTTATCACCCATTCCCCGGTTCCCTGCCCGGGGCGAGAGGGAAGCGCATGACCAGGGCCGTGCCGTCACCCGGGATGCCCCGGATCTCCAGCTCACCGCCGAGATCATGAAGAAGCTCCCGCATCTCCTGAAGTCCGCCCTTTTCCGAAGCGTCGAGCTCCTCCTGGGAGATTCCCCGGCCGTCGTCCTCCACCCTGGCGACGACCTGCCCCTGGAGCAGGCGAAGGGAAACCTCGATTCGGAAGGCTCCCGAGTGGAGCAGGGCGTTGCTCACCCCTTCGCGGATCAGGCGATCGAGTCCACGCTCCTGGGCCTCGTTCAAGGATCCACCCAAGGCATCCATGGTGAACCGGCACCCGACCCCGAAGCGTTCCTCCATCTCCTCGAAGAACCGCCCGAGGGTGGCGCCCAGATCGGGGCTTTCGTGGGCCGCCCGTCCCGTCTGTTCCTGGCCACCTTCCATTTCCGCACCTTTCTCGATGGTCTCGACTCAATACGCGAAGGCATCCAGCGACGGAATCACCAGAGGCCCAATACCCTCCACCAGATGCTCCCCACCAGAAGCCATATGAGCAGGTTCAGAACACTGACCACCAGGCCGAGGCGCCACCAATCTGAAATCTCCACGTACCCGGACCCGAAAAGCACGGGAGCCGGACCCGTGCCGTAGTGCGTCATGGAACTGAAGAGATTGCTGAAGAAGGCCAGGACCAGGGCCGCGAGCATGGGGGGAGTCCCCAACGCCAGCGCCACACCCAGGAAGGGGGCATACATGGCGCTCACCTGCGCCGTGTTCGACGCGAAGAGATAGTGGGAATAGAAGTAGATCAGGCCCAGGGCGAGGAAGGACCAGAGCCATGCCCGACCCGCGAACCACCGCTCACGGCCTGGCTGAACCAGGGGATCAGCCCCACCTCCGTGAGGTAGGAAGCCATCATGACCAGCGCAGAGAACCACACCAACGTGTCCCAAGCGCCCCGCTCCCGCAGGACATCATCCCAGGTCAGGACCCCCGTGACCAAGAGGACCGCGAGGCCCAGGAGCGCGGTGGTGGTCGTGTGAACCCCAAGGGGCTCGGCGAGAATCCATAGCCCGAGGAGAAGGGCGAAGGAACCCAGCATGATCCACTCCTCTCGGTCCACGCGTCCCAGCTCCTCGAGATGCTCCCGGGCGAGAGCCGCTGCTTCCGGGGTCTCGCGTATCGACGGCGGGAAGAGACGGTAGAGGGCCAGAGGGACTGCCAGCAGGCTGATCACCCCCGGAATGAAGGCCGCCTCCGCCCACCCCAGCCACGTGATGGAGATGCCCTCCGCCGCCGCGAGCTCCGCCGCCAGCGGATTGGCCGCCATGGCGGTGAGGAACATGGCGCTGGTGATCACCGTGCCCTGGAAAGCGGTGACCGTGAGGAAGGCACCGATCCGCTTCTCCGTTCCGTCCTGGGGGTGGCTTCCGTAAGCCTCGGCGACGGAGCGGAGGATGGGAAACACGACTCCACCGGCGCGGGCCGTGTTGGAGGGAATCGCGGGCGCGAGCACCAGGTCCGTGGCCACGAGACCATAGCCGAGCCCCAGGCTCCGTCGGCCCAGGACGGCCATGAAGTGGTAGGCGATGCGAGCACCGAGTCCGGTCTTGATGAAGCCCCTGGAGATGAAGAAGGCCAGGACGATGAGCCAGATGGTTCGGTTGCTGAATCCCGAGAGACTCTCCGTGATGGTGAGGGTGCCCGTGAGGCTCGTGGCGGCGATTCCCACCAGAGCCACGGCCCCCATGGGTAGAGGCTTGAGCACGATGCCCACGATCGTGGCCACGAAGATCGCCAGAAGGTGGATCCCCGCCGGATCCACGGTGGGGGGAGGGGGGAGGAACCAGCAAGACAGTCCGACGAGTGGGGGCAGTCCCAATCGGAGCCAGCCGCCTCCCCCCCGCCCTTGCTCTCGGTCTTCTCCGGTGTTTGGGGCATCGTGTGCCTTCAGAGCGTCGAGGAGCTTTCCGAATCGGCGGTTCGCCCATCGAGACTCGCATGGCGGTCCGATGGTCGGAGAGCCCAACAAATAGAGGATGGAGACCCCGTGGGGCAACCGGCACGCCTGGGGGGAGGACCCGGCGCGCACCCCGGCTCCTCCTTGCTTCCATCCACCGACCCCGTCAAGATCTCTCCTCCGTCCACGGGTCCGGGAGCGTCGCCCCGAGGCCCGATGCCGACCAATGCACATCACAACGGGCCATGAACCCGGGACGCCCCAGAAGACTCGTCACCGCCGGACTCGTTCTCGCCATGTTCCTCGCCGCGCTGGAGGCCACGGCGGTGGGAACCGCCATGCCCACCGTCGTGGCCGAGCTCGGAGGAGTATCGCGCTACAGCTGGGTGTTCAGCGCCTACCTCTTGACGTCCACCACCACCGTGCCCATGTACGGGAAGCTGGCGGACCTCTTCGGGCGGCGGCGCATCTTCACCGTGGCTGTGGGACTCTTCCTGGGTGGGGCGGCCCTCTGCGGCATGGCCCACTCCTTCACCCAACTCATCCTCTTCCGGGCCATCCAGGGGTTGGGGGCGGGAGGCGTGATGCCCGTGGCCATCACCCTGGTGGGGGACATCTATTCCCTGGAGGAGCGGGGCCGCATGCAGGGCGTGTTCTCCGGGGTCTGGGCCGTCTCCAGCCTCGTGGGGCCGGCCGCGGGCGGACTCATCACCGATTTCCTCTCCTGGCGGTGGGTGTTCTACATCAACCTCCCCTTCGGCCTCGCGTCCGTATTCCTTCTCCGCACGTTCCTGAGGGAGGAAATCCGGGGAAGCGAACACCGCCTTGACCTCCTGGGAACGCTGAGCCTGACGGCCTCCATCGCGGTCCTGCTCCTGGCCCTCCTGGAGGGGACCGAGCTCTGGGGCTGGGGCGATCCCAGAACGCTGGGCATGATGGCCTTCGCCGCCTCGGGACTGGGTCTGTTCGTGTGGCAGGAGAGCCGGGCTCCCGAACCCATGCTTCCCCTGGATCTGTTCCGGACCCGGATCATTGCCGTGGCCAGCGTCGGGGGGTTCCTCATGGGCACTCTGATGTTCTGCGCCGCCGCCTTCGTGCCCATGTACACCCAGGGGGTTCTGGGAGGAACGGCCATTGACGCGGGGATCACCCTGGCACCCATGTCCATCGGATGGCCCATCGCGAGCACCGCCGCCGGCTGGCTCCTCGTGCGCTGGGGATATCGTCCGTTCGTGCTGGCGGGCGCAGTGCTTGGAGCCGCGGGCTGCCTCCTCCTGGCCGCGGCCGATCCTGCGGGCGGCCGGGGACCCATCATGTTCGCCATGTTCACGCTGGGGTTGGGGATGGGCTTCGTGTCCACCCCCTTCCTCCTGGCCGTACAGAATGCCGTTCCGTGGCACCGCCGGGGGGTCGGGACCAGCTCCGTGCAGTTCTTCCGAACCATCGGCGGGGCCATCGCCGTTGCGGCCCTCGGGGCGATCCTCAACGCCCACCTGGCCCGGAGCCGTGGGTACCGGGCTGAACCCCGACGTCGCCCTGAACCCGGAGCTTCGGAGAACCGTCGACCCCGAGGCTCTACGCACCCTCGTCCAGGCCCTGGACCAAGGACTGGGCTCCATCTACCTGGTCATGGCGGGGCTGGCGGTCCTGGCCGTCGGGGTCGGGCTCCTCTTTCCGGGAGGATCGGCCCGGGATCACGCCTTCGAAGAGGCCGCTCCCCGCTCATAGCCGACTCGGCTGTCCGAGCATCCTGCATTTTCTCCCGGCGCTCCTTAGATTGCCAATCACCCCATTCGTGAACGATGCTGTCAGGGCTCCCCGTCGTCGGGGAGAAGGGCAACGAGTCGAGGCGCCGGCGGCGGTACGGCCTGGGCATGGCGCATGGAGGAAATTTGGCGGGCTCCGCTGTGGATCTCGAACTGGACCGCCGGGTGCTGGTGCTGGCACCGGGCGACGAGGACTTTCGCGTCTGCCGGCGGGTCCTGGACGAGCTGGGGGTGCCCTGGCTCGCCTGCGAGGAGCCCGGGGAAGCGGCGCGGGAGATCAGGGCGGGAGCCGCTGCCCTTCTCCTGACGGACCAGGCGATGGCCGCCGGCGGGATGGCCTCCCTTGAGGCGCCGCTGGACGAACAGCCCTCCTGGTCGGACCTCCCCGTGGTTGCCCTTCTGACACCTGGCCCCTCGCTGAGCCGGGTGTTGTCGGCTCGGGAGACCCTGGGCAACGTCCTGTTCGTGGAGCGGCCGGTCTCCGAGCACACCCTGGGGAGCGCGCTGCAAGTGGCGCTGCGGTCCCGGGAGCGCCAGTACGAGTCCCGGGATCGCCTCCTGGGCGAGGGGGCCCACGGGGACGCCCTTCAGGACCGGGAGGCGGAATTCCGGGCTATCTTCGAGCTCTCGGGTGTCGGCCAGGCCCAGGTCGATCCCGCCACGGGACGATTCTTACGCGTTAATCGCACGCTCTGCGACCTCACGGGATATGGCGCGGACGAGCTGCTCGCCATGACCTTCAGCGACCTCACCCATCCCGACGACCGAGCGGAGGACGCCGAACTCGTTCGGCAGGTGGTGGAGGGCCGGGCTGAGACCTGGTCGAACGAGAAGCGATACGTCCGGAAGGACGGTGAGATCCTCTGGGTAGAGGTGACCGGAACCTTGGTGCGGGACCCCGCCGGCCACGCCCTGCGCACGGTAGCGGTCATCAATGACATCAGCGAGACCAGGCGAGTCGCCGAGGCGCTGGCCCGGAGCCGGGCAGAGTTCCAAGCGATGTTCGATGCCTTCCTGGAAGCCGTCATCTTCGCCGACGACCAGCGGCACATCCGGATGGTCAACCCGGCCTTCACCACGCTCTTCGGGTACCGGCCCGAGGAAGTGCTCGGTCGGACCACGGAGCTCCTCTACGCCGAGAAGGCCGCCTACGAGGCCCAGGGACGTCGCCGGTACGGACCCGAGGCCCCCCCTCCGACGGAGCCCTACGAAGTCCGCTACCGCCGCAAGGACGGGACCGTGTTCCTGGCCGAGTCGGCAGGCACACACGTCCGGGATGCGCAGGGCAACCTGGTCGGGTTCGTCAGCCTTCACCGTGACGTGACGGAGGACAAGGCGTCGGCGGAGCGCCTCCAGAAGAGCGAGCGCGACTACCGCGCCCTGGTGGAGAACCTGCCGGGCCTCGTGTATCGCCTGGACCTGAGGAACGGTCCGCACATGCATTTCTTCAACGACCTCGTCGAAACAATGACGGGCTACGATGAGGAGGATTTGACCCGGGGGGAGATCTGCTCCATCGACCCCCTCATCGTCGACGGCGACCGCCAGAGGGTTCTGGATAGCGTAAGCCGTGCTGTGGCCGACGGGGAGGCCTTCGAAACGACCTACCGCATCCGTTCCAGGAGTGGAGATCTCCGTTACTTCTTGGAGCGAGGCCGCCCCAGCCTGGGGGAGGACGGCAGACCGGCGTTCATCGACGGCGTGATCTTCGACGTCACCGTCCGCGAGAACGCCAAGGAGGCTCTTGCCGAGAGCGAGGAGCGCTTCCGCCAGCTCGCCGAGAACGTCGAAGAGGTGTTCTTCCTCGTGACCCCGGACTGGGAGAAGGTTCTCTACATCAGTCCCGCTTACGAGGGGGTCTGGGGCCGGTCCTGTCAGAGCCTCTATGAGTCGGCTCTCTCCTGGCTGGGGGCGGTGGTGGAGGAAGATCGTCCGGTCGTACAGGCCGCCATCAGCGAGCGTGTCGCGGGGAACCTGTCGGAGGTGTTCCCGGAGTATCGGATCGCCCGGCCGGATGGAACGCAACGATGGATCGAAGCCCGGGCCTGGCCGATCCTGGACGAGCATGGCCGGATCTACCGGGTCGCCGGAATCGCAACGGACATTACCGAACGCAAGACCGCCGAGGAAGCGCTCCGGGAGAGCCGGGACGAGCTGCAGGCCGTCTACGACAGCACCTCCGACGGGATGCTGATCGCGGACATGGAAACGAAGACGTTCGTCGCAGCCAACCCGGCTGTATCCAGGATACTGGGGTACGCCGAGGCCGAGTTGCTCTCCATGACGATCGTGGATCTTCATCCCCTCGACACCCGCCCCGCCATGCTGGAAGCGTTCGAGCAGGCGCCCGGGTTCGGCCCCCGCCTCATCGAGGCGGTCCCGGTGCTGACAAAGGACGGGACGCTTCTGCGCATGGATTTGAGTGGCAGGCCCATCGTGTTCAGGGGCCGGCCCTGCGTCATCGCCTTCCTCCACGACCTGACGAGGCGAATCCAGCTGCAGGAGGAGCTGGAGCAGGCCAAGGTCGCCGCCGAAGCCGCCAGCGAAGCGAAGAGCCGGTTCCTGGCCAACACCAGCCACGACCTTCGCACCCCCATGAACGCGATCCTGGGGATGACCAACCTGGCCCTTCAGGAAGAGCTCTCCCCCACCGTACGGGACTACCTGGAGACCGCGAGGGATGCGGGGACCACACTCCTGAGCCTGCTGGACCACGTCCTGGATGTCTCTCGGATCGAGGCTGGCCGCCTGGATCTGGAATCCACCCCGTTTTCTCTGCGGAAGATCGTCGAGGAAGTGGTGAAGACTCTTGGCCCGACGGCCTATGAGAAGGGGCTGGAGTTGATCTCCGAGTGGCCGGCGGAGCCCCCGCGACATGTCATGGGTGATCCCTCCCGCTTGCGCCAGATTCTCTTCAACCTGGTGGACAACGCCATCAAGTTCACCCCTGCCGGGGAAGTAGTCGTGAGGAAGGAGGTCCGGTCGGAGGAAGGGGGAGAGACCGTCGTCGGGTTCTCCGTCGCCGACACGGGGATCGGTATCGCCGAGGAGGACCGGGAGCGGATCTTCGAGCCATTCCTCCAGGCCGACTCCTCCGCCGCGCGGGAATACGGGGGGTCCGGGTTGGGCCTCGCCATCACGGCCGGTCTGGTCAGGGCCATGGGGGGCGAAATCCATGTGCAGAGCGAGCCGGGAGGGGGAACCACCTTTCGGTTCACGGTCCGCCTGAAGGACCATCCCCTACCTCCCGCCGAGGCGGACAGGCACGCGCTCTACGCAGAGGCCTTTCGGGACGTGTCCATTCTGGTGGTGGCGGGATCGGCCGCCGGCCGCCGCGCCCTCGAGAACATGCTCGCCAACTGGTCCATGAGGGCTGAGTCCGCCCCCGACGCGGAGAGTGCGCTGGCCAGACTCCGCCAGGCTGCCATCGAAGGCAACCCCTTCAGGCTCGTGCTTGCAGAGCGGGACCTCGAGGGGACCGATGGCGCCGCTCTCGCCCGCTCGGTGGAGGCGGAGTCCGGCATCGCGGGGGGCGTCATCCTGATGGTCTCCCCCCGCGAGCGACTCCGGGACCCTCACCGGTGTTCGGAACTAAAGGGGGTCTGCCTGGAGAAGCCCGTACTGCATTCGAACCTGGCTGCGGCGATGGCAAGTGCCCTGGGAATCACGGACAGGGCCCGAGGGCCTGCGGATTCTGGTATTCTGCTACCCATAGGGAAGCCGGGCGCATCCCTCCGGGTTCTGGTGGCGGAGGATACACCGGCAGGCCAGAAGTTCGTCCATCGCCTCCTCACCCGTCGCGGACACCAGGTCGTGGTGGCCGTGGATGGCAGGGAGGCCCTGGAGAGGGTCAAGAATGAGGAGTTCGACCTCGTCCTCATGGACGTGCAGATGCCGAGAATGGACGGGCTGGAGGCGACGAAGGCCATCCGGGCCCTCCCCGATCCCGCCAGAGCCGGTCTGCCCATCGTGGCGCTCACCGCCCACGCCTTCAAGGGTGAGTCCGAGCGCTGCCTCTCCGCGGGGATGGACGCCTACCTGAGCAAGCCGGTGGACGGCGGACAGCTGATCCAGGCCGTCGAGCGGATGGGAGGAGCGAGTCGGGACCGCACCGGTCCGAGCACTCCGGTGGACGGTGCGCTCCCCGAAGAGCCGGCGGGCGCGCCCCAGCCCCCCCTCCCCACAGCTTCCGCCGCCCGGGGCGACACCACGGAGCGGGTCTTCGACCTGGAGGAAGCGCGGAGCATCTGTTTCGGGGACGAGGAGATCCTCCGGGACCTGGTGGAGTATTTCTTCCAGGAGAGCGGCCCCCTCCTGAGTGCCATAGAGGACGCGGCCCACCGGAGCGACGCTCCGGAGCTCGCCGCTCACGCCCACCGACTGAACAATACGGTGCTCTTTCTCGCGGCTCACCCTGCTGGGGAAGCGGTTGCCCGGGTCCAGCACATCGGCGAGTCGGGTGACCTGGCAGGTGCCCCGGAGGCGATAGACCAGCTTGCCCAGGAGCTGGAGATCCTGGGAGACGCCCTGTCCCGCTACCGCCAGGACACGGACGACCCACCCGCCACCTCTTCCCCGGATTGATCCGGTCCGGGAGCGGGTCCCCTTTCCGCCGTCCCCGCTGAAAGCGATCAGTCCCTGGACTCGTCCCCCCCCTCGACCTCCGTCTCCTCGGCGGGGGCGAGGGTCTCGGGGCTCCAGCCTTCCTTCCGCTTCTCCTTGAACCCGATCCGGTAATAGGGATTCACCACGCTGGTGGCGACATTCTTGAGGTGGGCGGAGACGCGTTTCAGGTACCTCAGGTAGAGGGCCGCGGTCACGGCCCTGCCGGATTGCCCCGCCAGGGCCTTGTCGCCCCGCAGGAGCTCGAGCCCGCGCTCCACTCTGGCCGACACCTTCTTGTGATCCTCCAGGATCTTCCGGGCGAGCCCCTCGTTGGGGCCCTTCAACGCCGGAACGATGTCCGTGAAGAGGCGGTCCACGATCCCCTCCAGCTCCATGATCTCGTCGTCGAGCTCGCCGCCGTTGAAGGGCTCGGCCAGGCCGGAGGCCAGTTCCACGATGTTCTTGGTGTAATCCCCGATCCGCTCGATGTCGATGACGATGGCGGTGATGACCAGCCCCATGTTGATGTCGGGCTTGGGCGAAACCGAGAGGTGGGTGAGAATCTTTCGCCGGACGCTGCGCTCGTAGCGGTTGAGCTGCCGATCCCGCTCATAGATGTCGGTCACCAGGACCCCGGACTTGTGGAGTGCAGCCACCGAGTCCCGGTGCATGCCATGGGAGGCCTGGAGCATGAGAATGGCTTCGTCGAAGGCCTCCTGGCAAAGGCCGCCGCCTTTGAATACGGAGAGGAGTTCTTTCCACATGGCTATCTCGGCCTCCGGGGGTTCCTAGGACAGAAAGACATAGAGAAGGGGCAGAAAGATCAAGGAGATGTAGAGGGCGATCACCAGGATGGCGCTCTTCCTGGAACGGGCGGCGAGCTTGCCCGCCTTCGTGGCCAGGGAGATGGGAATCACCGAGAGAGGGTAGAAGATCGAGATCCCCATGAGATTGAACGTGAGGTGCGCCAGGGCGACCGTGACCGCGGCCGGGCTCCCTGTGGAGAGCGACGCGAGGATCGCCGTAATCGTCGTCCCCACGTTGGCACCCAGGGTGTATGGGTAGATCTGCCGGAGGGTCAACACTCCGGTGCCCGCCAGGGGAACGATCAATGAGGTCGTCGCGGAACTGCTCTGAACGGATGCCGTAGCCACCATCCCCAGACTGAAGCTCGCGGCATCGTTGCGAAAGAGGACCCGATCGAAGAGACTCTCCAAGCGCAGCAGCACCGCTCCCCGCATGACCCTGATCATCTGATGGAGGGCGAAGAAGAGCCCCGCCAGGGCCAGGATCACCAGAGGCACGGTGTGCGGCACCGCCCCCGTGACCAGGTCTGAGACCGGTCTCAGGAGCGTCTTCAGGGGACTCGCCACACTCATGCCCCCTACGTCCTGGAAGAGAGCCTGCAGGAAGACCGCAACGCGCTGGACGGGATGGAACAAGATTTCGAGAGGAAGAATCGTCGCGGCGGAAAGGACATTGAAGAAATCGTGGACGGTGGAGGCGGCGAAGGCCCTCTGGAACTCTGCGGGACGAGTCACGTGCCCCATGGACACGAGGGTGTTGGTGGTCGTCGTGCCGATATTGGCCCCCATGATGACGGGGACCGCCAGCTCAATGGAAAGGGCGCCGGAGGCCACGAGCCCGACGACGATGGTCGTGGTGGTGGACGAGCTCTGAATGATCCCCGTCGCCACGAACCCCAGGAGGAGGCCCGCCACGGGATCGGAGACCATCTCGATCAGGTGCTCCGCGAACCCACGGCCGGCCATCTTGAAGGCCGAGCTCATGAGTTCTATGCTGAGGAAGAAGAGGTAGAGGAGAAGAAGGAAGTACGCGACGCGGAGGGCGGCGCTCAGCCACGCCCCCCCGGCCGTCTCCCCCTTGGTTCGAGCTTTCGTGTCCAGACGCTCCCTCCCCTCCGGCCCAGGGCCCCGTGGTCGGGGGGAAATTACACATTTGTTACCCGGGCGAAAGGCGACGGACCCCCGGAGGCCTCCCAGGGTTTCATTGGAAGCCATGCTGACGTCGCCCGCCCTCCAGGCCGGCCCCGGCTCCGGGCTGGCGGACACCCTCTCGGGGAACCCCCTGCTCGCGGTTGCGGTGCTTTTCGGCGCCGGTGTCCTGACCAGCCTGACGCCGTGCATCTATCCCATGATCCCCATCACGGCTTCGGTGATCTCGGGAACCGCCAGGAAAGATCAGTCCCGGAGGCGAACCGTCGGTCTTACCCTGACGTATGTCCTGGGCCTGGCCGTCCTCTACGCTTTCCTGGGGCTCCTGGCCGGGCTCACCGGCACCCTTTTCGGAACGGTGAGTGCAAGCCCGTGGGCCCTCCTCGCCGTCGGGAACCTCCTCCTCCTCTTCGCGTTATTCATGTTGGACGCCTTTCCGATCCCGGTGCCCCGCCGCCTCGTGAGCTGGGCCGGAAGTCGGGGAGGGGGGTCCTACGGCGCGGTCTTCCTCCTGGGGGCCACCTCGGGCATCGTGGCCGCTCCGTGCGGGGCTCCGGCGTTCGCCGCAATCCTGACCTGGGTGGCTGCCACCCAGGCGGGTTTCATGGGCTTCATCTACCTCTTCGCGTTCTCGTTGGGGATGACGGCCCTCCTGGTGGTGGTGGGGCTCTTTTCCGGGACACTGGTCGCTCTGCCGCGGTCGGGGAGGTGGATGGTCTGGACCAAGAGGGCGGCGGGACTCCTCATGATCGTCATGGCGGAGTACTACTTCATCAAGGCTGGATACAACTTGTGAAGACGTTTCCGACTTCTCGGTCCATGGCCTCCCGGGCTCGGCCCAGGTGCCTCTCGCGCGCTCCTCTAGGGTCCGGCCGGCCATGGGCGCTCCTCGCATGGGGTTTCACCCTCGCCGCCGTGGCGAGCCTGGTGCTTCCGGCGTCGCCGGGCGGGGCCCAGGACGTGGCTCTACCCTTGGGAACTCCGGCCCCCCAGGCGGACCTGGAAGATCTGAGCGGCAACCCTGTTCAGCTCCTGGACTATGCAGCGCCAGGGAAGCCGGCGCTCATCGAGTTCTGGGCTTCCTGGTGCGAGAACTGCGCCGCGCTCCAGCCCCAGCTGGACGGAATCCAGACTCGGTGGGGAGACAGCATCAACATCGTGGCGGTGGCGGTAGCGGTGGGCCAGACCCCCCGCCGCGTGGAACGTTACCTGGAAGGCCACGATCCCGGATACCCCTTCCTCTGGGACGGGAAGGGGGCGGCGGTGAGGGCGTACAACGCCACGACCACCTCAATCGTTGTCATGCTCGACGCCGCCGGGAGGGTGGTCTATGCCGGAGTCGGACCCCACCAGGACCTGACGGGGGAAGTGGAGGCGCTGATCCGGAAATCCGGAAGTGGCCTCAGGGCTTCGGTCGGAGCCCTCCGTCCTCCCCACTCTCCGGGGCCGGGGTCACTCTGGCGACCGCAGCCTCAAGCGCCTCGTAGGCGGCTGGATCCACCTGGTTGAAGCGGGGAAACACTTCCGCAATCTTCCCTTCCGGGTCAACCACGAACACCGCCCGGCTCGTCACCTGGCCGTTGTCCCTGGGATTCCCCCCGAAGGCCGCGTAGGCGGCCCCACTGGGGTCGCTTCCGAAGAGCCACTGGAAATCCGCGTCCTTGGCCCAGGAGGCCAGGACGTCGGGCTCATCATCCGAGATGGCCAGGAGCACGACTCCCCTTCCATCCTTGAACAAACTCGCGTACTGGTCACGGTACGTTTGCATTTGGACCGTTCAGCCAGGCGAGCGGGCCCTGAAGAAGAACGCCAGGACCACCGTCTCCCCCTTGAAGTCGCTCAGGTGAACGGGGTCCGCCAGGATGCCGTAACGGGTCGCGCCTGTGACCTGGATGTCCGGCGCCAGGTCCCCCACGGCCAGAAAGGAGAGCGTGTCCTGGGCCCAAGCGGCCCCCGGCACGACAGATCCCAGCACCCCGGCGAGCAAGGCCACTACCGCAGGTCTTCGCATCGCGCCACCATCCGTGCTGTCAGGAATATCGGCAATCGATAGGCAGGAGTACCTGCGGGCCCCCCGGGGGTTCCCACCCCGGGGGGCCCGGACCTCACATGCCGCCGCCGAGGTGACCGACGCCCGTGTGGAAGCCGAGGCTGATAAAGACGTTGTGGATGATGCCGAAGTCAGACGCCTCGGGGTCCACGGGCTTGAAGGGCGACGAGAACTGGACGTAGTCCCGACCCTCGAGACGCACGATCAGCGGACCCTCTCCCCACTGCCACGGCGTGACGAAGTCGATGCCCAACCCCCCTGAGGCCGCCAATTGAAACCTCTCGTCCCCGGAGTATTTCGCACCCGCCGCGCTGAAGCTCGTCACCGGGCCGTCCCCGAGGCGCCACCGCATGACCCCGGCCCCCAGGGAAAGGAATGGGATGGTGGTCCGCGATGGATCCGGACTGGTGGGGCGAAGCATGAGGCTGGCGTCACCGCGGTAGCTGTAGACGCTCCGGTCCCCCTGGGTCCACTGGAGCACATTGCGGGCGACCCCAACCGAGACCCTTCCTCCCACCTGCCCGCCCCCGAACCACTTGTCGTAATGGCCTCCCAGCGACCAGGTCAGGTCGGGCTTCAGATCCACCACGTCGGTTCCGCCGTCCGCTCCATTGTTGAGACTGGTGGTGAGCATCACGCCGGCGTTCCACCCGACGGAAGACCGGTAGTCCTGAGCCATCCCCGGCGACACCATGGCAGCGAGGATACCCACCAGGCCCAGTGTCGATAGGAGCATTCGTCTCATGTCGATCCCCTGATTCTCAGCTCGTAGAATTGGACACGTCTACTGGAGGCTCGCGATATCCCGACTCCGGACGTCGACGACGACCACACCACCGCCGTCGGTGACGCCGTAGAGCTTCACGACCACACAGTCGCCCCCCACACAGTTTCCGCCTGCGCCACCATTGTCGCTGGCCAGGGGCGGACCGGCCTTGAGGGGCCCCACGATGTTGTCCCGGATGTGGATCTGTCCCCTCTCCGTAAAGTGGACGGTGTCCAGGATACGCACCGTGTAGTCGGCCTGGGCCACAAAGCTGAGAGTCCGGGCGGAGGAGGCCATGCCGGGGACGAACGTCGGGTGGTTCGGGTGGAGCACGGCTCCGGCCCCCCCGGGAACGGTCTTGGTCACCGAGCCCTGGAGTCTCAGATCCGTGGACCAGTAATAGGAGGCCTGGGCGCCACTCGCCGCACCGAGGGACCCGTCCTTGTTCAGGTCCAGCCCGGTGACCGTCTCCGAGGCGTTGCTGACCAGGTCCGTGACCAGGAGGCGGCTGTGGATGTCAGCCGCGCTGGCGTTCCACAGAGTGATGCGTCCGGGTTCGGAGCCGGTTCCACCCTCGCCGAAGGCCACCCACTCCCGGTCCCGGGACGCGGTGACGAAGGTCGTGTCGCGCATGGCCAGCCGCTCGATGGACCAGGTGGCTCCCATCACGTAGAAGATGTCCGAGTTCCCCGCCGCAACGTGCACGTCCATGGAATCCAGGGCATCCTCCAGGGGGCGACACCCGCTGGTGACCACCGTGCCCGGGAAGCCGGGTTTGTGATCCCAGATCTGGACACAGCTGCCGTCCACGGCAGAGTAGACACTGTCCACGTGGACGATGGCCGTCGTGTTGTCACTTGTGCTCAGGTCCTCCGCGAACACCAGGATGCGGTTCTCTGGACTCTCCCACCCCGGTTCCTGCCATGCCACACGAACCGTTCCCGTCCCCGCAGCCGTGGTGGGCCGGGTGGAGTAGAGGAGGCGCCCGGCAGCGTCCTGGGCAACGAATTGGGGCCGGTCACTGAAATCGTAGAACGATGCCACCAGCTTTCCGTTGTCGACGCTCACCTCCCACAGTGCGTTGTTCTGCGTCACGAATAGTCGGTCCCGATCCTCGGCCGGAGTCCCCACCAGCGAGACAAAGGAGATGCTGGTCCCCCCCGAGTTCGCCACGGAGAGGCTGTCCCCGTCCGCATTGAGGGCCAGCCCCCACGGCTCCGCGCCGACCCACACCTCGGACCCCCACGTCCCGGACGCCGCATTCAGCATCTGGATCCGGTTCCGGGAGAGGTTCGACGCGTAGACCCGGGAGCGAAGGGTGTCCACCAGAATGTCGGCGATAATCCCGCCCCCCGGGGTCAAAGAGGTTCGCCCGGAAACCGCGATGATCTCCTTGGCCTGGGTCACGGCGTTGGCGACCACGTACGACCCGCCGGCCACGGCGACGGTGTCGCAGGCCACCTGGTTCGTGAACCCCTGGCTCACCGCTCCGCCGCAGTTCCCCTCGTCATCGTAGGCCAGGCCAAAAAAGACGATGTGAAGGGTGTCCGGAAGCTCCATGGGATCCACGAACGGGGGCACGAAGGAGTACTCGCTCACCGCCGTGTCCGGATTCGGGCTGGGGAAGTTCTCGAAGGGGGTAAGCACCAGGGTATCGGTGCGGGCGGTGTTGCTCACGATCGCGGTGAGGGCTGTGCGGACGACCCCGGACCCACCCGGGTTGTCGAAGGCTCGGACCGTGACCCGGATCTCGTCCGTCAGCTCCATGCGGGGCGCCGCCTGGACCTCCAGGCTCACCCATGGCGCGAGGGCATCCACGTTGCTCACCGAAAGACTCACTCCAGCCGCTTGGCCCTCCACCCCCCGGGTGTTCACCCCGGTGGCGGAAATCTGGATGTCCCCCGAGGCCCCCGCCGGCACGACGATGGCCGTGTCGGCCTGGACAGAGGTCCGGGCCGGCGCGAACTGGAGGAAGATGGTCTTCTGGACCACACCGGTAACCCGGAGCGTGACGCTGGAAACGCCCTCGGCGTCGGTGGCGAGGACCCGGATGGGCACGCGCTGGCCTGCTTGAACCTGGGCCCCAGTCGTCGGTGACACGATGAGGACTTCCGGCGGCTCGAACTCCGGCGCCACCGTATCGTACAGAGTGTCGCCTCCGCACCCATGGATGGCGAGGGCCCCCGCGAGAAGCGAAAACCTCCACAGCCGTCCCGCGAGACGACCAGGTTCAAACATCCGGGCTCCGCCCATTCGATCCTCCCTGAGGTCGAAACGAGATCTCGATTTGTTAAGCCACCCTTACCTACCCTGGGATTTGCGTCCAGGAAAAGCAAGAATTCATCTGTTTTTTGGCAAGAACCGGGCCATTTCGGGCCCTCCCCGAGCCCCGATCTTCGCGCTGAGGGCGGCTCGGCGGATCCCACCCGGGAAATCCCGGTCTTTTGTGGACAAAGGGTCCTCCCGCCGCCTCTGGCGATGAAACGGCGGGCCGGTCGTTGCGGAGAATCTACATCAAGACTCTTTACACCCGCGGCCCGCTACCGTGTAACAATCTCTACCATTCCTGCCTGTTCCATGGCCCTGAGGTATTCCACCACATCGGACAGGGCCACGTCCGGCGTGCCCGGAGTGACCACGTAGGCGAACTTCCACGGATCGGAGGAGGTGGTGACGTGCCCGTACTCCGCCCGGACCAGGCGCCAGACCTCGGCGACACTCCTCTCGCCATCCACAAACCAGGGAATCTCGGTGGAGGCGAGCCCGGGGAGACGGCGGCCCGATGGAAGGAACTGTCCCAGGCGACCGGAGGCCTCCCGGTATGCCTCCGAGTAGAAGCTGGCCACCCTCCGTGGAATCATCCGGTCGTATTGCCGCTCCTCCTGGCTCGGAGTCGGCGATCGGGGGTCCACCCCGAGCTCCCGCGCCCTGGCGCGAAACACGGTCTCCAGGTTGGAGTATCCAAGGTCACGGGCGACCTCGAGATTGCTCACCAGGGGCGCCACCAGGCCCGTCACCTCCGGAGCGGAGGACAGGTCGGTTACCGAGGCCACCTCACCTTGGCTTCGGCGGAAGGCGCCGTACACCTTGTTTCGGGCCGCCTCGTACCCCTCCTGCAGCTCCCCTGCCCCGACGTCCATGAGGCGAACGCTCTGGCGGGTGGCCTCGGCAATCCACTTCTCTCCATTCGCTGCCGCCTCCCAGGCGAGGTCCATGGCCTCCTCGGCCCCGGCGGTGGCCAGGTAATAGAAGGAAGCCGCTCCCATGAAGCCGGTTCGCTTCATCTCCGTTGGATCGGTGCGCTCCGCCACGTCCCCGCTGGAGTGGTAGAAGTTATCCGGCCAGTGGTTGAACTGCATCGCCGGAATTCCCGCATCCATGAAGACCACGTGGTCGCTGGCCGCGATGAACGGCACCAGCCGGTAGTTGAACGGTGCGTTGTTGCCCGTCTGGGTCCGAATCTCCGTCTGGTCGGTGAACCGTAGCAGGTTCGCCACGAGGTCGTTCAGGTAGCTCGGCCTGGAGTCGGGCGTCATCTTGACCCGGAGGTAGCTGTCCGTCTCCTCGAGATCCTCCCCGGGCATGTCGTAGTTCATGGCCACGATCAGGCGGTCTTCCAGTCCCGGGTTGGCGTACATGAACGCCCGGGATCCGGAAATCTCGGGCACCCAGAGGAACCGGATCGTTCGGAGCGGCTGGGCCAACTCCCCACGCCGAATCAACTCCGCCAGGGTGCGGGCGATCTCCAGGGTCACGGCCACCCCCGACGAGTTGTCGGCGGCACCGGGAGTCGGCGGACGCTCGAAGAGGTGGGCAACGATCGCCAGCTCGCCCGCCGCCGGATCCGTGCCGGGGATGGCGGCGGAGATGACGTTCATTCTCCCGGGCACGGTGCGGGTCCGCACCCGGGCGCCAAGAACGACCCGCTCACCGGACTCCAGCAGGTCCCTCAGCTCGGTGAGCTGTCTGAGGGAGAGGTTGAATCCAAACCCCGACGTACCTTCCGCCGGACGAACCGAGGCCCACCCGATCTGGTCGAGGGAATAGCCCGCCCGATCCCCGTTCACGCCCGAGCTCCCGCTTCCCAGGGCACCCACCGCTCCGCGGCGGCCCACGGCCTCCGAGAACACCGAGCCCACCGACGTGTTACCGAGAGCGATCTTGCCCGCCAGGTCCTTGCCATCGTAGTCCTCCGGGCGGCCGGCGCCGACGTACACCAGCTCCGCTTCCACTTCGGCGCTGGCGCTCCCGGAGGCCAGTGCCGCCGGCACCATCGTGAGGCTGGCGATCCGCTTCCGCACCGGCTCCACCATCCAGAGGTCCCCGATCTCCGGAACCCATGACTCGCCACCGGGGAAGTAATCCACCCGCACGTCCGAGAGGCCATACCGAGTGGCCATCTCCTGCATGTACCGGGTCTCCATGAAGGTCCCCGTGTACTCGTCCAGCGCCCGCTCTCGATTCAGTGCGAGGGTCTGCACGTGGGCCTGGGCCATCTCCCCCGAGTACTCCATCAGGATCGGATCTCGTATGGACGCCGGGACGAGAGCTCGATCCGCCGGGATCTGGGCTGCCACCATCGAAGGAAGAAGACCGAGCAGCAAACCGAGAAGGAAGACGCCCCGGAAAGGAGGGGCGAAAGCCGCACCAGGGACGGCAGGGATACGCGGACGGACATCGCTGGTCATCGATCTCTCCCACTGGATGAATTGAGTACCGTTCGCTGACTCGGGAAGGGCCTCTTCGGGCTGACTCCGGCACTCGAGAAGGGGATTGGCGAGCCCCCGCGCCGAACCGATGCTGGCATAGTGCGGCGCGGGACCTGGGGAGGCAATATGAAGGAGACGATGATTGTGGCGGGGGAGGATACCGGAGCCCTACATTCGCTCTGTCCTTGCTCGCTAACGGACTTGTCGCCTCGGGGGCGGGCGAAGAGCCTGCCCCGCGCTTCGAGGTGTCCTCGCTCAAGGGCCCTGCGGAGAGGATCATGATCAGCGAATCCGATTACACGGCTCCAAATCCCCTGGAGCCGGAGACGGAGCTCGGCGCAGCGGACTACAGAGCTCTCGTGGAGCAGACTCCCGACGCCATCCTTGTCTGTCTTCAGGACCGCATCGTGTACGTGAACCCCGCAGCGGTGAAGCTCTCGGGGGGCGAGGGTGTAGAGCCGCTCCTCGGCCGTTCTCTCTTCCGCCTCATTGACCCCGAGGATCATCAAGCCCTGCGGGCCCAGGTGCGCGCGCTTCTCGAAGGAACAGCGCCGGGCTCCACCCTCCAGTGTCAGTGGAGACGCCTCGACGGATCAGTCGCGGACGTGGAGATCGCCCTTTCGTCCGGCTCCTGGCGAGGCCGCCCCGCAACGCAGCTAGCCGTTCGGGATATGACTGCCCGAGAGGGTGCGGAGCAGGAGCTCCTGGAGGAGGAGAGCAGGCTGCGCTCCGTGCTGGCCAGCTCCCGGGACGTGGCCTATCGCCGGAACCTCCTGACGGGCTACTACGATTACGTGAGCCCTTCCGCCGCGGGCGTCCTGGGCATCGAGGCTCGGCATCTGGCCGAACTCCCAATGGAATCCCTCTTCGAGCGCGTCCACCCGGACGATCGTGACGCCATTACTGCAACCCTCGGCTCAAGTGCTCCTGTTGGGGAAGCCAGCATGGAGTACCGATTCCGCGGAGACGACGGGCGGTATCGGTGGGTCGAGGACCACTTCGTGGTGCGGCGAGACCGGGACGGGACGCCTCTCTCCTGGACGGGAATGGCCCGGGACATCACCCACCGAAAGGCGGGCGAGAGAGCCCTGCGGGATAGCGAGGAGCGGTTCCGCACCCTGGCCGACCTGGTTCCCGATCTTCTCTGGCAAAGCGACGCCACCGGCTACACGACCTGGTACAACCGGCGCTGGATGGAGTACACGGGGCAGAGCCCGGCGGAAGCGAGAGGGTGGGGCTGGGTGGAGGTGATCCACCCGGAGGACCGTGAACCGTCGCTCGGCACATACAAGGAGGCGGTTCGCACCGGGCAGCCCTTTCAGCGCGAGAACCGCATCCGGCGGCGGGACGGCGTCTACCGGTGGTTCCTCGCCCGGGCCCACCCTCTGCGCGGTGAGGACGGGACGACCCAGGTTTGGTTCGGCAGCGCAACCGATGTCCACGAGCAGCGCACCGCTCTCGAGATGCTGGAGGGACGCGTGGAGGAGCGAACGCGGGAGGTGCGAGAGCTCGCCTCGATGCTCACCGTGGCGGAGCAGCAGGAGCGGCGGCGACTCGCCCGGCTACTGCACGACGATCTTCAGCAGCTGCTCGTCAGTATTCAGGTCAGGCTGGCCCTCGCCCGGAGGAAGGCCGAGCAGGAGGACCGCGAAGGCTCGTTGGGCCAGATCGAACGAGGTCTGGACCTCCTGGACCAGGCGCTGACCCGGACCCGGCACCTCTCCGTGGAGCTCCGGCCGCCACTCCTCGAGGAAGAAGGCCTCGTGCCGGCCTTCGAGTGGTTGAAGGTGGAGATGGGCGATCTGCACGGACTGAGGGTCGATCTCGTCGCGGAGGAGGAGGCCGACGTGGTATCTCCTCAGATGCGCGTGCTCGTGTTCCAGGTCGTCCGGGAGCTTCTCTTCAACATCACCAAGCATGCCAACACCTCGAACGCCTCGATCGAACTGAGGCGGGACGGGGACGGAGCCGCCATCACAGTCACGGACGAGGGCCAGGGCTTCGATCCCCGCACCCTTCACCGCCCGAAGGACAACGTCGCAAGCGGATTCGGCATCTTCAGCGCCCGGGAGCGCCTGCGCCTGCAAGGTGGGGACCTCGAAGTCCGCTCGGAGCCGGGCCAAGGCACGCGGGTGGTCGTGCACGCCCCCGGCAACGTCTCCTTCTGACGGCGGCGTTCCTTCTGGCAGCCCTCTCCACCCCCGTCCCCAATCGCTCAAGGGGGCAATCTCTCTCCACTCGTGGGTATGGAGGGGGTGAGCAGCGTACCGATCCACGAGGAGAATGCCTCCATGCCCGAGCCATCCCCCCGCCGAGCCGGTCTTCCGCGCTGGATCCGAGCGCTTGGATTGACCGTGGCCGCGCTTGTCCTTCTCTACCTGGGTGGCGCCTTCATCCTCTCCCGGTTCCTGGATCCAGAAGCGCTCGCAACCTGGCTGGAGCCCCGTCTGGAGAAGATGGTGAACCGGGATGTCCAGGTGGCACGGGTCGAGGTACGGTTCCTCCCTCTCGGGGTAAGGATGCTGGACATGGTGGTGTCGGACCCCACCGGGCTCGCGCCGGAGCTGGCCCGACTCCAGTCCCTGGAGCTGAGGATCGACCTCCTCCCCCTGCTTCACCGAGAGGTCCGGGTGAGCAGGCTGGTCATGGAGGGCCTGGCCGCCGACCTTCGGATCAATGATGAGGGCACATCCAACTTCGGAGACCTCTCCACTGACCATCCGGGAACAGCCGAAGGTGCAGAACCGGAATCGGAGCCCGGCCAACGGCCCTTCTCGCTGAACCTCCGAAGCGTTCGCCTGTCCGACAGCCGAGTTCGGTACACCGATGACCGGAACTCCCTGACCTCCGACCTGGAGAGCCTGAGACTCCGGGCGACCGTCCAGCGAGACACAGCGGGAAGCTGGCTCTTCATCGGAGGATCGGACGGGAGGCTCACGGCCGCCAAGGGGAGCGCGGCGACCCTCCTGGACGATATTCCGGTGGGTCTGACCTTCGACATGGGCGCCGGGCCACAATTCGAGTCCCTGCGGATTCGAACCGGGGAGGCCAGTCTGGACCGACTCGCCCTGACGGTGACAGGGACCCTGGAGAACCTCAAGGATCCGGTGAGGACGGTGGCCCTGGAGCTCAAGGGAGACGGACTTTCCCTCGCGTCCTTGTTCGCGGCTCTTCCCGACACGGTGCGGGAGCGCTTTCCCGTCGAAGGGGAGGGCGATTTGGCCGCGGACCTCAGAGTCGCGGGTCGGCTCGGCCCCGGGACCCTTCCGGAGGTTCTGGGACAGCTCAGGCTCGCCCGAGGCCGCCTGACGTGGAACGGAAAGGCGCTGGCCGACGCTCTTACGGCCGATCTCACCCTGAATCCGGAGCAGACGGTCCAGACCCGGGCCCAGGCCACTGTGCTCGGGGGGACCTTTTCGCTGGATGGTGACGTCTCTCTCGCCGATAGCCGCCGGATGGACCTCACCCTCACCGCCGACCCCGACCTCTCCCGAATCGGCTCGGTGGTGGAGCTTCCGGAAGGGACGACGACTGTGGGTCGCCTCGACATGGAGGTCAGGATTGCGGGGCCTGTGGGCGACCTCGCAGGGCTCCGCTTCGATGGGGAAATCCGGCCCAGCGGGCTGAAACTGACCTCCCCTTCCCTGGGCCTGCCGGTGGAGGTGGGGGAGGGCCGGATTCGCCTCGCTGGAACCGGCGCCACATTCGAGGACCTTCCAGTGTCCGTGGGTACGGATCTCCTCTCCGTTTCCGCGGAGATTCCCGACCTCCTCGCGTTCGTGGCCTCGGACGTCACCCCCGAGCTCCGGGGATCGGTGCGGGGAGCGCGCCTGGACCTGACGAGGCTGAGTTCCAGGCCCCTTGCCGACACGACGCTGACCTACGGGAAGGTCGCCTTCGCCAAGGTCGGGGGGCGAAGGGTGGACGGCCAAAGTCCGGAAGCAGCAGCCCAGGAGATGGGTCTGTTCCGGCCCGATTCCCTCCCCTTCGCCGGAAGGATGGAGGTGGCCCTGGACACGGTCGTCGATCGGCAGGGACGGATGACCGACGTACGGGCTGTGCTGGACTTCGGCCCCGACTTCCTTCGGGTCCAGGAAGCCTCCTTCCAGCGGTACGGAGGAACGATCCGCAGCTCGGGGAACCTCTCTCTAGAGAACGATCCCGCGGCGCCCTTCTCCTTCAGCCTGCAGGTTAGTGACCTCAGCGCACCCGCGTTCCTCTCCGAGACCACGCCCCTGGGGCGCTTCGTGAAAGGTCGTCTCAACCTGCAGCTGGACCTCGTGGGAACGCTGGACGGGGTCCTCCTCCCCGACCGTCCGGCGCTGGTGGGGTCGGGAAGCTTCACCCTCCTGGGTGGGGGTCTGGCGACGGTACCTCTTACCCAACGCCTGGCGGACTTCCTGGGCGTCGACGCGTTGCGGGAGCCCACGATTCGGGATTGGGGCGCCTCGTTCGTCCTCGAGAACGGCCGGGTGCGCCTGGACGAGGCGACGATTCAGGGCGCGCCCGGGGATCCCACCGTTGGGGGCACCGTGGGACTCGACGGGGCGCTGGATCTCCGGTCGGTCTTCGATTTCCCCACGGACCGACTGAACACCGCCGCCCTGGAGAGGCTGGGGATCGCCGGCCAGATCGCAGCCAACGTGGCCCAGCGCCCCGAGGTTGTGGAGGCGGTCCTTCATATCGGAGGCTCCCTGCTCGACCCCACGATTCAAGCGGACCCCGCTGCCATGGCCCGGACCCTCGGCCAAGCCGTAAAGGAGGAGGTGAGGGGTGAGGCTCAGGCCCAGATCGACTCTCAAAGGGTGGAGGCCGAGCGGATCATCGAGGCGCAAAAGGCGGAAGCGCAGCGCAAGATCGACCAACAGAAGGAGCAGCTCCAGCAGCGGGCTACCGGCTTTCTACGAGGTCTGATTCAGCGCCGTGACACGGCCCGGGGGGACACGATGCGGCCGGATACCCTGCGGCCCGACACGATCCATCCGGATACGACCCGGCCGGATACCACCAGGCCGGACACGGTGCGCCCGGATACCACGCGGCCGGATACCACAAGGCCCGACACGGTGCGGCCCGACACGATCCATCCGGATACGACCCGGCCGGACACCACCAGGCCGGGCACGGTGCGCCCGGATTTCACCCGGCCCGAGACTACCCGGCGCCGCCTCCCATCGAGTCCTGGGGGGCTCCCAGCCCGTGGTCCATGGCCAGGACCTCGGCGAGAATCGTCCGGATGGCGTTGAGGTAGAAGTCCGGATCGATCTTGTCGACCTCGTCGGTGGCACGGTGATAGTCGGCGTGGTCCTCCACGCCGAAATACACGAAGGGAATCCCCGCACGGTGGAAGGCCCGGTGGTCCGACGATCCGGTCCAATCGTCCACACCCTCGATCCCCCGCTGGTCATGGCCAAAGCGGAGGACCACGGGAGACCGGGCCTGGACGCTTTCCAGAATGGGGCGCAGCTGCGGATAGTGAGAGGTTCCGGCTGCGAAGAGGAGGGAGTCGCTCCGGGACACCATGTCCATGTTCACGTTCAGGACCATGTGCTCCGGCCAGCCCCGGTCCACGAATTCCTGGGCGCCGACCGATCCCATCTCCTCAGCGTCCACCGCCGCAAAGACGATGGTGTGGAGCGGCTGGTTGCCGGCGAAATAGCGGGCCATGGAGAGGAGAGCGACCGTACCTGAGGCGTTGTCGTCCGCGCCGTTGTAGATGGAGTCGTGGGCGGCTTCAGGCGGTGTCCCTTCACGGGGTGGACGAATGCCCAGGTGATCGAAGTGGGCCGTGATCACGATGGCCCCCAGGCTCGGATCCTTTCCCTCCACGAACCCCACGACGTTCGCTCCCTCGAGAAGCTGCGTCGAGTCTCGTCGGTTGCGGAACTCGAAGGGCTCGACGAAACCGCCGGGAGCCGGCTGCGCCCCGGAAGCTTGGAGCTCCGCCGCGATGTACTCCCGGGCCACGCGATTCCCTCGTGTGCCCGTGCGCCTCCCCTCCAGGGAATCGGCCGCCAGGACGCCGAGCTCCTTCAGCACCCTCGTCGAGTCCGCAGCCACGTAGGCATCGGGATCGGCTGGAATGCTGGCTACAGGGGCACCGTCGGCACCGCCGCAGGACGTGCCCACCCAGGACGCCAAGGCCGTCAGGGCAAACACCGTCCATCCCTGCACGGAGGGTCTCGGACATCGACCCCCAGTATTGGGGAGTCTGCGGCTGGCTGTTCCACGACTGATGGTCATCGCCCTTCTCCTTTGACCCGACGGTGGCTTCCGATAGGCTCTCCATTCTCGGGCCTGGAGGCCGACCTGGCAATTCGAGTCCGGGAAGCGGATGCTGGCGCATCGCCGCTCTCGGTGCCTCAACGGGTTCCTGACTCGGGGCACTGGTAGTCTGATTCCGAAAGGACATCTCAGTCATGCCACGTCATCCAGCTCATAGTCCCAACGAAAGATGACCGGTGTTTCGTTGAGCCCGGCGATGTAGGCGAGGATCCGCTCCTTGAGCTCGGACTTGGACTAGAGGCGGGTTTCACGAAGCACCGTGCGCGCGAGCTTGGAAGAGAACATTTCGACCAGGTTGAGCCACGAGTCGCGCTTGGGGGTGAACGTGAGCTCGAAGCGCTCGGGCACGGTGGCCGGGTAGCGCTGGGTCTCCTGGGAGATATGAGCCGAGTGGTTGTCCAGGATGCTGCGGACCTTCCAGTCCTCGGGATAGTGAGCGTTCACGTCCTGCAGCCACGCCACGAACTCACGGCTCCGGTGCCGTTCCTCCACCCGGGGCAGCAGCTTGCCCGTGAGCAGATCGGTCCCGCACAGCAGCGACAGCGTGCCGTGGCGCTTGTACTCGTGGTCGCGCCCTATGGTCGGGTACTCACCAGGCACGGGGGCAGATCGGGGCCCGTGCAGCCGATGGCTTGGATCCCGGGCTTCTCGTCGTAGGAGAGAACCGCCACGAGGGAGTCTCCTCCCCCGCTTACTGTGCCGCGCGCAGCAGGGCTACCAGCCGGTAGAGGCGCAGCACATCGGCCTTCCTGCATTCAAACTCCGCATCACGCCCTTCCAGGTAATAGGTCACCTTGTGTGGGCGAAGCTCGTGTTCGGAGAGGATCTTCGAAACCGTCCCTCGTCCCAGCTTGGCCAGCGAGGGGTGGCCAGCTTCCACGGCATGCTTACGCAGGTGCGCAGCCAGGCGGGCCGTTGTCCACCGCTCCTGGTGATAGCCCAGGAGCATCCTCGCCCGTTCCACATGAGCCGCCGGAGCGGTGTACGATACGCTCAGCGCCTGCATCGCGCCCCCCCGGTCCTCTCGGGCGAGGCTCTGGAAGCAATGCACCGCCACCCCTGGCCTGGAAACGTGCGGGAGTTGGGTAATTGCCTGACCCGGGCCGTGGTTCTGGCCACGGGGGACGTGGTCCGGGCAAACCACCTGGGATTGAGCCCAGTGCCCCCGGAGTCCCCAGCGCACCTCAAGAGCCTGGAGGAGATGGAGAAGGAGCACGTCACGCGAGTGCTCACATCCACGGGCGGCCACAAAGCCAGGGCGGCGGATATCCTCTGCGTCTCCAGGCCCAGGCTCAATCGGCTGATGGACAAGCACGGGTTGGATTGACGGTTCCACCAGCCGGCATACCACTCAGCAAAACGCGGTGGTGAGGTGTCTTCTCGGTGACCTTTGGATGCACCTGACCAGCAGGAGAGGCACCTTTCCCGCTCCCCCCGATGGGGTGGCCCTTCTCCTGTTTCCAGTGCCGGACAGCTTTCCAGTCCACGGCAGGGGAGGGAGGCGCTGCTTGTTGTACTTCGGCCCCGAAACATATCTACCCTTGGCGTCTATCATCGCCGGAGTCACGGGCGTGGCTCTGACCTTCTGGCGCCGACTCGTCGGCCTTGTCAGGCGAGTCGGTTCCGGGCTCTGGCGGCGGAACCGCGGACAGGGCGACCTCTAGCACCCGCAATCAACAGAGCTGTTTCCAGATCCTGGAGTCGCACCCAGAATCCTTGCTTTGTGAGATCCGATGAAGTACAGGAAAGTGATGGTCGTCGGCCTCGACGGCCTCGATCCGTTCATTGCCGAATCCATGATGGACGCCGGCGAGTTGCCTGTTCTGGCGGGCTTGCGCCGGACTGGTGGATATGCCCGGCTGGGCACCACCATGCCCGCCCAGACTCCGGTGGCCTGGTCCACCTTCGCCGTAGGAGCCAACCCCAGCAATACGAGAAATGGACGAGGTACCAGAAGGGCAC
>CAVVTW010000006.1:0-297389 GCA_963751255.1 uncultured Gemmatimonadales bacterium | reverse complement strand
CTCTCTCTCTCTCTCTCTCTCTCTCTCTCTCTCTCTCTCTCTCTCTCTCTCTCTCTCTCTCTCTCTCTCTCTCTCTCTCTCTCTCTCTCTCTCTCTCTCTCTCTCTCTCTCTCTCTCTCTCTCTCTCTCTCTCTCTCTCTCTCTCTCTCTCTCTCTCTCTCTCTCTCTCTCTCTCTCTCTCTCTCTCTCTCTCTCTCTCTCTCTCTCTCTCTCTTTCTTTCTTTTTTTTTTTTTTTGAGACGTGAGGTTGACGTGCAGGCCTGGAAGCCCGGTTATGCCGTGAAACGTCCCGGTGATTTATCGCTGCGGCTGACCGAATTCGCTGACCCGGAAGACAATGCGATCTATTTTCGGTTACAGGACCTGAGTACGGCCGTGGATGATGAATTGCTGGGCCCAAATCGATGAGCTGCGCGCATGAATGCTAAACTAAGTGATGGCAAACCGAAAGCCATGCGAAGCATGAAGGATGACCGCCATCAAAAGCCAAAAACGGGAGGTGACCTTAGATGATCAAGATCACGAAATCTGACCGCGTTTCGCGGGGATATTGTCTAACTGACGAAATGTTGATCGCTGAGCCACGCGACCAAGTATTCGAATTCTTTGCGGATGCAAGCCAACTGGAAACGCTTACACCCGACTGGCTGCACTTCTCGATCCAAACGCCACAACCGATTGACATGCACGAAGGAACGTTGATCGACTACACGTTACGATTACATGGCCTGCCCGTGCGCTGGCAAAGCAAGATTTGCACGTGGGAGTCTGATGGCATGGTCCTCCTTGCTCTCTTGGCTGTTCGGCTTCCGGGACGGCACAGGTCCCCTGGGACTCGCCCCTCCTCACGGGCGCGGGTTCACCCAGCGGACTCTCCGTATGGGTGGTGGACCCGGGGTGGGGTCTGGGGGCTGTGGGCCAGTGGCTCGGGCGCCCTCCGCAATCCGCGACTGGGGGTCCGAGTGGGGCTGGCCGATGGCCCCCGGGATGATCTCGCGGCCTTTGGTGGGGTGGATTTCTCGGGCCTATTGGTCTCCCACAACCGGGATTTCCCCCTGGACATGGTTTGGGTGGGCGGCCTCGGACTCGGTGCCGGGCACGACGCGATCCTCACGGTCCCGTTCGGCTTGTCTCTCGGGCGCACACTCAGGAGCGAGGACACCTGGCTGAACCTCTACTTCACCCCCCGCTTCGTCCTGGACGCCTTCCTGGGGGAGAACACCCGGGACGACCTCGACCTGGGCATGGCGGTGGATCTGGGGTTCGACCTGGGATTCGGCGAGGGATGGGCGCTGCGGTTCGGCGCCTCGGTGGGGGACCGGGAGGGGGTGGCCGTGGGTCTGGCCATCCCGGGTCGGGGGTAGAACCGGTCAGGTCGGCCGGGGTCGGCCACCACCTTGAGGACAGCATACCATCCGGCTAGTTTATCAAGCTTTACCGGCTCCACAGCGGCGGTGTCGATCAGGACGCGACTGCATCCTCCGTCCGGGTGCCAAGGCCCTGGGGAAGAGCGAGAGATTCGGGTGGTATGTTCGACGACCTGAGCAGCAAGCTGGACGGCGTCCTAGCCAAGTTCCGGCAACGCGGGGTCCTGACGGAGCCCATGATCCGGGAAGGGCTTCGGGAGGTCCGCCGGGTCCTGCTGGAAGCGGACGTGAACTTACCAGGTCACCCGGGAGTTCCTCAAGCGGGTCCAGGAGCGGGCTCTGGGGGACCAGGTCGTGAAGTCCGTCTCCCCGGGCCAGCAGATCGTGAAGATCGTCCACGACGAGCTGGTGACGCTGCTGGGCGGCGAGGCCTCGGTGACGGGATCGCGTGGGCGCCGGTGCCGCCGACGGTCATCATGATGGTGGGGCTCCAGGGCTCGGGGAAGACCACCACGGTGGCGAAGCTGGCCAAGCGGCTGGCCCGGCAGGGCAAGAGGCCCGCTCATGGCGGCCTGCGACCTCTACCGCCCGGCGGCCGTCGACCAACTGCGGGACCTTGGCGACCCAGGTCGAGCTTCCGGTCCATACCGGGGCCGAGGGTGAGGAGACGGTGCGGGCCGTGGCCCGGGACGCCCTGGAGCGGGCCCGGGCGGAGCGGCAGCAGGTCCTGCTCGTCGACACGGCCGGCCGCCTGCAGATCGACGAGCCCATGATGGACGAGCTCCAGGCCCTGAAGGCCGAGCTTCGAGCCCCAGGAGATCCTCCTGGTGGCCGATGCCATGACGGGCCAGGAGGCGGTGAACATCGCCCAGGGCTTCGACGAGGCCCTGGACCTCACCGGGATCATCCTGACCAAGATGGACGGCGATGCCCGGGGTGGGGCGGCGCTCTCCATCCACGGCGTGACGGGCAAGCCCATCAAGTTCGTGGGGACGGGGGAGGGTGTGGACGCCCTCGATTCCGCCGATCCCCAGCGGCTGGCCGGGCGGATCCTTCAGATGGGGGACGTGGTGGGGCTGGTGGAGCGGGCCCAGGCCGCCATGGACCAGGAGGAGCAGGCCCGGCTGGAAGAGAAGGTGCTGGGGAAGGGACGGTTCACCCTGGAGGACTTCCTCACCACGCTCCGGCAGGTCCAGCGCATGGGGCCCCTGGAACAGCTGGTGAAGCTCATCCCCGGGATGGGTTCCAAGCTCCCCCTGGGGAACGTCGATCCTCAGGCGGATGAAGCACGTGGAGGCGATCATCCTCTCCATGACCCCTCAGAAGAGCGACGAAGCCCGAGATCCTCAACGGCTCGCGGCGGGCCCGCATCGCCAGGGGCAGCGGGAGGCCGGTGGCGGAGGTGAACCGCCTCCTGAAGCAGTTCAAGGAGATGCAGAAGATCATGAAGCAGGTGAGGGGGTTCATGCCCCTCTGACCTGCCGGTTGCGGCGGACGGGCCTGATCCCCCGACCTGCGCACGCTTATCGCCGGTGCGTGGAGGCGGGCCGGGGCGATCCAAAACCGAAGAGGGAAGATGCCCATCAAGATTCGACTCCGGCGAATGGGCCGGAAGAAGCAGCCACACTACCGCATCGTGGTGGCCGACACCGACTCCCCCCGGGACGGGCGTTTCGTCGAGAGCCTTGGCTATTACAAGCCCCTCACCCATCCTGCCCGTCTGGTATTGGACATGGAGAGGGTCGAGTACTGGGAGGGGAAGGGGGCTCTCCCCACGCGAGACCGTCGCCAGCCTCCTGAAGAAGGCCCGGACGGGTGGCGACGACCTGTGGCCGTCGGCGAGATAGACAAGGAGGCCGAGAAGCAGGCCCACCTGGAAGGCTCTGGCCGCAAGGCGCAGGGGCGAGGCCGAGGCGCAGGCCAAAGCCGACGCCGAAGCTGAGGCCGCGGCGAAGCGCCAAGGCAGGCAAGGGGCCAAGAAGAAGCAAGGCGGAGGAAGCCGAGCCTGCGGAGGATGCTATCCGAGCGAGGCGGAGCCGAGGAAGCCGGCTGCCGAGGCCGGCTGCCGAAGCAGAAGCGCCTGCGCGAGGCGCAGGCCGAAGAAGCACCGGCTGCGGAGGCCCGAGGCCCCGCCGAAGAGAAGAAGCAGAGTAGGACTCCTTCCTCGCAGGTGAGGAGGCCGATGGAGCGCTCCGAGCCCTCCTATCCTGGTGGTGGGCCATCTGAATAAGGCCCACGGGACCAAGGGTGAGCTCTTCGTCTGGCCCCTGACGGATCACCCCGAGGGCACCTTCGCTCCCGGGGTGATCCTGTACCTGGGGGACGACACCGGGAACGCCCCCGACCCCGCCCGTCCCAGCCTGAGGGTGGAGGCGGTTCGCCCTTTCCGGCGGGGTATCTCGTCCGATTCGAGGGTGTCGAGGACCGGGACCGGGCCGAGGGTCTCCAGGGACGCTACCTCCTCCGGCCCCGGGAGGAGCTGAAGGGCCTGGAGGACGGGGAGGTGTTCTATCACCAGCTCCTGGGTATGAGAGTGGAGACCGTGTCCGGGGAGGAAGTGGGAAGGATCACCGAGGTATACGAGCTCCGTCCGGCAGATCTCCTGGAGGTTCAGGGCGATGCCCGGACGGTCCACATTCCGTTCCTGCGCTCCATCGTCCGTCGGATCGACCTCCCGGGCAGGAAGCTGGTCATCGATCCGCCCGAGGGTTTGTTGGACCTCTGAAAAGGCCGGTCCGACTTTGAAGATCAACTTCGTCACCATCTTCCCCGAGCTCTTCGAGACACCCCTCTCCACCAGCATCCCCGGCAGAGCCAAGGCAAAGGGACTCGTTGAGTACAGGGTCCTGAACCTGCGGGACTTCACCACCGACCGTCACCAGACCGTGGACGACTACCCCTACGGGGGCGGCGCCGGAATGGTCATGAAGCCCGAGCCCTTCTTCGAGGCCGTGGAGAGCCTGGACCGCTCCGGTCCCGTCGTCCTGCTCTCGGCTCGAGGCAGACCCTTCCGCCACGTCGGACGCGGTCCGGCTCTCCGTGAAGCCGGACCTGACCCTCCTGTGCGGTCACTACAAGGACGTGGACCAGAGGGTGGCGGACCACCTGGCCACGGAGGAGATCTCCATCGGGGATTTCGTTCTCTCGGGGGGAGAGCTGGGGGCCCTGGTCATCACCGATGCCGTGGTCCGGCTCCTTCCGGGGGCCCTGGGGGACCACGAATCGGCCTCCACCGATTCGTTCTACGACGAGGGGCTTCTGAGCCCTCCCTCCTACACGCGGCCCGCGGAATACCGCGGATACCGGGTTCCGGATGTCCTCCAGAGTGGAGACCACGGGAGAATCGAAGCCTGGCGTCGGGAGATGGCGGAAATCCTCACCCGTGAGCGCCGGGGGGATCTCCTGGGCGGCAAGTCCTGATTCCTCTTCCCTGGATGGGAATTCCCGGGCTCCTCGGGCGTCGGCCGCATCCCGCCCCACCGGGGGCTTGCCCCCTTCACCCCTCAAGGGAAGCAGTTTATCTTAACAGTCTGTCCGAATTTCCAGGTCCACCCGGACCAAGTGAGGTGGAGGTGAAACATGTCCGATCTGCTGCGTGAGCTCGAGCAGGAGCAGCTTCGCCAGGACGTTCCGGAGTTCGCTCCCGGAGACACGGTCCGGGTGCTCTACCGCGTGCGTGAGGGGGAGAAGGAGAGGATCCAGGCCTTCGAGGGCGTTTGCATCGCGCGCAAGGGCGGAGGTCTGGGCGAGAGCTTCACGGTGCGCAAGATCTCGTCCGGGATCGGCGTGGAGAGAATCTTCCCCCTCCACGCCCCCACGGTGAAGGGTGTGGAGGTGGTGCGCCGCGGGCGTGTCCGCCGGGCCAAGCTCTACTACCTCCGGGGGCTCCGAGGCAAGGCGGCCCGGATCCAGGAGAAGCGGACCCGCTAGCGGCGGCTGGCTTTCCTCCCCTCTCGATCCGGCGAGGGATTCGGAGGCGTACAGGGGCTCCATCCTGGCGACGATCCCGCCGTTCGGAAGCCGAATCTCGGTCCTCCCGGAACCCCCGAGGGCCGGGTGCTCTACTCTGCGAAATCACAGAAACGCCATGATCTCCGCCTCCTGATCCGGTCCGGAGGCCGGGACGTTCAGAAGGATCATGCCCTGTCCCTGGACCTGTCCGGCCGCCCGCCGGCTGGCGGCGTGGCGAGAGGATTCCGATCAGCTGCCCATCCCGGAGAGTCGTTTGGGGGCTTTCTTGTCTCCCCCCGACTCTACTCCCGGGACAGGGGGTGGGCGGAAGGGCGCGGGAGTGCCATCTTCATCGGGAGCCAATCCTTGTTCATGCGTACGGGACGCGCTGAGGATCAGGAGGTGGAGTGGCCAGGGTCCGTCCAACCGGGAGCAGCGGACTGCCTGCGGGCTTGATGCTGGAGCTTCCTTGAGCGGTTCCCGGGTGCGCCCGTTCAGGTTGGCGGATGTCGACCATTACCCGATCGTGATCGGAGTCGACGAGGTGGGTCGTGGGGCGCTGTGCGGTCCGGTCATGGCGGCTGCGGTCTGGTTCGATCCGGTCGCACTGCCTCCGGGTCTCCTCGAACGCCTGGACGACAGCAAGTGCCTGCCTGCCCCGGAACGAGAGGAGCTTGCGGACGGCATCCGGTGCCATACCCGGGTTGCGGTGCGGGGGGCGTCTTCCCGGCATATCGACCAGGTGGGGATCCTCCCGGCGACCCTGGACGCCATGCTCCGGGCCGTGCACGCCCTCGGGATCGACGCGCCGGTGGTGGTGGACGGTCTCCAGACGCCCCCCGGCCTGAGGCTCTCCGTCGAGGCGGTAGTGGGGGCCGACCGAAGTGTGCCCCAGGTTGCCGCCGCGTCCATCGCAGCCAAGGTGACCCGGGACGGCCTGATGCGCCGTTTGGCACGCCGGTATCCGGGCTTCGGCTGGGAGACCAACGTGGGGTATGGGACGCCGGAACATCTCGAAGCCCTCCAACGGGTCGGTGCCACCAGGCACCATCGGTGCTCGTTCGCGCCGGTGACCCAGCTTGTCCTCGATCTCGGGGCTGAAGAAGGGTAGGGGGGCTGTGGTGCTCGAGAGAGCCCTCGGCTCGTTCTCGGGAGGGCTCGCCGCTTGCCTCGAGGCTTCCATCGGATCTCGCCATGAGCGGTCCATCGCCTTATCCTCCTCTGGTCTTGCTGATCTCGAGCTCGCTCTTCCACTCAAGGAGTCGGCCTCATGGAGCTTCTCAAACGAACTCTGGGCGCGGGAGCCCTCCTCTCGATCCTGGCCCTGGGCCTTCAACCGCCGGTGCCAGCTGGAGCCCAGACGCTCACCGATGACCTCCTGACCGTCTTTGACTACCGCAGCATCGGGCCCACCCGACAGAGCGGTCGCTTCGTGGACTTCGCCATCCCCCTCCAGCAGCCGGGCACCTACTACGCCGCCAGCGCATCGGGGCACCTCTGGAAGACCGAGGACCACGGGATCAGCTGGACGGTACTCTTCCAGGACCAGCCCGTGTTCTCTCTGGGAGACATCGCGGTGGCGCCCTCGAACCCGAGCATCCTCTACCTGGGTACCGGGGAGGCCAACAACTCCCGGAGCACGTACTGGGGGGACGGGGTCTACAAGTCCACCGATGCCGGTGAGAGCTGGACCCACGTCGGGCTACCCGAGTCCCACCACATCGGCCGCATCGTCGTGCATCCCACCAATCCGGACATCGTCTACGTGGCGGCGCTGGGCCACCTCTACTCGGAGAACCCGGAGCGAGGGCTCTACCGGACCGCCGACGGGGGACGCACCTGGGATCAGATCCTGGCCCCGGAGGTGGACGGGAGGACCATCGGTGTGGTGGATGTGGCCATGGATCCGACCGATCCGCAGGTCCTCTATGCGGCCACCTACGACAAGGTTCGGGTGCCCTTCTCCTTCGACCTCGGCGGACCCGGGAGCAGGGTGTACAAGACCACCGACGGTGGGGCCAGCTGGACAATGCTCACCCAGGGGCTTCCCCAGGGGATGCTGGGTAGGATCGGGATCGGCATCTATCTCCGGAACCCGAACATCGTCTACCTCACCATCGAGAACGCGAACAAGCCGGGGATGTCCGACGAGGAGCGTCTTCAGGAGCTCAGGGACCACCTCTCCTCGCAGGGAATGATCGGCGGTGAGGTGTACCGTTCGGACGACGCTGGGGCCAGCTGGAGAAAGGTCAGTCCCGACAGCCTCAGCATCGGCGGAAACCCCGGCTACTACTACGGGCAGATCCGGGTGGACCCCAACGATCCGGACGTCCTGTACGTGCCCTCGGTGTCCACCATGAAGTCGGTGGACGGGGGCGCCACGTGGAACATGCGCGCACTGGGGTTCGGGGGGGACGACCACGCGCTGTGGATCGACCCCGGTGACTCGGACCACATGCTCCTGGGCTACGACCACGGGCTGGGCGTGACCTTCGACGGGGGCGCGCACTGGATGCATCCGGACAACATGTCGCTGGCCCAGTTCTACGCCGTGGGCTACGACATGTCCCGCCCCTACCGGGTGGCTGGAGGCCTCCAGGACAACGGCTCACACCTGGGCCCGAGCACCAAGGCTTCCGGCGGGCCCATCCGCTTCGAGGATTGGCTGCGCGTGGGTGGCGGCGACGGGATGTACAATGTCTTCGAAACCTGCACCAACCGCTATCTCTACAACGAGTCCCAGTTCGGCCCCCTGCAGAGGCTGGACCTCTGGACGGGGGAGAGCCAGGGGATCCGGTACAACGATCCGGAGCTTCGGTGGAACTGGAACGCCCCCATCCTGGTGAGCCCCCATGACTGCGACGTTGTCTTCCACGGAGCGAACAAGCTCCTCCGCTCCGAGGACCGCGGGGACAGCTGGGAGGTGATCAGCGGCGACCTGAGCAAGGCCGATCCCGCCACCCTTCCCACGGGGAAGGGGGGCGACGGCAACATCCAGTATGCCACCATCACCACCATCGACGAGTCCACCCTTCAGGCCGGTCTGATCTGGGTGGGGACCGACGACGGGAATGTGCAGGTGACCCGTGACGGGGGCGAGAACTGGACCCTGGTGAACGCCAACATTCCCAACAATCCGGAGTACTGGGTCAGCCGCGTGGAGGCTTCCCATTTCGATCGCGGCACGGCCTACGTGTCCTTCACCGGAATGCGACGGGACGATTTCCGGGCGTTCCTCTACAAGACCACGGACTTCGGCGCGACCTGGACCGACATCACCGGGAACCTGCCCGAGGAGCCCGTGAACGTGATCCGGGAGCACTTCCGGAATCCGAATCTGCTCTTCGTGGGGACCGATTTCGGCGTGTACGTGTCCATCGACGGCGGACGGGCCTGGACAAGCATGAAGAATGACATGCCCACACAGCCCGTCTATGACATGAAGATCCATCCCCGGGAGAACGACCTGATCGTGGCGACCCATGGCCGGGGGATCTACATTGCCGATATCAGCGCCCTCGCCCAGATCACTCCCGAGACCCTGACCCGGGATGCGGTGTTCCTGCAACCCGAGTCGAGGGTCCGGTGGATCGCCCCGGACATGGTGAATTACGCCTCCACCAATTTCGATGGCGAGAGTGAGCCCCAGGCCATACCGTTCTACTACTACCTGAGGAGTGGAGTGAGCGGGAACGTCACGTTCACCATCTACCAGGGGAACGTGTCCATCGCCACCGTGGAGGGCCCCGGAGAGCCAGGACTGCACGAAGTGAGCTGGGGGATGACGATCGTTCCGGAGATGACTCCGGAGGAACGGGCGCGGGCCCAGCAGCAAGCCGCCCGGTTCGGCGGTCGTGGAGGCTCGCGGGGACAGCCGGCGCCCCTGGGCGAGTACCGGGTGGTCATGACCGCCGGCGGTCGATCGGTGGGGGAGGCCAGGGTCTCGATCCTCCCTGACGAGTGGTGGATGGAGCGGAGGTAGGAGCCTGCGGATCCGATAGCCGGGGGTCTGTTGGCCCCACCCGGCTCCAACCGACGTTGCTCCGGCCCCGGGCGCGCGTGACCGCGCCCGGGGCGTTTCGGGGAAGGTGAGCGCCCCATTCGGGTGCGAACGCCTGACGACGAGCCGTCGGCCAAAGAGGTCATGGGAATCCCGCCCAGCCGCGGGAGTGAGGACGTACTGCATGGCGAGCATTCTGATCATCGATGACGAGCCGGAGGTGCTCCGGGTCCTGAAGAGGATTCTCGAGCACGCGGGCCACACGGTCTCGGAGGCTCCGAATGGCGAGGTGGCCTTGAAGCGGTTCGTCGGGCAACCTGCCGACCTGGTGGTCACCGACATCTTCATGCCCGGGATGGACGGCATCGAATTCCTCATGCACGTGCGGACGGCCTTCCCTCAGGCCAAGGTCGTGGTCATGTCGGGTGGTGGGATCCTCCCCAGAGACCAGGTCCTCGGCGATGCGACCCACCTGGGAGCGGACCTGGTTTTGGAGAAGCCGTTCACCTCCCATGAGGTCCTGGCGACCGTGGAGCGCGCCCTCTCATCCTCCTGAGAATGCTGACGCGCTGACCCGCTGAAATGCCGCCGGCGGGCGACCGACCTTCTCGGTACCCAGGCCTCGGGGACGGTGTTATCGTTCTCAGGCGGACGACGGAACGTCCCAGGGTGGACGTCCGTCCGTCTATTTCCGAGCCGGTAGCTCAGCTGGTAGAGCAACGGACTTTTAATCCGTAGGTCCTGGGTTCGAGTCCCAGCCGGCTCACTGCCCGAAGTCGTTGATTGAAATTGATTTCCGGATTCTCGTTCCGTTCTTCCTTTCTTCACCAGAATCGAGAATGGCGTCGGTTTCCGGGCGGAGAAAGCCGCGTCCGGACAACCTTCCGATCGTACCTGTGCCCGTCGAGCATACCTCTCCAGGGGGGTCAGAGGGCCGCACGTCCGGCTCCGCCAAGCGTCCTCTGAAGAGATGGCGGAACGGGTCGCCAGGGAGGCGAGAATGGGTCAGCTGCCCGGAAGTTCGGAAAACCAGTTCACAACCACGTTGATCTGTGTGGCCGCGAGCTCTGGCCTCTTGTCCTGGATCATCAGGAACCGATCGCCCTCCGGTGACCAGGCCGGCACGGCGCCCCCTTGGTTCGAGACCTGGATGCTGGGGCCCGGTTCCGAAAAGGGTGCGATGTAGACTTGCCAGCGTCCCGAAAGGTCCGAATTCGCCTGCCAATACGTTTTCCACCACTGGTGCCGCAGGGGCTGTCAACTCCAGCCGTTCGGGGTCGAACGGCGCAGCCCGAAGGCCGCCGCCCAGCTCGTATATCAGGTGTCCCGTCGTCAGGTATCCGGCTTCGCTACCCTCTGCCGCCACCACCACCCGCTGCTTGCCCGTTTCAGTCGATACGGCCTCGATCCTCGTGCCTCCAGCGTGTTTCCAAACTGAAAAGAGTACCCACTCGCCACCGGGCCGTGGTTGAGGCATGAAGTGGCTTCCTTCCCATTCGACCTCGGTGGGGGGTTTGGCGGCACCGCCATCCGCAGACATCTGCCAGATCGACGACCCCAGCAGGTTTTCACCCGGATAGGAGAGGAAGATGACGTCGCCGGAGTCCCTGACTCCGCTCAAGACGGCTTCCCAGCGGGGAGTCCAAGCATTCTCAACCAGAGTCTGGGGCGAGCCTCCCACCAGAGATACCTTCTTCACGGAACCCCCGGCGAAGCATCACACCCACTCGCCATCGGGGAGCATCATCAGGAAACGGGTCGCGCCCGCATGCGGCTGCTCGCCCCTTGGGCCGACTCTGGTCCCTGGTCCCGAGGCGGGGGCGAACGTCCAGAGGAGGAATCCGCCTGCCCCAACCAGCGCCCCGATCAACGCCATTTCAGCGCCGCTGGGCTGTTGTCCCCCTTTCTCCCCGTGATACCAGGGCTAGGACCAGGGTGAGGAAGAACCCCACCCCCAACAGGATTCTGACGCCACGGGTGAGGGTCTCCTGCCATCCGAAGCGGTCGGCCACAAAGGTGGAGATTTCCAGGAAGAGCCAGGCAATGGCGACGTAACCCAGAGCCCATTGCACCAGCTTCCGTCCGTGGATCTTCTTGATCCAATGGCCACCGCCGGCCCCTTCCTTCTGGATCACCTGGAGCCGGCGACTATTCTCCGCCACGGTGACGACCGGAATCGGAGACCGCTAGGAGATCCTGATCCGCCGAGGCCTCCCGAGGGCGCCCCAGGTGATGGGATCCCCCCCGGTCCCCTCCACATTCCCCGTGGAACCCCTGGTCGTGCAGGCCAAGCCAAGCCCCGGTCCAGGCGCCTGGAGCTGTCGGGATTCTCCGAGAGGAAAGAAGCAGGCCTGGGGCCTTCATCGAACGGGAGGAGATCGAGAAGGGGGCCTCCGTGGGCCTCCCTATCCTGTGCATGCCACGACCCGTGGGATTCGATCGTCCTCGTCGAGACACCTTGACAATTGGCCATGTCGCGGTGGAATTGGAGAGGCCCACAACACGAGAGCCACTCGACCGATTCGTGCCGTCGATTGTCGTGGGTGGGGTTGCGGTGTGGGCTTACTTCCCTTCACGGAGATCTCAAATGAGCTTGGCGGAATCGTTCGCGCAGTCGGGCCTGGCCGGGTTCATCAACAGTCCTGCGGGTCGTGTCGCGCGCATTGTGGTTGGCCTGGTGCTCATCGCATGGGGCTACAGTCTCCCCGGCGGGGTCGCACGCGTCGTTCTCATGGTGGTCGGCCTGGTTCCCCTGGTGGCCGGCGTGTTCCATCTGTGCCTTGTCAGCGCACTCCTGGGCGGTCCCATCAGCGGGTCCCGCCTCGCCGCGAGCCGTCCGAAACCCTGAGAGGATAGGGCCGCCCGATCCTCTCAATAGGCGGGCAGTCTTGCATTCTGCGACGGCTCTCCCTGCAATTCCTGTGTTGCCACACGGAGAGCCCAGCGGATCCTTTCGGCCACTTCCCAAGGACTCTCCTCCGGGTCCAGAACCAGCAGAATCGCTTCGGCCTTGTTCTCCGGTCGGGCCAGTCCTCGTGGCTTCTCAAAAAGGATTCCTCCGCCCCCTTCGAGGCTGGGAACCAACGTTTCCCTCGGCACTTCACCCAACAGGATCGTGGGCAGGGATGTCATCATGACTCCAGGGAATGGGTTGAAGACGGGGCCAGATGGCACAGGTTGGCGCGTGAAAAGAGCAAGATGCGTACCCGAATCCCTTCGCCGGTAGCTGGTGAGGGTATCCTCTCAGGGGGTGCGGGGTACTCTGTCGAGAGCTTCCAGGGTGGGGGCGTTCCCCTTTTCTTTCCCATCCGACTCGTGGCGGCCCGAACCCGAAAGGAGATCCGTATGGCGGCCAAGAAGATCCTCATGCTCTGTGGGGACTACGGCGAGGACTACGAGACCATGGTTCCCTTCCAGATGCTCCTCATGGTGGGGCATTCCGTGGATGCAGTCTGTCCCGAGAAGAAGGCCGGACAGAAGATCCGGACCGCCATTCACGATTTCGAGGGGGATCAGACCTACAGTGAGAAGCGGGGCCACGACTTCGCCCTGAACGCGGATTTCTCCTCTGTGGATCCCGCAAACTACGATGCCCTGGTGATTCCGGGAGGACGGGCGCCGGAGTACCTGAGGAGGAATCCCCGGGTGCTGGAGATCGTTCGGCACTTCTTCGACGAGGACAAGCCGGTGGCGGCGCTGTGCCACGGGCCTCAGATCCTCACCGCTGCCGGGGTGGTGAAGGGGAGGTCCCTCTCCGCCTATCCAGCCGTGGGGCCCGAGGTGGAGCTGGCCGGGGGAACGTACGTCGAAGTGGAGATGACCGAGGCCCACGTCGACGGGAAGTTGGTCTCTGCACCGGCCTGGCCCGCTCACCCGGCCTGGATCGGAGAGTTCCTGAAGGTCCTGGGGACGCGCATAGAGCCCTGAGGGTAATCGGCGCGAACCCTTCCGCTTGTTGGCCGAAGGGCCGGCCGGTCCCCTCGAGCCGTTCGCTGGAGGAAGGCGCCGGCCGGCCCTAGCCCGTGCCCGAGGTGGTGTTGAAGCCCCAGGAGCCATTCATGGTCAGGGAGGTCGCCAGGGGCAGGGACCCGATGGTGGTGGTGTCGAACCCCCCCGTGTTGGCCCCCGGAAGATCCTGCTCGAAGGTCTGGACGTCCTCACCCGGCAGGGGACCCTGGTGGTGGTCGGGAATGACGAGGGGCACCATATGGCGGGCGCTCTCGGGCGGGAGACGCACGATCGGCTCTCCTCAGTCGTTCGTCGGGTGCCCGGCGTCTGCCGCCGCGACCCGCCCGAGGGCGGCCCAATCGGCCGAGCCCCATCCTCGGGCGACCGCGGAGAGAAGCTGGTCGTGGACCACGCTTCCGAAGGGCATGGGGACCGCCACCTCCTCCGCGGCCCGGAGGGCGAGGCGGACGTCCTTGAGGCCGTGCTGGAGGGCGAACCCCGCCGGCTCGTATCGCTGAGCCTGAATCATCCTGCCATAGCCTTGGTAGATGGGGGACCGGAAGAGCCCCTCGGCCATGGCGTCATGGAACAGCTCCGTGCTGATTCCATGGGACCGGACCAGGGTATAGGCTTCCGCCATGGCCTCGATGGCCGACGCGAGCATGAAGTTGCCGGCCAGCTTCATGACGTTGGCCTGAGCCGGCATGGCGCCTGCCTCGATGATCTCCTGGCCCAGGACCTCGAAGGCGGGACGGCAAGCTCGCACCGCATCCGGTGGCCCGCCGGCCACCACCCGGAGGGCGGCCTTCTCCGCCACGTCGGGTCGGCCGAACACCGGTGCCGCGACGAACCGTTGGTCCTTTTCCCGGTGCGCCGCCGCCAGGCTTCGGGAGAGTTGGACGCTGATGGTGCTCATGGACGCGTGAATGGCTCCCGGCGCCATCCCTTCCATGGCCCCGCCTTCCCCCAGGACCACGGCCTCCACCGCGGCGTCGTCCGAGAGCATGGTTATGACCAGGTCCGCGGAGGCCGCCGTCCTGGCCGGCGATTCCCCCACGGAGGCTCCCTCGACGGACTCCGCCTTCTCCCGGGTCCGGTTCCAGACCGTGATCTCGTGGTCCGATCGAGCGAGGTTGCGGGCCATGGGGAGGCCCATGCTTCCGAGTCCTAGAAATGCGATGCGCATTCGTGCCTCCGTAGCTACAGGATGGTGACCGCCCACGGCTACCCGGGGTCGTGGGGAAGGGTTCGGCCCCCGCCGGAACGGTGGCCTGGACACGGGGTTCGTGTAGCATGACGGACGACGACTCCCGAGGGATTTGGCTGGCCGCCTGCCCGGGAGTCACCTGCCCGGGAGTCAATGGACGCCATGGAGGGAGAGTCGGATGCCGGTCAAGGTGCTGGTGGTCGGAGGGGGTATCGCCGGGTGTTCCACCGCCGTGGAGCTCGCGCTCCGAGGCGCGGCCGTCACCTTGGTGGACCGGGACCAACCGGGCACCGGAGCCACGGGGGCGTCGGCCGGAATGCTCGCTCCCCAATACGAGTCCGGAGGACCGGAACACGCCTTCTGGTTCGGACTCAGCTGTATGGAGCTCTGGCCCGAGTTCGCTCGACGTCTGGAGACTCTGAGCGAGTGGCCGGTTGGGTACCGTACAAGCGGGATGCTCGTGGCGAACCGGACGACCCAGGAAGAGGACGAGGCCCGTGAGGCGCTGACCTGGCAGCACGAGGCTGGGCTGCGGGGCGAGGTCCTGCTCCCCGACGCGGCCCTCGATCTCCATCCCGGGGCGAACCGGGCCTTTCCGTCCTACCTGTGGCTGCCCGAGGAGGCCCAGGTGGATACGCAGCGACTCGCAGTGGCGCTGGCCGACGCCGTGCGGGCCGCTGGGGGCCAGGTCCGCGCGGGGAAGGGCGTGAAGGGGCTCACGAGCGAGGGAGGGCGGGTCCGGGGAGTCCTCCTCGACGGCGACATCCGTCTCCATGCGGATGCGGTGGTCATCGCCGCCGGAGCCTGGTCCCCCCTCCTCGAAGGCCTTCCGAGATCCATCCCCGTACGACCCGTGAGGGGGCAGATCCTTCGCCTCCTTCCCCGGGAGCCGGTACCCTGGCGCCTCCTCTGCGATCACCGGGGGCGCTACCTGGTCCCCAGGGAGAACGGCACCCTCCTGGTGGGCAGCACGATGGAGGAAGTGGGGTACGACGATTCGGTCACGGACGAGGGGCGTGCGGTCCTCATCGAAGCCGCAGTAGAGCTTTTCCCGGCCCTGGAGGATGCCCGGGTGGTGGAGCGGTGGTCCGGCCTTCGTCCCTTGACGCCGGACACCTGGCCGTTGCTGGGTCCCGATCCGGCCATGGAGGGGCTCTTCTACGCGACCGGATATGGAAGGAACGGCATTCTCTTCGCGCCCCTTGGGGCCCGGGCCGTGGCCGACCTGGTCCTGACGGGAGGTTCCGCGGTGGATTGGGAGCCCTTCGGAGTGGGCCGACTCACCGGAGGATCCTCCGAGGGCGGGTCGGGGTAGACGGGACGCGATGCCTCACACCCCCCCTCCTTTCTTGGAGCGCCTGAAATCCGCACACCTCGTGCGGGTCTTGCTCCTTTATGCAGGCGCGTCGTGGGCCGTGATCCAGGTCCTGGACATCCTGGATCACTTCGGTCTGCCCGACTGGTTCTTCTTCTCGGGCACCCTTCTCCTGCTGATCGGGTTTCCCGTCGTTGTGGGCACCGCTCTCCTGCAGGGCGGCCTGCGGGGGCCCAACGGTGACGCCGGAGCCCTGTCTCCCAGGGGGCGGGAGCCTGTTCTCTGGCACCTCCTTCGGCGCTGGGCGACCTGGCCGAGGGCCATCCTGGGTGGTGCACTGACCTTCGCGCTCCTGATGGTTGCGGCCCTGGCCCATGCCGCGTTGCGGGCCCCGGACTCGGGGCTTGACCGGGAGAGGATCGCCGTCCTCCCGTTCCGCGCGGTAGGCCCGGGTGCTGGCCTATGGGGGGAAGGGATGGTGGACCTCCTCTCTTCCGCCATCGACGGCACGGGCGCCGTGTCCAGCGTCGATCCTCGGGCCGTGATGGTCCGTTGGAGGGAAGTGGTAGGGGAAGCCGATGCAGCGGGAACCCGGGAGGACGCGGCCTCCGTGGCCTCCCGGCTCGGATCGGGGCGGATGATCACGGGATCCCTGCTCGTGACGAGTCCGGGAAGGGTGCGGCTCATGGGAGACCTGTTCGACGTGACCCGTCTGAACAAGGAGGCCTCGGCGTCCATCGAGGGACCCGAGTCCGAGATGATCAGCCTGGTGGATCGATTGGCGATCCAGCTGCTGAAAGGGCTGCTCGGGGATGGAGAGGTGCCCGACGTCAGGGTCTCCGCCATCGCCACGCGTTCGGTCCCCGCACTCCGGGCCTACCTGGAAGGGGTCCACGCCTTTCGCCAGTCCCGGTTCGATCTGTCCAGGGCCGCCTTCGAAAGGGCCGTGGAGCTGGACTCCACCTTCGCCATCGCCGCGTACGGCCTCTCCAGGGCCAGCGGCTGGAGCGACATGGAGGAAACGAGCCAGAGGGCGATCCTCCTGGCGGCTCGACACACCGGGGGCCTTCCCGAGCGGGACAGCCTGTTGATCATGGGGCTGAAGATGATGGAGAGCGATGCCGATCCCGCCAGCATCGAGCTGTACGAGGAGCTCACGCGCTTCTATCCCGAAGACTTCGAGGCGTGGAACGGGCTCGCTGAAGCCGTCTTTCATCATGGGCATGAAGTGGGGTACCACCTGGATCGCGCCATCGATGCCCTGGAGCACGCCTACGCCATCGACTCCACTGTGGCTCCGGCGTTCTTCCACGGTATCCAGAGCGCCTTCATCCTGGATGACACGCTCCGGGCGCGGCGGTGGAGCGCGGTCTACCTTTCTCTCGACTCGGCCTCGGTCTTCGCCAGGGGCCTGCGCCTCGCCCTGGCGCTGCGCCTCGGGCCCGAGCGGGACCGGCGAAGGGCCGAGTCAGCCCTCGATACCGTGGCCGGAGACGTCCTGGACCGGGTCCTCTGGTTCGCGCCCCCAGGGCGCTCCAGCATGGCGTACGCGGAGCTCGTCCTGCGCGCTGCGGCCGGTCCCAGGTTCTCCCAGACCGCCCGGGCGGGAGCCCTCCGGAGACTCGCGTCCGAACACCTCCGGCACGGGCAGATCGGGGCTTGGGAGGCGGCGGAGGACGAGGCCGCCGCCCTCGGGGACGGCGGTCACGATCTCTTTGCCCTGACCGCTCTCCGCGTCGCCGGGCTTCTGGACGACTCCGCGGCCCTCCGGCTCGGGGACGGGGCGTGGGAGGCCACGTCCTACTCGGAGGCGGCCACGATCCTGGCTGTCGCCTGGGCTCAGGAGGGGCGCCTCGGAGAGGTCGAGCGGGCTGTGGCCTGGCTGGAGCGCGCTGCGGACAGCCTGGCCTCTGCCGGGGATTCTGCGGGCGCCCGGGACCGCCGTGGGGCAGCCACGGCTTTCCGGGGGGACCTGGCCCTCGCCCGGTCTGATACGGCGGCAGCCATCGACCATCTCAGGCGGGGGGTGGCCATGATGAAGCCCGATTGGGGTGGCCCTCGAGGGCTGCATCGGTTCGTTCTGGCGGGCCTCCTCCGGGCCACGGGCGCCGACACGGAGGCCATACGCATCTACAGAGCTCTCCGTCGCCCCGCGGCCCTGGAGGCCTTCGCCTACCTCCAGGCAGCCCGGTTGCACGAGCGCCGGGGTGAGGCCGAGGACGCCGGCCGCTACTACACCTGGTTCCTGGAGCTGTGGGGGGACGCGGACTCGAACCTGGCTTCCCATGTCGAATCGGCCTTGGAGGCACGGGATCAACTGGTAGTGGAGAGGGGCGGGGCCTGAGGCGGGGGAATCCCGTGGAGAAGGGAGGGCATGCCTCCCACCCATGGCACGGATCGTGCAACTCATTCTGAGCATAAGTGTAATCCCAACATACACATAGGTAAGGGTTGGAGGGGGCCGGGTCGGATCTCGCTCTCTCCTCTCGACTCGAAATGGAGCATATCCTCATGGTGTCTCACACTGTCTTCGGAGCGAAGCGCCACAGGAGAGGCGGTTCACCGTTCATACTATTAACGCTGTTACTCGTGGTTGGCCCGCTGGCTGCGTGCGCGAGCCTCAACAACACCGAGAAGGGGGCGGCCGCCGGGGCGGGTGCCGGGGGAGTCATCGGCGCCGTCATTGGGAACCAGACCGGCTCCACCGCGAGAGGAGCCATCATTGGGGCCGCCATCGGGGGAGCCGCGGGAGCGGTGATCGGCCACCGGATGGACAGGACTGCCGAAGAGCTTCAGAAGAGCCTGGACGACGCAACGGTGACCCGAGTCGGAGAGGGAATCCTGGTGACCTTCGACGCGGGGATCCTCTTCGATTTCGACTCGTCCAATCTCCGTTTCATCGCCAAGCAGGAGCTGGCGGACCTGGCGCAGAGTCTGGAGGAGTTTCCTCAGACGGACGTCCTGGTGGTGGGCCACACGGACTCCATAGGGAGTCCCGAGTACAATCAGCGCCTCTCGGAGCGGAGGGCCGAAGCCGCATCCACCTACCTGGGCCAAGAGGGTGTGGATCCTGACCGCATCATCGCCGAGGGGAGAGGCGAGAGCGAGCCCGTGGCCACGAACGCCACGGAGGCCGGCCGGCAGGCGAATCGAAGGGTGGAGGTAGCCATCTATGCCTCCAAGGAGTATCGGGATGAAGTGAAGGCGCGATACGGGGGTGGCCGCTTCTGAAGGAACCTCGACGCCGATGGGGACCATGGAAGGAAGGGAGGATCGTTGTGCGCAGGATAGCCATTACGTTGCTGATCACGCTCGTCATGACCTTGATCCAGGCAGGGGAGACCGAGGGTCAGGCTCTCCCCGCCCTCGAGATCCGGGGTGGGCTGAACCTGCCCGTTGGAGATTTCTCCGGTTCACCGGGGATCGATGCGGAGTCCGAGGCCGGATTTGGGGGGGACCTCATTGTCCCGCTCAATCCCCGGCTTTCCGTCTACGCGGGTGCGGGGAGGGAGATGTTTGGCTGTGCCCAGTGCGAGGGAGATGACGAGTTCACCACCACCGGGTTCGAGGCCGGTGGCAAGATCCTGTTCACACGAGAGGGGAGCGTGCTTCCCTGGGTGAAGGCGGGGCTCACTTATCACAAGGCGAAATTGAAGCTTGGCGCAGTGGAGGGCGAGTCGGATTGGGGTCCGGGCCTGCAGGTCGCGGCGGGGTTGGACATCCCCCTGGGGCGGGTACTCTCCTTCTCTCCCGCGGTGCGGTACCAGACCTACAATGCCGACTTCCACTCGTCTGGCCTGGATCTGTTCGATCTCAAGCAAGACGTGAGCTTTCTCTCCCTGGACTTGGGCCTGCACATCCACTTCGTGCGGGAGTAGGTGTCGCCCCGGGCCTGACCGCGAGGGGGCCGGTGGCCCCCCCGGCGGCCAGGGCCGGATCCCATCGGCGCCGTCGTCTCGATGGGGGGTTTCTTCGTCGCGGAGATGTCGACATGACCGTTCTCGACCTGCTGGTTCTCCTCCTCGTGGCTGGAGTGTGCGGGGCCGCGGGCCAGGCTCTCGCCGGTTACAGTCGTGGAGGATGCCTGGCCTCGATCGCCGTGGGATTTGTCGGCGCGCTCCTGGGGCTGTGGATAGCGGGTATCCTGGGCCTACCCGAGCTTCTGACGATTCAGATCGGGGGGAACGCCTTTCCCATCGTCTGGTCCGTGATCGGGAGCGCGCTGTTGGTCGCACTGCTTGGGCTCTTCACCCGGAGAAGGTGAGGTACGACATGAAGATCCTGACCATTCTCGGGATCGTCCTCGTGGTTCTCGGCGGGATAGTGCTTGCCTACGATGGAATCACGTATACTAAAGAAGAACAAGTCGTCGACATCGGCCCCTTGGAGGCCAATGTCGAGGAAACGAAGCGCGTCCCCCTCCCCCCGTTCGCCGGAGGAATCGCCATCGCCGCCGGAATCGGGCTGATGCTGGCGGGGCAGCGGGGGAAAGAGTAGACGAACCCGTCAATCCGAAGTGCTCTCTCACCTATCCCTACGATCCGGAGAAGCCATGAACCGTTCGACGCTCGCCTCGACAGCGGCCATCCTCGTGCTCACACTCGGCGCTGTTCTTCCTGCCGGAGCCCAGGAGCTTCAGATGGGACCGTACCTGGCGTACCACGATGATGCCGATCTCGGAGTCGGGGGAATGGTGGCCGTACCTCTCCCGAGTATGGCGGAGCATCTGTCGTTTATGGGAGATGTGGGGGTCTTCTTTCCGGACCACTGGGGGGGACGATCCGTGGACGTGAACTACTGGGAAGCGAACGCGAACGCACTTTTCCAATTCCCGCTGGAGGACTACAGCTTCACGCCATGGGCCCTGGCGGGCCTGAACATCGCACGCTGGTCCGTAGGCCGAGGGGACTTCGAGGAGCGATCGCGAAGCGATACGGAGATCGGAATCAACCTGGGTGGGGGGATGACCTTCGGCTCCGGGCCTATACGGCCCTTCGTGGGGGTGAAAGTGGAACTGGACGGGGGAAGGGGCGGGGTCGTGTTCGGCGGACTCGCGTTCAGCATCGACCGTTCCGCTGGGTGACTCCAGACCGCTTTACCCGGTGAGCGCCCATTGTCGCGGGGGGCGGGAGCGCGCGCTCCCACCCCCCGTTTCTCCGGCGCCGGGCGCCATGGTGTGAACTGTCTGCCCCGACCCGGTCACTCCCCTCCACCCAGGGGCGGCGGCGTGGTGGGCCAGGTCACCTCCCACTCCACGAAGTAACCCTCGTTGGTGGTGCTGGCGCCGTTCGTGATGTCCCAGAGGCCGTCGATTCCGGTCTCCACATAGTCCTGGTTGCCCTTGCGGTCTACGGGCGTCACCCCGTCCGGCCAGGAGGCGAAGTCGAACGCCTCTCCGGTCACCCAGCGGTAGTCCCCTTCCACGACCTCGTCGGTCAGCCCGATCCACCCCTTGTACTTGCACTGTTTCGGATTGGAGGTGTTGGGACAGCGGTCCTGGAACAGGTAATCCGCCACGAAGGTGTTCTCCTCGGCGCTGGTGAGGGTCGCCAGGTGCCCCTGGACGCCCAGGAGTACCGCGTCGCGAACCTGGTTCTGGGCCGACGTCCAGCTGCGTCCGCCCACGATGTACTGGAAGGCGTTTCCGCTTCCGCCCAACCGGATGCGCCAGACCCGGGCGGTGGAGGGAAGACCCTGGGTGGAGCCCGTGAAGGTGGCCGTATCGGGTGCCCGGCTGTGAGTGAACGTCTGGGTGGCCTGAGCGTACTGGACGTCGAAGTCGCGCTTGGGGAGGTGCACGACGTACTCGCCGAATACCAGGTCGGCAAAGGTCGCCGATCCGTCCTGCGCTGTGACCGCCGTCGCCACGGGATCGGGATCCGTGCCCTGGTACAGGTAGACCGGGAGCCCGTCCGACGGAGCTCCACCCGTGATGCTCACGATCACCACCATGTCGCCGCTGAGGGGGGCTACCTCCGAGGTCGTGCCCGTCACGGCCTCACCGTCGATAGTGGCGTCGATCCGGTCCGTTCCCGGGAACGAGGGTGTGTACGAGCCCTCGTAGGTCCCGTCCAGGTCCGAATCCGTGGCGGAGAAGCTGGCGTCGTTGGCGCCGGAGACGGTCACCTCTACGGTGATGGGCCGGATGTCGCCGTAGACGTAGGCCTCCCCCGCGGTGTTCTTCACGGCCACTGACACGGTCTTCGGCGAATCCACCCTGCCGTCCGGGGCCGAGATCGCGCTCAGGCTCGCGTCGGCGGGGCGGGGCGCGGTGGTGATGGTCTGGGGGCTGTCACCGGTGTCATCTCCGTTCACCGTGACGGTGATGTCGAAGTCCCCGTAGCTGTCCGGAGTGTACGTGGCCACGTACGTCCCGTCGAAATTCCCGTTTCCGTCGTCGTCCTCCGCCTGGGCGGTAGCGACCGCGCTGGCCCCGCCGGAGGGAGTCACCGAGACCTGGACGTCGATGGGATACTCCTCACCATCCAGGTAGGGCTGGCCGTTCTCGTCCAGCACGGTCACGGTCACCGTCGTGGGTGAGCCCTCTTCGGAAGAGGAGACCACGAAGGTCGTGTTCCCCGCGCTGGCTCCCACGGGGTACACCTCCGAAGTGTAGGTGCCGATCTCCGTGGGATCCAGAACCGGGTCCTTGGCCACGGTCACCACGAGGTTGTCGGTGCCCGGGGCGGTGGGAGTGTAGGACGCCTCGTAATGACCCGAGGGCTGCTGGACGGCGGTCAGATTCGCCGTGTTGGCTCCGGAGACGGCGATTGTGACGTCGACGTCGAAGGGGAAGGGCAGGTTCTGGGCGTCCACCACGTTCACCGTGATCGTCGTGGAGGAGCCCACCACACCCGTTGCCGGCACCGTGGCCGAGCTGGTCAGGGCGTCCACGTTCAGAATCGCTCCCAGCGCCAGGATCTCGTCGCCCGTGGGCTCGGGATTGATGCTGGAGGGGCCGGCGGAGAGGGCCTGGGCCGGCGCGCTCAAGGAGGTCCCGTCGCTCTTGGTGCTCCGGATGACGGTGTTGAGGCCCCCGTGCACCCTCCGTCGGGCGTACAGGGGAGCGGGGAGGAGAAAGCTCTTCACGCTGGTGAGCCCGGACGCCAGGCGGGAGAAGAGGCCCGCGCTCCCGGATCCGCTCGACGCCACCGCTCCACTGTAGCCGCCGCACTCGGGAGCGCCGATGGTGGTGGGCAGCAAGGTCGTGGTGGTCCCGGCGGATGTCTCCTCCGTCAGGAAGACCACCAGGAAATCGTGGAGGGATTCGTCGATGGCTCCCTGACCCTCCAGGTCCTGGCAGAGCACCACCCGGATCCCCTCGCTCCCCTCGGGGAAGGTGATTCCCTCAGGGTAGGTCTGGAGGTCGGCAAAGTAGGGCACCTGCTGGCCCTGGGGGACCTGGCCCGGCTGGAACACGCCGTCGTCGTGGAGCTTCAGGATGGCCAGGTAGGGTTCCTGGTTCGCGGCCCCACCGCTCATCCCACCTGGCGGGAATTGGGCCATGGATCCGAGCGTCTGGGTGGACTGCCCCGGGAGCTCGAACACGTGGACCTCGCCGCCGGTCTGGGGATCGATGATGGCGACGTCGCAGTCCTCGATGCCCGACGTGTCGCAGAACTCGCTCTCCAGCGCACCCTCCTCGATTCGGAACTTGATGTTCAAGGACCCATTGTCGGAAATGGCCACGTACCCCTCAGGGTCGGTGTGCTGGAAGCTGTTGTAGGTCTGCTGGTCGTAGGCCCTGACGTCCACCCACCCCAGGACCCGGTCCATGACCGACACACTGATGTTGTATGCATGCAGGTCCTGCACCGGGTGTGTGCTGGTCTTCCAGACCACGGAGTACTTCACTCCGGGGTCCAGGGTGATCTGGTCGTCGGGATCGGCGGCGTCCATGGAGAAGAGGGCGAGGGTGTCCGAGCAGGTCTCGGTGTTGGTGTCCCAGGTCCCACTGCACACCGTCACCACCGGCCTGAGGTTGTCGTCTGCGACGCCCGAGTAGTCCGGGTTTTTGTCCGCCACGGGCGAGAGCCAGTAGAAGTGGGGGTTGGCCCCGGGGGCACCGGTACTCGCGTCCACGATCTCGGAGGAGGTGCCGAGGGAAGGAGTGCCGGAGCCTCCCGGGACGTCCAGGTCGGGTTGGTTCGGGAGGTCGTTACAGCCTACGAGGAGGAGGATTCCAGCAGTGACTCCCAGAAGCCGGCGCATGCGCACTCTCCTAACAGAGACAGAGTCCGTCCAGTATGGTCCCCAGAACGAAGGGCTCTGGGCAGAGGAAGAATCTTTAGGGCAACAAAAGAAAATGTTTAGGCATAAACTATCTAATAAGAACGGGCAGGCTCCGCAAGGTAGCTCGGGCGGCGCCACACGGGGGTGTGGCTCGGTGGATCCCCAATCGCCCGGGGTGCATTCGCCCCTGGCGCGGTCCGCCGCTAACGTCCGACGAGCGCCTGGAACTCAGAGTCGGCCTGGAGCGGGCGCCACCACCAGTGCTGGGTCCAGCGCCATCCTTGCCGGTGCCCGGGATTGGCCGTGAGGTAGGTCTTGAGGAGGGAGAGAGCCTGTTCCTTCTCACCCAGGAGGTGGAGCCGAACCAGCGCCTCCACCCCCAGAAGCTCCATCTCAGGGTCCACCGCCGGGGTGGACCGGGAGCGGGAGAGGACGGCTTCGGCGCTGTCCGTGAGCTCGGCCCGGGCCAACACCCCCGCCACGAGGATTTGCCCCTTGAGTCGCTCGAACGGCTTGAACTGGTCCGGCACGAGCTCCAGGTACTGGTCCAGGACCTGCCAGGCCTCATCGGGGTCGGGGGAGGGGGCCTGCGGATAAGGCGCGGACATCAGCCAGAGCCGGCACTCGCGGAACACGGGATTCCCCGGGAACCGGCTCCGGCCCTGGGCGCAGTATTGCTCTGCGTCCCGCATGTTCTCCAGGTCGTAGGAGGTGGCGTACAGTCGAACCAGCACGTCCGAGGCGGACCGGAAAAACTCATCCGCCTCCAGGGCTCTTCGGGCCGCCAGGTTCGCCTCGATGAGATCCGGTTCCTGGGAGTAGACGATGCTCAGGAGGTTCCAGGCCTGAGCGAGTCCCCCGTCCAGCGTCGTGGCCTGTTTCAGGTCGGACTTCGCATTCTCAAACGCCTCGTCCGCCTCGTCGGGATTGGGCAGGAGGCCGTTGCTCCACCGGAAGTACTCCAGCGCCCCCTTGACCAGGTACGCCCCTGCGGATCGAGGGTCGAGGGACAGGGCCTGATCGGCGTAAGCGAGGCCGGCGTTGGCCCAGCCCGCGGCCTGTTGGGGATCGCGCATGATCGTCAGGTCAGCCCATCGGGCCGCGAGAGACGCCCTCCGGCTCAGGGGCGAAGACCACCCGGGGTCGGCCTGGGCCGCTTCCGCATAGAGGGAGTCGGCCGCCCGAAACGACCGGGCGAGGCCCGTGGAGTCTCCCTCCTGGAAGGCCCGCTCGCCCTCGTCCCTCCGGTGCTCTCCCCGCTGGAAGAGAGCCCAGGCGGCGACGCTCTCCGTCCCGCGGCGCACCTCCCGGACTTCGATCTCCTCACCCAGCCACTCCTTCAGGAGCACACCCACTTCCTTGGCGAGATCATCCTGAAGGCCGAAGACGTCGTCCGCGGGTCGGTCCAGGGTCTCGCTCTTGAGGTCCGCACCGGTGGCGCCGTCCACGAGGGTCACGCCGACTCGCACCTGGTCTCCCCGGTCCTCCACGTACCCGTCCACGAGCGTTCCCGAGCGCAGGACTCTGGCCACGCTGTCCAGGGGAACCGTGGAATCCCGAAAGCGCTCCGAGGCGCTCTTGCTGAGGACCGTCAGGGCCTGGCTCGATGAAAGCTGATCAATAAGCGACTCGGTGATTCCGTCGGCCAGGTAGGAAAGGTCCTTGCCTCGGCTCTGGTCCCGGAAGTAAAGGACGGCGAGGCGGGTCGGATCGAAGCCGGCCGCTGCCCCGATCTCTTTGCGAGCCTCGGTGGAGAGGTGGTCCTGAACGGTTCGGGTGGCGAATCCCAGCGTGGTCAAGGCCACGACCGTGAGCAGAACCACCTCGCTCCGGGTCACCCTCTGGATCCCCTTCTCTCCGTGAAACCAGCCGCTGACGACCGATGCCACGAGACCGCCGAAATAGAGAACGAGGAGGACCCGATAGACGATTTCGGGGAGGACGCCTCGATCGATGACCTCGCCGAAGATGCTCAGAACCACCCAGCCCGCGACGGCATACGACACCACGATCTGGACGAGGCGGCGTTCCTTGAGCTCTTTCAGGGTGATCACAACATCCCCCCCGGTGGCCGGTCTTGGGGTGGTCGAGTAGGGGATCCGGTCTTCGGTCCCGCCTCGGGTGCCCGTACGGCTACCCTTCTCCGTCGAAAAAGTTGACGGCCCCCGCGCCGGATCCTACTTGGATTCGAATCGCCCCTGGAAGAACCGGAGCTTCTCCGGCTCGTAGACGAACCTCAGGCCCGGGATGGCCTCCCTTCGCTCCCAAACCCGGACAACGGCCTCGGCCACGGCTCGCATGTGGTCGTTGGTGTAGGCCCTTCTCGGGATCGTCAGGCGGACCAGCTCCAGGGCCGGACGGTAGTTTTCCCCGGTTTCGGGATTTCGACCCTTGGAGACGTTCCCCCGCTCCATGGTCCGGACCCCCGATTCGGCGTAGATCTCCGCAGCCAGGCGCTGGGCCGGGTATTCGTCCTGGTCCAGGTGGGAGAGGAAGGCGCGGGCGTCCAGGAAGACAGCGTGGGTTCCCGGAGGAGTGACAATGGGGATGCCGGCGTCCAGCAGGAGCTGGCCCAGGAACTGGGTCTGCTGCACCCGCGCCCGGATGTGCCGGTCATCCGTCATCTCCCGGACACCCTGGGCGATGGCTGCCAGATCCGCCGCTGCCAGGCCCCCGTCCACCACGTTGCCTTCGTAGACCCGGAGCATCTCCTCGGCTTCACGGGCCCATTCGCCGTTGTCCCTGAAGGCCAGGCAGCCGCCGATGTTGATCAGGAAGTCCTTCTTCCCACTCACCGTGCACCCGTCGCCGTAGAGCATCATCTCCCGGAGGATGTCCTTGACCGGTGTGTCGGCGTAGCGCGGGTCCTTCCACTGGATCATATAGGCGTTCTCCACGGTCCGCGTGGCGTCGAAGAACACCGGAATGCTGAGGGTGGAGCAGTACTCGTAAACCTGCTTCATGTTGTCCATGGACACGGGCTGTCCCCCGGCCATGTTTACGGAGTGCTCGAAAGAGATGTAGGCGATTTTCTCGGGCCCGTGATCCCGGACCAGGGCGTCCAGCTTCATCAGGTCGATGTTCCCCTTCCAGGGGAAGTCGCTGGCCGGATCCAGAGCCTCGTCCACGATGACGTCGGCGAAGATTCCGCCGGCGAGCTCCTGGTGGAGCTTCGTGGTGGTGAAGTACATGTTCCCCGGAACGATCTGCCCCGGCTGGATTCGGGTCTGACTCAGGATATGCTCCGCCGCCCGGCCCTGGTGGGTGGGAATGATGTACTCGTATCCGAAGGCTTCCTGGAGCGCGTCGACGAAGTCGAAGTACTCGTCGCTGGTGACCGCGCTGGCTCGCACGCCGTCGTAAGCGGCCCACTGATCCACGCTCATGGCGGTGGTACCGGAATCCGTCAGCAGGTCGATGGCCACGTCCGCAGATCGGAGGAGGAACGTGTTGTAGCCCGCCGCGCGAATGGCCTTCCCCCTGGCCTCCCGGGTCAGGACTCCCACCCGCTCCACGATGTGGATCTCGTAGGGGAAGGTCTCGAGAGCGAAGAGCTCCAGGTCCGGGAAGACCCAGTGGTAGGCCATCTCGTCCCGCCACTCCCCGTCCTCGAGGGTCTGCAGGGCGTTGATCCGGTCGGCCTGGGCGTGCAGGTGGATGATGGCGTCGGCGACCCGATCGAGCTGGTCATTCGTCATGGTGAGGCGCGGCACCTGGACCGGCAGGAGCGTGTCCCGTCCCACCAGCCCGGACGCCACCGTCCGCACACCCGAGGAGAGGTAGAGCGCCGCCGCCAGGGTGTCCTGATGGTTCTCGTCCAGGTGGGGCAGGAAGGCATCGGCCAGGAGGTAGGCTCCGTCGCACCCTCGCTCCAGGGGGACGCCGCCGTCCCGGAGCCTCTGGGTAAAGCGCTCATTCTGGGCCATGACCCAGTGGGCCTCGGCCTCGTCCACCATCTCGACGATGCCTCTGGCCAGGACTTCCATGGTGCGCCCGGCCATCCCCCCATAGGTGTGGAGCCCCTCGAAGACCACCACCTCGTTCATGAACTTCTCGTAATCGTCCGGATGGTCCGTGGTGAGAAGTCCCCCGGTGTTGGACTTGGCGTCCTGCCCCCCGTCGAACATGAACACGTGAGCTGTCTTGGCGATCTGCTTGGTGATCTCGGCGATGGAGCGGTCGGCCTGGCCCGTCTCGTGTTCCTGGATGTACCAGGCATTCTCCACGATCCGGGAGCCGTCCACCACCAGCCGCACTCCGGCGTGGTCCGCCAGGGCCCGGACTTCCCGGAGGTTCTCCAGGGAGAAGGGGTGTTGTCCGTCGGCAAAGGCCTGGACGACGACGAGGGGCACCGAGCTTCCCTCCAGGGCCGCCCGGAGGGCGCCGAGATCGGTGTTCCCCGTGAACGTGCCCTCGGCTTCGTCCCTCACATAGGGCGCCGTGAGGCCTCGGGGGGCGAGGAGGTCGAGATGGTTACGGGAGTTCGTGGGCAGGACGGAGCCCGGTGGAACAAGCGTGGACACCACGAGCTTCACCGAACCCAGGAGGTTGTGCGTTGGACAGAGGTAGCCGTGGCCGAAGACCCGGCCCACTGCGGCCTGGAGGTTCTCGAAGTTCCGGGATCCCGCGTAGGCTTCGTCCCCGATGAACTGCCCCGAGAGCTGCTCTTGGCTCATGGCGCCGGTCCCGTAGGAGCACATGTCGAACGTGACCTGGGAGGGCGCGAGTCGGAAGGTGTTGAACTGCGCCTCGGCCAGGTACTTCTTCCGCTCCTGGAGGAAGGGAAGGAAAGGAGGCGCACCGTCTTGATCTTATGGGGCTCGTGGGTCTACCACGGTGGATCTCCTGTATGGGCTGTATGGAATGAACCCGGGTGAAAACCTACGCTCTACCGGGCCCTCGCGCATCCGCTTGCGGGTCGAGGGTATGGGGAGCGCCGGAAGGTCCCCTGCGTCTCGTGGTACGCCTCCTGGTACGCCTCGCAGCACCTTTGTATGACGCACGCGTCACGCTTCTCTTGACGATCTACAGAAAGGAATGCTACTTACTCTCGTGCGTCTACAGTAGATGGTCGACAGGAGGCGTCATGTCCAAGTCCCGTTCCGATCTGCTCCAGGGCACCCTCGAGCTGCTGATTCTGAAGGTTCTCTCCCTCGAGCCCATGCATGGCTGGGGAATCAGCGAGCGGATCCAGCAGTGGTCCGACGAGGTCTTTCTGGTGAACCAGGGCTCCCTTTACCCGGCTCTCCAGCGGATGAAGCGGAAGGGCTGGATCAGCTCCGAGTGGCGGGTGACGGAGAACAACCGGAGGGCGCGCTACTATGCCCTCACACCGGCGGGGAAGCAGCAGCTGGGTACAGGAGCAAGCCGCCTGGGCTCGCTCGTCGGCAGCGGTGGAGAGGATCCTGGAGGCGGCCGTCTGATCGGGGGGGCTCTCCCCGGTTCCAACCATGCGTATAGAGAACTGCCCATGACCTGGCTTCGGTCTGTGAGCGAGCGGCTCAGGGGTCTTGTTTCCCGGGGGAAGATGGACGCGGAGACGGACGAGGAGCTCCGCTTCCACCTGGAGATGGAGACGGACAAGAACCTGCGTAGGGGGATGGAGCCCGTCGAGGCGCGTCGCCAGGCCATGATCGCCTTCGGGGGCGTGGAGCGGTTCAAGGAGAGGACCCGCGAGGAGCGGGGTGTCCGGCCTGTGGAGGACCTGATGCGAGATCTTCGCTTTGCGTTCCGGACCCTGCGGAAAGCGCCCGGAGTGGTGGTGATGACCGTCCTCTCCCTGGGTCTCGGAATCGGCGTGTCCACCACCGTTTTCTCCATGGCCAAGGCATTGGTGTTCGGTAACCCGGGCCCCCTGGGGGAGCCGGAGCGGGTGGTGGCCATCTACTCGAGCGAAGACGACGGGGGCCTCTATGGCGAGACCTCCTTCCCCGATTATGCCGACATCCAGTCCGAGACCCGAACCCTCGGGGAGTTGGCGGCTCATCGCCTCGGAGTCCTGACGGTGGGGGCGCCCGACTCGAGGGACCGGATAATCGTCGAGCTGGTCACGGGGAACTACTTCCAGGTGCTGGGAGCCACCCCGATACTGGGGAGGGCCTTCCTGCCGGGGGAGGCCGTGCCGGGCGCCTCCCAGCGCCTCATCGTCCTGAGCCACCGTGCCTGGAAGGAGCGCTTCGGGGAGGACCGAGACGTCCTGGGCCGGAGCCTGGAGCTGGATGGAGCGCCGTTCACCGTCGTCGGAGTGGCCCCTGAAGGTCTCCGGGCCCGCTACATGAACATTGACGTAGACGGGTGGGTCCCCCTGGGAGTGCCGGGGGGAATCTACCGGGTGTCGCCCAGGGCCCTGGAGGATCGGGGGTCGAGGCAGTTCTTCATGCTGGGTCGCCTGGCACCGGGGCAGACGCTTGAGGAGGCCCAGGCGGAGATGACGGTTCTGGCAAGTCGTCTTCAGGCGGAGTATCCGGAGAGCTGGGGGAACCTCAGAGGTGAGCCGCGAAGTCTCACCGTCGTCTCGGAGGCGGAGTCCAGGGTCCCGCCCAATGTCAGGATCGCCCTCCTGGGGACCGCTGGACTCATTTTGGGGGGCGCCCTGATGATCCTCCTCCTGGCCTGCTCCAACGTGGCCAGCCTCCTCCTGGCCAGGGCTCATGCGAGGAACTGGGAGATGGCGGTCAGGATGTCTCTGGGGGCGGGACGAGGGCGGCTCTTCCGGATGCTCCTGGCCGAGAGCGTCCTGCTGTCCCTGGGCGGAGCCGCCCTGGGGCTCCTGCTGGTCCGCGTCGCGGCCCGCTACCTCAGTGCCATCCCCCTGCCGATGGACCTTCCTCTCCGTTTCGACTACGGGCTGGACCCCACCGTGCTGGCTTTCACCCTGGCCCTTGCTCTGGGAGCGAGCCTCCTGGCGGGGGTCGGTCCGGCCTTGCGGGGCTCCAGGGCCAACGTCCTGCCCGCCTTGAAGAAGGACCTGGGCCTGGCTTCGCCGAAGGGGGGCCGCATTTCGCTCCGTTCCCTACTGCTGGTGGGGCAGGTGAGCGCCGCGACCTTCTTCTTAATCGGCGCCGGGCTGGCTTTGCGGAGCGTGCAGGCCTCCGGCGCCTACGACCTGGGCCTCAATCCCCGGGACGTTGCGGTGTTCTGGGAGGAGCCCCCGGAGGAGGACCTTTCTCCGGCCCCGCTCCGGGCCCGGTTCCTGGATCTGGCCGAGCGGATCCAGGCCCACCCCGAGGTCGAGTCCGTGGCCCTGGCCCGGATCGCCGAGGCCCACGTCTTCATGGAGGATTTCGCCACAGCCCTCGTGGAGCGGGAGGGGGAGGACCCCCTGCAGATCCAGTTCAACGCCGTGACCCCGGGGTACTTCGAGATGCTGGAGATTCCCGTCGTCCGGGGGCGGGCGATCCAGGCCGGCGACGTGGCGGGGGCCCCCAGGGTGGCCGTGGTCAACCAGACCTTTCTGGACCGATTCTTTCCCGGCCGGAACGGTCTGGGGGAGCGATTCCGGGTGTCGGCGTGGTTCGACGTCGACCGTCGGCAGGATCAGGACGCGGCCACCCTGGAGGTGGTGGGGGTGGTGCCGAGTCCGGTACGTCCGGGAGGCGGGCGGGCCGCCCCCTTCTTCTGGGTTTCCTTTCTCCAGGACGCGCCGGTCCGGGCCATCGTGCTGGCCAAAGGGCAGGCGGGCGCCGAGGCCATCGTCCCCGTTCTGCGGGAGGAGGCTCCGCCCGCTGCCCGGGGCTTCACCCCCATCGAGCCGGGCGTGTACGCCGATTACATCGCGTACCGGTTTCTGGGCCAGAAGATCGTGTTCGCGATTCTCTCCTTCTCCGGGTTATTCGCCCTCTTGCTGGCGTGCATCGGGGTGTTCGGCATCGTTGCGTTCGCCGTGAGCCGTCGGTTCCGGGAGATGGCGATCCGCCAGGCCATGGGGGCCAGGAGGAAGGAGATCGTGAGGTCTCTTCTCTTCCGGAGCCTGCGGGGAACGGCCGTGGGGATGCTTCTGGGGCTGGTGCTGGTGGTGCCCCTGGCCTACTTGGCCCGGAGCGCCCTCCTCGGCGTAGAGCCTTTGGATCCATTGGCTGTGGGAGGAGGGACGCTTCTCCTGGCGTTGGCGGCTCTCGCCGCCGCTCTCATTCCGGCGCGACGCCTACTCAGGGTGGAGCCCATGGCCGTGCTGAGGGAGGAGTGAGGTGAACTGGTTCCAGCCCATGAGGGAGCGCCTCCGGAGTCTCCTCTCCAGGAGGAGGGTGGAGGCCGAGATGGAGGACGAGCTCCGGTTCCACCTGGAAATGGAGACCGAGAAGAACCTCCGAGCGGGAATGTCTCCGGCAGACGCCCGGCGTCGAGCCATGATCGCTTTCGGGGGCGTAGAGCGGTTCAAGGAGAAGACCCGCCAAGAACGGGGCGTTCGACCCCTGGAGGACCTGGTGCGGGATCTTCGGTTTGCCCTCCGGCAGTTCCGGAAGAACCCCGGCTTCAGCTTTGTGGCTCTCCTGACCCTGGCCCTGGGGATCGGCGCAACCACGGCGATCTTCAGCCTGGCGAATGCCATCGTCTTCCGGGCCCCCCCTCTCGAACGCCCTGAGGAGGTGGTTTGGATCTATAGGAAGATGCCGGGCTTCGATGCCGGCCCCCTCTCCGTTCCCGATTTCAACGACATCCGGGCCGCCACGCCGGGGGTCTTCTCCGGGATGGCCGGCGCGGGATACACCTTCGCCCAGGTGGACGAGGGAGTGAGGGTCAAGGCGGTCCTGGGGGAGATGGTATCGGGGACCTATTTCACCCTCCAGGGCTTGCGTGCCCGGATCGGGCGCACCTTCACCGCTCAGGATGACGTCAGCCCCGGGGGCCACTTCGTGGTGATGCTGTCCTACTCCTATTGGCAGAGCGCGTTTGGGGGCTCCCCCGATGTCCTGGGCCAGAGCCTCCGGGTGAACGGCCACGCGTACGAGATCGTCGGCGTGGCGCCCGAATCCTATCCCGGCAATTTCCGTGGGTTCTCCCCGGCGTTCTACGTGCCCATCTCCATGATCAACCAGATCCAGCCGGCCCAGGAGGATCAGCTGGAGGCTCGGGACAGCCAGTTCTTCTTCACCCGGGCACGCCTGGCGCCCGGCGTGTCGGTGGAGGAGGCCCGTGCGGCGCTAGCCCGGATCACCGGCGGGTTCCGGGAGGCCTATCCCGACAGTTGGGACGCGGAGAACGAGCTGGTGGTGACCCCCGCCACCGACGTGATCATCAATCCCATGATCGACCGCATTCTGCTCCCGGCCATGGCCCTGGCCATCGCCGTGGGGGGACTGGTCCTTCTCATCGTCTGCGCGAACCTGGCCAGCTTCCTCCTGGCGAGGGCCACGGACCGGAAGCGGGAGGTGGCCATCCGGCTGGCTCTGGGAGCGACGCGGGGTACGCTGGTTCGGCAGCTCCTCACCGAATCCACGCTTCTGTCCCTCGCGGGTGGGGCGGCCGGAGTGGCCCTGGCCCTCCTGGCCCTCCGTGTGGGGATGAGCGTCGAGCTTCCCTTTCCCATTCCCATCGAGCTGGACACGAGCCTGGACGGGAGAGTCCTCGGGTTCTCCCTGGCCGTCTCCCTCCTGGCGGGGCTCCTGTTCGGGCTCGCCCCGGCCCTCCAGGCCACACGGCCCGACCTGGCGCCCACGCTCAAGGACGAGAGCACCGGTGGCGGGAGCCGAAGGGCCTTCACGCTCCGGAACAGCCTGGTGGTGGCTCAGGTGGCCCTCTCCCTGGTGCTCCTCATCGGAAGTGGACTCTTCCTTCGCAGCCTCGGCCAGGCTCGGTCCATGGATCCAGGCTTCGGGCACGATCCTACGGCGCTGGTCTCCTTCGTTGTTTCCGCCGAGCGGTACTCGATCGAGGAAGGGCGCGTGTGGATGCACTCGTTACTGGACCGGGCCGCGGCGCTTCCCGGGGTCCAGGCGGTGGGTCTCACGGGGAACCTGCACTTGAACACCGTCTCCTTCTCTACCGTGGACATCAATGTGGACGGCTTTCCCACCCCGCCGGGGCGCCAGGGTTATCTCATCGACCGAACGGAGGTCGACGCCGGGTTCTTCGACGCCGCGGGAATTCCCATTCTTCGGGGACGGGACTTCGACGACTCGGACGTGAGCGGAGGCGAGCCCGTGGTCATCATCAACCAGGTGCTGGCGCAACGCTTCTGGCCCGACGGGAACCCCGTGGGCGAGACCATCAGAGAGGGAGACGGAAACGAGCTCCGGATCGTGGGCGTGGCGGGGAACGCGAAGATCCGTTCCCTGGGAGAGGAGCCCACACCGTTCATCTACTACCCGTACAGTCAGGACTACGCTTCGTTCGTGACGGTTCTGGCCCGGACGTCCGGGAGCGCGGAGCAGACGACCGCCCAGCTTCTCGACCTCCTCAGGACGATGGACCCGGAGACGCCCATCATCGAGAGCAAGACCATGAAGGAGCACCTGTCGGTCATGCTCATCCCGGCCCGCCTTTCGGCCTTCCTCTCCACCCTCTTCGGCGCCCTGGCTGTGGGCCTTGCGGTGATCGGCCTCTACGGAGTCGTGAGCTACGCCGTGGCCCAGCGGCGGAGGGAGATGGGGATCCGCATGTCCCTGGGCGCCACCCGACGGAGCGTCGTGGGCCTCGCCGTGGGGGGCGGCATGAAGCTCGTGGCCCTGGGAGGCATTATCGGCCTCTCGCTCGCGTTCTTGGCCACTCGCGTCTTGAGGGGGTTTCTGTTCGGGATCGCACCCCTGGATCCGGTGGTCTTTCTGGCGGTTCCCACCGTGTTGGGGGTCGTGGCTCTCCTGGCTGCCTACCTACCGGCCCGCCGCGCCAGTCGCGTGGATCCCGTGCGGGCGTTGAAAGCGGAATGATTCCGGCGGATCTCGGGCCCTGCGGTCCATCGCCCGATCGACTAGATTCCATGCCTGGACCCTTTCCGCTCGTAACGCGGTTCGCCCCCCTTTGCCATCAGACTCCTAGACCGAGATTGCGTTATGCCCGTACGTTCGTCCCGCTCCGTTCCCGGCCAGGCCGTCCCGGCCGGCACCGCCACCACCCGGCAGATCCTCATCGGGCCCGACGAGGGTCCTAACTTCGCCCTCCGCAAATTCTCCATGGAGCCGGGCGGAGGGATGCCGCTGCACACCAACACGGTGGAGCACGAGCAGTACGTGCTCAGGGGACGTGCCCGGGTCGTCATCGGCGAGGAGGTCCTGGAAGTGAAGAAGGACGACGCCGTCTTCATCCCCGCCGGGGTTCCCCACTCCTACGACGCCCTGGGGAGCGAACCCTTCGAGTTTCTCTGCGTCGTGCCGAACCAGCCCGATGAGACCACGATCGTGGGCTCGGAGGAGGAGGAGCCGCTTCTCTCCCTGGAGGACATCCCGGACGACGCCATCGGATGCTGACGGCCGAAGTCCTCCCCCTCAGGCTCATCGAGGGTCGGTCGGGTGCCGAGGCTTCTTCAGCCGGAGCCGTCCCTCTCTCGCTCCAGCACGGCGGTGGAGCATCCGATGCTCCCGGCGGCTTTGCCGATCTCCCCCACCTCCACCGCATGGCACGTGATCCCTAGCCCTTCGTAGAAGGCCTGGGAGCGGGGGTTGCCCGAGGGCATGACGATCTCCCTGGGGCCCAGGACCACGAAGTTCAGGGCGAAGTTCCGGAGGGCTTCCTCTCCATCCGGGAGGAAGAGCACCTGGAACCCGCTCTGCCGCAATGCGTGGACCGCGTCGTCCGGGAGCCTGCCCGGCCACCCGATGGCCAGGTCCCTGTCCACGATGCGGAGCTGCCCCATGAGGTGCATGGTCCCGGGCGGCAGGTGGGTGGAGAACACCCGAACTCCCATCTCCTCCAGGGTAGCCCGGACCTGTCCCGCTCCCTCGGCGTTGGTTCTGAGACCTTGGGCCAGGAGGGCCGCGTCGTGCCCGAGCCACATGAGATCCGCGCCCTCGAAGGTGCCCGTGCCCCGCACGGACCGGAGGATCGGCACCCCCCGCTCGGCCAATGCCCGGGCCACCCACCGTTCTTCTCCGGCCCTCACCTCCGACGCCGGGCGGGCCAGGATGGCACCCTCCGGCGTCATGACCATGAGGTCCGCGGCAAAGACCAGGTTGGGTGAAGGCACGGAGAGTGGATTCACGTAATGCACTTCCACTCCCCGGGACCGGTAGGACTCGGCAAGGGCGTCGTGCTGAGCTCCCATGGGCCCCGGGTCGGGAGCCTCTGCCATCAGAAAGGCCTGGGGGTCGGCTCCGAGCGCCTTCATCTCCGAGCCCGGGCGATGAAGGAGCACGGAGCGGAGAGGGCGCCATTCCGAGTCCAGGCCGCAGGCGCCCCAGCGAGTGCCCAGCTCGTTCCGTAGCGTGCGCTTCCGGGGGCGCCAACCGGGGCCACCGTAGGCAGGGAGTGGGGTGGGTTCGGTCATGGGGTTCTCCAGTGAGAGGGTTCCTCGCTCTCGTTACCGGAAGAGCGGGAAGATCTCCGCGAACATGCGTTCCCGCAGCCGGTTCAGAATCTCCCGCGTGGCGGGCCGGGCCGGGCCGTCACCCGCAACGCCCGTGGAGTTGAAGGCGGCGATGGCGCCGGTGTGGGCGTCGGGATCGAGATAGAGGAAGGCCTGGAACGCCTTCTGGCTTCCCGTGTGCCCCACGTACCGCACGCCGGCGAAATCCTCCAGGAAGAAGCAGAGTCCCATGGACTCCCGCAGTCCGCCCTCCTCGGAAACGGGGAGCGCCGGCTGCCACATCTCCTCCAGGGAGGGCCGCCGCAGGACTCCCTCGTACACCGCCCGTTCCTCCGCGCTCCCGGAGCCGGTGAGGAAGGCGACGTACGTGGCCATGTCTCCGAGGGGAGCGTTCAGGCCGCCGTTGGAGACGGTGATGCCCGTGTCGAAGTCCAGGCCGTTGGCGGTAGCGATCCCGTCCTCGACGGTGTAGTTGTTGGACCGGTCCTTCAGGAGGTGGTAGGGAGTGTAGTCGAAGTAGCTCCGTCGCATGTCCAGGGGCCGGAGGATGTTCTTCTCCACGTAGACCTCCCACTCCTCTCCGCTCAGTCGTTCGATGACCTGGCCCAGGAAGACGATGCCCGGGTTGGAATAGGAGTAGCGGCTCCCGGGAGGAAAGAGGATTTCGGTGTAGGGCATCATGGCCACGAGCTGCGCCCAGCGCGTGGGCTCATGGGGGTGCCAGGCCTCTCCACCTCCCCAGGGCCAGGTCGCGCCCCGAAAGCCGGCGGAATGGCTGAGGAGATGCCGAAGGGTGATCTCTTCCATGGGGCCGTAGGGGTTGTGCACCTCCCGAAGCTCGGGGACATACTTCAGGATCGGGTCGTCCAGGTCGAGGAGCCCCCGGTCCCGGAGCTGGAAGATGGCGATGCCGGTGAGGGTCTTGGTGATGGAGCCCCAGTGGTAGATGGTGGCCTCGTCCACCGCCCGGTGCGTCTCCAGGTCGGCGAAGCCATAGGTCTCCAGTGCCACGATCTCTCCGTCCCGGACGAAGGCCCACGAGCTACCCACCATTCCCGAGGCCTCCAGGGTGTCCTTCAATTCCGACGAAAGGGCCTGCCACCGCTGGGCGAAGGCCTCCGGAAGCTGGGCCCTCGATTCCGGGCGCTCACCCCGGGCCTCCGGGAGCTGGGCCCTCGATTCCGGGCGCTCACCCCGGGCCTCCGGGAGCTGGGCCGAGGCCGGACCCGGGGCGGACAGGAGGAAGAGAGGTACCAGGGGCAGCGTGGAATGAATGGCGCGGAGCCACGGGGAGGCGCACGAAGGACGAACGGCTTTCATGAGCTCCACCTGGGTGAAGGTGAGAGAGGATCCCAGGGGAGAATGAAGCCTGCGCCCGGGCGGCGCAAAGGGAGAGCTACCGGAGCCGTCCCCCGGGACGCATGCCCTCCGGGGCCCGGCCGGTTCGGACCTGGCTCAGGACCTTGCGGAACCTGGGATTCGTGCGCAGCCCGTCCCACGCAGGGTCGGTCCAGAGGGACACGAGGTTCCGGTCACGGGTGGCGGAGGCCTCCTCGAGATGATCCAGAGCCTGCTCCGTTTCCCCCAGGCCCAGAGACGCCCTCGCCAGCTCCACGGATGACACCCGCTCCCCCTGCTCACGCCGGATCCGCAGATCCTCCAGACGCCAACGCCAATACCCGACTTCTCCCTCCTCGGAGAGGCGGCTGCGGAGCTCCTCCAGCTCCGGGGCGGCAAGGCCTCCAGAGGACGGTGCGACAACGTCTCCAATGGCTTCCGGCCCGGCCGGGGCCACGGAGAGGCGCTCCCTGCGGACCTCCAGGACGCCCTCATAATCTCCCTGGGCGACCTTGAGCTGCTCCAGGGCGTCCCACGCTTCGGTGGAGCCGGGGAGCTCCTGGGTCACCTCACGCACGACGGCTTCGGCCTGCTCGAGCATGGACGCGGCCTGGAGCCTCCGGGCGCTGGCGAGACGCTGGTTCACCGAGGGGCTGAACCCGCTCCTCCCGGGGTGGGCGGTCAGGACTTCCTGGAGCTGGCGCCCGAAGTCCGATCCGGCAAGGGCGACCTCGGCCTCGAGGAGAGCCGCCGAGTCCCCGACCAGGGCGGAGACGGAGGGGTGCTTCGGGTCGGGACGGGCTCCCGGGGATCCTCCCGAGGGTAAGGAGGATTGCCCGGGCTTCGGAGGACCGGCTGTCCAGTTTCAGGGCTTGCTCCAGGGCCCGTGCCACCTCTTCGTCCGACGCGGGGTCCATGGCTGTGGAGTCTCCGGACTGGAATCCAAGGAGGACCTTGGCCCCCGCCAGGCCCACATAGGCCGGTACGAAGGTGGAATCCAGGGCCAGTGCAGCCCTGTAATGGGACACCGCCGATTCCAGGTCCTGAGGGGTGGACTTGGACTGCTCGTACCGGGCTCGCAGGTATTCCTCCTGGACCTTCGGGCTCGCCGCTACCCGGACCCCCGCCTCCGTGGGGAGGGCGTCGGCGGGAAACAGCTCCGCCTGGATCTCCGATGCGATGGCCTGCGCCACGGTGCGCTGCAGGGCGATGGCGTCCTCCATGGTCCCCTCGTAGACGTTGGACCAGACGTGCCGGTCCGTGGGGCCGTGGATGAGCTGAACGGTGACCTTCACCCTGTCGCTGTCCCGGAATACGGAGCCTTCCACCACCCCCTCCACTCCCAGCTCCTCGGCGATGACGGGCATGGTCTTCCCGCCCTGATCGTACTGCACGACCGTGGTGCGGGAGAGGACCCGGGCCGATGCGATCTGGCTCAGCTGGAAGATGAGCTCCTCATGGAGGCCCGCCGTGAAGTACTCGCCTCCCACCCCTTGGCTGAAATCCTCCAGGGGAAGAACCGCCAGGGACCGGATCTGGGGGGCGGCCTCGGAGAGGGGCACGGAGGCGGCTGTGGCGCCTTCGGGGGGGAGCGCCCGGGTGCCGGTCTCGGCTCCCAGGGTATCCTGAAGGGCCCACCACCCCACGCCTCCCACCGTGGCCAGGGTGACCGCCAGGAAAGCGAGCCTGGGCAGGGCCCACCCGACGTATCGGTCCTGCCCTGCCGGGGGGGCCTCCGAGTCGGACTTCTGGATGCCTCCGGGGGTGATGTCGAAGACCCAGGCCAGGGCGAGGGTCAGGGGAAAGCCCAGGAAGCAGGCAACCACCAGGAGGCGCAGGGCCAGATCCGGCGCTCCGAATGCCGGGAAGACGATCTCTCCCAGCTGGAGCAGTACGAACACTACCGCCGCGTAGGCGAAAGCGGTTCGCCACACCCGGCGGCGCCGGAGCTCCCCGAGGAACCGACCGACGCTGTCGGTGCCTCCACCCCAGATCAAAGACCCCATGCCCGTCTTCATGCCGAAGGTACTCCCGTCACAGCCGTTCCGGCCCCTCGTGGATGCGTAGATTGTGTTGTAGAGCTTGAACGGGGCCGGTTCGATAGATCCCGTACCTATAGAGATGCCCCGGAGGGGCAATAGGTTGTCTTCCGTCACCCTCCGCTCTTGACCTGGGATCCGCGGCAGGGTTCTTTCACGAGTCGTGCGTGGACGTCGCGGAAGCGCGCGAGACCCTGGAACCCCTGAGGAGACCCTCTCCACCCCCCACCGAACCATGCCCTCCAAGTCCAACCCCGACATTCTGGTCGTGGGTGCCGGCATCGTGGGACTCGCCGTCGCCCGGACCGCGAAGGCCCGCTGGCCCGACACCAGGATTACCGTCCTGGAGAAGGAGGGAGACGTGGGCCTCCATGCCTCCGGACGCAACAGCGGCGTCCTCCACGCGGGCTTCTACTACAGCGCCGACAGCCTCAAGGCCCGGTTCTCTCGAGAGGGCACGCGTCGCTGGACCGAGTTGTGCCTCGAGCGGGGATTGGACATCAACCGGTGCGGGAAGCTGGTTGTGGCCCAGGGGCCCGACGAGCTCGACGGACTGGCGGAGCTGAAGCGTCGAGCCGTGCGGAACGGGGTGGTTCTCCAGGAGGTGAGCGCGGCCGAGGCGAAGGACATCGACCCCGCGGCTCGAACCTTCGAGAGGGCCCTCTTCTCGCCCACCACGGCATCCGTGGACCCGGTACAGCTCACCCGGACCCTGGCCCAGGACGCCCGGGAGGCCGGCGTCGAGATCGTCCTCGGGACCCGGGTGCGCGGGCGGCGCGGCCGGATGGTGGAGACCGACAACGGAAGCTACGAGCCCGGCTACCTCATCAACGCCGCGGGGCTCTACGCCGACAAGCTGGCTCAGTCCTTCGGCTTCGCCCGGGACCTGGATATCCTCCCCTTCAAGGGGATCTACCTCTATGGGGATCCGCAGGAGCGGCGGCCACGGGTCCACATCTACCCCGTGCCCAAGCTCGATCGTCCGTGGCTCGGGGTCCACTTCACCATAGGGGTGAAGGGGCAGGTGAAGATCGGACCCACCGCCATCCCCGCGTTCTGGAGGGAACACTACAAAGGGCTGGCCAACCTGAATCTCTCCGAGGCGGCCTCCATTCTTGCCACCGAGGCGGGTCTCTTCCTCCGAAACGACTTCGAGTTCAGGGAGGTCGCCGTGGAGGAGATGAGGAAGTACCTGCGGCCGGTCCTGGTGAAGCAGGCGGCTCGCCTGGTGGATGGCACCCCCATGGACTCCTTTCGGAGCTGGGGGAAGCCCGGCATCCGTGCGCAGCTCTTCCACAGGAAGGAGCGGAGGATGCTCATGGACTTCCACCTGGAGGGCGATGAGAGCTCCATGCACATACTGAATGCTGTTTCCCCTGCCTTCACCTGTGCCCTCCCCTTCGCGGAGTATGTGTTGGACCGCGTGGAAGCCTCCAGGGGAGGAACCCCTCCGGCGGAGGACGGACCGTGACCCCGCGCCACCGGCAGCCCAGGAGAAGAGACCGGAGCAGGGACGAGGGTTGGATCCGAACCTTTCTTCACCGGGGGGAAGTGACGGTCCTGGCCGGGATCAGCGAGGGACGACCAACCTGCCTCCCCCGTCTCTACGCATTCGACGAGATGGAGAACGCCCTCTATCTCCACGGGGCCCCCGGGGGCGAGGTGGGGGCGATGCTCGGGCACCCTCCCTCCGAATCCGGCCGGGTGGGAGCCGAGGATGCGTCGGCCGCCCGGGCCACCTCCTCCGGGCAGGAGACATGGACGGGGGCGCCGGTGGCCCTCACCGTCTTCGAGATGGGCCGCCTCCTCCCTGCGCCCGAGGCCGCGGAGTTCGGGGTGGAGTATTCGGGCGTGGTGGTCTTCGGACGGGGGCGGATCGTCCAGGATGCGAGAGAGGCGGCCCACGCCCTGGACCTCCTCATGCGGAAGTACGCCCCGCACCTGCAGGCGGGAAGGGACTACGAGCCCATCCCGCCCGAAGACGTGTCCCGGACCGCGGTGGTTCGGGTCGACATCGAGGCCTGGAGCGGAAAGGAGAGACGCGCTCCGGAGCACTTCCCCGGCGCCTACCGCCTCTCGGAGATCAGACGGCGGCTCTGAGGGCCTGGTCCAGGTCTTCCGTCAGGTCGTCGGGGTGCTCCAATCCCACCGAGAGTCGCACCAGGGCCTCGGGGGTGGTGGAGCCGGGTCCCTCGGTGGACCACCGGTGCTCGATGAGGCTCTCCACCCCGCCCAGGCTCGTAGCCCTCACGAACACGGTCACCGCACCCACCACGGCGATGGCGGCCTCCCGTCCGCCCTTCACCTCGAAGGAGAGCATGCCGCCGAAGTCGCTCATCTGCCTCCGGGCGATCTCGTGACCCGGGTTCGAGGAGAGACCCGGGTAGTACACGCGGCTCACGGCCGGGTGGCCCTCCAGGAACGCGGCGACCCGTCGCCCGTTCTCCGAGTGAACCCTCATGCGAGCCGCCAGGGACCGGGCGCCCCGTAGCGTCAGCCAGGCGCTGAAGGGAGACGCCACGCCCCCCAGGATCCGGCGACTGTGGAGGGTCGCCTCGTAGAGGTCGTCCCGGGCCGCGAAGATCAGGGCGCCACCCACCACGTCGCTGTGGCCACCCAGGTACTTGGTGGTGGAGTGGAGCACCAGGTCGGCACCGAGTTCAAGGGGACGCTGGAGGGCGGCAGTGGCGAACGTCGCGTCCACCAGGAGCTTCGCCCCTGCGCGCGTGGGCGATTTCGGCCACCGCGGCGATGTCGGTGATGTTCATGAGGGGGTTCGACGGCGTCTCGGCCCAGACCAGGGTCGCCGGCCTTTTCAGGGCCTCGGCGAGGGCCGCCGTATCCCGGAGGGGCACCAGGTCGCAGGTGTACCCGAACCTCTCGAGATAGTCCGTGGCCAGGAGACGGAAGGCGTAGTAGCTGTCGTCGGTGAACACGATGCGGGATCCCTCGGGCAGCGACTGGGTGAGGGCCGACCCGGCTGCCATCCCCGAAGCGAAGGCCAACGCCGCCTCCCCGGCGTCCATGGCGGCCAGGGCCTCCTCGAGCCGGGTCTGGGTGGGGTTGGCTTCCCGGGCATACCGGTACCCTTTGAATTGCCGGCTGTCGGCGGTGAGCTCGAAGGTCGTCGATAGATGGATGGGCGGAGCCACGGCCCCGGTCTCTTCGTCCAGCTCTCCGCCCACGTGGGTGGCGATCGTCTCGAATCTCATGCTCCTGCCCTCTCCTCTCCTCGGGCCAGGACAACGGCGGCCCCGATGTTCGCAGTCACGTTTGCCGTGGTCCGGAAGATGTCCGGAATCGTGTCCACGGCCAGCAGAATTCCGATCCCCTCCACCGGCAGATGCACCGCCATGAGGACCGGCACCGCCGCGATCACTCCGCCCCCGGGCACGCCGGGGACCGTGAAGCTCGCCAGAATGGAGGTGACCACCATGGTGAGGAGCTGCACGGGCTCCAGGGTGATGCCGTAGAAGTACGCGATGAAATACGCTCCCACGATCATGGGCACGGGGGCCGTGATACGGAAGGTGGAGAACCCGAGGGGGAGCAGAAAGCTGTTGATGGCCGGGGGCAGCTTCAGCCGCGTCTCCGCCTCCTCCACGGCCGGGGGAAGGGAGGCCAGGGACGATCGGGAGCTGAAGGCCACCGCCTGGGCCGGAAGGCTCGCTCCGCTGAACTCCTTCAGGGGGAGTCGCCCTCCGAAGACCGCCAGGGGATAGACCAGGGCCAGGAGCAGGATACACAGTCCTGAATGGATGAGGACGTAGTAGACGATGGCTCCCGCTGCCGACAGCCCCATGTTCGCACCCAGCCCGAGAGCCAGGGCGAAGACGCCGATGGGGGCGAGGTCCAGGATCCACCCGATGAGCACGAGCATCGCCTCGGACACGGCTCTGAAGAAGGCCGTCAGGGCGTCACGGTGCTCGCTGGCGATGCGGGCGGCGGCCAGGGAGAAGAGCAGCGTGAAGACGATGAACGGCAGCATGGCTCCGTCGGCGATGGCCGCCACGGGGTTCGTGGGAATCAGGCTGGTGAGCCACTCCACCATCGTGGGAACCTGATCCTGGGCGCCAACCCCGCCGGTTCCCGCAAGGGACTCCCGGAGAGCTGCCGCTGCCTCCGGATCGGCGGGCAGCCGTGCCACCAGGGGTGGGGTGACGGCAGCCGTAAGAATGGCGGCGAATGCAATGAGCACCAGGAACAGGGCCACGGCCCGACCGCCGATGCGGCCCACCGCCCGGACATCTGTTCCCACGACGCCCACGATGAGCAACGACCCCACCAGGGGGATCACCGTCATCCGGATGGCGTTGACCCAGATCCGGCCCAGGGGCTCGATCCAGGTGGCCACCGTCTCGAGCGCACCGAGCCCCGATCCCGCGATGGCGATCCCGGCCAGGAGGCCGGTCACGAGGCCGAGGAGGACCTTCAGGGTCAGGGACACGGGCGCTCCCCCTCTCCGTACCGCTCGGCCATCCCCTCCAGCCTCTGGTCGATCTCCTCCCGGGAGATCCACCGTCCTCGGACCATCACGCCCTCCTGGTCCCAGAGAGCCTGGAGGTCCTCGAAGGGGTTGCGTCGGAGGAGCAGGAGATCGGCCCGGTTCCCTTCGGCCACGGTCCCGAAGTTCCCGGCTTCGAGGAGCTCGTCACGGGCGTATTTGGCGACGCTTCGGGTGCCCGTCACCAGAATCTCGTAGGGCGTGAGGCCTGCCTCTTCCATGCTGTGGAGCTCGTGACGGAGGGAGAACCCCGGGACGTCGAACATCTCCGGAGCGCCGGTACCCATGAGGACCCCCACCCCCGCCATGGTCAGGGCCCGTAGCATCCGCCGCCGGACCTCGACCATGAGCGCTCCCGTCTCGGGATCGACCGAAGGAAGTGCCGCCTCCTGGCCTGCCCAGTACACCCGGAGGTCGGCGGGAACGTACCGCATCTCGGGTAGGGCGAGCATGGAGTCGGGATCGGGGAGCAGGTATCGGTTCCCCCAAAGGTAGAGCATGGGGACGATCCACGTGTCGCTGGATCGGGTGTGGGCCGCCATGGCCCTCATCTTCCGCCCTTCGGCGGATTCCAGGACCTGGCGCAGCGGTACGTTCTCACCCCGCCGGATCCGCGCCTGGACCGCGTCGGAGGCTACCTCGTCCAGGTAGCCGTCCAGATGCTCAATGGTGGACATGCCCGAGGACAGCGCGTGCCGCAGACCCACGGAATCCGGAATGGTCCCGCCGAAGGTGTACCCCCGGGAGTGGGCCTCCTCGGCGAGAGAGTCCCACGCGGCGGGCGAGACATCGGAATCGATGGTCTGCAGGTCGTAGCCTGCGGATCGGTTGGCCAGCATCCGGGCCACGGCCCGCTCCGGGTCCCGGGCGTCCTCCCCCTCCAGCGGCGGTGACCCCACGTAGAGAGTGGGCCCCAGGATCTCGCCGGAGGCGATGGAAGCCTTGAGCCGAAGCTGGCTGGGAGCGCCATCCATGCCCCGAAGAGTCGTGATCCCGTTGGCCAGGTAGAGAAACATGAAGTCGTCCACCTCCTCGGGCGGACGCTCGGCGCCGGGGAGACGGACGTGCATGTCCCCCAGGGCCGGGGCCAGGAAGAGCCCTTCCCCCGGAATCACGCGGGCTCCAGCGGGGACCTGGACGCGGTGGGCCGGTGCCACAGTCCGGATCACCCCGCCGGAGACGACGACCGTGTAATCCTCCAGGATCTGCTCCCGGTCCATGGGCAGCACGCTCACACCCACGAATGCGGTCGTGCCCGATTGGGCCGAGGCCTGTCGGACCCCGGGAAGTGCGGCTTCCAACAGCAGGAGGAGCGCCACAAACAGGTATCGTCTCGGCATCGCCATCCCCTTCGTGCGTCGGTCCATTACCGACCAGGGTGAAAGAACGAGGCTCATCACGAATGAGCCGTTCCGCATGGTCAATACACCTCCAGGTCACGCCCGTAGACGACCTCGCCGGGAAACTCGGCCCGGACCTCGGCGAGGAGCTCCTCCGGGGTTGCTCCCCAGAGGAGTTGATGGGTGAGGATGAGGAGCTTGGGCCGCGCCTCCCGGGCGATGCGCCCCAGGGCCGGTGCGGAGGTATGGGAGGCCGCGTGGTACTCACGCCAGACCGGGTCCCTCTTCTCCCATCCCGCCTGGGAGTAGACCTCGTGGACGAGGACGTCGCATCCATCACACTGGTCCACGATGGCGCGGGTGGGTGAAGTGTCACCGGAGACGACGATGGTACGGTCCGGTGTGTCGAATCGGTAGCCGAAGGCCTGCTCCCAGTCGCCGTGGGCCACGGCGAAGGCCGTCACTGTGACATTCTCGTCCTGAAACACCACGCCCGGGGTTACATCGTCGGCAACGGCCCGATAGCCCGTGGGATTGGCGGGTTCGAGTCCGCTCAAGCGGACCCGGACGTCGGCCGCGTAGGCCTCCTCGATGTTGCGGGCCATCGCCTCGGTCCCCGGTGGGCCGTAGATCCTGAGGGGATCCGATCGCTCCAGGACCCAAGGGGTGAAGAGGAGGTCCGGCAGGCCCAGGGTGTGATCGGTGTGGAGGTGGGTCAGGAAGACCGTGGAGAGGCGCTTCATCGCCAGCCCCTCCACGCCCGCCTGGAATGCCTCGTTTGCGCGGCGAACCACCCCGGGCCCCGCGTCCACCAGGTAGGGGGTGCCGTTGACCACCACCGCCAGGGCCGAACCGGCCCGGTCGGGCTCGGCGTTGGGCGTTCCAGTCCCCAGGAGGACCACCTGGGTTCCCTGGGTCGTAACGGGTCCCCCGGTGGCGGCTCCCGCGGGCTGGGCCTCGGTGGCGCCGGTACCGGCCTCCCCGCTCCGGTCCTGGACCGATGCGTCCCCGCATCCGACCAATCCGACGGAGAGGGCCGCGAGGAGGAGAGTGCGCGCGCTTGCTTGTCCGATCATCCTGAACCTCCTGCAAGAAGAGGCAAAGAATAGGGCTTCCATGCCTCCGCGGTCCAGAAACCGTTCTCTCGCGTTCGTTCTGGGGCGAGACTACATTGAGGCCAGAGGTGGGGCGCCGCCCCCCTCTTCGCGACGTTCTCCCGCTTCCCGGAACCTCCTCATGGCGACTCCTCGAGACCTGCTTCTCGCATTGGCCCATGCGTACTCCCTCGTCCGGGAGCGCCCCAGGGGCGATCCCGAGATGGAAAAGGTGTTGATGGACGCGCGCCGAGCCCAGAAGGACCTCGGCTGGATCGTGGTGCGAGTGGATGCGGAGGGACTGACGGTGGGAGGGGAGCCGGTCAGTGCGGATCCGGCGGAGCTGGCCGGCTTCAGGACGGCGCTGGAGGCGGCGGCGATCTCCGAGCTTCGCTTTCAGCAGGCCCTGGAGCCCGAGGCCATGGAGGACTTCGTCCGACAACTTCAGCCCCCCGAGGGGGACGCACCCGGAGAGGGTCCTAACCGATTCCGAGGCCTCGAAGGGGGTCCTCTTCTCTCCTTTCGGAGCAGGCCCCAGCCTTCCCCCGGACAGGCGGCTCCGCCGGCGACCCTCACCGGGATGGTGGGCTCCATCCAGGGCCTCTTCGGTGCGGCACCATCGGGGGACCGGAGCGGACGGGGCTCGGAGGTGGGCCCCGGGGTGGATTCCGATTCGGGCAGGACGTTCGAGCTTCCCCGGGGATTGGCGGAGGATGTGGGCGACGAGATCCTGGCCTTCCTCGGGGCGAATGGAGACGAGAGGGAGAAGGCTGCGGGAGTCATCCGCGAGAGGGCGGGGCGTTTCCGTGAAGCCCGGGATCTCCAGGGCCTGAGCGGGCTGGTGCAGGCCCTGGCCGAGGCGGGAGGCGGCGACCCCGAGCAGGCCGACGTGCTGGCCTTGGCCCGGGAGCTGACCACGCCGGCAGTGGCGAGCCACATCGTCGCACTCCTCGGGACGACCCGGGACGATGCCGAGCAGGCACGGCTGACTCGGATCACCGCTCTCCTGGGCACCGAGGTGACCCTCGCCCTCGCCGACGCCCTGGGTGAGGCTCGGGACCGGTTCCAGCGCCGCGCCTACATGGAGGCGCTGGTTGCCCTCGGTCCCTTGGCGCTGGAGGTGGCGAAGGGCATGGTGGAGGACTCGCGCTGGTTCGTGGTGCGAAACGGAGTGTCCCTCCTGGGAGAGCTCGGGGGAGAGGAGGTGGTGGCCTACGTCACCACTGCGCTGGCGAACTCCGACCCCCGGGTGAGGAAAGAGGCCGTGCTGGCTCTCGGGAAGCTGGGCGGCGAGAATGCTGCCATGCTCCTCATTGGGATGGTGGACGACCCGGAGCCGGAGGTTCGGAGCGGGGCCTGCCGGGCCCTGGGCACTCTGAAGGTTCAGAAGGGAGTAAAGCCGCTCCTGAGGGTCCTGGAGGAGGAGGAGGACCAGGAGGTCCAGCTGGAGTGCCTCCGGGCGCTGGGACAGATCGGCGACCCGGGAGCCGTGCCCATGATCGAGAGGCGGGCCGTGGGGGGAATCTTTTCACGGCCCAGCCGGGAAATCCGGATTGCGGCCTACCGGGCGCTAGCGGCCATCGGCACACCCCACGCCATGAGCCTCCTGGAGAAGGCTGTCCGGGACAACGATTCGGGCATCCGGGCGGTGGTGGAGGGGCTCCTCTCCTGAGGCCGATCAGGGAAGGGCCAGCAGGTCCATCAGGGTCCAGAGGAATTGGAGTTGCTCCCTGATCTCTCCGGCGGCCTTCACCGTCCGGTTCCGCTGGGAGTGGGCGAAGAGGCCTGTGATGTGGAGCCGGATGTCCGCCGTCGGCGGAAAGGCCTCCCTCAGTCGAAGGCTCTCGGTGAAGGGAATCAGACGGTCCTCTCTACCGTGGATGAGGCGCGTCGGAACCGCGACCTGTCCCAGGAACGGACCGGCTTCGGAGTGGGGGGACGCCTCTCGTGTGGTTCGAGCGAGGGCCGGCGCGAGCTCCTCCGCCAGATCACGCGGGGGGAGGTCGGCCCCCGGCGGGGCAATGGCCGTGAAGAGCCCACGCCGGGCGGGGTGGACCGTCCGCGCCAGCTCCTCCTTCACCGAATCGAATCGGTTGGTCCAGGACGCCACCTGCAGATCGCCGGCGATCCGGGCCAGGGCCAGGAGGGCCTCGGCAACGTCCGTGGCGTCCTCGAATCCGGGGACGCGGGCCAGGAAGTTCCCTCCCACGACCCAGCGGCCATACGGGTCGGGATGGCCCCGGTAGGTCCTGCCCCCCCACTCGTGCTCCCCGGAAAAGAGGAAGCGAAAGGTCCGGTTCAGGTCCGCGTATCCGCCGAAGCCCGCAGCGGCCTGGAGGTGCCCACGCAGGCTCGGGTCCGCTGCGGCGATCAAGACCTGAGGAACTCCGAAGGAGAAGCCCACGGCGCCGATCCGTCCACGGGCCGTCTCCTCCCTCTCGTCGAGGAGGAGAACCGACGCCCGGAGGGTCTCCCGGGCTTCGTCCGGAGCCAGGTATAGCTCCCGCCACTCGGGGATCTCCGGTACCAGGACGGCGGCCCCGGAACCCGCCAGGGCCCGGACGAATCGCAGGAGGGTGGGATGGTGGCGGCCGGGACGGGTCAGGCCGTGGAGAATCACCCAGGCCGGGAGGGGTGTGCTCGCCCCGGATGGGAGGAAGAGGGTGGCCGGGACGGCACGGTCGTTGCGCTCCACCATCAGCTCCAGCTCGCGGATTTCTCCCGCGTGGCCCTTCCAGCCCCGGGCGAAGCGCAGGGCGGGTGCGATTCCCTTGATCATCGGGGAAACGTACGGGTTTTCCAATTCCCTCCGCCACCCGCTAAGTTGGGCCTGCCGCTTCGTCCGGACCGCGGCCCATCGGCACGGGCAGACCCGTTCTCTTCGAGGGAGGACCTCATGATCAGGCGAGTAGCGGTCTTCTTTTTCTTGCTTTGTGCGGCGTGCCAGGCGCCCCCGCCCCCCAGCGCTCCGCCCCTCACCCGGGAGGCCATCAATTCCCAGCTTCCGGAGCGTCCCTACTCCCAGGCATTCAGGGTGGGCAATACCTACTACTTCTCCGGGAAGCTCGGGGTCACCGACGAAACGCGGGGAATGCAGGCCGGGCGGATCGAGGCGGAGACGCGAAACATCATGGAGAGCTTCCAGGAGCTCTTCCAGAGCCTCGGGGTCGGATTCGGCGACGTTGTCCAGGGCACGGTGTACCTGGCCGACGTGGATGATTACGGGGGCATGAACCAGGTGTACGGGGAGTATTTCCCCACCGATCCCCCGGCGCGGGAATGCATCGCCGCCGGGGAGATCCTGAGCGGAGGGCTCGTGGAGATCAGCTTCGTCGCCGTCGTTCCCCAGTGAGGACGGCGGTGCAGTGCCGCCAGGCCAGAGGTAGGAGGTTCTTCTCATGAGACGCCGTTCATTCCTCTCTCTGGTGGGAGGGGCGGCCCTCGCCTGGCCCAGGACGCTGGAAGCCCTGGCCCATGAGCTGCACCAGGGCGGGGCTCCGGACGACGAGGCCTTCTGGAGCTTCGTCCGGGGCCAGTTCCTGATTCCGCCGGACCGCATCTACCTGAACAACGGCACGCTGGGGCCCTCTCCGGCGGTGGTGGTGGACGCGGTCGCGGAGCACGCCCGCAGGGTGGCGTCCACGTATCCGCCCGGCGTGGATTGGGACGACCTGAATGGCTGTGGGTGGCATTCTGGGGGCGGATCCAGAGGGACTCGTGTTCCCCCGAAACACCACGGAGGCCATGAGCTTCGTGGCCCAGGGGCTGGACCTGGAGCCGGGTGCGGAGATCCTGACCACGGACCACGAGCACATCGGCGGGCTTTGCCCCTGGCAGGCAGTGAGCCGGCGCAGAGGCTTTCCCCTGCGCATCCTTTCCCTCCCGGTTCCCGCCCGCTCACCGGAGGAGCTGCTTCGCGTTGTGGAGGAGGGCCTTTCCGCGGAAACCCGGGTCCTGAGTCTCTCCCAGGTCACCTTCACCAACGGCACCCGGCTGCCGGTGGAGCGGATTGCCGAGCTCTGCAGGGAGCGGGAGATCACCTTCGTCGTGGACGGGGCCCATCCCCCGGGAATGATGGCCTTGGACCTCTCTTCCTGGCGTCCGGACTTCTACGCGTCCTCCCCTCACAAGTGGCTTCTCGCGCCCCAGGGCACGGGGCTTCTCTACCTGGGGGAGGCGTGGCGGACCCGACTCTGGCCGACGCTGGCTTCCGGGGGTTGGGACGACCTGGACCTCGGAGCCCAGCGCTTCAATCATCTGGGGACCTTCGACGAGTCCAGGATGGCGGGGCTCCTCGCGTCGGTGGAGTTCCTGAACATGCTCGGCATGGAGCGGGTGGAGGCCCGGGTGAGGTACCTGCGGGGGCGGCTTCAGGCCGCGCTGGAGAGATTACCCGGTGTCAGACGTGGTCACGCCGGCCCAGGAGGAGCTCTGCGCGGGAATGGTCTCCTTCACCCTCGTCGGGCGTGGACTCCCTGGAGCTTCAGCGCCACCTGGCCCGGGTGGCGCAGGTCAGGACCCGCGTGGTCTCCGAATACGATTTTGGCTGGATGCGCCTCTCCACCCACGTCTACAACTCGCCCGGAGAAGTGGACCGGGTGGTGGAGCTCCTGGACGATGTTCGACGAAACGGGCTTTCTTAGCCCCATCCCTATGAGTATTCATTCCGGATGACCGATTACCGACCTCCGTACAAGGCAGCCGTTCTCGCGGGGTTCGGGGCGTGGGTCCTCTACGTCCTGACCCTCTCCCCCTCCACGGCCATGTGGGACACGAGCGAGTACATCGCCACGGCCTACATCCTCGGGATACCCCATCCACCGGGGAACCCCCTCTTCGTCGTCCTCGCCAAGAGCTGGAGCCTGCTCCTCTCGCCCCTCGGGCTCCCGGTCGCCGTGCGGATCAACCTCCTGGCCGCCACCACGAGCGCGGCGGCGGCGGGGTTCTACTTCCTCGTGGCCCACCGGATCCTGTGGGGGTTTGTCGGAGGCACGGACGGCGCCTCGGCGAGACGTCCGGCCTCGACCCCGGAGGCCAGGAAGGGCGACGACGAAGGAGAGTCAGCGGACGTGTCGGACGGTCGCCGGGTGGGTGGGACGCTCCCCCTGGTTGGAGCGGCGGTGGCGGTTCTCCTTTCCGCCACGGCCTTCACCGTCTGGAACCAGTCCACGGTGAACGAGAAGGTGTACACCATCAGCGTCGTCATCATCGCGGCCGTGGTGTGGCTGGGGATTCGTTGGTACGACAAGCGGGACGACCCGGGTGGAATCCGCTACCTCCTGGGCGCCCTGTACCTCATGGCCCTGGGCTCCACCAACCACCTGATGTCGGTGCTCCCCCTTCCGGCCATGGCCCTCTTCGTGGTGATGGTGGCCCCAGGGGTCCTTCTGACACGCCGGTTCTGGACCCGGGGCATCGCGCTCCTGATCCTGGGACTCTCGCTGAACTTCTTCCTCCCGATCCGCGCCGCCCAGGATCCGGTCATCAACGAAGGAGACCCCACCTGCGACAGCGCCGTGGGGCGGCGGTGGCGGTGTACACCAACGGCAGGGCGGGGTGCGTCAACCTCGCCCTGGTCCTCTCGCGGTTCCAGTACCAGAAGCCTCCCATCACCGAGCGTCAGGCGCCCCTCTTCGATCAGCTCGTCAATTACTACCAGTATTTCGACTGGCAGTGGGCCCGGGGGCTGGATCCTTCGGAGCTCCCGGGCGGCGGCCGCACTCCCGTGACCCTCCTCTTCCTGATCCTCGGGGGCTGGGGGCTCTGGGTCATCTGGAAGGCGCATCGAGGGGCCTTCTGGCTTTTGGCGGGCCTGACCGTGACGGTGACGTTGGGCCTGATCTTCTACCTGAACTTCAAGTACGGTTACTCCCTCGCGCCCCAGATCCGGGACCAGACGCTCCACGAGGTCCGTGAGCGGGACTACTTCTTCATTGTCAGCTTCGGCCTCTGGGGACTCCTGGCGGGGATCGGGCTGACCGCTTTCTGGCGGCGGATCTCCGATCATCTCTCGGTGGCTCGGCCCCTCCTCCTGTCCTCGCCGGTTCTCCTCGTGGCCCTGCTCCCTCTGTTCTTCAACTGGGTCTGGGCCAGCCGAGCCGGAGACTACGCCACTCGGGACTGGGCCTATGACCTGCTCATGAGTGTCGAGCCCTACGGCATCATCTTCACAAACGGGGACAACGACACCTTCCCCCTCTGGTACGTCCAGGAGGTGGAAGGCATCCGCAAGGACGTTACGGTGGTGGTGGGCCAGTACCTCTACACCCCCTGGTATCCCAAGCAGCTCCAGGAGCTGACCCGGCCGGACCGGCAGCGGCCCTTCCTTCCGGAGCAGGCGGAGGGACTCTACGAGGCTCCCCCGGCGCCGCCGGCGGACCCGATCCTCACGATCTCACCGGAGGAAATGGACCGGGTAGGGGCGATCGAGACCCCCAGTGACCTCTCGGTCCCTCTGGGGCCCCTGGTGGTGCAGTATCCTGCGGGAACCTACCTGGACCGGGGCGACCAGCTCACGCTCACGATGATCTTCGACAGCATCGACGAGCGGCCCATCTACTTCGCGACGCCGTCGGGGATCCTGGGACGTCTGGGCCTCGAGCCATGGTCGGTGCGCCAGGGCCTGGCGGCGAAGCTCGTGCCCCGGGACCTGGAGGATGACCACGGACCCAACCTCGTCCGAACCGCCGAGGGCGTGGGGGCCGACTGGTTCGATGTACCTCGCTCGCTGAAGCTCATGCGGGACGTTTACAGCTACCGGGGGTTCAAGGACCGCAAAGTGTGGGCGGACCGATCCACTCTGAACATTCCCTGGTATTTCTACGCCACAGCGGTGCAGCTGGCCGACGCGGTCACCCGGTGGGACGGAGGAACCCCGGAACAGATCCAGGCACTCCAGGCGGACGCCCAGGCGTTCTACGTTACGGCCCTGGGAGGGCGCCTGGCGGCCTCGGTGGACACGGGGGCGGGGTAGGGGAGAGGGCGCCGTTGCCTTCCGGCTTCGGGGGTCGCCTCCCCGCCGGTTCCGGGGGCCGCCTCCCCGCCGGTTCCGGGGGCCGCCTTCCGGCTTCGGGGGTCGCCTCCCCGCCGGTTCCGGGGGCCGCCTCTCCGCCGGTTCCCGTCAGTGGATCGGAGGAACTCGGCCCCGCGCGCTTTCCATTCCTTACTCGCGGCATCGGCTCCTTACTCGCGGCATCGGCGGGCCCGTTTGGTGTTCCGGGAACGCGTTTCGGGCCCCCAGACGTGATTCGGCCGCCTGGAAATCCGGCAAATCCTCCATGGACTGGCCCTTCACTCACGCCTGTACGGATACCCTCACAATTATCAGGGGAATCCTACATGCGAGCGTCCATAGTGTAAGCGCACGTCGAAAAACCCTGAAAACAATCCGGTCATCCTTCCACGGGTTCCTCTCGGAGCAGATCCTTGCAGGAATAACCGCATTTGCTTGGCTCGCCTCCTCCCCACCTCGCCCACCCGGACGGATGAGGAGTCTGAAGGGAACCCTACGGGGGCCCATTGGCTGGCCCGAGAGCACGGGAACGGTGATGGGGGCTGGTGCAGGCCACTTCCTCGTTATGGCAGGATGGAATACCGGACGAGCGTCGGCCTGCCCAGCTCATCTCGGCGGAGGGCGTAGACAAGCGGGCCATCGGCGTTGAGCCCTTGGTGGCCGAGGGAAGATCCAGCCGCCGGATGCGCGGCTGCCCTGGCGCGCACAGGAGGTACGACGTGGCTGTATCTTCGAGCCCGTCCGGCCACATCCTCAACCACGCCCTCCCGTCACGGTCCACCACGACCTGCGACACGGCAGGGGAAAGCTGCGGGCAGTACAGGTTCTCTCTGACCAGATCCTCCGCGTCCTGCCAGCCGCCACCTCTCCTCTTCTGCTCCGCGATCTCGCGGACGACGGCGCTCACGACGCGATCACTCAGGTGGGGAGACGGGACGGGGTGTGTAGCAGCGTGGATGGTATCGCCCGCGGGGGAAAGCCACCGGATTAGCAGCTCCAGCAACTCATCCTTCACGGCGGGCTGGTCGACCAGGACGATTGCGCCGTCGCCGGGTCCGACGGCGACCAAGCCTCCGTCAAAGAACGGCTGCTGCCGAAGGCTCCGCAGGGTGCCTCGCTCGATCCGTAGCTCGGAATGCTGCTCGTCGACGTAGGCCACAGGGACGCTCTCCTGACCATCCAACCGAATACGGAACACGGGACGGCTCCATCCATCGTCGGCCTCGAGGGCAGACGGCCGGGAGGTGGGGAGAACGATCCTGACGCTGTCACCGACCAGGGCGCTCGGTGGTGTCGGCAACCACGGATCGGGGAGGGCGACGCCGACCAGGGACACGGTGCGGAGGAGGGTGCCGTCGGTCCGGATGAAGTGCAGCCTGTTGGGACTCCGCTCCCGGACGACGATCGTGTCACCATGCCAGAAAGCGTCCTGCAGGTGCTGAAACTCGCCGGGCCCGCTTCCGCGCCGCCCGAGGCTCCAGATTCGCCCCTGGGGCGTGAGGGCTGCGACGGAGTAGCTCACCGGGTCGGTGACGTAGATCGTGTCGCCGCCCCCTAAGAGAAGGGAGGCGACAGAGAAGAAGCCGCCTTGGGCCTCGTCGATATCCCAGTCGACCCGGACTGGGCGGGGACGGTCTGGCAGCCCGAGGGGGCGGCCCAGAGCGCGCCGAGAGGCGCGAAGACGACGGCCCAGAGGATTCGGCGGAACGTCACATATCCTCCTGTGGGTTCGGATAGCGCTTCTTCCCGTCTCGATGGTCCGGGTCCATACGCGGACCGGCGGCTGACGGTGGGAGATTTGGCAGAGCGTGTCTATGAACGTATTCCAGGTCGAGCTCGTCGCGACGAACCAGGTAGAGTGATTCTCTCCCGAAGCCGACGAGCCGAGCCCCCAGGGGTAGCTGCACGCGCCCAGCCACCCGGCCGAGCTCGTCGAAGAGGTCGAAGAGGGGCGGGTCCGCGGCAGGCGTGGTCCTCTGCACCCAGAGCGCCCCGTCGGGGGCGAAGACCGCGAGCCCGGCGAGAGGAGGAAGATATCGTGGCCAGTCCTCGGGCTCCCGCGCGGGAGGGAATCTCATCATGCTCCACGTGGTCCCTGACCCGCCGCGCACTCGGATCGCGGTCGGCATGGGCTCCTCCTGCAACTCACGCCATAGCTGCTTGTGCTCGTCGGTCAGCCGCACACGTTCGTACGGCACGGTCGCTCCTTCGCGTAGCTCGCCGCTCCTCTGCACGAGCGTCACCCGGTAGGGATCGGGGTGGATCACGGCGGTTCGCCCATCCGCTCCCACCGTCCAGAGCGTGGCGGTGCTGAACGGAGGATTCGGTCCCGTGGGGCTCGTGCGCCTCGGAAACCTCTCCAACGATACGACCGCAACCGTATCTCGGCGGCGCGATCCGACGGTCCATCGCTCGATGGCGACGGAATCCGCGAACCCCAGGGGTGAGCGCCCTGTCGAGAGGCTCACGGAGGGGCCCTGGGCGTAGAAACCACCGAAGGTGTCGGCGAAGCTCGGAATGCCTTCGAGACCTCGCTCGGCATCACCGGCGACGAGGACGTCGGCGAGCGCGCCCGACGGGGCGATCTTCAGGAGTCGCATGTTGCCCCGGTCCACCACCGCCATGCTGTCACCCGGCAGCGGCATGAGACCGCCGGGGAAGAGGTACTCGCCGGGACCGGAACCACTTCGTCCGAGGGTCCTCCCGTCCGCACCGGGATCGGCGGGGTCGAGGATCACCACCGCCACCTCGCCGGGATCGACCACGATCAGGCGTCCGTCGGGTAGCTCCCGGACGGCAGCCACGTGGGTGAATGCTCGGGCGAACCGGGCGTTCGGGGGTGCGAGCTGCTGGGGCGGAGCATCCTGGGCCCCGAGTCCTGTGGGAGAGCCAGCGGCGAGTGCTGCCCCGGTTGCTGCTGCGATTGCCGCAGACACCACGATGCTCCGTATCCCGACCCTTCCGGCCCGGATTCGGTGCGTGAATCCAACCGGCCATGGAACGGCGAGGCTCATGTGACGCATGGTGGATCCTCGTCTGTGTGTCTATCCTTTGCCGCCATCGGACCCAGTCGATGGTATCGGGGCTCTCTTGGTGTGCGGTCGATCGTCGCTTGGCCTTCGACGCGGGACTCCTCCGGGAGCGGCAGAGGGTGTGGACTTGCGCGCCGTTCGGAACAGAATCCCTCCCCCCGGAGCGTATCCCATGACCGTCGGGCTGCCTTCCTCACCCTCCGCCGCTATCCAGGGAGATGGAGGATGGTCGAACCGGTTCCCGCACCCACAACCGGGCTCGCCCTGAGGGCCAGGCGGCTTCGGGGGGAGGAGCGACCTTGGGCTCCAACCCCACCAACCGGCTCCCCCAGCTACTTCTTCGTGGTGATCTGCACGACCCCGTTCGCGGCCCGCTCGCCCCAGATCGCCTGGGCGGCCCCGCCCTTCACCACCTCGATGCGGTCGATGTCGTCAGGGTTCAGGGATTCCACCACCGCCGGATCGGTGACGATGACGCCGTCGATGATGTAGAGGGGTGCGGGGGCGTTGGGGTCCTGATTGCGGAGAAGGACACCGGGCTGGAGGGTCATCTGTTCTCCCTGCAGGGTGCCGTCCTCCGAAATCACCTTCACCGTGTCGGCGGTGACCGTCAGCTCCCGCTGCGGATATGCCGTCGGCTCCGGCACCTCGTCGAGGCGGTTCGTCGCCTCAGGCACCGGTGTTCCGACCTCCTTGAGCCGGATCTGAATCACGCCGTTCTCCCCCCTGGCGCCGTACTGCTCGAGGGCCGCGCTCCCCTTCAACACCTGGATGCTCTCGATATCATCGGCCTTGATTTCGGACAGGGCGTTCCCGCCCGTGACGAGCACGCCATCGACTTCCACCAGGGGCGAAGGTCCCTGAGCGCCGCCTGTCTCCCGAATGCGGAGGACCCCTCCAGAGGGGAGTCCGGTGTCCGCTGAGGCGTCCGGCACGACCTGCCCACCCTGAACCGCATCCTCCCCGGAGGAGGCCGCGGGCGGCGTCGGGGTCTCGCAGGCCAGGAAGATGAAGAAGCCTCCTAGCAAGGTCGCTCCCAGCGCCACCCCCACCCGGTTCTTTCGAACGCTCCATCGCATCATGTCCAGTCTCCTTTCCAGAGAGTTCCTTCCTCCCTCCACCAGCGCCGGCGCGAGGGAAGTGACGCTTCTAGATCCTTCGGCCACGTCCAGAAGGAGCTTTGCGTAGCGTCTTCCGGGCACGCCCCGCTTGAGGACCCGGGCATCGCAATCGGCCTCCACGGCGAGCCGAAGGCGGCGGAGCATCCACCAGAGGAGTGGGTTGAGGGGGCAGAGGACCGTAGCCACGATCCCTGAGGCCAGAATCGCCGGATCCTTGGCTCTCCTGTGCTCACTCTCGTGAACCAGGATCATGGCCATCTCCTCCGGATCCAGGTCCAGGACCCAGGGAGGGAGAACGATCCTGGGCCGGAAGAGGCCCAGCACGGCGGGCCCGAGGCCGTCGGAGATCAGCACCCTCTCCTCCGCCACACGCCGGGCTCTCCACCGCCGCGATCCCCTCAGCAGTCGGAGCGAGACCCAGAGGAAGAGGGCGGCCACGCAAGCGGACACCCCCAACCAAAGCCAGAGCAGGGGACGATCCAGGGCGGCCACGAGGGACCGGGACACCGACGAGGTCGCGGACCCGACGGATTGCAGCGAATAGAGAACGTCCAGCGAAAGCCCCGATTGTGAGGGAGGCGGCGGATCTCCAGGCAAAAGGGGAGCCAGGAAGGGGGCCGTCGCCGCCGTTCCGAGGGCTACTGCCCAGACCCAGCGGCTTGCCCATCCCAGGCTGCGGAGTGCCCGCTCCAGCCAGTGGGCCGCGCCTCCCAGGAGGAGCGCCAGAACGAGGCCGTAGGCCAGGAGGTGAAACGTCATCGCCCGTCCTCCTCTTCCTCCATCTCTTCCAGGATCCTCCGCATCCGGCGCAGCTCACCCGGGGAGAGGTCCCGGTCCGAGACCAGTTGGCTCAGGAGGAGCTCCGCCGATCCCCCGAAGATCTTTTCCAGGATTCTCGACAGGGCGTTCCCTCCTGCGACCTCCTTCTCCACGAGGGGGAAGTAGCGGTAGGCCCGGCCCTCGGCCTCGTGCCGCACCGCGCCTTTCTCCTCGAGGATCTGGAGCAGCTTGAGAACGGTGGTGTAGGCAACCGAGTCCCCAAGGGCCCGCCGGACCTCGGCCACGGAGCCGGAGCCCCGTCGCCACAGGACACTCATGATGTCCAGCTCTCGCTCGGTAAAGGTGGGATTGTCCAAGGCCGTTTCTCCGAAACAGACAATTACGAACGACTTCGTAGAGATTAACCATGGAGGTCCGGGTTGTCAACGAAGATCTTCGTAGGAAGATTTCAGGTATGGACCAACCTCTGAATGATCCGCCCCGCTCCAACGCGAGCGCGGAAGCACCCCCGCCGGACTTCTCCGGATTCCAGCCGGAGGAGCTCATCCGCTACGCCCGGCACTTCGTCCTCCCCCAGGTGGGGCCAGAAGGCCAGAGGCGGATCAAGCGCTCCAGGATCCTCCTGGTGGGGGCAGGGGGGCTCGGGTCGCCGGCAGCGCTCTATCTCGCCGCGGCCGGAGTGGGGACCCTGGGCATCGTGGACAACGACACGGTGGATCCGTCCAACCTCCAGCGCCAGGTCCTCCACGGGACCTCGTGGGTAGATCGGCCGAAGGTGATTTCGGCCCGGGAGCGGCTCCGGGAGGTCAACCCCTACGTTCGGGTTCAGACCCACCGCGAGCGCCTCACCAGCGCCAACGCCATGGAGATCCTCCGGGAGTACGACCTGGTGCTGGACGGGAGCGACAACTTCCCTACGCGGTACCTGGTGAACGACGCCTGTGTGTTCCTGGGCAAGCCCTACGTGTACGGGGCCGTGGACCGCTGGGAGGGCCAGGTTTCCGTGTTCGCCACCGAGGGAGGTCCATGCTACCGGTGCCTGTTCCGGGAGCCTCCTCCGCCGGGTCTGGTCCCCTCGTGCGCGGAAGCCGGCGTCCTCGGCGTGCTCCCGGGGGTGGTGGGCTCGCTTCAGGCCACGGAGGCGTTGAAGATGGTGCTGGGGGTCGGCGAGCCGCTGGTGGGACGTCTTCTCATCTTCGACGCCCTCGCCTTGACCTTCCGGCAGATTCGACTGGAGCGAAACCCGGAGTGTTCCGTGTGTGGGGACGAGCCCACGCAGACGGAGCTGGTGGACTATGACCTCTTCTGCGGGGTGACGACCGATACCCCTCCGGCTGAGCGGGAGACGGTGCCCGAGCTCGCCCCGGAGGAAGTCGACGCTCGCCTCTCCGGTCCTGTCCCCCCCTTCCTGCTGGACGTGAGGGAGCCCTACGAGTGGGCCATCGGGAGCCTCGAGTCCCGGGGGGCGAAGCTCATTCCCTTTGGTGAGCTTCGCATGCGCTTCGGCGAGATCCCCCGCGACCGGCCCATCGTGGTCTACTGCCACGTCGGTGTCCGGAGCGCCGTCGCGGTGGAAGCCCTTCGGGCGCAAGGCCTTCGGGACGTGTTCAACCTGAGGGGAGGTTATCTCGCCTGGGTGGACAGCGTGGATCCCGGACTCCCCCGGTACTGAGTGAGAGGCGCTCGGGCGCGCCGGACTACCGCTACTCCTCGCTGACTCCGGGGGAGCTGGTTGTTCCGAGGCCTCGCCGGCGGGACATTAGAATGCCGCCAGCTCCAGGATCCCCTCGAGGACGTCGGCGGCCTGGGGCAGGATCGCCTCCTCCAGCCGGGGAGCATAGGCGACCCAGGTATCCAGGGAGGCCACCCTCCGTACCGGCCCGTCCAGCCAGGGAAAGAGCTCGTCGGCGATCCGGGCGGCGATTTCCGAGCCGAGGCCCCATGAGAGGGAGTCCTCGTGGGCGATGAGGACCTTGTTGGTCTTCTTCACCGAACGGCCGATGGCCTCCATGTCCAGGGGGCTCAGGGTCCGGAGGTCGATCACCTCAGCCTCCAGCCCATGCTCCTCCGACGCGATTTTGGCGGCGTCCAGGGAGCGCTTCACCAGTGCTCCGGCGGTCACGACGGTCAGGTCCGACCCCTCCCGCACCACCTTTGCCTTCCCGAACGGAATCATGAAGTCGGGACCCCGATTCCGGCCCTTGTTGTAGACCTGGCGGTAGAGGTGCTTGTGCTCGAGGAACATGACCGGATCCTCGCAGCGGATGGCGGTCCGGAGCAGGCCGTTGGCATCTTCCGCGGTGGAGGGAAGCACGACCCGCAGGCCAGGCGTGTGGAGAAAGAGGGTCTCGCCGGTCTGGGAGTGATAGGGGCCGCCACCCTTCAAGTAGCCGCCGTAGGTCACCCGAACCACCACCGGCGCGGAGAACACGTTGTTGGACCGGTAACGCATCATGGCCAGCTCGTTACGGAGCTGCATGAACGCAGGCCAGATGTAATCGAAGAACTGAATCTCCACCACGGGCTTCAGCCCCCGCACTGCCATTCCGACGGCCCGGCCGATGATGTTGGCTTCCGCCAGAGGAGAATTGAAGACCCGGACACTCCCGAACTGTTTCTGGAGGCCGTGGGTGACCTTGAAGACGCCACCCTTTCCCTTCACTTCCTCCAGTGCAGCCTCCCGGGAAGCGTCCGCCACGTCCTCTCCGAAGACCACCACCGCCGGGTCCCGGGCCATCTCGTCCCTGAGGCAGGCGTTGAGAAGGTCCACCATAGTCAGGAGCGGAGCGTCGTCGGAGGCGGAGGATTCGTCCTCGGTGTCGAATGCCGGTCCGGTGGGATCCACCTCCTCGGAGTAGAGGAAGCGAAGGGCGGTCTCGGGCTCCGGCTGCGGGTGCCGCACCGCTTCCTCCGCCGCGGCCGCGACCTCCTGTCCCACGCTCGCCTCCAGCGCCTGGAGCTCGTCTTCGGTGGCCGCCCCCGAGTCGAGGATGAGTCCCCGGATCCGATTCAGTGGATCCCGCTTGGCATCGGCTTCGCGCTCGGAAGCGGGCCGATACATCCGCTCGTCGTCCGACATGGAGTGGGAGTAAGGACGGATGGTGTGGGCGTGGAGGAGAGCCGGGCCCTCCCGATTCCGACAGTGCGCCACCGCGTCCCCGGCGGCTCGATAGCTCCCTACCACGTCCGTGCCGTCGCACTCCTTGACCAGGAGATTGGGGAAACCTGCGACCAGGGCGGAGATGCTCCCACCGGCGGTCTGCACCTCGATGGGTACCGAGATGGCGTACCCATTGTCCTGGACGAGGAAGATCACGGGCAGCTTGAGATTGCAGGCGGTGTTGAGCGCTTCCCAGAACTCCCCTTCCGAAGTCGCCCCGTCGCCGGAGGAGACCACGACGACCTCGTCCTCCTGGAAGTTCACGATCCTGGCCCGGAGCTCCGCCTCCATCCCGGCCCGGTATCCCGCCTCCGCGGAGCCCACCGCCTGGAGGAACTGGGTCCCTGTGGGAGACGAGGTGCTGGCGATCTGGAGTGGACCGCTGGCGGAGTGTGCCGGCATCTGACGTCCACCGGTCTGGGGGCAGTCGGCCGCACCCACGGCCTGGAGAAGCTGGTCCAGGGGGGTCAGTCCAAGAGCCAGGACCAGGGCACGATCCCTGTAGTACGGATACACCCAGTCGTGGCCCGCCCTCAGGTGGGCGGCGAGCGCCACCTGGATCGCCTCGTGGCCGGCGCCCGAGATCTGGAAGAAGATCTTGTTCTGTCGCTTCAGGCTGATCTCACGGTCATCGAGTCGCCTCGCCGCGAGCATGGTCCGGTAGAATCGAAGAAAATCCGCTCCCGAAAGGATCCGGGTCTCAGTTCCGTCTCCCAAGGCACCCCTCCTCGTTCCGAAGCCGTCCAGGCAGCCGCCCGTACCCGCGTGAGGCAAAAAAGATAGCTGAGGGCGCTCAAGGGGCCACCCCCCCAAGCTCTTTCGCCAGAGCCTCGGGCTCGTGGATCGGGGCCCCGCAGACCATGTTCCGACACACGTACGCAGTCGCTCGACCGTCCCGGGCCCCACGGCCCTCCACCAGGGGCAAGGAAGGAAGAAGGGAAGGGTCCCCACCCACCACCATTCGGTTCGGCAAGTATGGAGAATGGGCAGCGCGGGTCATCTCGGACAGGAGAGGGTCATTCGCGTCGCCCACGAGAGTGATCTCCAGCCACGGGTCCAAGCAGGTGGTGAGTCCGTCCAGGAGATGGCCGAAGGCGGAAGGGACGCGTCGCAGGGCGTTCAGCTCCCGGGTCAAGGCTCTGCTTGCCCTCTCGAGGTAGTCCTCCCTTCCCAGGAGGTGCCCGGACCGAAGCAGGAGCTCCACACCCAGGGAGGTTCCCGACGGAGTGGCATTGTCCATGACGTTTCTGGGCCGCACCACCAGCGCCTCCGCGTCCCGGGCCGTATCGAAGAAGACCCCGGCTTCCTCGTCCCAGAACCGGTCCAGGACGGCCTCGGCCAACGCCAGACCCTCGTGGAGCCAGCGGGGCTCCAACGTCGTTTCGTGGAGGCTCAGGAGGGCGTTGCCTAGCCCCGCGTAGTCGTCGAGGAACCCAGGAACGTGCGCCCGTCCGTCCTTCCAGCTCCGGAGCAGCCGCCCGTCCTCTCGGAGGGCCTCCAGGAGGAAGGCTCCGTTGGCCCGAGCCGCGTTCAGGTAGTCCTCCCGGCCCAGGGCTGCGCCGGCTTCTGCCAGGGCGCGAAGGGCAAAGGCGTTCCAGGCCGTCAGGACCTTCTCGTCCCGGGCGGGCGGCTCCCGTTCACGCCGGGCCTCCAGGAGGGCGCGTCTGGCGTCGGCCAGGCGCCGGGAGGCGTCCTGGGACGCCAGGCCCATGGCCTCGGCGAAGGCGTCCAGGCCGTGGGGCAGGTGGAGGATGTTCCGTCCCTCGAAGTTCCCCTCTTCGGTCAGGCCGTAGGCGCGCCGGAAGAAGGCCCCGTCGGAGGTGCCCAGGACCTCGTCCACCTCCTGGACCCGCCAGAGGTAGAACAACCCTTCCTCCCCCGAGGAGTCCGCATCCCGGGAGCCGTAGAAGCCTCCTTCAGGCGCCCGGAGGTCGGTGAGGAGATAATCCAGCGTCGTGGTGGCTGCCTCCAGGCACTCTTCGTCGCCGGTGGCTTGATAGGCGTGGAGATACACACGGGCGAGAAGGGCGTTGTCGTAGAGCATCTTCTCGAAGTGGGGTACGAGCCAGCGGGCATCCACCGAGTACCTGTGGAAGCCTCCGCCCAGGTGGTCTCGTACTCCCCCCCGCGCCATGGCCCACAGGGTCTCGAGGACCATGTCCAGAGCCCGCTCCCTTCCGGATCGGTAGAAGTACCGGAGGAGAAACTCCAGGATCATAGGCTGAGGGAACTTGGGAGGGGGCCCGAAACCTCCGTAGGAGGGATCGAACTGGCCAGCGAGGAGCTGGAAGGCGTGGTCCAGGATCTCCGGTGCGGCCTGCTCCAGCAGTCCCGGCCCGGTACGGTCCGTGGGCGGTTCCGAAGCGTCTTCCCCATGCGGAGACGGCAGCGTCCGCCTCAGGGCCGTCAGAAGTTGGCCGGAGCCCCGCTCCACCTCGTCTCGACGCTGGGCAAAGGCCTCGGCGACGGCCGTGAGCACCTGGCGGAAGGAGGGGAGCCCGTGCCGCGGCCGAGGCGGAAAGTAGGTCCCGCCGTAGAACATCCGGCCATCCGGAGTGAGGAAGGCCGTGAGAGGCCACCCGCCGTGCCCTGTAAGGGCCTGGACCCCCTGCATATAGACCGAGTCCAGGTCCGGCCTCTCCTCCCGATCGACCTTGATGCTCACGAAATGTTCGTTCATGAGGGCGGCGGTCTCGGGGTCCTGGAAGGACTCCCGCTCCATGACGTGGCACCAGTGGCAGGAGGCGTACCCGATGGACAGCAGGATCGGCTTGTCCTCGTCCAGCGCCCGGGCGAGAGCCTCGGCTCCCCATGGGTACCACTCCACGGGGTTGTGGGCGTGCTGAAGTAGGTAGGGGCTTGTCTCTCGAGCCAGGCGGTTGGCCATGGCGGCTCCTCGAACGGGAAGGGAGCCGCCAGGCCCGGTCGAAAGCGACTCTCAGGTATCCTGGATCGGCTCCAGCTCGTCCTCGGAGAAGTCCCGGACCTGAGTCTCCTCGTCCAGGACCACTCCATATCGACCGGGACGATAGTCGTCCAACTCAACGACTACTCCGGTCTTCCCGATGAGGTCCGAGGCCATGGGGAAAGAGCCGGACCGGATCGCTACTCGGGCACCCTGGGGGTAGATGAACGCTCTCATGGGGTCAATGGCTGCGGGGTTGGCGGTGAGTATCATCCCACTATGAGCAAGAGCGGCCGCGATGGTCCTCTTCCCGGCAGGCTCGGTCCGAAGGATAGCATCCTCCCCCTGCGCCGGCTACCCAGCTGCGGGGCACACGGCTGCACGGCCCGGCCCCGAGGCGCGGTTGCACGGCCCGGCCCCGAGGCGCGGTTGCACGGCCCGGCTCCGCGGCACGGGATCCCTCTCAGGAGGGGCTTCCCGGATGGCGGGAGGAGGGCGCCTCCGCACCCGGGTCCCACTCCCGGTGGACAGGCCCCGGGCCTGGCTCCTTCAGGAGCTGGAACGCTCTTCTCAGAATGCGAGTCTGGGTCTCGGACCGGCGCGGCGGGCCGAGGGGGAAACCCAGGGGATGCGGGACGGTCAGCCAGCGGGGCGGACGCACCTGCTTCATGATGGGCTCGAACGTGGAGAGGCAGACCGTGCGGATGCCCTTCTCCTCGATGGCCGCGGCGATCAGTCCCACGGACTGATGACAGGTGGGTCAGACGGGGGTCAGGAGGGTCACGTCGACCCCGTCGTCGGCCAGGATCCGGGCTACCTCGGGGGCGGTCTGGCGCATGAGTCGGAGGGGGGCGGTGATGGACCCTTGGAACGACACGTGTCTGGGGGCCAACGCTCCGATCTCACCGCCCTGGGCCATTTCCCGGAGGCGGTCGAGAGGGAGGGCCACGTTCCGGTCGTCCTCCACGCCGGTTCGGTCCCAGGAGCCGCTGGGATGGGTGCAGACGAGATCGGGGAGGGAGACACCGGAAGGGATGAGCCGGTAGGAGAAGTCACCCCCCTTGATCTTCTGGAAGGGCTCATCCTCCGGGACGTGGAGCCCTGCGGTGGTCACCACGGCGACCCGGGCCTCCTCCATGGGCGGACCCGTTTCGCTCCAGGGGAGGGGATCCACCCGGCGGAACCGATACCGGTAGTACCAGATGCGGTCTTTGATCGAGAGGTCCGAAACCGTTGCCATACGCGCCTCGTTTCCGTTTGTGCTGGGATAAGTCTCATCGGTTGCGGGGGGGAACGCAAGCGTTGTTCGCTCCATCACGGTGGTCTACATTCGTTAGTATGTAGGACTCTTTCGAAGAACTGAGCCCCTCGGGGCTCGGGGAGGATGGTTCCTTGGGCAAGTTCTTGTTATTGCTGATCCTGGCACTCGGGGCCTCCCTGTACTTTCCCCAGACCCGGCCCGTCGTGCTGGATGTGCTGGCTCCCGTCCTCAACCCGGCCCTCACCTGGCAGACCAAGGGAGAGATGAGCCAGATCGCCCGCGAGCTGCAGACGCTGAACCGGGAGGGGCAGGTTCTGCCCGCGCCGGGCCAAGCCTTCCAGACGTGGATAGGGAGGCATTTCCAGGGGGGCGACCAGGAGGATGCATGGGGGACCCCCTACACGCTGAGAGTCTGGACGGACTCGGTAGGCATCGTGTCCAACGGTCCCGACCTCGAGATCGACACGCCCGACGACGTCATCGAGACGGCGCTCATCCAGAGACAGCGCCGCTCTCGCTGATACCCCGGCCTGGCCCAGGGGGCTTTCCCCGCGTCGTCGCTGGCCAGGACCCTCCCCGGGGCACCGGGATCTTCCCGCCGACATCACAGCGCAGAGGTCACGGAGAAGAGGTAGAAGGCGTTCAGCATTCCTTCCCCCACGAGCACGCCGAGAAGGCACTTCCACAGAGGGATCTTCAGGGTGCTCCCCGCGTAAATCACGAGGTCGGTGGGAACCACCGGGAAGAAGCTCCATCCGACGATGATGGGAAACTCCTTGTGGGCCAGGGCCTGGTGCACCTTCTGGAGCTTCGATGGGTACCGGGCTTCCAGGGCGGCGCTCAGGCCCAGGAAGCGGGCGAAGTGATAGACGATGGTGGACGAGGTGATGATCCCGATGAGGTTCAAAGCGTAGGCGAACCACGGATCGAAGAGGAGGACGCCGGCGATGGCGAAGGGTGTGGAGGGAATGAAGGCCAGGCCCAGCACCGAGAGGAGCAGGAGGTACGCCGGAATGACGATGAATCGCCGCTCGTGCACCATGACCCGAACCAGGTCCACGTCGATCATCTCTCGGTTGGCGAAGTACAGGGACAGGACAACCGCCACGGCGGCGAGCCACACGAGGAGGGCCTTCGGTCTGAACCGGGGTGCCTTGTCTGCCATGGGGTCTTCGTCTGTTCGTCGCCTTGGCGAAATTGCCTCGGGGCGTGAGTTTCTTCTTGGAGAGCGATTTCGCGGAAGAAGAAGTCGGGTCTCCGAGGGGGACAATTTCGTGCATGGGACGGGTCCTGAGAACCCCTTTGCGAGCGGGAGCGCCGGGCGCTGGTGAAGGAGCGATGATGACGGTCGCCCTGACGGGAAACGTGGGCGCGGGAAAATCCACGGTTGCCCGGTTCTGGGAAGAGGCCGGGGTGCCTGTGGTTCGGGCCGACGACCTGGCCAGGGAGGCTGTGGCCCCGGGAAGCGAGGGTCTCGCGGCGGTGGTGGAGGCCTTCGGGCCCGGCGTGCTCCGGGAAGACGGGTCCCTGGACCGGGGTGTGTTGAGGAATCGCGTCTTCAGAGACGACGGGGAGCGGCAGGCCCTGGAAAGCATCCTCCATCCTCGCATCCGGCGTCTGCGAGACCGGTGGCTGACGCGGCTCCGGAAGGAGGGAGCGGCCTTGGCGGTGGCAGAGATTCCCCTCCTGTTCGAGGCGGGGCTGGAGAGCGAGTTCGACGCCGTGGTGCTGGTGGACGCGCCGGAGCCGGAGAGAGTCCGCCGACTCGTGGAGGACCGCAATATCTCGAAAGAGGAAGCCTTGCGAATGGTAGCTGCCCAGATCCCGGCGGGGGAGAAGCGACCCCGTGCCCTCTTCGTCCTGGACAACGACGGCACCCAGGAGGAGCTGCGACGGCGGAGCATGGCTCTGCTGGACCTGCTCCGCGCCCGGGTGAAGGCGGGAGGGGCCCTCTGAGCGTGCGTCTCCCCTCCACCATCCGCCTCGACCTGCATCTACATTCCCGGAGATCCTGGGACTGCCTCTCTCCCCCCCGCTCGCTGGTGGCCACGGCGATGGAACGGGGTCTCCATCGGATCGCCATTACCGACCACAACCGCCTGGACATCGCCTTGGCGATGCACCAGGAGTTCCCCGACCAGGTGATCCCTGGAGAAGAGGTCCGGACCGAGGAAGGCATCGACCTCATCGGCCTCTTCATCCGAAGGGAAATTCCACGGGGGACCCCGGCCCGTGAGGCTTGCCGGCTCATCCGGGAGGACGGGGGGATCGTATACCTGCCCCATCCCTTCGCTCCCGGAAAAGGGGCATCGGGGCGTCATGCGGAGGCGCTGGCCCCTCATGTGGACGTGGTGGAGGTCTTCAACGCCCGCCTGCATCCGGGGCGTTTGAACGAACCCGCCGAAGCTCTGGCCCGAGCCCACGGCAAGCTGCGGGGTGCCGGATCCGACGCCCACACGCTGGGTGAGGTGGGCGGGGCCTGGGTCGAGGTGCCGGCCCACGAGAACGAGCCTCGATCCCTCCTCGCTGCCCTGGCCCAGGCCAAGACGCACGGACGAACCGCTCCGCGATGGGTGCACCTGGCATCGACGTGGGCGAAGGTGCGAAAGGCCCTACCCTTCTCCTCGGAGCCGGCATGATCTATCAGGTTCCCGACGGTCGACGCGAACAGATCCAGGACGTCCTGGGGGCCCTTTCCAGCGCTTCCCGCATCCTCCTCACCACCCACGTCAATGCCGACGGAGACGGAGCGGGGAGCGAGGCGGCGATGGCGGCATGGCTGAGAGCGAGGGGCAAGGAGGCCTGGATCATCAACCCCACTCCCTACCCCGAGTCGGTGGACTTCCTGCTCCCGGACGACGGCTGGACTGTTGACGTGGGGAGTGCCAGGGCGCTGGAGCTGGCCAGGACCGCCGACCTGACCGTGATCCTGGACACGGCTGAGGGCCCCCGGATCGGGCGGGTGATGAAGCTCGTGAAGAAGCTGCCCAAAGTGATTGTGGACCACCACCCCACGGGCCTCGACCCTATCGACGGCGTGTCCCTTTGCGATCCCGCGGCTTGCGCTACCGGGGAGCTCGTATTCGACCTGGTGGCGCATGCTGGGGGTCCGTGGCCCGAGTCCACGGCACTGGGAATCTATGTGGCCGTGCTCACGGATACGGGGTCTTTCCGGTTCAGCAACGCTTCCCCGAGGGCCCACCGGATCGTGGCGGAGCTCCTGGAGATGGGCGTCGACCCCGAGGCCACCTACCGGCGGGTCTATGGCAACGTTCCGGTGCGGAAGCTGATGCTTCTCCGAGCCGCCCTGGGGGAGCTGGAGGTGGATGAGGAGAACGGTCTGGCTTGGATGACCGTGCCCACAGGGATGGCCGAGGAATTGAAGGCGACCCCGGATGACATCGAGGGGTTGGTGGATTATCCCCGTGGGATCCGGGGTGTGGAGGTGGGCCTGCTCTTTCGGGAGACGGCGCGGGGGGACACCAAGGTGTCCTTTCGCTCCAATGGAGACGTGGACGTCAACGCTGTGGCCCGGCGCTTCGGTGGCGGAGGGCACGTGAAGGCTTCCGGCGCCCTGGTGCCGAGGCCGCTGAAGGAGGTGAGGGAGGAGGTCCTCACGGAGACTCGGCGCTCCATCCAGGAGACTCTGGGGGTCGCGAAAGAGGCCGTTGGCCATGAGAACCGATAGAAGGCTCCGGTCCGACGAGGGAGGCCAATCTCCTGTTCCGGGAGCCATGGGGCGACTTCTGAGCCTCGTGGAAACGCGGATCGGCCCGGAGAACATCGACCGGGTCTGGATCTTCCCGCGACTGGTGAAGGGACGCAAGGAGTGGGGCCTGGTGGCCGTCAGCTGCTTCGAGCCCGACCCCACCCAACGCAACCTGCTGACCTGCCGATACTCGGCGGAACTCACCGGGGCCGGGGTGGATTTTCAGCCGGAGCTGGCCTCCCAGGGGGTCGCTCCGCCCGACCGGATGGGCCGGATCATGGACGGAGTGGTGCGAAGGAGCGACCTTCCATTGGGGACTCCCCGGGAAGTGGAGATCCGCGGCAGCCCGGATCGCTTCCAGGATCTCCGGCGTGATCAGGACCACCAGGGGAGTCCCGAAGTTGGACCGGAACACTGAGGGGAAGTCATGGTGGATTTGACGCCATCCCAACGTCTCTTCCGACGGTACCTGAGGGAGCATGGCCTCCCGGTCACCCACCAACGGGAGGCCGTGGCCGCTGTCGTGTTCGACTCCACCGAGCATCTCTCCGTGGAGGAGATCGAAGCGCGACTCAGGAGGAGCGGCGATCGCATCGGGAAGGCCACCATCTATCGCACGCTCGACCTCCTTGTCCGAAGTCGCCTGGTGGCCGAGCACAACTTCGGAGAAGGCTTCAAGCGGTACGAGCACCGCCTGTCCCGGGAGCCGCTGCACGGTCACCTCATCTGTCTGGAGTGCGGGACGGTGGTGGAGTTCCAGAGCTGGGAGGTTCAGGATGTCCAAACGCGGATCACGGAGGCCCATGGGTTCAAGGCGATCCGCCACAAGCTCGAGATCTACGGCCTATGCCAGGGGTGTCAACAGGCCGGAATCGAGCTGACCGAAGATGGGTTGACCTGTCCCATCGAAACCGTGTAGCTTCGGGCCCCTCAATCGTTGTCGGGCCCACCCGCAGCCACGCCTTGACGGAGGCGACAAAGTGTTCCAGGGCGATCATTTGGTTCCCAAGAAGATGTTCTTCACCACGGGCGTGGGGACCCATCGGGAGAAGCTCTCCAGCTTCGAGGAGGCTCTCCGGGACGCGAGGATCGCACACCACAATCTCGTGAGGGTCTCCTCCATCTTTCCGCCCCAGTGCGAGATCGTCACGCGGGAAGAAGGCACAAGCCGTCTCCAGGCGGGCCAGGTCGTCTACTGCGTCCTGAGCGAGGCCGCCACGAACGAGCCGAGCCGGCGGGTGGGAGCCTCGGTGGGTCTGGCTATGCCGACGGATCGCTCCAGGTACGGCTATATCTCGGAGCACCACGCCTTCGGTCAGGGTGAGAAGCGGATGGGTGACTATGCCGAAGACCTGGCCGCCAGCATGCTGGCCACCACCCTCGGTGTGCCCTTCAAGCCCGAGGAGGCGTGGGACGAGCGGAGAGAGCAGTGGCTCCTCTCGGGCTACATCGTCAATTCGGAAAACCACACGATCGTGGCGGAGGCTCCCGAGGACGATACCTGGGTGACGGTGGTGGCCGCCGCGGTATTCTGCGGCTGACGTCCCCCGTCCCCCTGTGGGCGGAGCGCTCCATGCCAAACCGAAGATCCGACGACACCGAGGGGAGGGGAGGCGGCGGGCCGGGGGGACGCGGTCCATCCGGTGATCCGAGCCTTCCCTGGGAGCTGCCCCGGACCTTTCTGGGCCTGGACGAGATCGCCTCGGCGTTCGACGATGCCAAAGGCCTCATCGTGCCGGTCCCCTACGAGGCCACCACCAGCTTCGGAGGCGGCACCCGCTCTGGCCCCCGGGCGATCCTGGAGGCTTCCCGGTACGTGGAGCTCTGGGACCAGGAACTGGAGCTGGACCCCTCGGCAGTGGGGATCCATACCCTTCCCGCCCTCGAGCTGAGCCGGGGAGGACCCGGGGTCGCCATGGGGGAGTTGGAGGCGGCCTACCGGCGGATCCTCGAGCTGGCGGGCGAGCGCTTCGTCGTGATGCTGGGCGGTGAGCACTCCATCTCGGCGCCGGCCATCCGGGCGGTGGCCGCCAGAATCTCCGGCCGTCTCCAGGTCCTGCAGCTCGACGCTCACGCGGATCTCAGGGGAAGCTATGAAGGGACCCCCCACTCTCACGCCTCGGCCATGCGCCGGGTGCTGGACGTGGCCGACGTCGTGGGGGTCGGCATCCGGGGCATCAGCCAGGAAGAGGTCGAAGTGGCCAGGAGCTCCCCGGGGGTCGAACTGATCTACGCCGACCACATGTGGGAGGATGACCGGTGGATGGACCGAGCCATGGCGTCCATGGGCGATCCGGTGTATCTCACCTTCGATGTGGACTACTTCGATCCGGCCCTGGTCCCTTCCACGGGAACCCCGGAGCCGGGGGGGATGGGCTGGTACCCCACGCTCCGCTTCCTCCGGAGGGTGTTTCGGGAGCGAACCGTCGTGGCGTGCGATGTGGTCGAGCTGGCACCCATACCGGGGCTCGCGGCGCCGGACTTTCTTGTCGCCAAGCTGGTGTATAAGCTTCTCGGGTATCGGTTCAATCCCTAGGAGTCTGATTGGGGTTGGAGCGCCTTCGTTCCTTGTCTCCCGGACGAGCCCTCACGGTGGTGAGTACACCTGACCGTCATCTGGAGCCGGAAGGGTCCACGAATCTTCCCACGGGGATTCCGGAGCGGGCCCTTCAACGAGCCACCGGCGCCAGCCGGGTGGATGGGAACACCCTCTCCGTCCAGTTCGATGGGCCGTACACCTTCGATGCCTGGATCGAGGCCATCGACCGTGCCGAGAGGTTCATCCACTTCGAGAACTACATCCTCAGGGACGACCGGGTGGGCCGGGTGTTCAGGGACGCCCTGGTGCGGAAGGCCGAAGAAGGAGTCCAGGTTCGGGTCCTGTATGACTGGATGGGATCCTGGGCCACGGGACGCCGCTATTGGAAGCCGTTCCGGGAGGCCGGGGCAGAGGTACGGGCCTTCAATCCTCCCTCCATCCGGGATCCCTTCGGGGTCCTGCAGAGGGACCACCGCAAGATGGTCTGCGTGGACGGATCCGTGGCCTTCATCGGTGGGTTCTGCGTGGGCGAGGAGTGGGCGGGGGACGGGAGGAACCCGCCGTGGCGGGACACGGGCGTTCAGATTCAGGGGCCGGCGGCGGCGGTGTGCGCCCGGGCGTTCGAGAGGATCTGGGCCCAGATCGGCGACCCCGTGTCGGACGACACCCGCAATGATCCGGGCCAGGTCGAGCCCGTCGGGAGCACTCCTGTCTGGATCATCGAGGGCGAGCCGTGGCGCTCCAGGGTGTACCGGGAGACGCAGCTCATCACCGCCTCGGCCCAGAAGAGGATCTGGATCACCGACGCCTATTTCGTGGCCCCCTTTCCCGTGGCCGAGGGGCTCAGCGCGGCGGCCAGGGACGGTGTCGACGTGAGAATCCTCGTTCCCGCCCACAACAACTGGCCCTGGGTGGGGAGCCTCTCCCGAGGTGGCTACCGGGGCCTATTGGAGGCGGGAGTCAGGATCTTCGAGTGGCAGGGGCCAATGATCCACGCCAAGACCATGGTGGCGGACGGGATCTGGTCCCGAATCGGCTCCAGCAACATGAACTCCGCGAGCCTCCTCGGGAACTGGGAGATCGACGTCGGGATTCTGGACGAAGCGGTGGCGGCTCAGATGGAAGGCCTCTTCCTGGCGGACCTCGCGTCATCCAGGGAGATCGTCCTCCCTCGCCCGGCCCGGTCCATGCTTCGCGTTCCGCCCGTGGAGGAGATTCTCGCCGGTGATCCCCCGGCGCAGACTCCGCTGGATCCCGGCCGGACGTTGCAGGAGCGCTTCGAGCGGCTGAGAAGGGCCTCTTCCCGGTCCGGCCACCTGGGCGTCCCGGCGTTGGTCCGGGCAGGGTCGTCCCTCGGAGACGCCATCGCCGGCCACCGGACCCTGGGGAGGGAGGACCGGACCGTCCTGGGGACAGTGGCGGTTCTGGTCCTGCTGGTGGCTGGCGTGTCGGCCTTCTTCCCGCGGTGGGTCGGGTGGTTCATCGCATTCGTGGCCGGGTGGTTCGGGATCGTCCTGGGTATACGAGCCCTCGCCCAGGCGCGGCGGGCCCGCCGTGATAAGGCGGAGGGCGAAAAAGAGGATGGAGAGGCAGTGGCAGACGAGGAGCGGCGCGCGTGACGGATTCCGTGGGAGTGACCATCGCCTTTGGGGCCGGTGTGTTGTCCTTTCTTTCTCCCTGTGTGCTTCCACTGGTTCCGAGCTACCTGAGCTTCGTTACCGGAATGTCGCTGGAGGATCTGCAGGAGGGGTTGGACCGGCGGACGACGCTTCTCCACTCCCTCCTCTTCGTGGCGGGCTTCACGGGGATCTTCCTGATCCTCGGCGCCTCTGCCTCTTTCCTGGGCCAGTTCTTCCGGATGTACGAGACCTGGATCTCCCGGGTGGGCGGCCTGATCATCATCCTGCTCGGTTTGCACCTGGCGGGGGCCTTCCGCCTCGCGCCGCTCATGCGGGAGAGGCGGGTGTATCTCCACGACAAGCCGGCGGGCTACCTGGGAACACTGGGGGTCGGTGCGGCCTTCGGCGCGGGCTGGACCCCCTGCATCGGGCCCGTCCTGGGGGCGATCCTGACCTTTGCGGCCTCCCAGGACCAGTTCTGGTCCGGGGTGTCCCTCCTGTTTGTGTATTCTCTGGGGTTGGCGGTGCCGTTTCTCCTCTCGGCCCTGGCGCTGGACGTCTTCCTCAGGGCCTTTGCCCGATTCCGCCGTTTCCTGCCCGTCGTCCAGGTGGCGTCGGGAATCCTCCTCGTTCTCCTGGGGCTGCTCCTCCTGACGGGCACGTTCAGCGCCCTGAGCTCCTACCTGGCGAGGTTCACCCCCCGGTTCATCCTGGATCGGATCTGATCCCTCTCCCCCGGTCTCTGGAACCCGGCTCGTCGTCTCCCGTGGACGGGTCTCAGGACACCGACGCTTCCTCCACCTGGAGCTCTTCCTCCAGGAGCTGACGGCGGAGGAGGTGGGCGTAGGTTCCACCGGCCGCGACGAGCTCGGTGTGGGTCCCTCGTTCCACGATCCGGCCGCCGTCGAGAACCAGAATCCGGTCGGCGTTCATGACGGCCGATACCCGGTGGCTGATGATGAAGGAAGTACGGTGGGCCAGGACGCTCCGGAGATCGGCCAGGATCCTGGCCTCGGTCTGGGTGTCGACGGCGCTCAGCGCATCGTCCAGAATCAAGATGGAGGGATCCCTGGCCAGGGCCCGGGCCAGCGTCGCTCTCTGCTTCTGGCCACCCGAGAGGTTGATCCCCCGCTCCCCCAGGAGGGTCGAGTAGCCCCTGGGGAAGGAGAGGACCGAATCGTGGATCTGGGCCACCCTGGCCGCTTCCTCGATCCGGGAGTCGCCCGCATCCGGGGAGTCGGTGGACGCTTCCGTATCGATGCCCAGGCCGATGTTCTCGCGGAGGGTCTCCGAGAAGAGGAAGGAGTCCTGCGGCACGATCCCGATCCGGCGCCGCACCTCCCCCGGGTCCAGTTCCGAGAGGGGGACACCGTCCAGGAGGATCACTCCCTCCGTGGGGTCGTAGATGCGGGGAAGGAGAGAGACGAGGGTGCTCTTCCCCGACCCCGTGGGTCCTACGATGGCCACCGTCTCGCCGGCCGCCGCCGTGAAGGAAATCCCCGAGAGGACGTGGCGCTCGGTTCCGGGGTACCGGAAGCCCACATCTCGGAACTCGATCTCGCCCTGGACGGAGGGGAGCCGCCGAGGCTGGGCCGGGGGCCGGATCAGAGGCTCCCGCTCCAGGATGCGGTTGAGCCGGCCCATGGACGCGGCCCCCCGCTGGAAGAGGTTCACCACCCAGCCCAGTGCGATCATGGGCCAGATCAGAAGGGCCAGGTAGGAGTTGAAAGCCACGAAATCCCCCACCGTCATCCGGTTCTGCATCACCTGAATGCCCCCGTACCAGAGCATGATCACCATGGCCACCCCCGAGATGAGCATGAGAAGGGGATGGAAGAACCCCGAGGCCTTCACCAGCCCCATGTTCCGCTCCAGGTAGCCCAGGTTCAGCTCGTCGAACTGGCGTTCCTGCTCCTCCTCCTGGACGTAGGCCCGGACGATGCGAAGTCCGGTGAGGTTCTCCTGCACCATGGTGGAGAGGTCCGAGAACTGCTCCTGGATCCCCTCGAACCGCTGGTGGATCACCTTGCCGAACCCCAGGACGATGGGGGGGAGGGCAAGCATCGGGATGAGAGCCAGGAGGGTGAGCCGGGGGCTGATCCACAGCATGAGGGCCAGGGAAAAGACGAAGCTGACCGTGGTGTTCACGGCGTACATGACCGCGGGGCCCGTGGCCATCCGCACGGCCAGGGTGTCGTTGGTCGCCCGGCTCATGAGGTCCCCTGTGCGGATGCTCCCGAAGAAGGCCGCGTCCAGCCGAAGGAGATGGCGGAAGAAATCCTCCCGCAGGTCGCACTCGATGCGGCGGCTCGTGCCGTTCAAGATCTCCCTCATCCAGTATTTCGCCGCCCCTCCCAGGAGCGCCGCCAGGACGATGAGGGCCGCGTAGGTGCCGAGGCGCTTGCTGCCCAGGTCGGGATCGTCCAGGGCGTCGATGGCCAGCTTCATCAGGTACGGCCCGGCGATGGTGAACACGTTCGTGATGAACACCATGAGGAGGCCGATACCGATGGAACGGCGGTAGGGCCGGACGTAGGGGAGGATGGATTTGAGCTGGTTCATCGGGTGCCGCTGGCGCTGAGCGAGGACTCCTTCGCGAGAGCTTCTTATGGTGCCGCCAGGGCATAATGTTCCAGGAGGGACGTCCCCATCCCGGCCAACAGAGCCGCAGCCGTGGGTAGAACCGACTCGTCGATGTCGAAGCGGGGGTGGTGGTGTTCCCTGGGGTCGGGGAGGGCCGCTCCGAGCCAGAGGAAGGTGCCCGGCGCCTCCCGGGCCAGGAGAGCGAAGTCCTCCGCCCCCATCATGGGCTCGGCGGGCCAGACATTCTCCTCGCCCCCCACCCTCCGGGCGACCTCCCGGGCCACCTCCGTGACTCCGGGATCATTGACCAGAGGCGGGTAGCCCGGCCGGAGGTCGACGCGGACCTTGCCGCCCTGGGCCTCCAGCGACGCGAAGGCCTCGTGGAGCGATCGGTGCAGCCGGCTCCGCACCTCATCGGTGAAGTAGCGCAAGGTTCCGCTCAGCACCACTTCCTCCGGCAGGACGTTGGACGCGACGCCTCCCCTTATGGTGCCGAAGGTCAGGACTCCGTGGTCCATGGGGGAGATCCGGCGGGACACGGCTTGCTGGGCTCCCAGGATCCCCTGGGCGGCCAGGACCAGGGCATCCACCCCTTCGTGGGGAAGGGCGGCGTGGGCGCTCCGCCCCCGAACCCGGATCTTGAAGTCGTCGCTTCCCGCCATCATGGGTCCCGCCTTCACGAAGATCTTGCCGGTGGGAAGGTGGGCGCCCACGTGAAGACCGGCGACGGCCACCACATCCCGCATGGCACCGTCGTCGATCATGCGTGTGGCTCCGCTCTTGCCCTCCTCGTCGGAGCGCTCCTCGGAAGGCTGGAAGAGGAGCCTCAGGGTCCCCTCGGGGAGCCTCCCCTCGGTTCCATCTTCCGCCAGCAGACGGGCGGCGCCCAGGAGTCCCGCCATGTGGGCATCGTGACCGCACGCGTGCATGACCCCGGGAGCCGTGGAAAGGTAATCGTGGTCTCCTTCTTCCTGGATGGGGAGGGCGTCCATATCCGCCCTCAGTGCCACCACCGGAGCGGAGCCGTTCCCGACCTCGCCCACGACACCCGTGATCCCAACCTCGCGGCGGACCCGGAAACCCAGGCTCGCCAGATAGTCGGCGACCACCCGGGCGGTCCGGTGCTCCTTGAAGCCCAGCTCGGGATGTCGGTGGAAATCCCGTCGGAGCTCCGAAAGCTCCTGGGCCAGCTTCCTGGCGCGTTGGAGATGGCTCACGGCGTTGCCCCCTGGAGTTTCTTTGGTAGCTTCCCCGGAAGGATCGGGGAAAGGAGTATAGAGACGGCGGCCGCCGGAGTACAGGAACGGACCGGGGTCGTCGGGGTCGGGCCCGGTCCCGAACCCTGGGCTTCCTATTCATGGTCGATGAGCGACTCACCGAACGGACCAACCCTCGATTGAGGACCCTTGGCCTCATGTCCGGGACCTCCCTGGACGGGATCGATGCCGCTCTCCTGGAGATCGAGGAAGGGGTGGAGGAGGCGGGAGGGTCCGGCCCACGCGGTACGCGGGAAGGGACGGCGCCCCCGCTTCGATGGGAGCTCCTGGCCTTCCACACCCGTCCCTTCGCCCCGGAGGAGCGGGAGGCCATCGCCGCTGCCTTGCGCTCGGACGGACCCCGGGCCCTGGCGCTTCTGCACACCCGTCTCGGGGAGTGGTTTGCCCGGGCCGCCTTGGAGCTCCTCGATTCCCAGGGCGTGTCGCCCGACAGCGTGGCGGCGGTGGGCTCCCACGGACAGACCGTGTGGCACGAGCCGCCCGGGGAGGGAACGAGGGGGAGCTCGTTCCAGCTCGGCTGTCCCGCCACCATCGCCGAACGCACCGGAATCGCCGTGGTCAGTGACTTCCGGGCCCGTGACCTGGCGGCCGGCGGGCACGGGGCCCCCCTCGTCCCCTGGGCCGATCGAGTCCTGTTCTCTTCCACGGAGGGCCCCCGGGCCATCCAGAATCTGGGCGGGATGGCCAATGTCACCTGGCTGCCGGCCCTGCACGATCCGACACCGATCCTGGCCTTCGACACAGGGCCCGGTGTGGCTCTTCTGAATGCGGCCGCGGAGATGGCAACAGGCGGTGCATGGACCTTCGACCGGGACGGGGAGCTCTCCCGGATGGGGACGGTGTTGGAGCCGGTCCTCGCCCGTCTGAAGGCGGATCCGTTCTTCCAGCAGGCCCCGCCCCGCTCCACCGGCAGGGAGCGCTTTGGAGGGGAGAGGGTCAGGGAAGCGGTGCGAGAAGCGGAGCGGGAGCTGGGGGAGGACCTCATTCCGGGGTCGCCGCACCAGGGATGGCCGCACCTCTTGGCAACCCTGGAGGCCCTCACCGCCTGGAGCATCGGGGACTCCTACCGGAGATGGGTGGTCCCCCGAGGTGCCGAGGAGGTATTCCTCATGGGGGGCGGTTCCCGGAATCCCTCTCTGGTGGAGGCCATCGAGAAGGAGCTGGTTCCCATGAGGGTTTCTCCTGGAGAGGCGTTGGGAATGGATCCGGACGCGCGGGAGGCGGCGGCCTTCGCCCTGCTGGCCTACGCTCACGTGCGCGGAATTCCCGCCAACGTGCCCGAGGCCACGGGGGCCAGCGGGCGCCGGGTCCTGGGATCCTGGACTCCTGGAAGGGAGAGGTGATGGCATGAGCCGACGCGAGCTGTTCCTTCTGGCCGCCGTGCTTCTGGTTCAGACCCTCCTCGTCGCCCTCGTATTCACGCCCCAGCCCCACACCGGCGGCGACAACGCGGGGTACGTGTCCCTGGCCCACTCTCTCCTGGACCGGGGTGCCTATCTGGAGCTGTGGAACCCGGCCGAGCCGCCGCACACCAAGTATCCACCGGTCTTTCCCGTCCTTCTGGCGGTGGCCATGCTCCTGGGGGCGAAGGGCTGGGTGGGTCTCAAGCTCGTGCCGGCCTTCTCCACGGTGCTGGCGGTGGGCTTCGCCTACCTCTGGGCGGAGGAGCGACGTGGGTGGAAGGTCGGAGTGGCCGTGGCCCTTCTCACCGGGATCGCCAGCGCGGTCGTGTACTACAGCCAGTGGATTCTCTCCGATCCCACCTTTCTGGCGTTTACCCTGGCGGCTCTGTGGGCGTTCGACAGGGCTCGAGGGGACGTCTCCGGAGAGAGGGACGGCCAGGAGCCCCGCTCCTGGCTCGGCCTGGCTCTGGCCCTCGTGGTGCTGGCCTATTTCACCCGCTCGGCGGGTCTACCCCTGATGGTGGCGGCGCTCCTCTGGCTGGCTCCGCGCCGCCGCTGGAAGTGGTTTCTGGCCTTCGTGCTGGTCCTGGGGATTCCGGCGTTCCTGTGGTGGCTCAGGGGCAGGCTGGCCGGCGGAGGCGACTACGTGTCGGAGTTCTGGCTCGTGGATCCCTACCAGCCCTTCCTGGGAAGAGTGGGCCTACCGGGCCTCCTGGCCCGGGCCGGCGAAAACCTCACGGCCTACGTGGGCCGGATTCTACCCGCCGGGATTGTCGGGTCCGGGCGCCCCCTTCTGGCGCCCCTGGGCATCGGGCTGGCTGCCCTGGGCATGCTGGGATGGATTCTGTCGGTGAAGAAGGAGATGGGCGTCGCCGAGCTCTTCGCCCCTCTCTATTTCGGGCTCATCCTTCTCTGGCCCACAGCGTGGTCGGGCGACCGTTTCGCCCTCCCCCTGTTCCCTCTCCTGTTCTTCTACGCCGCCGTGGCCCTGGGATGGCTGATGGGCACCTGGAAGCGGACGGTCCGAGCTTCCGCCCTGGCGGTTCTCCTCGCGTGCCTGGTCCTGCCGGCGGGGCAGCGCTGGGCGGACACCGCCAGGACAGCCCGGGCTTGCATGGAGGCCACCCGCCAGGGGGATCCCGACCGCTGTCTGTCTCCTCCCATGGCGGAGTATTTCGCACTGGCTGCCTGGAGCGGCGAGAACCTCCCCGACGGTGCGGTGGTGGTGACCCGAAAGCCGCGGATCTTCTACGTCATGAGTGGGGTGAAAGCGGAGTCCATCCCCCTCACGCCGAATCCGGACGACTTCCTGGCCCGGGTCGGGGAAGGGGGGGGTCACTACCTCACCATAGACTATCTGGACAGCATGTCGAGAGTCTACGTGTACCCGGTCCTCTCGGAGCGCCCCGGGCGGTTCTGCAGGATCATCGAGATCGAGGCCTCCCAGCGGGTCTGGACAGCCCTGGTCGGCGTCATCGACACGGACGGGGCTCCCGAAGGGGCCGAGGCCATCGCGCCCCGTTGTCCGGAGGGGATGGTGCGCGCGACTCCTCGGGACCTGGGGGCTCCGGGCCCCTGGCAGATCCCTCTCCTCGTGTGGGATTCGGAGTGACGGTGCGGGTCGGGTTACCCTTCGTAGAGGAGGGCGAGGGCCACACCGAACGCCAGGTGCTGGAGGAGCTCTTCCTCCTCGCCCCGACCACGGAGGAGGACCCCGAGGGCGGGGATCCGGCGGTGAGGCGCCGCGGCTCCCGCCAGCTCTTCCAGCCCGCCCCAGGGGGTGAGGGCATACTCCAGGGCCCCGTACGCCGATCCCTGGAGGATGGGGGAGCCGGGGATTCTGGGCTCGACGATGGCGGCATACATGAGTCCCCGGCCGGCACCCGACAGGAGAACGTCGGTGAGCTCCTCCTCGATGGAGAGCTCGGCCTTCTTTCCGGACAGGGCGGGGCGGATGAGCTCGGCGAGGAGAGCCGCCGCGGCTCCAGCGGCTCCGGCCCGAAACAGGCTGAACAGGCCGGGCCGGCGGCGCCCCGGCCAGAGGGACACGACCCGGGTGAGGATGCTCCCCGCTCCCACGGTGAGAAGCGCGTCCAGGACCTTGTGGGACGCCTGGTCCGCTACCGTGGGCTTCTTCTTCAGGGATTCCTGGGGAATCGCGGGGAGACGGTGCCTCGCCGCCTCCAGGGCATACCCGATCCGGTACCAGAGGTCGTCGTTCTTCTTCATCTTCATGTTCCGTGGCCCTGACGAGAGAGGGATTCCGATACGGTGATGCCCATGGGTGGTTTTGACAAGGTGTGTCCTTCAGGATGCCCCAGATCTCTCCGGAAGGTCCTCCCTTCATGGCGTCTCCGCGCCCTGCCGTTGGCGGCGGCTTGGGTGATGGGGAGTGCCGTGGCGGGGGGCCTGGCTCCTTCCCCTCTGGGTGCCCAGCTTCCGCCGGACGAGCGGTGGATGACCCTTGAGACCCCCCACTTCAGGGTCACTTACGCCGCCGGGCTCCTGGACCTGGCCCGGAGGGCCGGGGATCGGGCGGAGACGGCGTGGACCGACTCTCCATGGAGTTCCTGGCACCACCGAAGGGGAAGGTGGACCTGGTGGTCACCGACCACGCCGACGTCTCCAACGGCCTCACCCGGGTCTTTCCCTCCAACCGGATTCTGATCTTCGCGCCGCCTCCGGTGGACGGGTTCGGCCTGCCCTTCATGGACGAGTGGCTCGAGCTGGTGATCACACACGAGCTCACCCACGTTTTCCACGAGGACTACACCGGCAACCCCGGGAAGGGCCTCCGCAAGGTCTTCGGAAGAATGCCCCTGGAGTGGCCCTTCTTCCCCGGGGCGGCGGAGCCCGACTGGGTCGTTGAGGGGATCGCCACCTACTTCGAATCCGAGCTGACCGGCGCGGGGAGGGTCCGGGGAAGCTACCACGAGATGATCGTGCGCACCGCTGTCCTGGAAGGCGGGTTCGAATCCATCGACCAGGCCTCCGGGGACTCGCCCCACGTGGCCCGGGGGAGAGCGTTACTACATCTACGGATCCCTCTTCCTCCGAAGGCTGGCGGATCTCTACGGGCAGGACGCGGTGGGGACCTTCGTGCATGCGTTCGGGGGGGAGTGGGTCCCCTACCGGCTGAACGCCGCCGCCCGGTCCGCCTTCGGTGTCTCGTTCTCCGAGGCATGGGAGAGCTGGAGGCAAGATCTCGAGCTCCGCTACGCCCAGCTCCGGGTCTCCCTCTCCTTGTGGGCTCCCATCACCCAGGGGGAGCGCCTCACCACCGAGGGGTACTATGCCTGGGATCCGGAGATCTCCCCCGACGGTCAGGTCCTCGCGTTCACGCGGCAGGACGGCCGGAGCGACACCCAGGTCCGCCTCATCGACCTGGCCTCCGGCAAGGGGGAGAAGCTCACCCGGACCAACAGCGTGGTGAATCTGGCATGGACCCCCTCGGGCGACGTCGTCTATTCCCAGCTCGAGTACACCGACTCCTACCGACTCCGCCGCGATCTCTTCCGGACGGCGCCGGGAGGAGAGACCGTCCAGATCACCCGGGGAGCACGCCTGGACCACCCGGACGTTGCGCCCGACGGCAACCGGGTCGTCGCCGTCCAGGAGGGGGATGGGACCAACCGGCTGGTGCTTGTGGATCTCTCCTCGGGCGCCGTCTCTCCCCTGACCGAATTTCGGCCCGAGGAGCTGTGGGCCTATCCCCGGTGGTCGCCGGATGGACGCTGGATCGCCGTGTCCCGCTGGAGGGTCGGCTATTACGACCTGGTGCTTCTCGACTCTCAGGGGAAGCTCGTCCGGGAGATCACGGGGGACAGGGCCATCGACAACTCCCCGGCCTGGAGCCCCGACGGGCGCTGGCTCCTCTGGGCCTCGGACCGGAGCGGAATCCCCAATCTCTACGCCATACCCATGGAGCCGGGCACGGGCGAGCCCGGGGCCCCTCGCCAGATCACCAATCTCCTCGGAGGCGCCGCCTACCCCGGCGTGGATCCGGGGGGATCGTGGATCTACTTCTCCAGCTATCACGCCGACGGCTGGCACATCGAGCGCATCCCGTTCGCTCCCGACCAGTGGTTTGCTCCTCAGCCGCTCCATCCTCGCTTCAGGGCCGAAGTGGATTCGGCCCGATACGCTCGCCGGGTCGGCGGGGCGGAGCGTTCCTACAGTCCGTGGCCAACCATCCGCCCCACTTATTGGGCTCCCACGTACCGGGAAGGAGACCGTGTGGGAGAGGTGCAGGTTCTGAAGCCCGGGTTCGGACTCTTCACGTCGGGAAACGACGTGGTTGGACGCCACGCCTTCTCCGTCTCGGCAACGCTCTCCTCCGGCACGGGATCGTTCAATGGCGGGGCGTCCTATTCCTATGCCGGCCTTGGCAATCCCCTCCTGGGGGTGGCCGTTTCCCAGTCCCATGACGCCGACGCCCGTCCGTGGGCCGGAGTCACGCAGGAAGGCGACACGGTTCCCCTCTTCCTGGTGAAGCGAGAGCGGGCGGCGGGCGCCGGAGTGACCTTCGTCCGGCGTCGGTCCCGGAACGTGGCCTCCTTTGGCCTCTCCGGGTACGGGATCTGGGACCACCGGTATTTCCTGGAGCGGGACCTGACAAAGAGCACCCGGTTCGGGCTCCACAATCCGGACATTCGCCTGGTGGAGGGAAGAGCAACGGGGAGCTTTGCCACGGCCCGCCGCTACGCGTTCTCCATCAGCCCCGAGGATGGTGTTTCCGTCTATCTCCGGGGGCGGGTGCGAAGGGAGCTCGACCTGGCGGATTCCCTCCGCAGCGAGGCTGGATTCGATCGCTCCTACGGCGATCTCGTGGGCCAGGTGGCCCTCTACAAGGCGTTTCGAGGGCCAGGCTTCGCCAACCACGTCCTGGCACTCCGGGGCAGCGCCGGCGCCGCCGGAGGGGCCGGAGCCGATGCCTTCCATTTCGAGGTGGGCGGGGCCTCCGGAGCCGGAATCCCCCTCCAGTTCCTGGATATCGGCCAGGGACTCCTCTTCCCCGTCCGGGGATACACGACGGCCACGCGCTGGGGTCGCTACGCCTGGTCCGGCACCCTGGAGTACCGGTTCCCCCTCTGGCTGGTCGACCGGGGCGCCGGTCTCTTCCCCCTCTTCCTGAGCTGGTTCAGCGGTGCCGTCTATCTGGACGCCGGCAACGCCTGGGGGCCGGAGCTGGATCTGCCCGGCTTTCGGAGCCCCCGGCGCCGTTCTCTCCGGTCCGTGGGGGGCGAGGTGCTGATCAGGGCCCTGCCCCTCTGGTTCGAGAGCCTGGACCTGCGGGTCGGGGTCGCCGCCCCCTTGGTGGAAGGGAATGGCAGCGTTGCCTATCTCCGCCTCGGACCGTCCTTCTGAGCATCTCCCCCGGGCCTCTTCCATGAGGTGACGCGAAGTCCGTTTCTATCACTTCCCGCGCTTGACCACAATATCTAGTGGCCATATCTTGGAGAAGCCGCAAGATTTTGTGGTCACCTGAGGTTTTTCCACACGAGATATGCTCCGGGGAGAACGGTTTCCGCCGGTTTTCAACGATTCGGCATCCGCTTTTCCACCGCTTGTCCACATCGTAGCGCAGGGAGACCAGAAATCATGACCCCCTCTTCCTCCTCCGCCGGTGAACCCTTCATCTTCGATGACCGCCCGCCTGAAGATCTGCCGGCCCCCGACCTCACCACCAACGCCAGGATTGTCCTGGGAAAACGTTATCTCAAGAAGGACGAGAAGGGTGAGCCGGTGGAGGAGCCGGAGGTAATGTTCTGGCGCGTGGCGTACTCCATCGCCCGCGAAGACGGCCGGTACGGCGCTTCGGAGGCGGCGGTGGAGGAAGTGGCGCGGCAGTTCTACGATCTGATGACCACGGGGAAGTTCGAGCCCAACTCCCCCACCCTCATGAACGCGGGACGCCCGCTGGGGCAGCTCTCCGCTTGCTTCGTGCTCCCGGTTGACGACGCCCTCTCCAACGGGAAGAGCGGAATCTATGACACCCTGAAGGCCATGGCTCTGGTGCACCAGTCGGGTGGTGGGACGGGCTTCTCCTTCTCCCGCCTGCGGCCCACCGGTGACACCGTCCGGTCCACCCAGGGGGTGGCCTCGGGGCCTGTTTCGTTCATGACGCTCTATGACTCCTCCACAGAAGTCGTGAAGCAGGGCGGGACTCGCAGGGGAGCCAACATGGGGATCCTCCGGGTGGACCACCCGGACATTCGGGAGTTCATCACCTGCAAGGACGACACGTCCCGGGTCACGAACTTCAACATTTCCGTGGCGGTGACCGACGCCTTCATGAATGCCGTGGAGGCCGACGAGTCCTACGACCTGGTAAATCCCCGCACGGGCGAAGTGGTGGGCCAGGAGAACGCCCGGGAGGTCTTCGACATGATCGTCCACGGGGCTTGGAAGACGGGCGAGCCCGGCGTCTTCTTCGTGGACCGGGCCAACGAGTTCAACCCCGTGCCCCATCTGGGCTCGTACGAGGCCACCAACCCTTGCGGCGAACAGCCATTGATCGCGTACGACGTCTGTAACCTCGGAAGCATCAATCTGGGCAACTTCGTCAACCCGGATTTCGTCTGGGGCGGGAACCCCATGGAGGGAGTGGACTGGGGAGCCCTGGCGCAGACGGTGCACCTCTCCGTGCACTTTCTCGACAACGTCATCGACGCCAATCGCTATCCCCTGCCGGAGATCACCGAGTTGGCGCAGCGGATCCGCCGCGTGGGATTGGGTGTGATGGGCTGGGCGGACATGCTGGTCCGCCTGGGGGTCCCCTACGGCAGCGAGAAAGGCGTGGAGATGGGGCGCCGGGTCAGCGAGTTCCTCAACGAGGAAGCCCGGAAGGCCTCGGAGCGCCTGGCGAAGACCCGTGGGGTGTTTCCGGAGTGGGAGCTCTCCATCTGGGGACCCGACGAGAGCTGCGCCCGGCGTCCGGACGGAACCCGCGTCCAGCCCGAGAGAAGGCTCCGCAACTGCAACCTCACAACGGTGGCTCCCACGGGGACCATCTCCATTTTCGCCGGGTGCTCGGGGGGGATCGAGCCTCTCTTCGCGGTGGCGTTCATGCGGAACCAGGCCGGTGCCCTGATGCCCGACGTGAACCCGGATTTCGTCCGCATCGCCAGGAGGGACGGGTGGTACTCCGAGGACCTCATGGAGCGCATCGCCACGGAGGGCCACATCCACTTCGACGAGGTGCCCGACGACATCCAGCGAGTCTTCGTGACGGCCCACGACATCACGCCGGAGTGGCACGTGCGGATGCAGGCGGCCTTCCAGGAATCCACGGATTCCGCCATCTCCAAGACCACCAACTTCCCCAACGAAGCAACCGAAGAGGATGTGCGGGAGATCTACGAGCTGGCCTTCAAGCTCCGCTGCAAGGGAGTCACGGTCTATCGAGACGGGGCCCGCCCGGAACAGGTCCTCTCCACGGGGAAGACGGGCCAGACCGTCGAGGCCAAGGAGGCCCAGGCCCGGAGCGTGGAGCTGGAGCAGGAGCTGGCGGATGCCAGGGAGGAGATCCACCTGCTTCACGGCAAGATCGAACATCTGAACGCCGAGTTGGAGGAGCGGGACATGAAGGCCGCCGCGGCCCGCCAGAAGCGGCAGCGTCCGGCCATGCTCCGAGGGCGTACGCTCAAGATGAACTCCCCCTTGGGGGACATCTATGTGACCATCAACGAGGATGACGCCGGGAGGCCCTTCGAGGTGTTCTGCACCCTGGGCAAGGCTGGAGGCGCCGCCTTCGCCGACGCCGAGGCCATGGGCCGCCTCATGTCCCTGGCTCTTCGGTCCGGGGTGCCCATCACCTCCATTCGGGATCAGCTCCGGGGGATCTCATCGGACCGGGCCGTCGGTGTAGGGCCCAACAAGGTGCTCTCGGCTCCCGATGCCATCGGCCAGGCCATCGAGCGATACCTGGAGGAGCAAGCGGGGATCCAGGAGGAGCTGCCCATCGGCATTCCCGCCGGGACCTCGAAATCGGGGGTCCAGTCCCGCCCCGCCCCGAGCCCTGCCCGCTACACGGGCCTGCACGAGCACTTCATGGGCGCTTGCCCCGACTGTGGGTCGGGGCAGATGGCGTACGAGGAGGGGTGCATGAAGTGTCATGTGTGCGGGTATAGCGAGTGTGGCTAAGGCCGGGGCCGGGGTTCTCCTCGCTCCTACGCTTCGCTCCGAACGCCTGACGGCGTTCGAGAGTCGCTGCGGCGAACCCCGGCCCCGGCTGGGAGGTGGGGTGGGCTGAGGGGTCGGGTGGGCTGAGAGGTGGGGCGGGCTGAGGGGTCGGGTGGGCTGAGGTGGTTGGGTCGGTCAGGGCCGGAGGTCTCCTCGCTCCTACGCTTCGCTCCGAACGCCTGACGGCGTTCGAGAGTCGCTGTGGCGAACCCCGGCCCCGGCTGGGAGGTGGGGTGGGCTGAGAGGTCGGGTGGGCTGAGGTGGTTGGGTCGGTCAGGGCCGGAGGTCTCCTCGCTCCTACGCTTCGCTCCGAACGCCTGACGGCGTTCGAGAGTCGCTGTGGCGAACCCCGGCCCCGGCTGGGAGGTGGGGTGGGCTGAGGGGTCGGGTGGGCTGAGAGGTCGGGTGGGCTCTCCTCCCCGCGGTGGACGTTGCGTCCTGCGTCCGGGGGAAGGCGGGTGCGGGCGGCCTACCGCTCTGGAAGCACCGGTGGGCTCGCTTCCCAGTGGCGGAGCAGGATCAACCCCATGAGCACCGCGAGCGTCACGATCCAGATGATGACGGCGATCCGGGTCGCTTTGCGGGCCTTCTCTGCCTCCCACCATGTTCTCGGACGCACCCTCTGGACCAGGAAAGTCGCCACCGCCGCCAGGTTTATGCAGGTGACGTTGATGACCAGGAGCATGACGGCGCTCCAGGCCGGTCCCAGGTGTCCTCCGCCGGCGAGGAGTCCGGCCGCCACGAGGGGGGGCAGGAGAGCCACCGCCACCATGACTCCGACGACGACGGCGGACACTCCGCTGGTGAAGGCCAGGGAACCGGCAGACCCCGCGGCGAGGGCCAGGATGATGTCCCCCACGCCCGCTTGGGTGCGGGCCACGAGCTCGGGTGCCGATGGATCGACGGTGAGCACGAGCCCAGCGAGAAAAGCCACGGCACCGGCCACGGCTACTCCGGCGCCCATGGCCTTCACAGACCGTCGGACCAGGTCCAGGTCTCCCAGGGTGGACGCGAGAGCGAGAGCGATGTTCGGACCCAGGAGAGGGGCGATGACCATCGCCCCGATGACGATGGCCGGATCCCCCCGGGTCAGGCCCACCGCCGCCACCACCGTAGACAGGGCCACCATCACGAGGTAGACCCGGGTCATCCTTCCGGCCTGGGAGATGTCCTCGTACAACTCCTCCCGGCTGATCCGTTCCGGGCCACGTTCCTCTGGCTCGGGGGTCTCGCCATCGCGAGAGCTTTCGTCCCTCCCGGACTCGACCGCGGGGACCGTTGCCTCCACCGGAAGAAGGACCAACCGGAATGAATCCCTGGACTCGAAGCGGTTCGCCATGAGATCCGACACGCCCTCGGCATGCTCGGCGTGGAGGAGGATACGGACCAGACCGGTTCCTCGTGCCGGGGTGGATGTCCAGATCTGGACAATGGGGAACTCCCCGACGAGCTCGGGGATCGCGTCGATCTCCCCTTGGGGAACGGTCACTTCGAGCATTCGGAGGGCCATGGTGATTGTTCCTTCCGGGGCTACCGGGGGGAGGTGCGGGGGGAAGCGCAGGCTGGCGCGACGGCGGCCGGCCCAGGATCAGGACCGGCACCCACCCCGGGCACCACAATGGTGCCCGGGGTGCCGGTGTACCAGGTGGACCGGCCGTCCGCCGACGGATGGGGTGTCCTGCCCTCTGTCAGCCGGCGGTGCGGTGGTCCGGCCTTCGCTCAGCCGCCGTAGCAGTTCCTCGTGCCACCCTGTCCACCGCCGCCGGGTCCGAACCCCCGGCCCGCAGGAGGCGTCGGGGCGGCGCTCCGGGGCCAGAAGTTGTCGGCGGTGTCGGAATCGGGGAAGCGGCAGCGGGGGTCCAGGGTGATGGTCTCGATGGGCCGGGGTCCGAAGGCCAGGTCCGCCACGAAGGTCCGGCTCCCCGAGAACCACACGTCCGCCGGGTAGGTCACGATCGCGGAGGTGGGACCGTCCATGACGCTATTGTCCATGGGGGTGATGGGGGGCCCCTGCGGGGCGAAGTCCACTTTGAGGACCACGGGCGACGGCATATCGCCGTCCTGCCTCACGGTCACCCTGGTCAGGGAGCCGTCGGTCGCCACGTCCTGGATGGATCCGTCTACCGACGCCGTGGTGAAGAGCCAGTAATACCAGAACCAGGAAAGATCCTGGTCCAGCGCAGTGTCCATGAAGTACGCATAGTCCCAGGGCGATGGATGCTTGAAGCGCCATGCCTTGGCGTAGCGGCTCATCGCCTCCCAGACGGCCGTGTCTCCCACGATCCCCCCCAGCATGGAGAGCATGAGAGGCGCCTTGGAGTAGGCCTGGAAGGAGTACATGGGACCACCGTAGTTGGCGTCCCACATCAGGGGGGCCTCCTCCTCATTGCCGGCTGTCCGGCCGTAGCGCTGCCCGAGCCCGTCCAGGTTGGGAGCGACTCCCGCCTCGTCGGCCGCGGAAAGGATGTTCATGTACTGGTTGAATCCCTCGTCCATGAATCCGTACCACGTCTCGTTCGTGCCCACCATCATGGGCCACCACTCGTGGCCCACCTCGTGGTCGGCGGCCCCGACACCCGACATGATGAACATGGGGTATTCCATCCCGTTCTCCGGCCCGTCCACGATGGTCATCTGGGGAAAGGCGTAGGGCATCCAGAGCTTGGAATAGAACTCCAGGGCATGGCGCACCACCGGCCCGGCCTCGGTGAACTGTTCCGCGTCTCCGGGAAGGTGGAGGATGTGAACGGGAACGGGGCCTTCCACGGGGATGGTGGCCCGCGTGGCTTCCCAGACGTAGTGCTCTGCCGTGGCCCAGGCGAAATCACCCACCGTGTCCGCCACGAAATGCCATTGGAGCCGGTCCCCTGCCGCGGTGGACCTCCCGGGCCCCATCTCGTCGGCGCCCACAATGGTCCGGATGGAGTCGGACTCCAGGACGTGCGACAGGCGCTCCCGGGCGCTGGGAGTCAGGACTTCCTCGGGATTGTCCAGGACTCCCGTGGCTCCGACGATCCATCCCGCCGGAACGTCGAGGGTCACGTCGAAGCGGCCGAAGTTGTTGTAGAACTCCGACGGTCCCAGGTAGGGCTCGGTGTCCCACCCCCCATTACGAAGGTCGTCGAACACTGCGACCCGAGGATACCACTGGGCCACCTGGTAGAGGGAGTCGGCCCACCGGCCCATCCGGAAGCCTCTCCCACTGGCCACCAGGGGTACCCGGAAGTTCCAATCGGCCTCGAGGGTCCCGCTACCGTGGGCCGGAATGGGATCGGGGAGGGTGATGCGGGCGGTGGTCTGATCGAGACCGAACGCGGCGAGCTGGACCTCGGGCCGTCCGCCGCCCCCTCGGAATCCCCTCCTGGCCGGAGGATTGAGGTCCACGTTCTCGCCGTTGACCGTGAGACGGGTCACGTTCATTCCCCCGGTGATCTCGGGGACCGTCTCGAGTCTGGGGACGTTGGCTCGGAAGATGTTCTGATCCAGACGAAGCTGAATGCTCGTCATGTCCGTGTCGCTGTTGTTATGGATGACGGCGGTCTCGCTGCCCGTGACCAGCGCCGTGGAGGGGTCCAATCGGGCGTGGATCGTATAGTCCATCCAGAGCTGCCAATAGGCGGGTCCAGGCCGTCCCGTCGTGTCCCGCGTCCCCTCCCCGAAAGCGTTGCGGATCATGTTCGTGAGCGGGATGCTGCGCCGGACCGCCCTCTCCGGGAGGTTTCCGTCCGGAGCGATCCGCTGGGCGCCAACGGAAGAGGCAAGAGAAAGGGAGAGAATCACCAACAGTGCGGCGACGATCGATGGGACCTTGACGTTCATGACGGCTCCTGAACGGTTGGCGCCCCGGGGGGACGCTCGACATGCTTCTGGATTCCACGTTCCGGGAGTACCCGAGGCCGGCGAATTTGTGGCAACGGGGTAGGGTATCGGTAGGAGCGGCCTTTTCGGGCACGCTTGGAGGGCACGCAGCTTCCTGCCCGTCCGGGACCCATCGGCACATGGGCGGCTCCCGCAGGGGTCGTTACCTTTCGAGGTGTCGTGTCTCGAGGTCGGTGTGTCAGCGGAGGGTACGTGCTGGGAAACAGCTTTCGGCTGCATGGGGGCCGCTTCGCGGTGGGCTTGCTCGCTCTGGCCGCTTTCTGGCTCGGGTGCCGGGGAGAGCCCGGGCGGGACGCGAGGGCGCCCGCGTCGGGCGGCCCGGAGGACCCGTCTCCACCCCTCGTGCAGGATCGTCCCGTCTTCCGGGGAGACGCCGCCTTTCGTCTCCTCACCACCCAGGTAGATTTCGGCCCCCGGGTGCCGGGCACCGGCGGGCACGCGAGGCAGCTGGCCTGGATGGACAGTCTTCTGACGGAGGCAGCCGATACGGTGGAGCTCCAACCGTTCTCGTTCGTCACCAGCGGCGGCGAGAAGCTGGCCCTCACCAATGTCCTCGCCCGCTTCCAGCTGGGAAAGGAGCGCCGGGTGCTGCTCCTCACCCACTGGGATACCCGTCCCACCTCGGACATGGCCCCCGATCCCGGCCAGCGGGCCGAGCCCGTGCCCGGTGCCGACGACGGGGCGTCCGGGACGGCGGTTCTCCTCCGTCTGGCACAGCTCATGGCCGAGAAAGCCCCCCCTATCGGTGTGGATCTCCTCTTCGTGGACGGGGAGGACTACGGACCGGGCACCGGGGACATGTTCCTGGGAGCCAGGGAGTTCGCCCGCACGCTGTCACGGCCCTCCCCCTGGGCCTACGCCGTGCTCCTGGACATGGTGGGGGACGCCTCTCCTCGCTTTCCGGTGGAGGCGCACTCCGCCGAGGTTGCTCCCGAGGTCGTGCAGCGGGTCTGGAGGGTGGCGGCGGACTTGGGCTACGGTGCCTATTTCCCCCTTCAGGTGGGGCCCCGGGTCACGGATGACCACGTGTCCCTGAACTCGGCGGGCCTCCCCGCCATTGATGTCATCGACTTCGACTACGGACCCCAAAACCGGTTCTGGCACACTCCGCAGGACGTGCCCGATAACACGAGTTCCGAGACCCTGAACATGGTAGGTGAGGTGATGGCGGAGCTGGTGTACCAGGGTGGGTGAGGCGTCCAGGCTCCGCGCGCGTAGAACCTGAGAATTGGACGAGTCATGGGATCGAAAGAGGATCGTGTGAGAGTGGCGGTGGTACAGGCGGCCCCCCTCTACTTCGACCTGGAGGGGAGCGTGGATCGGGTGGTGGAGCTGACCCGGGAAGCCGCGGAGGAACGGGCGGAGCTGGTTCTGTTTCCGGAGGCCTACGTGGGGGGCTACCCCTGGGGCCTGGCGTTCGGAACCGCGGTGGGGGGCCGGAGCGATGCGGGGCGCAGGACCTGGGCGCGGTACTGGAGGGCCTCCATGGAAGTACCCGGGCCCCAGACCGAACGATTGGCCAAGATAGCCGGGGAAACGGGTCTCTACCTGGCCGTGGGGGTGATCGAGCGAGACAGCCGCTACAGTGGGGGAACCCTCTTCTGCACTCTTCTGTATTTCGGGCCGGAGGGGACGCTCCTGGGAAAGCACCGGAAGTTGAAGCCCACCGCGGCGGAGCGCCTCATCTGGGGAGAGGGGGATGGGAGCACCCTTCCCGTGATCTCCACGCCGTTCGGTCGGGTAGGGGGGTTGATCTGTTGGGAGAACTATATGCCTCTGGCGCGGATGACCATGTACGGGAAGGGCGTGGACATCTACCTGGCCCCCACGGCCGACGCCCGGGAACGATGGCAGTCCACCCTTCAGCACATTGCCCTGGAGGGGCGCTGCTTCGTCCTCGGCTGCAACCAGTACGTGACCCGGGACATGTACCCCGACGACCTGGAGATCAGGGAGGAGCTGGACGGTTGGCCCGAGACGCTCTGTCGGGGCGGGAGCGCCGTCTACTCACCGTTGGGTGACCGGCTGGCAGGACCTCTCTGGGACCGATCCGGGATCCTGTACGCCGACCTGGACCTGGGAGAGGTCGCCCGGGGAAAATTCGACTTCGACGTCACGGGCCACTACGCTCGGCCCGATGTGTTCCATTTCTGGGTCGACCAGGAGCCTCGGCCCCCGGTGGACCTGGAGGAATAGCGACCCTGTTGCCTGATTCGTTCACACAACCCAAGCGAGAGCTACCCGATGGCCCCGAACGCTGACAAGAACCTGACCGCGAGCTTCCTGGAGGAAGCCGACCGCTACGGTGCCCACAACTACAAGCCCCTCCCTGTGATCATCGAGAGGGCGGAGGGCGTGTGGATGTGGGACGTGGAGGGAAAACGATACCTGGACATGCTGGCTGCGTATTCGGCTCTGAATCAGGGCCATCGTCATCCGGCGATCCTTGCGGCCGCGCGGGAGCAGATGGAGAAACTGACCCTCACCTCCCGGGCGTTCCACAACGACCAGATGGGCCCCTTCCTCAAGGAGCTCTGCGAGGCCACCGGTTTCGACAAGGCCCTTCCCATGAACACGGGAGCCGAAGCCGTGGAGACCGCCATCAAGATGGTGCGAAAGTGGGGCTACACCCGGAAGGGCGTGCCCGACGGAGAGGCCGAGATCATCGTCTGTGCGAACAATTTCCATGGCCGGACCACCACGATCGTAGGGTTTTCGTCCGAGGAACAGTACAAGGCGGGCTTCGGCCCGTTCACCCCGGGGTTCGTGGAGGTCCCCTACGGGGACGTGGCCGCGTTCGAGGCGGCGGTGAGCGACAGGACCATCGGCTTCCTCATGGAGCCCCTCCAGGGAGAGGGCGGTGTGGTGGTTCCCCCCGACGGGTACATCTCGGAGACGGCGGCCATCTGCCGGAAGAGGGCGATCGCCTTCGTGGCCGACGAGATCCAGACAGGGCTCGGCCGCACAGGGCGCCTCTTCTGCTGTGACTGGGAAGGCGTGAAGCCCGACGTGCTCATCGTCGGAAAGGCTCTGGGTGGAGGCGTGTACCCGGTGTCCGCTGCGATCGCGGACGACGAGTTCATGGAAGTGTTCCATCCGGGAGACCACGGTTCCACCTTCGGCGGAAACCCCCTGGGAGCCGCGGTGGGACGGGCGTCTCTGAAGGTCATCCTCGAGGAGAGGCTCCCCGAGCGGGCCGCCGAGCTGGGCGCCTGGTTCATGGACGAGCTGCGGAAGATCGACTCACCTCATGTCAAGGAGGTGCGGGGGAGGGGGCTGATGATCGGGGTCGTGATCAAGGCCGAGTCGGGACCGGCCCGGCCCTTCTGCGAGGCTCTCCAGGACCGGGGAATCCTGGCCAAGGAGACGCACGAGCAGGTCATCCGGTTCGCTCCGCCCCTGGTGGTCGGGAAGGATGTGCTCGCCGACGCCCTGGGACCGATCCGGGAGGTGCTCACGGGCTGACGGAAAGGAGCCCCAGCGTCCGTCTTCGTCAGGACCCGGACCCGGGTCTTTCGATGACGTAGCGGTACTGCCTCTCCCCGGACCGGTTGTAGAGTTCCACGGAGAGGGAGTCGGGCCAGAACCTCAGGAAGCACCACCCGCCGTCGCTGAAGGCTTGGAGTGTGCGGAGGTCAGCGTGGACCTCGTAGGAGTTGTCCTCCCCCCCGCTCCTCCGCACACGGCCTGCTCGAAGCCGTCGTCGGTCAGGAGAAACTCGGTGGAGTGGTTGTGCCCCGACAGGTAGACCGACACCCGGTGATCCATGACGGGGACCAGGAGCCTGCGGACCTCGCGGTCGGGGGCGTGCCGGCCGCCGCTGGCCACAGGGTGGTGGCCATAGGCCACGACCCAGGCGTCCTTGCTGGAGCCCAGCGTGGAATCCGCCCACTGGAGCTGGGGGCTCACATCGGAGCCCCCGGCCCTCATGGGCTCCGTATCCAGGGCGAGGAAGAGGACGGAGTCGCCGGGGCCCAGGGGCTTGCGGAACGCGTAGTACGCTCCGGGCATGTCCCACGATGGATTCACCTGGGAGTAGGCGAACTCCGCTCCCGGGTTGCCACGATGATCGTGGTTGCCCAGGACGGGGAAGAAGACCTTTCCCTGCCAGAACGGACCCTGGTACACGTCCTCGAAAACGGACTTCCAGAGAGGATCCTCCAGGTCCGTGACGCCGCTGGGGTAGAAGTTGTCCCCCACCGAGAGGACCAGGTCCGGCGGCGAGTCCCCGTGGGCAGCTGCGATGGCTTCCGCGATCTGGCGTTGACCCTCCTGGCCCGTTCCCCAGTCGCCGAGGACGAGCGCCTGAAGGGGCGCCCGGGCGGGGGCGTCCGACCGGCCGTCGGGGGCGGAAGCGATGGAGGGCGCTGGCCCGGGCTCGGGGGCGGAAGCGACGGAGGGCGCCGACCCGGGCTCGGGGGCGGAAGCGACGGTGAAGGACGGCCTGGCCTCGGAGGAGGGGTCCTCACCTCGGTCCTTCGCATACGAGACTCCCGCCAGGACGACAATTGCCCCGAGGGCCGTCAGAAGTGGTACATTCCCTGATGGTGTCATGAATGAGCTCGGGTTGTCGGGGGGCCCATGCCGTGGGCGCTCCATCGATTACCCTCGGAAGAACCCTTCAGACCACTTTTGGATCCCGACTTCGCGCTCGATGAGCCAAGAAACGCCCCACCTCCAGGGTTCTGACGGTCCCCGGAGTGCCTTCTCCCGCTGGGCCCCCTTCGGAACCGCCCTCCTGGTTCTCCTGCTTGGCCTGGTCATCTGGGAGCCGTTTCCACCGGGCATCTGGCATGACGACGGCGTGTACGTCATGCTGGGCCGGTCCCTGGCTCGAGGCGAGGGCCTCCGGTACCTGGGGGTCCAAGGGGCACCTCTTGCCCCCAAGTTCCCTCCTGTCTACCCGCTCCTCCTGGCGGGAGTCTGGCGCGTGTTCCCGTCCTTCCCCGAGAACGTGCCGCTCCTGTCCGGTGTGAACCTCCTCCTCCTCGCGGCCGCCGCAGGAATTTTCGTCGCGTATGTGAGGGATGTGGTCGGCCTGGGCGGCCGGTGGGCCGTGACCGCCGCGATCCTGGCGTGGGCCTCCCCGGAGCTCTGGCGCCTGGGCCTGGTGCCCCTATCGGAGCCGAGCTTTCTCTTCTTCCTCCTTCTTGCTCTCTGGGCCGCCGGGCGGGCCGAAGTCTCGCCGGGCTGGCGGCCGGTGCTCGTCTTTCTCCTGGCGGCGGGAGTGGCGATCCATGCCAGGACCCTGGGGCTGGCGGTCTTTCTCGGGGCATCGGTGGCCATGGCGGCCCGGTCCAGGCGACGGGCAGGCCTCGGGATTCTCGCTGGACTTGTGGCGGTCTCCCTGCCGTGGCTCCTTTGGACGACCAAGGCGGCCGAGACGATTCCGGCACCTCTCCGGGACACGTTGGGTCCGTACGGGAGTTGGTGGATCCATCAGGTCTCCGCCGAGCCCGTCCTCTTCCTTCGCTTCCTTGTCGGCAACGCCCGGGCGCTCTCCCTCGAGCTCCTCGCCCTCGTCCTTCCCGGGGTCCATGGGGGCCTTCGATGGCTCGGGGTGCTCCTGGTGGCTCCGCTGGTCTTCGGGGTGCGGGAGATCGCACGACGGACCCTGACGCTCCCCCTGACAGTAGCCTTTTCCCTGGGGATCCTCTGGGCTTGGCCCTTCCAGGACATCCGCCTGGTGGCGCCGTTCGGGCCGTTCGTCATTCTTGCTTGCCTCGTGGGCTTCCGGGAACTCCTGCGGGCCGGCGCGGAATCCAGGCGGTGGAGTCAACCTCTTCTCGTCCGAGCCGGGGCCAGGACCGTCCTCACGGCGGGTGCGGGCGGATGGGTGGCGCTCTTGCTGGTGGTTTCCGGCGCCCGACTGGTCACGGGATGGCCGGCGGAGCCCTACCGGACGAGATCAGAGGCCCTCGTCAAGGCGGTGGAGGCGGTGAACGGGAAGACCCCCACCGACGCGGTGGTGGGGGCACCGGAGCTCTGGTCGGGGATCCACCTCTTCACCGGTCGGACCGTGGTTCCCAGTGCCCGGTTCCTCCCACTCGCACCGGGAGTGCCAACGTGGGGAACGCCTCGGGAGCAGTACGAGTTGTGGCGGGCTACCGGAGTGACCCACCTGCTGGTGGAACACGGGGGCAAGGTGCACGGAGAGGCTCTCGACCGCGTGGATGCTCTCTGTCCGGGCACCGTCCAGGTGCTCGACCTCCAGCCCGGCCAATTCCTGGTGGCCCTTCCCTGGGACGTGGCCTGCCAGGAGAGGGTCATGGCACCCGATGGGCCGCGGGCGATCGACGGGACGGGCGGATAGGGAAGGTCAGAACTCGATGGTGCCCTTCTGCGACGTGTCCACGTCCTCCCCTTCCTCTCCCTTCAGCAGGACGGTCTCGATCTGTTCGTAGAGGAACTGCCTGGCCTTGGGGTCCCTGGGATCGAGCCCGTAATGATTGATCAGGAGGGTTTGGTGCTGGAGCCAGTCGCCCCAACAGTCCTGGCAAATCTCCGCCTGGATCCGGTCGCCCAGAGGGTTCCGGAAGGGAGACTTCTCGAGGGAAGGGGCTTCCTTTCCGCAATGACGACAGTGAACAATGCCCATGGGGTCCTCGGGGTCCGGGTCTTCAAGCTGGCTTCGGAAGAAACCTAAAGCTCCAAGAAGCTCCTCCTCCGTCAAGTGAGGGGGCCTCCATGCGGCCCGCCATGGAGGATCGTGCCGGAGCCTCCATGAGACATGGTCCAGCCCCGAGCCAGCCCGGGGTCCGCCGATATTCTGCGCCTCCACGGGTGATGGGTGGACGCTTCTTCCCCTCTGCGTTAAATTTCCCGTCTTCTGAACCTCCGGGCGGGGAGTCCACCGCGAGGGACGACGTCCCCGGGACGATCACGGAGAGAACGCAGGTCCTGGCGCTGGGAATACCATGCTGACGAAGAAACAGCTCACGCACATCGAGAAGAGGCTCATGCAGGAGCGGGCCCGGGCCCAGAAGGCCCTCGGACTCTTCGACGAGATGGCGAAGGCGGACCGGGAATCCGGAGATTCGGCGCTCTCTGCCTACACCGATCACATGGCCGATCAGGGCACCGAGGCCATGGAGCGGGAGAAAGCCGCCCTCTTCGCGACGAAAGAGGGCCGCTACCTCTACCGGATCGAGGAGGCTCTCCGGCGCCTGTACAACGATCCGGAGAATTTCGGCAATGCCACACATGCGGTGCGGAGGTAGGGTTCGAGCGGCTGGACGCGCTGCCCCACGCCCGCTACTGCATCAAGTGCAAGGTGAAGGAGGAAGAGGAAGCGGCCTGACGGCCTGGGACTCGTTCCCACGCACGCCATCCCCCAGGAAGGAGCGGGGCCCGGTGCCACCGGGCCCCGCTCTTTCTTTCAGGGGAGAATCCGGGGAGATCCCGGTCAGTGATCGTCCGCGATCCCATTGTCCTCCTCCAACTCGTGGAGGGGACTCACCGATTGCCATAGATCTTCGATTTCCCGGCGAAGGCCCCTGACCCTTTCTTCCATGGGGCCGTCCTGGAGGTGGTAGCGCGCCGCGGACAGGGCCCGGTAGGCGCGCCACAGAGCTGCCGAGGCGGGCGTTTGTTCATAGCTTCGCCTCTTCTCCCCTCTGAGCTTGGCCAGGACCCAGTCCGTCATCTCCTCATCGACGAGCATCACGTCACCCTGGTCTTTGGCTTCGGCCTCCACGAATTGCGTCAGCTTCTTCTTGAAGCTCCGGGGCAGGCCGGCCACCACGTAGACCGTGAGGTCATCCCTTTCCAACATCTCAGACGCCATGAAAGTGTCTCCCCATCATTGAGCCTCCGGCGACTCGAGTTCCGCCGGCGGCAGCCCCGCGGGGCCAGGCCAATCTAATCGAGAACCTCCAAGAGAGGGTGTCTCTCCATCCCACGCAATCAGTTCAAGAGCTGGAGAATCTCGCGCCCCAGTAGCCTGATCTGCCAGGACCGGAGGCCCGGGATCGACGCCAGGGCCTCCATGGATCGTGGCGCCGCCCGCACGATCTCCACGATCTTCGCGTTGGAGAGAACGACTCCCTTCTCCAGCCCCAGCTCCTTGGCCCGCATCGCTCTCAGCTCCCGCAGGCGCGCCGCCGTTGCTTCCTCCTCCGGCGTCGGTCGACCGGGGCCGTTGCGCTGCCATCGCGGATACCCCTGGAGGGAGTCGTCGGGCAGCTGTTCCACCTCCCGGAGGCGTCGGATCAACGAGGGGCCAGACTCCCGCGCCAGGCGGGGTGAGATTCCCTTGATGGCCCCGAGGGCTTCGGGGGAGGAGGGGCGCTCGGCGACGACGGACAACAAGGCAGCATCCCCGGCCACGCGAAACGGCGCACGGTCCCGCTCCCGGGCGATCCCGTCTCTCCACGCCAGCGCCGCTCTTAGCGCGGTGACCCCCCTCGGGTCCATGCTTCGGGCGGCCTTGATGCGGGTCACCGGATCGGCGTCCCCGTCCTCCTCCCAGCGGGTCTCCTCCAGTGCCCGGAACTCCTCGCGCGCCCAGTCATCCCTGCCTCGTTCCCGAAGCTCCTCGAGAAGGACGTCCCGCAGGCGCAGGAGGTGCTCGGTGTCCGCAGCCGCATAGTCCAGGAGCTCCTCGGGGAGGGGCCTCTGAGCCCAATCGGCTCGTTGGTGGGCTTTGGAGAGCTTCACCCCCAGGTGCGTCTCCAGAAGGGACGCCAGCCCCAGTGAGGTGGCGCCCAGGAGAGAGGCGGCGGCCTGGGTGTCGAACAGACCCCGGAGGCGGGTGTCCAGGTCCCGGTGGAGGAGGCGAATGTCATAGTCCGCGCCGTGCATCACGACTTCGACGCCGGGATCCTCCAGCACGGGGCGGAGGACGGGTCGGAGGTCGAGCCCGAGCGGATCGAAGAGAAGGGTCTCCTCCTCCGTGGAGAGCTGGACGAGGCAGAGACGGTCGGTATAGCGATGGAAGCCGGCGGCTTCGCAGTCGAGAGCGATGGCCCGGGCCGATCGGAGCCGATGGGAGACCTCGGCAAGGGCCGGTTCTTCGTCGATGAGGCGATAGGTCATGGCAGAAACGTACTCGCCACGGTCCACATGGTTCCTGGGGCCCCCACCGGGCGGCCGCCTCGTCTGGGGCGGAGGCCTGTCTCCAGGATGCGGATCTCGGCGCGATCCCCCCCCCTTCCGCGAAGCCCCCCGGAGACCTACGATGCGGGGAGTGCCCGGGCTACCTCTTCCTCGATGGGGCCTCCGGGGGCCCTCAGGAGCCGAGCGTGAGACTCACCTTTCTCGGAACCGGAACATCCTTCGGCATCCCCGTCATAGGATGTCATTGCCGCACATGCACTTCCACCGATCCCAGGGACCAGCGCACCCGCAATGGCGCCGTGCTTTCCCTGCCGGGCGGCAAGCTGCTCGTGGATGCCCCTCCGGAGCTTCGACTTCAGTTGGTTCGGGAGGGAATCGAGCGCATCGATGCCGTCTGGCTCACTCACCTCCACGCCGACCACATCCATGGCGCCGATGATTTGAGGATCTTCCGCTTCCGGGCTCAGGTGGACATGCCGGTGTTCTGCCCGGCGGGGTCCCAGTTCGAGCTCCTTCGCCGTTTCCCCTACATCTTCGACGAGGCCATCCAGGCCCCCGCAGGGTCCACCATTCCGCAGTTCCGGCTCCGGGGCTTCGAGGCCTTCCAGGAGGTGGAGATTCTGGGGACCCGGTTCGTGCCGGTTCCGGTTCCCCACGGTTCCACCACGGTCTATGGCTTCCGGGCGGGTGCCCTGGGGTACGTGACCGATGGGAAGTGCCTTCCACCTCGGACGGTGGAGGCCCTTCGCGGGGTGAAGGTCCTGGTCCTGAACGCCCTCTGGTGGGGGAGACCCCACCCCACCCACTTCAACGTGGAGGAGGCCCTCTCCGCCGCGGAGGAGGTGGAGGCGGAGCGTACGTTCCTCATCCACATGACCCACGAGGTGCTCCACCGGGAGCTGGTGGAGCGGCTCCCTCCCGGAGTCGAGCCCGCCTACGACGGTCTGAGCGTCGAGGTCCCTGATCCCTGAATCCTTCTCGGTGAGGGATCTCGGACCGAATCCGACCGAGGGCCCCGCCGCTTCCCTCCACCAGGAGCGCAGGATGAAGTCGGTCACCCTGGATTTTGCCAACATGCTCTCCCCCAGTCTTCCTGCGGGGGGTCTGGATCCGGGGGAGCTGGACGGCGCCCTGTCCATCGCCTTCCGGCGCGTCCTCGACGAAGTGGAGTCCCGGAGGGCTTCCGGGGAGATGGGGTTCTTCTCCCTGCCCGATGCGGCGGAGCAGGCCAAGGCCGTGCAGGAGCTTGCCGATGGATTCGGTCAGTGGTTCGAGAACCTCGTGGTCCTGGGGATGGGCGGCTCCGCCCTGGGGACGCTCACGCTCAGGGACGCGCTCCTGGGCCCTTCCTGGAACGAGCTGGACGAGGATGCCCGGGACCACTACCCGAGGCTCCACGTCCTGGACAACGTGGACCCCAGGACGGTGTCCGACCTTCTGAGCCGCATCGACCTGCGCAGGACTCTCTTCAACGTGGTGAGCAAGTCCGGAACCACGGTGGAGACCATGGCCCTCTACCTGGTCGTGGAGGCCCGCCTCCGGGAGATCCTGGGTGAGGACTCCACCCGGGGACACTTCCTCTTCACCACGGACCCGAGGGATGGGGCCTTGAGGAAGATCGCCAACGAGGAAGGGGTCCTGGCTCTGGAGGTCCCGGAGAATATAGGGGGGCGCTTCTCCGTCCTTTCCTCCGTGGGCCTTCTCCCCGCCGCTGTGGTGGGGATCGACATCGAGCGGGTGCTGAACGGGGCTCGCGCCATGGAGGCCCGCTGCGCCAGTCCCGTGCTCAGGGAGAACCCCGCGGGCCTCCTGGCCGCCCTCCTCCACCACGCCGATGCGGTCCAGGGCGCCTCGGTCCACGTCCTCATGCCCTACTGCGACCGGCTCCGCGCCTTCGCCGCGTGGTATCAACAGCTCTGGGCCGAGTCTCTGGGGAAGGCGCTGGACCGCCAGGGCCGGGAGGTGAACCTGGGCCCCACACCCCTGGCGGCCGTGGGCTCTTCCGACCAGCACTCCCTCCTTCAGCTCTTCATGGAGGGGCCCCGGGACAAGGTTGTCCTTTGCATGGACGTGGGGGGGGCCCCGGATCCGGTAGGGATTCCGGCGAACCGGCAGGATATGCCCGCGGTGGCCTACCTGGGTGGGCACTCTCTCGCCGAGGTCCTTCGCATCGAGCGGAGGGCCACGATGGAGGCCCTGCGCCGCCAGAGCCGTCCCAACCTCACGCTGGAAGTGGACGATCTGACGCCCGAGGCCCTTGGAGAGCTCTTCATCCTCTTCGAGGCGGCCGTCGTGTTCGCTGGGGCTTTCTACGGAGTCAACCCCATGGATCAGCCTGGGGTGGAGCTGGGCAAGCGTCTGACCTATGGTCTTCTGGGCCGCGATGGCTTCGAGATGCCCGAGCTCGGGACCGGGAACCACCCATGGAGGGTATAGGAGCGCAAGGCCGTCGTCCGGGCGATCGAACGGGGCCGGATTGCTGGCGACCCGGGCCGGGAATTGGTTACCTTTTCCGGACCGGCCCACGGCCGATTCAGCGGTGAATCGCCACGTCAGTGAAGGTCCAGAATCCCCGGGGAGATCCGGTCGCCCGTACCCCAACACGTTTCCGGGTCAAGGAGGATCCCATGCGAGATCATGATGAGACGCCCTACATCGTCATCGAACGGGAGGGGGGTGGAGGCTTCGGGTCCTTCATCCTGGGCGCGTTGGTAGGGGCCGGCCTGGCCCTCCTCTTCGCTCCACGCTCGGGCGAGGAAACCCAGGAGGAGATCCGGACGAGGGCTCTCAAGCTCCGGGACGCCGCCAAGGATCGGGTGCGTGACGCCCAGCACACCCTGGAGAACCGGTTGGAGGCTGCCCGGGAAAACGTCCAGGCCAAGGTGGAGTCGGTCCGGGGAGCCGTGGATTCGGGTCGACAGGCTGCGCTCGACGCCCGCGACGACCTGGAGAAGAAGCTCGAGCGCTCCAAGGCTGCCTACCGCGCCGGCATCGACGCGGCCCGTGAAGCTGCCAAGGCGGAAGACGCCTCCGAGGAGGCCGGTGAGGCAGGAGAGGGCGCGGAGGCTTGACGGCGGGCCCTCTCCGGAGGCGAGATCCCAGATGACCGGAGCACTGCGTCCCTCCTCCCCCAAACACGGAGGAGTCGGTCCTCTGCGCCGGTTCTGGGATTTCGTGCTTCGGGTCGTTTCCAAGGCCGAGGAAGACAACATCTTCTTCATGGCGGGGGCCATCACCTTCAACCTCCTGGTTGCCTTCATTCCTCTCATCCTGCTGTCCATCGGGATCTCCGGCTTCGTCCTCGCCTCCCGCTTCCCCGACCCCAAGACGGTCCTGATCCCATTTCTCCTCGGAAACCTGCCTACCGTCGGCGGGGAGATCGACCTGGTCTCCCGGGTGCGCTCCGTGGTGGACGCGCTCCTGCAGGATCGCGCGGGATTCAGCCTCGTGGGATTCCTGGTCTTCGTCTGGATTTCCACCCGCCTCGTGGGCACGCTCCGCACGGTTCTCCGGGAGATCTTCGACTTCCCCCACGGCCGGGGCATCGTGCGCGGTAAGCTCTTCGACTCCTTCATGGTTGTGGTCGGGGGCCTGCTCTTCGTGGTGAATCTCGGAATCACCGTGGGGATGGAGGCGGTGGAGGACTTCGGCGTGAGCATGGTTGAGCTCCAGGGACCCGGATTGACCCTCTTCCGGCAGACTTTTGCCCAAGCCCTCGCCTTCGGGTCCATCTGGGTTCTCTTCCTTCTCGTCTACCGCTATTTCCCGCCACGGAGGATTCCATGGAGAACGGCGCTTACGGCGGCCACCTTCACGGGCGTGCTGTTCGAGGTCGCCAAATACATCTTCTCCTGGTACGTGACGTCGGTCGCGGATTATCGGACGGTATACGGGGGGCTCTCCAGTGCGGTGGTGCTCTTCCTCTGGATCTATTACGGCGCGATAGTGTTTATTCTCGGTGGGGAAGTCGCCCAGGTATACACCATGATTCGGACCCGGCGACTTCACGCCTCCAGCCCCGTCCCCGGAGGAAGTCTGTGAGGTGGTCTTCGGGGTTGGGGCTCCCTTGCAGGGGGTCCGAGCCAACGGATTCCCGCAGGACCTCGTTTCCAGGAGGAGGCGCTCGGCGTGGGTGAGGACGGGAAGAAGGTGGTGGCGACGAACCGCAAGGCTCGGCACGAGTACGAGGTGCTGGACACCTTCGAGGCCGGGTTGGTTCTGAAGGGACCCGAGGTGAAGTCCCTGCGGGAAGGGAAGGTGGGGTTCCAGGACGCCTACGCGCGGCTGGAGGGTGGGGAGGTCTGGCTCCACAGTCTTCACATACCCCCCTACGAGCAGGCCAACCGGTTCAACGAGGATCCGCTGCGTCCCAGGAAACTCCTCTTGAGGCGGGACGAGATCCGGCGGCTGGTGGGGAAGGTGGAGGAGAAGGGGCTCACGCTGATTCCGCTGGACCTCTACTTTCGCAGGGGCTTCGCCAAGGTGACGCTTGCCCTTGCGAGGGGGAGGAAGACGTATGACAAGCGGGAGAAGTTGAAGCGGAGAACCCAGGAAGAGGAAGCTCGCAGGGCCATGGAGCCGTACCGCAGATGATGCACGTCCTTCCGCGCCGACCATGAACTTCCGAGTGCGACCTCGTTCCCACTCGAAGGAAGTGGACTCCGTCCCTGGCTCCGGGGAAGCTCGGACCCGGGTGCCGTTTCTGAAAGGGGCGTGGAGCCTGGTGGCCGTCCTGGCCGCCCTGGCGTTCCCGGGCTGGCATGGAGCTCTCCTTTCCGGGCAGACCGCTCCCGACTTCCGGATCCTGACGCCCGGCGGCGTGCTGCAACCACCGATCGCTACGGAGGAGGACCAGGGGTTCGTGGCTTTCCCCGCAGCGGAGCTGGCCCGGCTCGGCTTCCAGATCGACGAACATGCCGTTCCTGTGACGGCTCGGTGGCAGGGGGGTGGTCCCGTCGTCGAGATTACCCCCGGCACGCCCTTTCTAGCCTGGGACGGCCAGGGTGTCCACCTGGCGGACGTCCCGTATCTGGCATCAGGGCACCTCTATCTTCCCCTCCAGTTCCTGGTCGACGTGCTTCCATGGAAGCTGCCCGGCCGGTTCCGGTACGATCCCCCATCCAGGACCCTCGAGCTCCTCGGACCTGTCGAGGGAGGTGGGGTGGGGGGACGGGTGGCGGCCCCGAGACCCGCAGGACGACCAGGTGGAGGCAGGCCCGGCGGGGAGGCCGGAGGCGCGAGGGGCCGGGTCGTGGTCATCGATCCCGGGCACGGGGGGAGAGATCCAGGGGCGAGGGGTCCGGGAGGCGTCCAGGAGAAGGATATCGCCCTGGGTGTGGCGAAGGCGCTGGCCCGAATCCTCGAGGAGGATCCCGACCTGGAGGTGCACCTCACCCGGGACGTGGACACCCTCGTCCCTCTCTGGAAACGTGGGGAGGAGGCCACCCAGTGGCGGGGAGAGCGCCCCGGGATCTTCCTCTCGATTCATGCCAACGCCATGCCGAACTCCCGGGCCACCAGGGGATTCGAGACCTACTTCCTCTCCGAGGCCCGGACGGAGCACGAGAGAAGGGTGGCGGCACTGGAGAACGCCGCCCAGGAGTGGGAGCAGGAGGAGGACGGCCCGGGGGTGGAAAATCCGGACCTGAGCTTCATCCTCAGTGAGCTCCGGAACCTCGACTCCCAGCACTGGTCCTCCCTCCTGGCGGAGCTGGTCCAGGACGAGCTCGGCCGGGTCCATCCCGGCCCGAATCGAGGCGTGAAACAAGGCCCCTTCGCCGTCATCACCAATGCCCTGATGCCCGCGGTTCTCCTGGAGGTCGGGTTCGTCACCAATCCCACGGAGGAGCGGCTGCTGACCCAGAAGAGCTTCCAGGAGGACACGGCCGAGGCCATCGCCCGTGCCGTGCGCGAGTTCTTCGGGCGATACCCCCCTGGCGGGGATCTCCACGTCCCCTGACCTCGACAATGGAGCCGAATCCGATGTCCACAAGTCAGGTGTTGCTTGCGCTAGGGCCGGTCCTCCTCGGGTTTCAGCTCGCCGGACTGGGCGGCCAGACGGGCCCGGACCCGAGCCAGCTGGCTCTCCGGGCTCGAGCCGAGTGGTTCGCCAGGGCGTGGGCCCAACGGGACGCGTCGGCCCTGGGAGAGGCGCTTCTCCCCCAGGGGATTCGTCTCAAGCTCCCTGGAGAAGAGCATATCCTGATTCCACCGAGACAGGCCGAGGCCGCCCTCCATTCGTTCATGGAAGGCTACGAGGGAGGAGTCACCACCGTGTCCCAGGTTTCCCTGGCCGGCGGAGACCCTCGAAAGGGCTTCGCGGAGATCCGCTGGGAGACCCGTGGGATCGGCGGTCCCGATCGCGTGGAGGTGAACCTGTTCGTGGGATTCGGACTGGAGGACGATGTCTGGCGGGTCACCGAGATTCGAGTCCTGTCCTGAACGGAGAGCCCATGCCCTTGAGACTCTACAACACCCTGTCGCGCAGCATGGAGGACTTTCGACCCCTGGTCCCGGGGAAGGTCCGGGTCTACGGGTGCGGTCCGACCATCTACGACTTCCCCCATATCGGCAACTTCCGGACGTTCATGGTCTTTGACCTCCTGCACCGATACCTGGAGTGGAGTGGGTTCGAAGTGCGGTTCGTCACGAACCTGACCGATGTGGACGACAAGACCATCAAGGGTGCGCTGGCCAAGGGAATCACGATCCAGGAATATACCGAACCCTTCGGACAGGCGTTCCTGTCCGACGCCGCGCTTCTGGGGATCCGTGAGGTGGATCTCTATCCCAAGGCTACCCATTACGTGGAGGCCATGGTGGATTTCGTCCGGCGCCTGGAAGCGCGGGGCCTGGCCTATCAGGCCGAGGACGGCTCGGTCTACTTCTCCATCGAGGCGTTTCCCGAGTACGGTCGCCTCTCCCGCGTCGATCCTGAGTCGGTGAAGCCCGGCGCCAGGGTAGCGATGGACGATTATGCGAAGGAGGACGTGAGGGACTTCGCGCTCTGGAAGGCTGCCAAAGCCGAGGACGAGGAAACGGGCGCCGCGTGGGACTCGCCGTGGGGAAGGGGGCGGCCGGGGTGGCACCTGGAGTGTTCGGTCATGAGCATCGCCGAGTTGGGGGAGACGTTGGACATCCACCTGGGCGGGGAGGATCTGATCTTCCCCCACCACGAGGACGAAATCGCCCAATCCCAGGGAGCGACGGGCAAGCCCTTCGTTCGCTACTGGCTCCACATCAAGCACCTTCTCCTCGAGGGGCGGAAGATGTCGAAGTCCCTCGGAAACACCGTCTCCGTGGGGCAGCTCCTGGCCCGGGGCCACGACCCCGCCGCCATCCGCCACCAGCTTCTCTCCGCCCAGTACCGTCGGGAGCTCAACTTCACCATGGCCGGCCTGGAAGCGTCTGCCCGGGCCGTTCAGCGCCTCGTGGACTTCGAGGCCCGACTCACCGGGGTCTCGGTGGACCGGTCCGCGCCCCCCACGCGAGTCCCGGAGCTGGCCCGGCAAGCACTGGACGCCTTCCGGAAGGGCCTGGACGACGACCTGAACTCGGCCGAGGCAATGGCTGCCCTCTTCATCTTCCTCAACGAGGTGAACGCCGAGCTGGACGGGACGGAGGGGACCGTTCCTCCCGGCGACCGGGATGCCGGCGTGGACGCTCTTCGGAGCATGGACGACGTGATGGGATTGCTGGAGCTGGCCAGGAAGACCCGGGTCGTGGACCGGGCCAAGGAAGAGTGGATCGAGGAACAGATCCAGCTGCGCCAGGCGGCGCGGAAGTCCAGGGACTTCGTCGAGGCCGACCGGATCCGGGACGATCTCACCCGGGAAGGGGTCGTTCTCGAGGATTCTCCCGAAGGCACTCGCTGGAAGATCGTGAAGGGGTGAGGAGGGGGGGAGGCGCACTCTCCCTGAAGGCTGACGAGGGCACCTTCTCTTGGCACGGGGGTGTGCTGGATCGGGAGGCGATCTGACCCCGCAGGCTGGCGAGGCCGACCGCACGACCCTTTCAAACAACTCGCATGGTTGAGAGCCGGGGCCCCGGAGCAGGGGCCCCCCGGGGAGTGTCTTCGGGACGCACCCTCGGCGAAGCCATGCTCCCCACTTTCGGAGGAAGCCATGCCTCACCGACAGCTGGCATTGATCGCCCTCGCCGGTTTCATGCTCGGCGGCTGCACGCAGGATTTAGTGACGCCGAACGAGTCCACCGCCGCCGCGGCCGCGCCCGCGGCCCAGTTCTCCCTTGCACCCTCCGTGAGCTGGTCGTCCGTGGACGGCCTCACAAGCCCCCGGGGGATGACCTTCGGTCCCGACGGATACCTCTACGTGGCCGAGGCGGGAGTCGGCGGAACCACGTCCACGGAGGGCCAGTGCACGCAGGTGCCCGGCTTGCCGGGCCCGGGCCCCTTCACGGGCGGGCTCACGGCTACCATCTCCAAGATCAGCCCCACCGGTGAGGTTTCGCTCGTGGCCAGCGGCCTGCCCTCGGAGCTGGGTGCCGACGGGGTCACCACCAGCGGGGTGGCCTCCGTCGCCTTCCTGCACGGGGACCTCTACGCCCTGGTGGTGGCGGGGGGATGTTCCCACGGCAATCCCGACCATCCGGCCGGCATCTACCGCATCTATTCCGACGGGAGCTGGGAAGTGGTCGCCGACTACAGCGCCTACTACGCCGACCATCCCGTGGCCCAGCCCGAACCCGACGACTTCGAGCCGGATGGCGACCTGTTCAGCATGATCGCCCAGGGCGGGTACCTGTACTTCGTCGACGCCAACGCCGGGGCGCTCTACCGCTGGAGGCCCGGCGGGCCCATTCACCGGGTCATCGACGTGTCGGCCCACTTCGGTCACATCGTGCCCACGGCGCTGGGGTACCACGGGAATTTCTACCTGGGCAACCTGGGCGAGTTTCCGCCGGATGAAACGCAGCGGGTCCTCAAGGTCACCCCCAGCGGCCAGGTGAAGACGTGGATCGACGGCCTCACGGCGGTCCTGGGCCTGGCCTTCGATTCCGAGAACCGGATGTACGTGCTGGAGATGACCACGGTGGAGAATTACATCCCCGGCACGGGCCGGATCCTGCGGGTGGACCGGTCCGGAAGGAGGGAGCTGGTGGCCGGCAATCTCTTCTTCCCGACGGCCATGACCTTCGGTCCTGACGGGGCCCTCTACGTCAACGAGTGGGGATTCGGCATGGGGCCGGGGGGCGGATCGATTCTCCGCCTCGAAGTGAACTGAGAGGCCGGCGAGCTCTGGAGGTTCTGGCTCGCCGGTTCTTTCGGGACGTCCCCTGCTCCGCCGCCCAAGGGCCATGGCGGGGCAGGGGACGTTCTTTCGCTTGCAGGAATGTGTGGCCGACAGACTCCCTTCCCTCATTCAGAAAAGAACGGTGCTCCATCTGCGGTCCATGTGTGCGCTGGTCCTGCTTTCATCCTACCTGGCTGCCCCGTCCGGCCCGCGGTCGGGCATTCGCGGCGGTGTCAACTTGAGCCGCCCACGGGCGGAGAGCCGATCCAGCCCGTGGCGGTGGGCATCGGTTACGCGGAGATCCAGGTACTCCCGCGCGTCAACCTCCGGATCCTCGGCGGCAAGGTGGTGCCCCACCTGCAGGCTGGGCCCAGCTTCGGAATCGAGCCCTCACCGTCATGCTGGGGGGCGCGTTCAGCCTGCCGGGAGTCGGCGCAGGCCCTGCCACGGGATTCCCCGGAGGCTGATCCTCCGGGACCCTCATGAGTCCTTCGTCAACCCGTAGAGCCGGACGTACTGGACATCCAGCTCGTCCTGCCACACTCCGAGGATGAAATCCGATCCGATCTGGAAGCCGGGCGCTTGGTAGGAGATGAACCCTCGGTTGAAGCCCGGTGGCATCGCCACCTCGCCGAGCCAGGTGCCGTCGGCCCGGAAGACGAGGTAGGGAGGCGGATCTTCCCCGGGATGGAAGTATGGCTCCACCCAGAGATTGCCTTCCGCATCGAGCTTCACCGACCGGAGGATCGGCAAGGTGGAGGCCCTGGGGGCATTCAAGGTGCTCTGGCGGAACCTCTGGACATCTTCCGGTGCCGGATCGCTTCCCTCAGGGAACACGATGGCGAGGACACCCTCCAGGTAGCGTTCGAGGTCTTCCTCCGTGGCCGGCTTCGGCTCGGCCTTCCGGCGAATCTCGAGCAGGGGTCTGCCGTTCCCGTCGAGAACGTGGACCGCGAAGGTATCGGTGCTGATGTAGGCGATCCGGTTCGCCTCGGCCGAATACTCGTATCCCTTTCCGAAGATGTACCGCCCGTGGGAGTATCCACCGTTCGGGTGCGCCTCGACCACGGCCTCCGCCCCCGGGAGGTAGGCTATGGAGTCGAGTCCACCGGTGCTCAGATCCATGGTCACCAGGAGCTCGTGAGGCCATCGGACGATGCCGTCCGGGACCTCTGGGCCGAAGTCGATGAACCGGATGACCAGGCCCGACTCGCTCGCCACGTCCACCGCCTTGTCCGGGATCGCGGTCTCCACCGGGGACTCCACCTCGTAGCTTCGAGCCAGACCGCCCTCCGATCCGAAGATCTGAACTCGTCTCAGGGCGGAATCGAAGGTGACCAGTGAATCGCCCCCGAAGGTGCCGAGGAAATCCAGGCGGCGGAACTCTCCGGGTCCCTCCCCCTGTCGCCCGATCCGCCTGAGAAACGCCCCCCCGGGGCCGAAGACCCGGAGCTCGGAGGCCCCTCGATCCCCCACCACGATCCGCCCATCACCCAGTCGCACGGCGCCAATGACTTCCGTGAACTGAATCTCGTCGGGGCCCTCAAAGGCACCGATCTGAAGGATCGGCGTCCGGCTGACGTGCCACCCCCGGCCGGGCGGCCAGCTCGGGCTCTCGGCCACCGCCACCGTGATCCCCGCCGAGTCGGCGAAGGTGGTGCCTCTCCCCATGGGGGGAGCGGAGCAGGAGGCCAGGGAGATGGCGATGACGAGCACCCACAGGTTCCGGCAAGCGGCCATTCGTCGACCTGACGAGGGAGAAACGGCTAACGACTCCAGCGCCAAAGTACACGTGGTCCGGCGCTCCCACACCCTCACCGGGTCGGGAGGCCGGTGGCCGAGCTCCGGGGCCATGACTCTTGAAGCGGGGACACCGAGGCCCGATCTTCGGGGGGCGCTGAGCGAGCCTCCCCGGGAGGCTTGACCGAGGGAAACGCTGACGTAGCTCAATTGGTAGAGCAGCTGCCTTGTAAGCAGCAGGTTCGGGGTTCGAGTCCCCGCGTCAGCTCTTGGTCCTCTCGATCGGGTCCGGCCCCTTCCCCGCCATTCTGCCTCCCGCCTTCCCCTGTCGCGGCGAAGCCGACGTCTTGCCCGGGTGTAAGGGCGGTATACCGTTCTGGTGCGTCCCTTCCGGCAGGAGGGGGCCGGAGAAGGTCCCGACGGGACCGATCCCCGGTGCGGGACATCACCGCGTCCAAGGAGGGCAGGTTGAAGGATCGGCGTTTCGCGGGGCTTGTGCGAAGGACGAAGGGTGTGCAGCCCTGGCGTAAGCTCTTCCACGTCGTCAACGGTGTGTCCATCGTGCTGGCGCTGACAATCCTCTCTATCCCGACGTGGACCGCGGTGGCCTTCCTCGGGGCCGTGTTGGCTTTGCTCGCCGTAATGGACGGCGTCCGCCTCGCGGACCGGGGGCTGAACCGCCGGTTCTTTCGCACGTTCTCTCCTCTTGCCTCGCCACGGGAGGCCCGGGGCGTGGCATCCTCCACCTGGTACGCCCTGGGTGTGGTCTTGACTCTCCTCCTCTTCCCCAGGCAGGAGGCCCTGGCGGGGATCCTGGTTCTGGCCCTGGCCGATCCAGCGGCCGGAGTCGTGGGGAGAGTCTGGGGGCGGCACCGCCTGGGGAGAGCGACCTGGGAGGGAACGGGGGCTTTTGTGGGAGTGGCCTTTGTGGCTCTTCTGCCCTTCGTCCCATGGTGGGCGGCTCTGACGACCGCTCTCATCGCGGCCGTAGTGGAGCGCGTATCCTGGCCCCTCGACGACAACCTGGTCATTGCCCCGGCGGTGGCCGGGATCCTCCTCCTCCTGGGGGGATGATCTCCCTCCTCCTGGGGGGATCACCTCCGGAAGAGCCGGCCCGACCGTTGCCTGCGCAGTAACCGCAGGTCATCTTCCCGGGGACGCTCCCGCAACCCCTGACAATTCCCTGACAGATCCGCCCCTTCACGGGGCGGGTGGGCGATTAGGTTCTCCCCATGGTCCTCAAACGGCGCTCCACGAGACCCCCCTCTCGGTCGGCCCTGGTGGGCCTCCTCCTCGTGTTGACCCTGGGACTCGCGGGCGTCATGGCCCACCAGGCGTGGGAAGCCACCCGGTCTCACCGGCGCATCGCCGAGAAGACGTTGAAGGAGCACACCACGTCGGCGGCGTGGCAGCTCACCTCCGCAGTCCGCCTGAACCTCGAGTACTGGTACCTGGGACCGGGGTTGGAGCTGGTGGCGAGCGCAGGCGGAGCGTATCCGGGCGTCCCGCTCAAGGAACTGGGGGCGATGCTGAAGGCCGGGCAGGGCTACGAATGGCCTTTCTGGACCAAGGGGCTGGACTACTTCTTCAAGCTGGACCTGGCCACCGGCGAATTCGAGTTCCGGGGTGAGACGACACCGGACGCCGAGGAGGTGCGGTGGCTTCGGGACCTCCTGGAGGTGGAGTGGAGCCTCGGACCCTCCGAGGGGAAGCGGAGCCCGAAGAACATCGTCTTCCGCGACTCGAAGGAGGGACTGAGAGATGGTGGGCTTCGGGATCTACCCTGAGCCCGGACTGGCCGCGAAGACCGCCTTCGGATTCCAGACCGACCTGTCCCCCCTGAACATTGATCCTGGCCGACATCGAAGACGGCGACCCCTCTCTTCCCCCCGGCTCTCACCGGGAACTGAAGACCAACGCCGACCTCCTTTCCTTCGTCGTCACCACGTCCATGGGCCGGCGTCCTCTACCGAGTCCGAGCCCGGTCTATCCGGGAGGACTTCCAGGCCACGGACACCGTGGGCAAGAGCTTCGGCGACCTCAGGGGCACGGTGAGGCTGAATCCCAAGGCCGCGGAGGTCCTGGTGATCGGGGGGCTTCCCCGGTCCCGGCTGCCGACGATTCTCGGTGTCCTGGCCCTGGCAGCCACGTTGGTGGTGGTGGCCATCTTCCAGCTGCGTCGCGAGCAGGAGCTGGCGCTTCTCAGGACGGACTTCGTGTCCAGCGTTTCGCACCAGTTGCGAACACCCCTGGCCCAGATCCGGATGTTCGGCGAGACCCTTCTCCTGGGGCGCGTCAGGAGCGACGAAGAGCGTCGACGCTCCCTGGAGATCATCGTGCGGGAGGCCCAGCGTCTCACCCACCAGGTGGAGAACGTCCTCCACTTCTCCCGTGCCCAACGGGGGGAGATCCGCCTGAGCCCGCAGTCGCTCCTCCTCGGCCCGCTGGTCAGGGAGGTCCTGGAGAGCTTCTGCCCCCTGGCCGAGGCGCACGACTGCCGAGTGGACGCTGCCGTGATGGAAGAAATCCGGGCGTTCGCCGATCCGGTGGCGACCCGGCAGATCCTCCTCAACCTGCTGGAGAACGCGGTGAAATACGGACCCTCCGATCAGACGGTGACCGTCACGCTGACCTGGGGCCGACGGGGAATGGTCCGGTTCATGGTGGAGGACGAAGGGGAAGGCATCCCGGAGGAGCAGAGGGAGGCGGTGTTCGAACCGTACTCTCGCCTGGAGCGGGATCGGGACTCGGGCGTGGCCGGATCCGGGATCGGACTCTCGGTGGTGAGGGAGCTGGCCCGGGGGCAGGGGGGGCGGTCTGGGTTGAGGAGGCCTCCGGCGGGGGCGCGAGGTTCGTCGTCGAGTTGCCGGAAGCCGAAGAGCGCGGTGGACGGACGGATCGATCCGGATTCCGGGAGGAGGTGGGCCGAGCCGCTTCCCGGACAGCGAGCTGAGGGGGACGATGGCACGCATTCTGGTGGTAGAGGACAATCAAGATCTGGCCTATGGTCTCCAGAACAACCTGGAGATCGAAGGCTACGAGGTCCGCGTCGCGGAGGATGGGGAGTCGGGTCTGGACCTCACGAGGGTCTGGTCTCCGGATCTCATCATCCTGGACCTCATGCTTCCGGACCTGGACGGGTTTCGTGTCCTCCAACATCTCCGCCGGTCCGACATTCTCACCCCTGTCCTCATCCTGACCGCTCGAGGGGAGGAGTCGGACAAGGTGCTGGGTTTTCGTTTGGGAGCGGACGACTATGTGACGAAGCCCTTCGGCGTGCTGGAGCTCCTGGCGAGGGTGGAGGCCATCCTGCGGCGCGTGGGCCAGGCTCCCGGGGGGAGCCCGGGTGGGGAGGAGGTCGAAGAGTTCGGATCGGTGCGGGTGGATCCCAGAGCTCGGATCGTGCTCAGGGGTGGCGCCGAAGTATCCCTCACGCCGAAGGAGATGGACCTCCTTCTCGCCCTCATCCGTCGGAGAGGAGGAGTGGCCAGCCGCCTGGATCTTCTCAAGGAGGTCTGGGGACACCGGGCCGCCGTGGTGAGCCGTACCGTGGACACTCACATCTCCGAGCTCCGTCGGAAACTGGAGGACGAGCCTTCGGCCCCGAAGCACATCCTGACCGTTCACAAGGCCGGTTACCGTTTCCAGGCCTGACGGCGGCCCTGACATAATCCTGACAACGTCCTTTCGTTCCCTCCAACACCGGGCTCCGCATTTGTGTTACGTTCCCTATCGTCTGGAAACGCATCAAGTGCGATCCCCCGGACCCGAGTGAGGGCGATTTGCGAGCTGGTCACTCGCCTCGAACTGGTGCCTCCGCCACCCTCGGGCCGGGGGTTCGTTTTCCGACTCGATCCACCCTTGAAACGCCTCCACGTTGCGGTTAGCTTACCAAGCTCACTATGAATCCGCCCCAGGAATGGAGTGGTGCGGAGGCATGGTTCGGACCTGAGGTGGGGTACCGAAGCGGTCAAACGGGGCAGACTGTAAATCTGCTGGCAAAGCCTTCGGAGGTTCGAATCCTCCCCCCACCATGTGACCGGATTCGCCCTGGAGTCCTCGGGATCCGGAGCTTGACGGTTTGCGGGAGTAGCTCAGTTGGCTAGAGCATCAGCCTTCCAAGCTGAGGGTCGCGGGTTCGAGTCCCGTCTCCCGCTCTTTGCGCACGACTTGGTGCGAAGTGACGGGCAGAGCCCGGACGAGCAAGGGTGGTTGCTCTGGTAGCTCAGTGGTAGAGCGCTTCCTTGGTAAGGAAGAGGTCCCGGGTTCAAGCCCCGGCCAGAGCTCTCCCGCTCCTGGACCACGGGAATGCGGATTGAGTTTGACGAGAAGTTGACCTGTCCCGGACAGGTGCCCAGACGAGACACGGCGCCGGTCCGGGTGGCTTCTTTCCACCGTACGAGGAAGAGCGATGGGCAAGGCGAAATTTGAGCGGACGAAGCCGCACGTGAACGTGGGAACGATCGGGCACGTGGATCATGGTAAGACGACGTTGACGGCGGCGATCACGGAGGTGCAGTCCAAGCGGGGCCTATCGGACTTCATCACGTTCGATCAAATCGACAAGGCGCCGGAAGAGCGGGAGCGTGGGATCACGATCGCGACGGCGCACGTGGAGTACCAGACGGCGACGCGGCACTACGCGCACGTGGACTGTCCGGGGCACGCGGACTACGTGAAGAACATGATCACGGGCGCGGCGCAGATGGACGGGGCGATTCTGGTGGTGAGCGCTGCGGATGGTCCCATGCCGCAGACGCGGGAGCACATCCTGTTGGCGCGGCAGGTGAACGTGCCCTACATCGTGGTCTTCCTGAACAAGGTGGACATGGTGGACGACGAAGAGCTCCTGGAGCTGGTGGAGCTGGAGGTACGGGAGCTGTTGAGCGAGTACCAGTTCCCGGGCGACGACATTCCGGTCATCCGGGGGAGCGCGCTGAAGGCGTTGGAGGACGGGGAGCCGGGTACGGAGAACACGAAGTGCATCGATGAGCTCCTGGATGCCATCGACAACTACATTCCCCTTCCGGAGCGGGACGTGGACAAGCCGTTCCTGATGCCGGTGGAGGATGTGTTCAGCATCACGGGCCGGGGGACGGTAGCGACGGGGCGGATCGAGCGTGGGGTGGTGAAGATGGGCGACGAGGTGGCGATCGTGGGGCTGGGACGGGACCGCAAGAGCGTGGTGACGGGAGTGGAGATGTTCCGGAAGATCCTGGACCAGGGTCAGGCCGGGGACAACGCGGGGCTTCTGCTGCGGGGTGTGGGCAAGGACGAGATCGAGCGGGGGCAGGTGGTGTCGAAGCCGGGGTCGATCACGCCGCACACGAAGTTCAAGGCGGAGGTGTACGTGTTGACGAAGGAGGAGGGGGGACGACACACGCCGTTCTTCGACGGGTACCGGCCGCAGTTCTACTTCCGCACGACGGACGTGACGGGGGCGACGAAGCTGCCGGAGGGGGTGGAGATGGTGATGCCGGGGGACAACGTTCAGATGGAAGTGGAGCTGATCGGGCCCATCGCCATGGATCCGGAGCTCCGGTTCGCCATCCGGGAGGGTGGACGGACCGTGGGGGCCGGTGTGGTGACGGAAGTCATCGAATAGGAACGAAGCCGGGAACGACCTGGAAGAGATAGAGAGCACAGACGATGCCTCGAGACAAGATCATCCTCGCGTGCACGAACTGCGCGGAGCGCAATTACAACCAGACCAAGAACAAGCGTCTGCACCCCGGGCGGGTGGAGTACAAGAAGTACTGCCCGAGGTGCCGGACGCACACGGTTCACAAAGAGACCAAGTAAACGGATTTCAGCCCCATGATTCAGAAGCTCACCGATACCCGGAACTTCATCGAGGAGTCGTGGGCGGAGCTCCAGCGGGTCACCTGGCCGGATTACGAGCAGCTGAAGAACGCCACGCTCGTCATCATCGCCTTCTCCATCATGGTCGGGATCGTTATCTGGATCATGGACTTCGCATCGCGGACGGTCATCAACACGATCCTCCGGGTGTTCGGGGCTTAGGGAATCGGGGCGAAGATGGGTGAGATCCGATGGTTTGCCGTCCAGACCTACTCCGGCCACGAGAACAAGGTCCAGAAGCTCATTCAGCGGAAGATCGAGGAGGAGCCGGGGGAGGACCTGGAGGCCAAGGAGATCCAGGATGCCCTGGTCCCCACCCAGGACGCGGTGGAGATCCGGAACGGGAAGCGGGTGACGGTTACCCGGCGCCTCTACCCCGGCTATGTGCTGGTCAAGATGGTCCTGAACGACCGGACCATGCACGTCATCAACAACATCCAGGGTGTCATCAAGTTCGTGGGTTCGGGGAAGGCTCCCCAGCCCCTTCGTGAGGAAGAGATCAACAAGATCCTCGGTATCGAGGTCGAATCGGAAGAGGAAGCCCGGGAAGAGATCCCCTTCTATGTCAATCAGGTCGTGGAGATCACCTCCGGGCCGTTCACCGATTTCAGTGGCACGGTCCAGGAAGTCTACCGGGATAAAGGCAAGGTGAAGGTCGAGGTGTCCCTGTTCGGGCGACCGACCTCGGTCGAGCTCGACTTCACCCAGTTGAAGGGATACTGAGGGCCGGGAACGGCGCGGAAGAGGCATGGCAAAAAAGGTCATCGGATTTATCAAGCTGCAGGTGCCGGGGGGCCAGGCCAACCCGGCGCCCCCCGTGGGCCCGGCCCTGGGCCAGCACGGCGTGAACATCATGGAGTTCTGCAAGCAGTTCAACTCCAGAACCCAGTCTCAGCAGGGCGTGGTGACGCCGGTGGAGATCACGGTCTACGCGGACCGGAGCTTCACCTTCATCACGAAGACGCCGCCGGCCGCCTTCTTGATCAAGAAGGCGGCGGGACTGGCAAAGGCGTCGGGCACGCCCAACACGGAGAAGGTCGGGAAGGTCTCACGGTCTCAGCTCAAGGAGATCGCCGAGCTGAAGATGCCCGACCTGAACACGACGGATGTGGACGCGGCCATCCGGATGTTGGCCGGCACCGCCCGCTCCATGGGCATCGAAGTAGAGGGGTAACGGTCGCCCCCGGGGCACGGCCCCGTTGCGACCACAAGCCCGAAGAACCACCCACTGCGAGCCGCCAGGGGTGGGAGGGCGAAACAAGACGGCTCGAGAACGATGCCAAGACGCGGAAAGCGCTACAAGAGCGCCAAGTCAAGACTTACGGCTGGCGACAAGCATCCTCCCCAGGACGCTATCAGGATCGTAAAGGAACTCTCCTTCGCAAAGTTCGACGAAACCGTTGAGGTTGCGGCTCGCCTGGGGGTAGATCCTCGGCAAGCCGACCAGGTTGTCCGGGGCACCGTCGTCCTTCCCCATGGAACCGGGAGGGAGGTTCGTGTCTTAGTGATAGCTCAGGGCGAAAAGGAGAAGGAGGCCCAGGAGGCGGGCGCCGATTATGTGGGGGTGGATTACCTGGAGCAGATCAAAGGGGGCTGGCTCGACTTCGACGTCGCGGTGGCCACGCCCGACGTCATGGGCAAGGTCGGACCGCTGGGCCGAATCCTCGGACCCCGGGGTCTCATGCCCACCCCGAAGGCGGGCACGGTGACCTTCGACGTGGGAAGAGCGGTGAAGGAGATCAAGGCCGGTAAGATCGAGTACCGCGTGGACCGGACGGGGAACGTACACGCCCCCATCGGAAAGATCTCCTTCGAGGACGAGAAGCTCCGGGAGAATCTGGAGGCCTTCATGGATTCCATCATCCGTGCCCGTCCTTCGGCCTCCAAGGGGACCTACCTGAGGGGGGTGAGCATTTCCAGCACCATGGGCCCGGGCGTGGCCATTGACCCCAACCTCTACCGACGGAGCGCCTGATGAACCGCACCGAGAAGCAGAGCTTCGTCGAAGATTTCCGGGAGCGCATCCAGGAGTCTCCCGCGATTTTCCTCACCGACTTCACGGGCCTGGACGTCAAGTCCATGACCGTTCTCCGGGACGAGTTGAGAAAGACCGGGGCCGAGTACCTCGTGGTGAAGAACCGCCTGGTCCAGCGAGCCCTGGAAGAGACCGACTTCCCGGATCTTTCCCAGTGGCTCTCGGGTCCCACGGGTGTCATCATCGGACACGCCGGGCCCGTGGAAGCGGCGAAGGCGGTAACGGACTTCGCCAAGAGCCACGCTGACCGGCCGGCCTTCAAAGTGGGCGTCCTGGACAAGGCGGTCCTGGATCCCGGCGAGATCGAACGGCTGGCCAAGCTGCCTCCGAGGGACATGCTCATGGCCATGCTGGCCGGAGCGCTGGAGGGGCCCCTCTCCGCACTGGCCGGGGCCTTGGAAGCGAAGCTGCAGGAGATGGTAGGCCTGCTGAGGGCCCTTCAGGAGGAGAGAGAGGGCGACGGCGGGTGAGCGTCCCGGCCGCATCGAGGCTGAGCGACAGAGCGGGCCGTCGCTGCTTCCGCCACGTGAATCGACCAATGCGATTGCTTTTTCCCAGAGTGCCGGCGTTGTCCGGGAGAGTTAAGGAGGATTCTGCATCATGGCTGTGAACCACGAAGAGCTTCTCGAGACCATCGGCAATATGACTGTGCTCGAGCTGTCGGAGTTTGTCGAGGCCTTCAAGGAGAAGTTCAACGTCACCGCGTTGGCCGCGGCCCCAGCCGCCGGCATGATGCCGGTTGGCGTTCCTGCCGAGGCCGAAGAGGAGCAGACCGAGTTCGACGTGATTCTGGAAGGCGTCGGAGACAAGAAGATCCAGGTCATCAAGGTCGTGCGTGAAGTCACGAGCCTGGGCCTGAAGGAGGCCAAGGACCTGGTGGACAACGCCCCGGGTACAGTTAAGGAACAGGTCTCCAAGGAAGAGGCGGAGCAGGTCAAGGCCAAGCTCGAGGAGCAGGGTGCCACCGTCGTTCTGAAGTAGGACCTTACGCCCTCTCCCGGTGCGGCCCGGAGAAACTCTCCGGGCCGTCCGGGGGGCGGGGGCCTACGCGCCTCCTCCGGCAAGGCCGGATCGGCTCATTTCGTAGCTGAACAAAAGGCACCAGGTGCAGGTCCCCGTCGCCGGGAAGAGGGGTTGAAGCCACCCCGGGCTCAGGCCCACGGCGCGCCGGGGATGTCTGCGCTGGGCCTCAGTACTCATTCCATCTTTTCGGGCCGGGTCACCCTGGTCCGATCAAAAGGGGGAAGTCCCGTTGGATATTCGGAGCGATGGTCGGTCGGTCTTGAGCTTCGCCAAGCTCAGGCCGGTCATGCCGATGCCTAACCTGCTTGACGTCCAGCTTCGTTCCTTTGAAAAGCTCGTTGAAGCCGAAGTCCCACTCGAGGAACAGTGGGATTTCGGACTGGATCGCGTCTTCGGGGAGATCTTCCCCATCAGTGACGTGAACGAGAACTTCACGCTGGAGTATGTCTCTTCCGCGTTGGGAGAGCCGAAATACTCCGTGGAGGAGTGCATCGAGAGAGACATGACCTACGCGGCGCCCCTCAAGGCGACGCTGCGGCTCATCGTCTGGGAGGACCTGGAAGACGGGGAGCGGCGACCCAGGGACATCATCGAGAAGGAAGTCTACCTGGGGGACCTCCCGCTCCTCACCGAGCTGGGCACCTTCATCATCAACGGGGCGGAGCGCGTGGTGGTGAGCCAGCTGCACCGCTCGCCCAGGCGTCATCTTCGAGGAGAACATCCACCCCAACGGGACGAAGCTTCACAGCGCCCGGATCATTCCCTTCCGGGGCTCCTGGGTGGAGTTCACCATCGACATCAACAACATCTGCTACGTCCACATCGACAAGAAGAAGAAGTTCCCGGCCACGGCCCTCCTGCGGGCTTTCGGCTACGGAACCGACGCCGAGGTCTACCGGCTCTTCTTCGGCGAGAAGGACGTCGAGCTGAGCAAGGCGGGCAAGGAGGGTCAGCGAGACCTGACGGGAGCCGTGCTCGCGGTTGATGTGGTGGACCCGGAGACGGGTGAGATCCTGGTGGAGGAGGCCACCGAGCTGGATGAGGATGCCCTCGGCAGGCTGGAGCGGGCCGGGATCGACAAGATCAAGATCTACGGAAGGGTGGGGGTTCCCAGCCTTCGAGGCGAGAGCCCCATCGTCAAGAATACGCTGAAGAAGGATCCCACCTCGTCGGAGGAGGAGGCGCTGTCGGCCATCTACTCCCTCCTGAGGCCGGGAGAGCCCCCCAACATGGAGACCGCCCGGACCGCCCTGGAGCGGGTGTTCTTCAACCCCAAGCGGTATGACCTTGGGCGCGTGGGCCGGTACAAGATCAATCAGCGGCTCCACCTGGACGTCCCGAGGAACGTGACCGTCCTCACCAGGGACGACTTCGTCGCCATCCTTCGCTACCTCATCGATCTGAGCGAAGCCCAGGGGTTCACCGATGACATCGACCACCTGGGCAACCGCCGGGTGCGGACGGTTGGCGAGCTCATCGCGAACCAGTTCTCGGTGGGCTTGTCCAGGATGGCAAGGCTGGTCAAGGAGCGGATGTCCATCAACACGGACCCGGAGAAGGTGAACATCGATGACCTGGTGAACGCCCGGACCGTGTCCGCGGTGATCCAGGCCTTCTTCGGATCCAGCCAGCTCTCCCAGTTCATGGACCAGACCAATCCCCTGGCCGAGATGACGCACAAGCGCCGCCTCTCGGCCCTGGGGCCGGGCGGTCTGACCCGGGAGCGGGCGGGTTTCGAGGTCCGGGATGTGCATTACTCCCACTACGGGCGGATGTGTCCCATCGAGACCCCCGAGGGACCGAACATCGGGCTCATCACCTCCCTCACCACCTACTCCCGCATCAACGAGCTGGGGTTCGTGGAGACACCCTACCGGAAGGTCGTCGACGGAAAGGTGACCAATGACCTGGAGTGGCTCTCCGCCAACGAGGAGGAGGAGGCCAAGATCGCCCAGGCGAACGCTCCGCTGGCCGGGGACGGGACCTTCAAGAACGAATTCGTCCTCTGCCGAGAGCGAGGAGACTTCCCCCTCCTGAAGCCCGAGGTCATCGACTACATGGACGTGGCCCCCGACCAGCTGGTGTCGGTGGCCGCGGCGCTCATTCCCTTCCTCGAGCACGACGACGCCAACCGGGCCCTCATGGGCTCCAACATGCAGCGTCAGGCCGTTCCCCTCCTCCATACCGATGCCCCCCTCGTGGGGACGGGCCTGGAGGCCAAGGTGGCACGGGACTCCGGGGCCGTCATCACCGCCCGCAGGGGCGGTGAGGTGGTCCAGGTCACGGCCGACGAGATCGTGGTGGACACCGGCTCGGTCAGGCCGGGCAAGACGGAGCAGCCCCTGGCGAAGCTGGCCCAGTTCGACCGGTACCGGCTGAAGAAGTTCTGGCGCACCAACCAGGACACCGCCATCAACCAGCGGCCCCTCGTCCGGAGAGGCCAGCAGGTGGGACCCGGGGACATCATCGCCGACGGGCCCTCCACGGACCACGGGGAGCTCGCCCTGGGACGGAACGTCCTGTGCGCCTTCATGCCCTGGTACGGATACAACTTCGAGGACGCCATCGTCATCAGCGAGAAGCTGGTGCGGGAAGACGTGTACACCTCGATCCATATCCAGGAGTTGGAGCTTCACGTCCGGGACACCAAGCGCGGGATGGAGGAGATCACCCGGGAGATCCCCAATGTGGCCGAGGAGAGCCTCGTGGACCTGGACGAGCGGGGCATCATCCGCATCGGGGCCAGGGTCAAGAGCGGGGACATCCTGGTCGGGAAGATCACCCCCAAGGGCGAGACGGAGCTCTCCCCCGAGGAGAAGCTCCTCACGGCCATCTTCGGAGAGAAGGCGAAGGACGTGAAGGACTCCTCTCTCCGTCTGCCCCCGGGGATGAGCGGAACCGTCATCGACGTCAAGATCTTCTCCCGCCGGATCGACGACCCCCTCCTGGAGAAGGAGCACGGGGGTAAGATCGGCGAGCTTCGCACCGAGGAGCGTGAGGAGATCGGCAGGATCACGGACGCCCGGGACGAGGAGCTTCGGGAGCTGCTCCACCTCCAGACCGTGGCCCTGTGTCTGAAGAAGGGCACCGTTGAGCCCTTCTTGAAGGAAGGAACGAAGCTCACGAAGGAGGTGCTGGAGGACCTCGCCTTCAGCCAGGTGGACCTGACCACGCTCAAGGTCGAGAACAAGACCGTGGGTGACAAGGTTCGCCGGGTCATCGACGAGGCACAGCGGCGCACCGACCGGGTCCGGGAAAAGACCGAGGAGCAGATCGACAAGGTCTTCCAGCCCGACGAGCTTCCCCCCGGAGTCGTCCAGCTGGTGAAGGTCTACATCGCCGAAAAGCGGAAGATCTCCGTGGGCGACAAGATGGCGGGCCGACACGGAAACAAGGGCATCATCGCCCGCATCGCCCCCGAGGAGGACATGCCCTTCCTCCCCGACGGAACGCCGGTGGAGATCGTCCTCAACCCCCTGGGCGTGCCTTCCCGGATGAACGTGGGCCAGATCCTGGAGACCCACCTGGGCTGGGCGGCGAGGATTCTCGGCTTTGAGGCCAAGACGCCCGTGTTCCAGGGGGCGTCGGAGGACGAGGTGGGGGCGCTCCTGAAGGTTTCGGGCGTCTCCTGGGCCCGGAGTGCCCTCCTGAACCGCCCGGTGGAGCCTGCGTTGAACTCGGGCGAAATCAAGGCGTTCATGGACACCCTGGAGCAGCTCGGAGGACCCAGGACCACGGGTCCGTCCGGGGCGGGGGGCAACGGCAACGGAGGAAAGCCTTCCGGCAGTGCCCTGGGCCGTGCCCTGGATCACTACTGCACGCCGGAGTTGAACAAGCTGACCGAGGGCAAGGCGGCCTTCGAGGCCCTGAAGAAGTACGTGGTGGAGACCGGCGAGCTCATCGCGGTGGCCAGGGGAAGGAAGTTGGGTGACCTCCTGCCGGCGGTCGCGGCACTGGGGAAGAAGAAGACCTTGAGTGGTGGCCTGGACGAGGCGATCCTCGAGATCCTGGCGACGGCGGAGATCCTGGCCAGCGGAAAGGTCTGGCTCCGGGACGGCCGCAGTGGCCGCAGGTTCGACTTCCCCGTCACGGTGGGGGCCATCTACATGCTCAAGCTCTCCCACCTGGTGGACGACAAGATCCACGCCAGGAGCATCGGCCCCTACTCCCTCGTGACCCAGCAGCCGCTGGCCGGGAAGGCCCAGTTCGGTGGTCAGAGATTCGGTGAGATGGAGGTCTGGGCGCTGGAGGCCTACGGGGCCGCCCACACCCTCCAGGAGATCCTCACGGTCAAGTCCGACGACGTGACGGGCCGGTCCAAAGTCTACGAGGCCATTGTGAAGGGAGAGAACCTGCCCGAGCCCGGGATTCCAGAGTCTTTCAACGTGCTGGTGAAAGAGCTGCAAGCCCTGGGACTCTCCGTGAACCTGGGAAGCGACGATTAGGGCGTTGCCAGGGAACGGAAAAGAGAAGATGAAGGACATCCTCAAAAAGAATCGGGTGATTCACGGATGATTGATTTTCCCAGGTCTAGAGACACGAGCTCCGCGGATTTCGACTTCATGCAGCTAAGGATTGCCTCCCCCGAGGAGATCCGGAGCTGGTCGTTTGGCGAAGTCACCAAGCCGGAGACGATCAACTATCGCTCCTTCAAGCCCGAGCGTGACGGCTTGTTCTGCGAGCGGATCTTCGGACCGGTGAAGGACTGGGAGTGCCACTGCGGAAAGTTCAAGCGGATCCGTTTTCGTGGCCATGTCTGCGACCGGTGCGGCGTGGAGGTGACCCTCTCCAAGGTCCGCCGGGAGAGAATGGGGCATATCGAGCTGGCGGTCCCCATTGTCCATATCTGGTTCTTCAAGACCCTGCCGAGTCAGCTGGGATACCTCCTGGGCATGACCCTCCGAGACCTGGAGAAGGTCATCTATTACGCCTCCTACATCGTGACCAATCCGGGGGCCCAGGACGTGGAGTTCCTGGATCTCCTGGACGAGGACGAGTACTACGACCTCCGGGTGAAAGCCCGGGAGGAGGGGGACGAGGAGTTCAAGGCCGAGATCGGCGCCGAAGCCATCCGGACCCTCCTGCGGATGCTCGACTCCCCCGAGAAGCCCATCGAGGAGCAGAACCAGGACGGACGGGGACTGGACCGGCTGGCCCAGTGGCTCCGGCACGAGATCGCCACCGAGACCAGCCAGCACCGCAAGAAGAAGAAGCTGAAGCGCCTCAAGGTGGTGGATGCGCTCCGCAACTCCGGGTCCACTCCCGAGGCCAGGAACCGGCCCGAGTGGATCGTCATGGACGTGGTCCCGGTGATTCCGCCGGACCTCCGTCCCCTGGTGCCGTTGGATGGCGGGCGCTTCGCCACGTCGGACCTCAACGACCTGTACCGGCGGGTGATCAATCGCAACAACCGCCTCAAGAAGCTCATCGAGATGCGGGCCCCGGAGGTGATCCTCCGGAACGAGAAGCGCATGCTCCAGGAGGCCGTGGACGCCCTCTTCGACAACGGGCGGCGCTCCAAGGCCATCCGGGGACGGGGCAAGCGTCCGCTGAAGTCTCTCTCCGACATGCTGAAGGGGAAGCAGGGTCGCTTCCGCCAGAACCTGCTGGGAAAGCGGGTGGACTACTCGGGACGCTCCGTCATCGTCGTGGGGCCGGAGCTGAAGCTGCACCAATGCGGGCTTCCCAAGGCCATGGCGGTGGAGCTCTTCAAGCCTTTCATCATCCACGAGCTGGAAAAGCGGGGTGAGGCCGAGACCGTCAAGCGGGCCAAGAAGATCGTGGAGAAGGACGATCCGAAGGTCTACGAGGTGCTGGAAGACATCATCAAGGACCACCCGGTCCTGCTGAACCGGGCCCCCACGCTGCACCGCCTGGGCATCCAGGCCTTCGAGCCCGTCCTGGTGGAGGGGAAGGCCATTCGGATTCACCCGCTGGTCTGCGCGGCGTTCAATGCCGATTTCGACGGCGACCAGATGGCGGTGCACGTGCCCTTGAGCTTCGAAGCCCAGCTCGAGGCCCGAGTTCTCATGCTCTCCTCCAACAACATCCTGCTTCCGTCCAACGGCCGCCCGGTGGCCTCCCCTACCCAGGACATGGTCATGGGGTCGTACTACCTGACCAAGCCCGTTCTGGAGGTGAGCGATCTGGAACGGGTGGTGGGTGACGGGAAGGCCCCCAAGAACGTCCGGGCGAAGGCCGAGGAGCGCATGGCCGAGCTCTACGGCCCGGCTCCCCGCTTCTCCAATTACGGAGAAGTGGAGATGGCCCTGGCCACCGAGATGATCGATTTCCACTCCCTGGTGTGGTTCTGGGTGCCCCGGAGCTTCGGGAAGGATCCCGAGACGCTGGCCGAGGAGGAGCGCTGGGGTGGGAAATGGGTCCGCACGACTGCCGGCCGGGTTCTGTTCAACTCCATCATCCCCGATGAGATGGGGTTCATGAACCGCACGTTCGGGAAGAAGGAGCTCGGGGACCTGGTGTTCGAGTGCTTCACCTTCGTGGGACTGGCCCGGACCACCGAGTTCCTGGACAACCTCAAGGACTTCGGTTTCCGGTACGCCACCATGGGCGGCGTGAGCGTCGGGGTGGAAGACCTGGAGATCCCCACGGAGAAGAAGGAGATCTTGAAGGACGCCGAGGAGCAGGTGACCCGGTTCCAGCGGGCCTACTCCAGCGGCTTCATCTCCAACGGGGAGCGCTACAACAAGGTCATCGACACCTGGACCCACGCGAATAACGACGTGGCCGACGCGATGGTCCGTCACCTGGAGCGGTCCAAGGACGGGTTCAACCCCGTCTACATGATGATGACCTCCGGAGCCCGGGGTAACCGGGACCAGATGCGCCAGCTCGCGGGGATGCGGGGCCTCATGGCCAAGCCCCAGAAGAAGCTCACCGGTGGCATCGGCGAGATCATCGAAAGCCCCATCAAGTCCAACTTCCGGGAGGGCCTCACGGTGGTGGAGTACTTCATCTCCACCCATGGAGCCCGGAAGGGCCTGGCTGACACGGCGCTGAAGACCGCCGACGCCGGGTACCTGACCCGCCGCCTGGTGGACGTAGCCCAGGATCTCACCATCAAGGAAGAGGACTGCGGCACCATCCTGGGCCTGGAGATGATGGCCCTCAAGGAGGGGGAAGACATTATCGAGCCCCTCCGGGACCGCATCGTGGGGAACGTGGCGCTGGAAGACGTCTACGACCCCATCGACGGGGAGCTCCTGGTGAAGGCCGGGCAGCTCATCGAGGAGGACGCGGCGGACCTCATCGAGGACGCCGGCATCCAGGCGGTGAAGATCCGTTCGGTCCTGACCTGCGAGGCCCGGCGCGGCATCTGTCGTCAGTGCTACGGCCGTAACCTCGCCACCATGGAGATCGTGGACGGCGGAGAGGCGGTGGGGATCCTGGCGGCCCAGTCCATCGGGGAGCCCGGGACCCAGCTCACGCTGCGGACCTTCCACATTGGTGGAACCGCGGCCCGGATCGCCGCCCAAACCCAGCGGAAGTCCAAGATCGACGGGTCCATCGCCCTGGAGAGGGTCACCTACGTGGAGAGCCCCGACGATCAACGGATCGTGACCTCCCGGGAGGGGCAGATCCTTCTCAGGACCAAGGAAGGACAGATCCGGAGCCGCCTTTCGGTACCCTACGGGGCGGCCCTGGCGGTGGAATCGGGCCAGGAGATCGAGGCCGGGGACCTCCTCTTCTCCTGGGACCCCTATTCCGAGCCCATCGTGGCCGACTCGGCCGGCATCGTGGTCTTCCAGGACATCGTCGAGGAGCAGACGATGCGGGAGGAGCTGGACGAATCCACCGGCCGCCGGCAGATGACCATCATCGAGGACCGGGAGAAGAGGCTCCATCCCACGGTCCAGATCCGGCAGAAGACCAAGGGGAAGAAGCCTGGCGACAAGCTCAGGGAGTTCATCCTCCCCGTCGGCGCCCAGCTCATCATTCCCGACGGGTCCGAGGTCAGCCCTGGGGACACCCTGGCCAAGATCAGCCGGGAGGTCTACAAGACCCGGGACATTACGGGGGGCCTGCCCAGGGTGGCCGAGCTCTTCGAGGCACGGCGGCCCAAGGACCCGGCCGTCATTACCGAAATCGACGGAACGGTATCCTTCGGAGAGGTGAAACGAGGGAAGCGGGAAATCATCGTGGAGCCCGAGAGCGGGAACGAGCGGATCTACGAGATCGCTGTCGGGAAGCACCTGCGGGTGCATGAAGGTGACCACGTGAGGGCCGGAGACCGGCTCAGCGAAGGCCCCATCAATCCCCACGACATCCTGCGCATCAAAGGTCCCCGGGCCGTGCAGGAATACTTGCTGAACGAGATCCAGGAGGTCTACCGGCTCCAGGGTGTGAAGATCAATGACAAGCACATCGGGGTCATCGTCCGGCAGATGCTCCAGAAGGTGAGGATCACCGACCCGGGCGATACGGAGTTCCTGGAGGGCGACCACATCGACCGGGTGGAGTTCCGGGAGGTGAATCAGAAGATCATCGCGTCCGGCGGGAAGGCTGCCCGGTCGGAGCCGTTGCTGCTGGGCATCACGAAGGCGAGTCTGACCACCGAGTCCTTCATCAGCGCGGCCTCCTTCCAGGAGACCACGCGGGTCCTGACCGACGCCGCAGTGCGGGGCGCCCGGGACGATCTGAAGGGCCTCAAGGAGAACATCATCATCGGGCACCTCATCCCTGCCGGATCCGGAGTCCACAGGTACCAGGAGGTGGAGTTCGTCGTGGAGCAGGACTTCTACGACGAGGAGATTCTCCCCCTCTCCGAGCCGGGGGAGCTGATCCCCGGGCTGGCCGCCGAATCCACCGAAGAGGCCACGGCGGACTGAGTGCCCGGATCCCTCTTCTTCGCCGGGGTACCCCCTGGCGGGTGTGGAGAGAATCCTGCGAAAGCGAAGGGGCGCCACACGGCGCCCCTTCGTGGCTTCCGAGCCAGGATCGGCGCATCATGAAGAGGAGCGCCTGGGAAGGCCTTCTCCGACCGTTGACACCCCCTTTAGCCTCCTTTAACTTATCAAGTCTCTACCGCGGCACTTCCCGGCGAGAGGCCGGGAGCCCGCAGACTCCTACGCCCCACAGGGCGTTTTTTTGACGGTGAAGGCCCGCAGCGTATGCCGACGATCAACCAACTTGTTCGGAAAGGTCGAAAGGCCGTTCAGAAGAAGAACAAGGCCCCGGCTCTGCAGAAGAATCCGCAGAGGCGAGGCGTGTGCACCCGGGTCTACACCACGACCCCCAAGAAGCCGAACTCGGCGCTCCGAAAGGTGGCCAGGGTCCGGCTCACCAACGGGTATGAGGTCACGTCCTACATCGGGGGGGAGGGACACAATCTCCAGGAGCACTCCATCGTGCTCATCCGAGGGGGGCGTGTGAAGGACCTTCCCGGCGTTCGCTACCACATCATTCGAGGAACGCTCGATACGTCGGGTGTCTCGGATCGCCGGCAGGGTCGTTCCAAGTACGGGGCCAAGCGGCCCAAGTAGGGCTCAAAGGAAGGCTAGCGAGAGGCCATGAGTCGTCGTTCCAGGGCAGAGCGGAGAGAGGCGGTCGGGGATCCCCGCTTCGAATCCACCACGGTCACGAAGTTCATCAACGCTCTCATGCTGGACGGGAAGAAATCCCTCGCGGAGAGCATCTTCTACGACGCTCTCGACATCGTGGAGGAGAAATCCGGTCAGCCTGGGTTGGGCGTGTTCCGCACGGCCCTCACCAACGCCAAGCCCGCGCTGGAGGTGAAGAGCCGGCGGGTGGGTGGTGCCACGTACCAGGTGCCCATCGAGGTCCGGCCTGAGCGACGCAACGCACTGGCGATCCGTTGGCTGATCGGGTATGCCCGGCAGCGAGGTGAGAAGACCATGGCGGACCGCCTTGCCGGTGAGATCCTGGCTGCCAGTCGTGGCGAGGGCTCGACGATCAAGAAGAAGGAAGACACACACCGGATGGCGGAGGCAAACAAGGCGTTCGCACACTACCGCTGGTAGGCGGATCCGTACCGGGTCTTTGGCCGCATAGGCCAGAGGCAGGCCTCCCGGGTTGGATCGGGAGCGCCGAAACAGGAAGGCCGAGGGGGCCCACCGGGCTGGACAGCCGGAAGCGTCTCCCTCGGGACCCCTCGCCTGCGGTCCGGATAGAGCGACAGAGGAACCCTGGCAGAGAGGCTGCCTTCCCTGTTTCGACGCTCTTTTTTTTTAGGGTGGCACTGAAAATCGGCACTGACCGAGAGAGATAGAGAGAAGAGTTCGTTCATAGATGCCCAGAATCACACCCCTTCCGCGCCTTCGTAATATCGGCATCATGGCCCACATCGATGCCGGTAAGACGACGACCACCGAGAGGATCCTGTTCTACACGGGCAGGGTCCATCGGATGGGAGAGGTGCATGATGGCGCCGCAACCATGGACTGGATGGAGCAGGAGCAGGAGCGGGGTATCACCATCACCTCCGCGGCGACCACCTGTCACTGGGTTCGGAACGACGTCAACTATCGAATCAACATCATCGACACCCCGGGGCACGTGGACTTCACGGCCGAAGTGGAGCGATCGCTCCGGGTGCTGGACGGTTCCATCGCGGTGTTCTGCGCCGTGGGTGGCGTGGAGCCGCAGTCCGAGACGGTCTGGCGCCAGGCGGACCGGTATCGGGTCCCGCGGATCGCCTTCGTGAACAAGATGGATCGCACGGGGGCGGACTTCGATCACGTGGTGCAGATGATGAAGGACCGGCTGGGCGCCAACGCCCACCCGGTCCAATATCCTCTCGGGGCCGGCGACCTGTTCACGGGGGTCATCGACCTCGTCAGCATGAAGGCCATCGTCTACGAGGACGAGCTCGGCTCCAAGTTCGTGGAGACCGAGATCCCCGACACGCTGAAGGGGACGGTGAGCGAGCTCCGGCACAGACTGGTGGAGGCGGCCGTGGAGCACGACGACGCGCTCCTCGAGAAATACCTCGGGGGGGACGAGCCCACTGCGGACGAGTTGCGGGGCGCCATCCGTGAGAGCACCATCGCGGGCGAGATATTTCCCGTCTTTTGTGGCTCGGCCTTCAAGAACAAGGGCGTCCAGGCACTTCTGGACGGCGTCATCGACTACCTTCCCTCACCCGTGGATGTCCCGCCGATCCAGGGCCATCTCCCCCATCGTGACGAAACCCGGGAGTCCCGGGCCGCCAGCGACGACGAGCCCTTCAGCGCCCTGGCCTTCAAGATCATGACCGACTCCTACGTGGGGAAGCTCACCTTCTTCCGCGTCTATTCCGGGTCGATCCCCGCGGGGTCCCACGTCTTCAACGCCACCAAGGAGCGGAAGGAGCGGGTCGGGCGCATCCTCCAGATGCACGCCAACAAGCGGGAAGAGAGGGACGAGGTCTTCGCTGGAGACATCGCCGCCGCCATCGGCCTGAAGGCCGTGAAGACCGGCGACACCCTGTGCGATCCCGCCCACCCCATCATCCTGGAGGCGATGAAGTTCCCCGAGCCGGTGATCGCCGTGGCCATCGAGCCCAGGACGAAGGCCGACCAGGACAAGCTGGCCAACGGGATGGCCAAGCTGGCCGACGAGGATCCCACCTTCCGGGTTCACACCGACCCGGAGACCGGACAGACGATCATCAGCGGGATGGGGGAGCTCCACCTGGAGATTATCGTAGACCGCCTCCGCCGGGAGTTCGGGATCTCGGCCAATATCGGGCGCCCCCAGGTGGCCTACCGTGAGACGATCCGGCGGGCTTCGGCGAAAGTGGAGGGACGATTCGTCCGGCAGACGGGAGGTCGGGGCCAGTACGGGCACGTGGTCATCAACATCGAGCCCACCGAGTCGGGGGTCGGCTTCATGTTCGAGGACAAGATCGTCGGCGGCAGCATCCCGAGGGAGTACATCGGGTCGGTGGAGCAGGGCGTGAAGGAGGCGCTGGATTCGGGAGTTCTGGCCGGGTACCCCATCATCGACGTGAAGGTCGAGCTGGTGGACGGGTCCTACCACGACGTGGATTCCAGCGAGATGGCCTTCAAGATCGCCGGGTCCATGGCCCTCAAGGAGGGCGTGAGGCGATCCAAACCGGTTCTCCTCGAGCCGGTCATGGACGTGGAGGTGGTCACGCCATCCGACTACATGGGGGACATCATCGGTGATCTCTCTGCCCGGAGAGGTCGCGTGGGAGGAATGACGGATCGGGGGGACGCACAGGTGATCGGAGCGTCGGTGCCCCTGGGAGAGATGTTCGGCTACTCGACGACTCTCCGGTCCTTGAGCCAGGGGCGTGCCGTCTACACCATGCAGTTCTCCCACTATGAAGAGGTGCCCGAGAACAAGGCGCGGGAGATCGTGTCTTCCGGCAGCTGACGGGATTTCGAGAGAGTCGAGAGCGACGGACAAGCGAACGCCAACACCGTACGAGGAAGAGCGATGGGCAAGGCGAAATTTGAGCGGACGAAGCCGCACGTGAACGTGGGAACGATCGGGCACGTGGATCATGGTAAGACGACGTTGACGGCGGCGATCACGGAGGTGCAGTCCAAGCGGGGCCTATCGGACTTCATCACGTTCGATCAAATCGACAAGGCGCCGGAAGAGCGGGAGCGTGGGATCACGATCGCGACGGCGCACGTGGAGTACCAGACGGCGACGCGGCACTACGCGCACGTGGACTGTCCGGGGCACGCGGACTACGTGAAGAACATGATCACGGGCGCGGCGCAGATGGACGGGGCGATTCTGGTGGTGAGCGCTGCGGATGGTCCCATGCCGCAGACGCGGGAGCACATCCTGTTGGCGCGGCAGGTGAACGTGCCCTACATCGTGGTCTTCCTGAACAAGGTGGACATGGTGGACGACGAAGAGCTCCTGGAGCTGGTGGAGCTGGAGGTACGGGAGCTGTTGAGCGAGTACCAGTTCCCGGGCGACGACATTCCGGTCATCCGGGGGAGCGCGCTGAAGGCGTTGGAGGACGGGGAGCCGGGTACGGAGAACACGAAGTGCATCGATGAGCTCCTGGATGCCATCGACAACTACATTCCCCTTCCGGAGCGGGACGTGGACAAGCCGTTCCTGATGCCGGTGGAGGATGTGTTCAGCATCACGGGCCGGGGGACGGTAGCGACGGGGCGGATCGAGCGTGGGGTGGTGAAGATGGGCGACGAGGTGGCGATCGTGGGGCTGGGACGGGACCGCAAGAGCGTGGTGACGGGAGTGGAGATGTTCCGGAAGATCCTGGACCAGGGTCAGGCCGGGGACAACGCGGGGCTTCTGCTGCGGGGTGTGGGCAAGGACGAGATCGAGCGGGGGCAGGTGGTGTCGAAGCCGGGGTCGATCACGCCGCACACGAAGTTCAAGGCGGAGGTGTACGTGTTGACGAAGGAGGAGGGGGGACGACACACGCCGTTCTTCGACGGGTACCGGCCGCAGTTCTACTTCCGCACGACGGACGTGACGGGGGCGACGAAGCTGCCGGAGGGGGTGGAGATGGTGATGCCAGGGGACAACGTTCAGATGGAAGTGGAGCTGATCGGGCCCATCGCCATGGATCCGGAGCTCCGGTTCGCCATCCGGGAGGGTGGACGGACCGTGGGGGCCGGCGTGGTGACGGAAGTCATCGAATAGGACGGCAGCCGAGGCCCGCCCGGAGAGGTTTGGGGGCCGGAGGCGAGCAGGGTTCGCTTGATGTTTGCGAAGAGCGGTCGCGAGGGGAGACCCCGCGGCGCATACACGAGGAAACCGAATGGCTGGCAGGATTCGAATTCGACTCAAGGCCTTTGACCACTGGGTGGTGGATCAGACGGCGGCGGACATCGTCCGGACGGCTCAGAAGACGGGAGCATCCGTTCGTGGACCCATTCCGCTTCCCACCCGTCGGCAGCGGTGGACCGTTCTCCGGTCGCCGCACATTGACAAGAAGAGCCGGGAGCAGTTCGAGCTTCGGACGCACAAGCGGCTCATCGACATCCTGGACAGTCGTCCCCAGACCATCGACGCCCTGACGAAGCTGGATCTGCCGGCAGGCGTGGATGTCGAGATCAAGGTGGACTGAGCCATGGCCGGGTTGATTGGAAAGAAGATCGGGATGACCCGGATCTTCAACGAGGAGGGAGCTTCGATTCCCGTCACCGTGGTGGAGGCCGGACCGTGTGCGGTCCTCCAGGTGAAGACCGCGGAGTCGGACGGATACGAGGCGATCCAGCTGGGCTTCGGAGCTCAGCGGGCCCATCGGGCCACCAAGGCGGAGGTGGGGCACGCGGCGAAGGCGGGGCTGGAGGCCGCCCCTTCCGTACTTCGGGAGTTCGCTCCGGACGAAGGGGAGGAGTATGCCCCCGGCCAGGAGCTGACGGTGGATCTCTTCGCCCCCGGCGACGAGGTGAAAGTCACCGGAACGTCCAAGGGGCGAGGCTTCCAGGGGGCCATGAAGCGCCACGGGTTCGCCGGCCGACCCGGCTCCCACGGCCACCCGAAGGCGAGGAACGTTGGGTCCCTCGGCCCCGGCACCGATCCTTCCCGGGTCATCAAGGGAAAGAAGATGCCCGGCCAGATGGGAAACGTCCGGCGGACCGTCCGGAACCTCGAGGTGATCAAGGTGGATCCCGAGCGGAACCTCCTCTTCATCAAAGGGGGGATCCCGGGGTCCCGCAACAGTTACGTCCTGATCACGAAATGACGCATGTATAAGGCGGCTTACTACAAAACGGACGGGAAGAAGGGGCGGGCCCGGAGTCTCCCGGACTGGCTCTTCGACGGCGTCGTGAACGAGGCGGCCCTTCACCAGGTGGTGAAGACCTACCTGGCCAACCAGCGCCAGGGGACCGCCGCGGCCAAGAACCGCGCTCAGGTCCGAGGGGGCAGCCGGAAGCCCTGGCGGCAGAAGGGGACCGGCCGGGCCCGGCAGGGGACGATCCGCGCCGCCCAGTGGGAAGGGGGCGGTGTTGCCTTTCCGCCCATCCCTCATTCCTGGAACCAGAAGGTCCCGAAGAAGGTGAAGGGGCTGGCCCGCCGATCGGCCTTCAACAACAGGGCGGAGGAGGACCGGGTGGTTCTCGTGGACGGCCTGGCCTTCGAGGCGCCCAAGACGGCTCGGCTGCGGGATTACCTCGCCACCATCGGGGCCGGAGAAGGGAAGGTCCTCCTCCTCACCGACGGGGTAAAGCAGAACGTGTACCTCTCGGCCCGGAACCTCCCGAACGTGGAGGTGCGTCCCTTCGGCGACGAATCGGTCTACGACATCCTCTGGGCCGCCACGCTCGTCATCGAGCGGGGAGCACTCGAAAAGGCCGGACAACCGGCTGCTTCCGAGGAGCAGGAGGAGGACGACGATGCGTGAGGGTTTCGACGTGATCGTGAGGCCGGTGGTGACGGAAAAGACCACGGCCCAGATCGAGGAGAGGAACGTCTACACGTTCATCGTGAACAAGAACGCCAACAAGCACGAGATCGCCCGGGCAGTGGAGAAGACCTGGGACGTCTCGGTGTTGGACGTGCGCACGATGCGCTACCGGGGAAAGGCCAAGCGATCCATCCTCGGGCGCATCCACAAGAATTGGGCCCTGGGCCGCAGGCCGTCGTTCAAGAAGGCGGTGGTGCAGCTGGCCGAGGGTGACCACATCGAGTTCTACGAGGTCGGCTGAGGATAGAGCCATGCCCCTGAAGAAATTCAAGCCCGTGACGCCCGGCAGCCGTTTTCGTTCGGTGACGGCCGGGGACGAGATCACCCGCAAGGGCCCGGAGCGTTCGCTCACGGAGTCCCTCTCGAGCACGGGCGGAAGGAACCATCACGGCCGGATCACTTCCCGCCGGCGCGGAGGCGGCCACAAGCGGCGGTACCGCATCGTCGACTTCAAGCGGGACAAGGTGGGCATCAAGGGTACCGTGGCCGAGATCGAGTACGACCCGAATCGGTCCGCCAACCTCGCCCTCATTCATTACGACGACGGGGAGAAGCGCTACATCCTCCATCCCCGGGGCCTCCGGGCCGGAGACGTCATCGAGTCCGGGCCGGGTGCCGACATCCGGCTGGGCAACGCCCTTCCCATGGAGAAGATCCCACTGGGTACCGTTGATCCACAACGTGGAGCTGAAGCCGGGCAAGGGGGGCAGATGGCCCGCTCCGCCGGCGCGGGCGTCCAGTTGGTGGCCAAGGAGGGAGACTTCGTCACCGTTCGCCTTCCCTCCACAGAGGTCCGGCGCATCCGTAAGGAGTGCGTCGCCACCATCGGGCAGGTCGGCAACATCGACCACAACCTCCAGTCCATCGGAAAGGCCGGGGCGAACCGGTGGCGGGGGCGGCGGCCCAAGGTGCGGGGGTGGCCATGAACCCGGTGGACCATCCCCTGGGCGGGGGTGAGGGCCGCTCCTCCGGAGGACGTCCACCTGTTTCCCCTTGGGGAAAGCGGGAAGGGAAGAAGACCCGGAAGCGGAAGAAGGCATCGAACAAGTACATCGTGCGTGGGCGGAAGCGGGGCACCGCCACCAAGTCCTGATGAGGGTGGTCGCGAGCCCATTGTGGAGAGAGGTCAGAAGACATGCCGCGTAGCGTAAAGAAGGGGCCCTTCATCGACTCCAAGCTCCTGGAGCGGATCGAGATGATGAACTCCCGGAACGAGAAGAAGGTCGTGAAGACCTGGTCCCGCCGGTCCACGATCTCGCCCGAGTTCGTGGGGCACACCGTCGCCGTCCACAACGGAAACAAGTTCATCCCCGTGTACATCACGGAGAACATGGTGGGCCACAAGCTCGGCGAGTTCGCTCCCACGACGCCTCTTCAGGGGCCACGGCGGGAAGCTGGCCGACAAGCGGTCCAAGGTCCGAGTAGACGGGGTTCGGAGAGGCGACGATGGAAGCCAAGGCCATTGCCAAGCAGATAAGCATGAGCGCCCGGAAGGTCCGCCTCGTGGTGGATCAGATTCGAGGCCGCTCGGTGAACGAAGCGTACGCCATTCTTCAGTTCTCCAAGAAGGCTGCAGCCGATCCGGTATCCAAGACCCTCCGTTCCGCCGTGGCCAACGCCCAGTTCAAGGCCCAGGAAGGAGGGGACGTGCTGGATCGTGGACACCCTCCACGTCCGGGAAGCCTACGTGGACGAGGGGCCCACCCTTCGCCGCTGGAGGGCCGCCGCCATGGGGCGGGCCATCGCCGATTCGGAAGCGCACGAGCCACATCACCGTGATCGTGGATACCAAGGAGTAACGCTGGATGGGACAGAAGACGCACCCCCACGGATTCCGCCTGGGAATCGTGAAAGACTGGAAGTCCCGCTGGTACGCCGAGCGGGACTTTCCCCGGCTTCTCGAAGAAGACGAGACGATCCGCAAGTACCTTCATCGCCGGCTGAACCACGCGGCCCTGGCGAAGGTGGAGATCGATCGCAAGCCTTCGAAGATCGTGGTCACCCTCCACACCGCCCGACCCGGTGTCGTCATCGGAAAGCGGGGCGCCGAGGTAGACAAGCTTCGGGATGAGCTGTCGGTCCTCACCAAGTCGGAGGTGAGCGTGAACGTGGAGGAGATCAAGCGGCCCGAGATCGACGCCCGTCTGGTTGCCGAGAACGTCGCTCACCAGATCCGGCAGCGGATCTCCTTCCGGCGGGCCATGAAACGGGCCGTTCAGTCGGCCATCAGGACCGGGGCCGAGGGCATCAAGATCCAGTGCGCCGGACGTCTGGGCGGTGCTGAAATCGCCCGGACTGAGGGCTACCATGAAGGGCGTGTTCCCCTCCATACCCTCCGAGCCGACATCGACTACGCCTCGCTTCCGGCCATTACGACCTACGGGACCGTGGGTGTGAAGTGCTGGATCTTCAAGGGTGAAGTCATCGAGGACCGCTCCGGCCGGACGTATTCCGCCGGTGGAGCGAAGTAGTGTTTCCCGGAAATCAGAGAGGGCGTCGGGGCCACGGCCTCGATCCCCGAGAACCACGAGCAGGGACCGATAGAAGATGCTAGCGCCGAAACGGGTCAAACACCGAAAGACGCACAAGGGCAAGATGCGAGGGAAGGCCACCCGGGGTAACACTGTGGCCTTCGGGGAGTATGGGCTCCAGGCCCAGGAGGCCGCCTGGATCTCGAACCGCCAGATCGAAGCGGCTCGTGTGGCCATGACCCGGCACATCAAGCGAGGCGGGAAGGTCTGGATCCGGATCTTCCCCGACAAGCCCATCACCGCAGAAGCCCGCCGAGACCCGCATGGGGAAGGGCAAGGGGAACCCCGAGGGCTGGGTGGCCGTGGTGAAGCCCGGCCGAATCATGTTCGAGCTGGAGGGCGTGTCGCGAGAGCGTGGCCCACCGGGCCATGGAGCTGGCCGCGGCGAAGCTTCCCATCAAGACCCGCTTCGTCGCTGCGGGAGAGCCAGCTGGGCTAGGAGAGCGAGGACGATGAAGCCTCAGGACATTCGGGAGCATGACGGACGACGAGATCCAGGAGCGCATTCTCGGAACTGAAGGAGGAGCAGTTTCGCCTTCGGTTCCGGAGCGCCACCATGCAGCTCGAAAATCCGAAGATCCTAACGGAGATCCGCCGGGACATCGCCCGGATGAACACGATCCTTCGCGAGCGCGAGCTCGCCCAGAAGAGCTAGTGGCGTGGAACATGGCTGAGACCGAGAACGAGACCCCCCGGGAGCAGGACGGAGCGGAATCGCCGGAAGACGCGGATCGGCGTTGTCGTAAGTGACAGGGCCGACAAGACCGTGACCGTGCAGGTGGAGCGGCGGTTTCGCCCATCCCCTCTACGGGAAGCAGGTCGGCCAAAACGAAGAAGTATCACGCCCACGACGAGAACAACGAGTACCGAGTGGGTGACAAAGTGCGAATTGTGGAGACCCGCCCCCTCTCGAAGATGAAGCGGTGGCGGGTCGCCGAACTGATCGAGCGGTCCGGAATAGCGGCGGACCGAAGGATCGGAGTTCAGAGCGATGATTCAGCAGGAATCGGTTCGTCAGGATCGCCGACAACACCGGAGCGAAGAAGGCCCTGGTGATCCGGGTCCTGGGTGGATCCCGCCGGCGATATGCCCGGGTTGGGGACGTGGTGGTGGCGACCGTGAAGGATGCCATTCCCAACGCCCCGGTGAAGAAGGGGGACGTGGTCCGTGCGGTAGTGGTCCGCACCAGCAAGGAGATGCGGCGCGAGAGACGGGACGTACATCCGTTTCGACGACAATGCCGCCGTCCTCATCACTCCCCAGGGGGAGCCCAGGGGCACCCGCATCTTCGGGCCCGTGGGACGGGAGCTTCGGGAGAAGAAGTACATGAGGATCGTCTCTCTGGCTCCGGAGGTGCTCTGATGGCCGGAAGAAAGACACAAAGCCCCGGGCTTCCGGGGAAAAGCAGAGGATCGTGAAGGGTGATCGGGTCGAAGGTCATCCGAGGCAACTTCCGGGATGCGGAAGGCACGGTTCTCCGGGTGATTCCCGAGAAGGACCGGGTCGTGGTGGAGGGCGTGAACATGCGGAAGAGGCATGAGCGCCCTACCCAGGACAATCCGGAGGGCGGGATCATCACCTTCGAGGCGCCCATCCACATCTCCAACGTCATGTTGGTCGATCCCGCCAGCGGGGAGGCCAGCCGGACCCGGGTGCGGATGGAAGCGGATGGAACCAAGGAACGGATCTCCACCAAGAGCGGCAATCCGATTCCCAAGCCGTAAGAGGAACGGCACAGCGATGGCAAAGAAGAAGGATTCGTCGGCGAAGGCCGAGAAGCAAGGACCCAAGCCCATGGCCGAGAAGAGGGAACCCAGGCTCCTCCGGCACTACCGGGACCACGTCCGACCGGCACTGAAGGAGCAGTTCGGGTTCTCGAACCCCCACCAGATCCCCATGATCGAGAAGGTCGTGGTGAACGTGGGGGTCGGGGAGGCGCCCAAGGACCAGAAGCTCCTGGACAGCGTCGTCGAAGAGCTGTCCATCATCACCGGGCAGAGGCCGGTCATCAACCGGGCCAGGAAGTCCATCTCGAACTTCTCCCTTCGGGAGGGGATGCCGGTGGGGGTGAGCGTGACCCTTCGCCAGCAGCGGATGTACGAGTTCCTGGATCGCCTGGTGAGCTGCTTCGATTCCCCGGGTCCGGGACTTCCGGGGCCTCCCCACCCGTTCTTTCGACGGGCGGGGGAACTACACCCTGGGGGTGAAGGAGCAGATCATCTTCCCGGAGATCAACTACGACCGGGTCCAGAAGGTCCACGGCATGGACATCACCGTGGTGACCTCCACGAACAAAGACGACGAGGCCTACGCCCTCCTGCGGGAGATGGGATTCCCATTCCGAGGGGAGCAGCCGGTCCAAATCGGGATGCCGGCGGCCTAGCCCCAACCAAGAGTAGAGGATTAGATGGCGAGGAAAGCCCTCATTGAGAAGACCAAACGCAAGCCGAAGTTCGGCGTGCGGGTCCGGAACCGCTGTTCTCGTTGCGGTCGGCCCCGTGGCTTCCTGCGGAAGTTCGGAATCTGCCGGATCTGCTTTCGGGAAATGTCTCTCCGGGGCGAGATCCCGGGCGTGCGGAAGTCCAGCTGGTAAAAGGATCGAAACGGAAATGATGACGGATCCCATCGCGGACATGCTCACCCGGGTCCGGAACGCGGGCATCGCCGGTCACCGCTGGGTGGACATGCCGGTTTCGAAACTGAAGGTCGAGATTGCCCGGCTCTCTGAAGGAGAACGCCTTCGTCTTCGACTTCAAGGTCCTGGACGACGGCGCCCACGGGCTGCTTCGCATCTATCTGAAATATGCCGACGGCACACCGGTAATCCGGCACCTGGAGCGGGTGTCTCAGGCCGGGCCGCAGGCACTACGTAGGCGTTGACGAGATTCCCCGGGTCCGGAACGGCCTGGGGATGGCCATTCTCTCCACCTCCCAGGGTGTGCTCTCCGACCGGACGGCCCGCCAGCAAGGGGTCGGTGGGGAGCTCATGGCCCTGGTCTGGTAAACCGAAAAGCAGACAGGGACCATGTCGCGGATTGGAAAGATGCCGGTGGAGGTCCCCAAGGGGGTGGAAGTCGCCCTCGCGGGGAGGACCTTCTCGGCCAAAGGACCCAAGGGGAACCTCTCCATGGAGGTTCACCCCGAGATCGAGGTGAAGGTGGACGAGAGCACGGTGACGGTTCACCGGCCCACGGACCAGCCTCGCCACAAGGCGCTCCACGGTCTGACCCGCTCCCTGGTGGCCAACATGGTCCACGGGGTGGGCGAAGGGTTCACCAAGACCCTGGAGATCGTGGGGGTGGGTTATCGGGCGGAGCCCTCCGGCAACGGGCTCAAGATCCAGGTGGGGTACTCCCACCCCATCGACTATCCCGCTCCCGAGGGGGTGACCCTCGCATGTCCGAACCCGACCACCATCGTGGTTTCGGGTGCCGACAAGCAGAGCGTGGGACAGGCCGCGGCGGAGATCCGTGGATTCCGGCCGCCCGAGCCCTACAAGGGGAAGGGCATCCGGTACCAGGGTGAGCAGGTCCGTCGGAAGGCCGGAAAGACGGCAGGGGCATAATCCATGGCGAAGATCGGTAACAGGAAGAGTGGCCGGACGGTCCAGCGGACCAAGCGCCACCGCGGATCCGGAAGAAGATCCAGGGATCGGCGGATCGGCCCCGGCTGGTGGTGTTCCGGTCGCTCCGGAACATCGAGGGGCAGTTGGTGGACGACGACACCTCCCGGACGCTGGTGGGGGTAAGCACCCTCACCCAGGAGCTGAAGGGCTTCAGCGCCAAATCCCGGAACCCCCGGGTGGAAGTCGCCAAGGAAGCCGGCAAGCTCCTGGCAAAGAAAGCCAAGGAGGCCGGAGTGGAGAGGGTGGTCTTCGATCGCGGCGGCTACAAATACCATGGCCGGGTCAAGGCCTTTGCTGAGGGCGCCCGGGAGGGAGGATTGGAGTTCTGATGGCCAGGGAACGGGAAAAGAAGCAGAGCCGTGGTCGCGAGTCCGACATGGTCGAGAACGTCATCCACATCAACCGGGTGGCGAAAGTCGTGAAGGGAGGCCGTCGGTTCTCCTTCACGGCCTTGGTGGCTGTCGGAGATCAGGCAGGGCAGGTCGGCATCGGCCTGGCCAAGGCGAACGAGGTCTCCGAGGCGATTCGAAAGGCCTTCGAGCGAGCCAAGAAGGAGACCTTCCGCGTGCCCGTTCAGAACGGAACCCTTCCCCACGACATCGTGGGGGAGTGGGGCGCGGGCCGTGTGCTCCTTCGTCCCGCGGGGCCGGGGACGGGGGTCATTGCCGGGGGGCCCGTGCGGGCGGTCCTGGAAGCGGCGGGCATTCGGGACGTGCTGACCAAGAGTCTGGGCACCAACAACCCCATCAATGTGGTGAGAGCGACCGTGAACGGGCTCAAGAACATGGTCACGGCGGAGCAGGTGGCCCAGGAACGGGGCATTCCCGTGGAGGCATTGGGGGTGCGCCGTGGCTGAGAAGGAGACGGCGAGGATGAAGAAGATCGCCATCAAGCAGGTTCGCAGTGGGATTGGTCGTCCCACGAAACACCGTAGGACGCTCGAGGCCCTGGGCATCAAGCGGCACCAGCAGACCGTGATCCACAACGACACGCCTGCCATCCGGGGGATGATCGATCAGGTCGCCCACCTGGTGGAGGTCATGGAAGTCGAAGACTGAAGAGCAAGGAAGCCATCGAATGCCCGAGCTGCATGATCTGAGCCCCACTCCGGGCTCCCATCGCGACCGCAAGCGCGTCGGACGGGGGCCGGGGTCCGGAAACGGAAAGACCTCCGGACGAGGCCACAAGGGACAAGGCTCCCGTGCCGGCGGTACGGTCCCCGCCTGGTTCGAGGGTGGCCAGATGCCCCTCCAGCGCCGCCTTCCAAAGCGGGGCTTCAAGAATATCAACCGGGTGGAGTACCAGGTCGTCAACGTCCGGGACCTGAGTCGGATCGAGCCCGGGGCGGTGACCCCTGAGACCCTCAGGGATCATGGCCTCATCGGGACCCTGCGTCAGCCGGTGAAGCTCCTGGGGATGGGGGAGCTGGAGGGGGCCTACGACATCTCGGCCCACGCCTTCAGCGGAAGTGCCCGGAAGAAGATCGAGGGGGCCGGGGGGAGCGTTACGGTGCTCGCCCCCGGGGTTGCGTCCGAGTCCGGCGAGAGTGCCGCTCGGGTCCGCCCCCTGTTGCGGAGAGTGATGAGGCGTCTGCCCCGTCGGGGGCCGAGGCGTCCGAGGTCGAGGACGAGACCGCCTGAGCGGGGCGAACATGGCCAATCCCATTCCCAATCTCTGGCGAGTGCCGGAGCTCAAAGAGAAGATCCTCTTCACCCTCCTGATTCTCCTCATCTACAGGGTGGGAGCGCACATCACGGTTCCCGGTCTCGATGTGGGGATCCTGCAGGGAGCAGTTCGGGCAGCTCCAGGGCACCTTCCTGGGGATCTACGACATGTTCGTGGGCGGGGGGCTCTCCCGGGCGACGGTTTTCGCCCTGGGGATCATGCCCTACATCTCCGCCTCCATCATGTTCCAGCTCCTGGCCGCCGTCTTCCCCACCATCGAGAAGCTCCAGAAGGAGGGTGACGAGGGACAGAAGAAGATCACCCAGTGGACCCGCTACACCACGGTCGGCCTGAGCATGGTCCAGGCCTACGGGTACTCGGTCTTCCTGGGCAGCATCCGGGGCCGTTCGGGACCCGGGCTTCGGCTTCGTGTTCACCACGGTCATCGCCCTGACCGTGGGCGCCGTGTTCATCATGTGGCTGGGTGAGCAGATCACCGAGCAGGGGATCGGGAACGGCATGAGCCTCCTGATCTTCTTCGGAATCGTGGAAGGCTTCCCGGCGGCTGTGGCCCGGACCTGGGAAGCCCTGATGCTGGGTGAGATCGGCCTCATCGCCCTGGTCGCCCTCCTGGCCGTGCTCATCGGGGTCACCGCCGGGGTCGTGGCCATGACCATGGGCGCGCGGAAGGTCCCGGTGCAGATCCCCAGGAAGGTGGTGGGACGGGGACGAATCCAGGAAGGCCAGAAGAGCTTCATCCCCCTCCGGATCAACTCGGCCGGGGTGATGCCCATCATTTTCGCCCAGGCCTTCATCGTCGTGCCCGGAACCCTCGCGGCTTTCACCGGGAACACGGGATTCCTGCGGACGCTCGGGGATCTGTTCCAGCCCCGGACTCCGGTCTACTACCTCACGTATGGGATTCTGATCGTCTTCTTCACGTACTTCTACACCGCCATCATCTTCAACCCCGTGGATCTGGCGGAGAACCTGAAGAAGCAGGGGGGCTTCATTCCGGGTGTGAAGCCGGGGGCCCGGACCGCCGAGTATATCGACCGGGTTCTCACCCGGGTGACGTCTGCCGGGAGCCGTTTACCTGGCGCTCATCGCGCTGCTGCCCTTCTGGATCTTCCGGCGTCTTCAACATTCAGACCTTCTTTTTCGGAGGAACGGGCCTTCTCATCGTCGTCGGTGTGGCGCTGGACACGGTCCAGCAAGCCCAGCAGCACCTGCTGCTTCGCCACTACGACGGATTCATGAAGAAGGGCCGGGTGAAGATGCGGGGCAGAGGGCGTTACATGTAACTCCAGCTGCCGGCACTGCCCGCCGTGGGTGAAGGCCCGGGGCATTGGGTGGCCGACCATTCCTCACCGCCTTGGGCCGCGCCGGCACAACCGTCAGGAGGGCGGCATGAACGTGATTCTCTTGGGTCCCCCTGGAGTCGGAAAAGGCACCCAGGGGGTTCTTTTGGCGGAAGGGAAGGACTGGAAGCACATGGCCACCGGGGACATCCTCCGGGCGCATCGCAAGGAAGGGACGCCTCTGGGCCAGGAAGCCCAGAAGTACATGGACGCGGGGGAGCTGGTGCCCGATGCCCTCATCGTCGCCATGGTGAAAGACACGCTGGCGGACTTCCCGGAGGGGCAAGGGCGTGGTGTTCGACGGCTTTCCCGAGGACCGTGCCGCAGGCCGAGGCCCTGAACGCGCCCTGTGAGATCTGAGATCGGAAGCGTGGACCGGGTCGTGGTGCTGGAGGCGGACGACGAGGTGCTGGTGAAGCGGATCGCCGGGCGCCGAAGCTGCCCGGAGTGTGGAAGCGGTGTTCAACGTCTACATGAATCCGCCGGCCCGGGAGGGAATCTGCGACAAGTGCGGGTCGGAGCTGGTGCACCGGCCTGACGACAACCCGGAGACGGTAAAAACCGCCTGCATGTGTACCGGACCAGACCGAGCCCCTCATCCGGTTCTACGAGGAGCGGGACGGCGTCATGGCGAGGATCCCGGGCGAGGGGTCCGTGGAGGAGATCCAGGAGCGGGATTCGGGAGGCCCTCTAGGGGCCGTCGCCGGGGCGCGATCTCCCTTCCGGACCGGAGCATGTCCGGCGAGGACGGTGTCCCGGTGATCCAGCTCAAGACCGAGCGAGAGATCGAGCCCATCGCCCGGGGTGGAGCCATCATCGCCGATCTCTTCCGCCAGATCGAGCCCATGATCCGGCCGGAGGTCACCACCTGGGACCTGGACCGGTTCGCCGACGATTTCATCCGCTCCCATGAGGGAGCGGTGCCGGCGTTCAAGGGTCTATACGGCTTTCCTGGCAGTGTCTGCACTTCGGTGAACGACGAAGTGGTGCACGGGATCCCGAGTCGGTCCCGCCGAGCTGAAGGAGGGGGACATCCTCTCCATCGACGTTGGGGTCCGGCTGGACGGGTGGTGCTCCGACTCGGCGTGGACCTTCCCGGTGGGGGAGGCGGACGAGGCGGCCCAGGAAGCTCCTCCGGGTGACGGAGGAGTCGCTGTACATGGCGCTGGAAGCCGCCGTTGTGGGAAACCACGTGGGCGACATCGGGGCGGCCGTCATGAAGAGGGTGGAGGGCACGGGATACGGGATCATCCGGGACCTGGTGGGCCACGGCCTGGGCAGGGAGGTCCACGAGGAGCCCCAGGTCCCGAACGTGGGCCGCCCGGGCCACGGCCCCCCCCTCATGGAAGGCATGGTCCTGGCCATCGAGCCCATGCTCAGCGAGGGAACGGACCAGATCCGGACCTTGGGCGACCGCTGGACGGTGGTTACGGCGGACCGGACTCGGTCGGCGCACTTCGAGCATACCATCGCCGTGAGCCGAGAACGGGCCCCGGGTGCTTACCGGGCACTGTCCCCGCGGAAGTACCGGGTGCTGCCGGGGTCCGGCGGTCAACCCGGTGGGGTGATCTACGCCTGCTGGAATCAGGGTTCAAAGAGGCCTGAAAGAGCGACATGGGAATCGCCGCTCTGAAATGCCTTGAGAGGTCTCTAGCGATTCGGTTATACTTCTATGCTCTGTAATTAACGAACCGGGGTGTATCCCATGAAGGTACGAGCGAGTGTCAAGCCGATCTGCGAGCACTGCAAGGTGATCCGCCGCCGTGGGGTGGTCCGGGTCATCTGCAAGCGGAATCCCCGCCACAAGCAACGGCAGGGTTGACCCGCGATTTGGCTCCGGTGTGCGAGGGCGCCGGTATCAGGCATTGAGAAACGGTTGAGACGATCTGATGGCACGTATTGCGGGTGTTGATCTGCCACGAGGCAAGCGAATCGAGGTCGCCCTGACCTATATCTACGGGATCGGCCGTACGCGGGCCGTGCGAGATCGTGGAGGCATGCGGGGTGGATCCCGATCGCCGGACCCAGGATCTGAGCGACGAGGAGATCAATCTCCTCGAAGGCAGATCGAGGGGAACTACAAGGTGGAGGGTTCTCTTCGGACCGAGGTGTCCATGAACATCAAGCGGCTCATGGACATCGGGTGCTATCGGGGACTCCGGCACCGTCGGGGGCTTGCCGGTCCGTGGGCAGCGGACCCACACCAACGCGCGGACGCACAAGGGGTCCACGCCGGCCCATCGCCGGGAAGAAGAAGGCCCCCAAGAAATAGAGTGATCTCGGGGGCGGGGCCGGAGCCGGAAGGCTGCCTTCCCCGTCCTCGTTTTCCGTTTTCCAAGGACCGAGAGAAGCGGACGAAGGCAGGCGAAGCGTGGCGAAGCCGAAGCAGGTTCGAACGAAGCGCACCAAGAAAGTGGTGGAGGCGGAGGGAGTCGCTCACATCAAGGCGACGTTCAACAACACCCTCATCACCATTGCAGACACGTCGGGGAACGTACGTCACCTGGGCCAGCGCAGGAAAGGCGGGCTTCAAGGGGTCCAAGAAGTCCACTCCCTTCGCGGCCACGGTGGCGGCGGAGCAATGCGGGCGGGAGGCTGTGGCCCTGGGTGTGAAACGTGTGAGTGTTCGGGTCCAGGGACCGGGCTCCGGTCGCGAGTCGGCGATCCAGGCCCTGGCTGCGGCGGGACTTCACATCAAGTCGATTCAGGATGTGACGCCGTTGCCCCACAACGGTTGCCGGCACCGAAGAAGCGCCGGGTCTGAGGACCACGAGAAGAGAGATCGCCGGCCAGGCCTGCATCGCCAAGGTTTAGAGAGGAACGAGCGAACGGGATGGCACGTTACAACGGACCTGTTTGCAAGCTTTGCAGTCGGGAGGGGCAGAAGCTCTTCTTGAAGGGCATCAAGTGCTACACGGAGAAGTGCCCCGTGGAGCGGCGGGCCTACCCGCCGGGACATCACGGCCCGGCCCAGGCCAGGCGGCGGAAGCAATCGGATTACGCCGTCCAGCTTCGGGAGAAGCAGAAGGTCAAGCGGATCTATGGTCTCGGGCGAGAAGCAGTTCCGGAACCTATTCGAGAGGGCGGCGGTGCAGATCGGGGATCACCGGTGAGAACCTCATCGTTTCCCTGGAATCCCGCCTGGACAACATCGTCTTCCGCATGGGTTTCGCCGCCAGTCGGGCGGCCGCGCGACAGTTGGTCTCGGCACCGGCACGTGGAGGTCAACGGACGGGTCGTGGATGTCCCGAGCTACCAGGTTTCGCCCGGGGACGAGGTGGCCGTGAAGGCAAAATCCCGGCAGTCTGGGATCTCATCGAGGAGAGCCTGGTATCCCGGACCCGTCCTGAGCTTCTGGAGTGGTTGGCCCTGGATCAGAAAAACCGGGTGGGTCGAGTGGTGAGGACACCCACGCGGCACGAAATCCCGCTGGCGGTCCAGGAGCAGCTCATCGTCGAGCTCTACTCCAAGTAAACCCCTTGATCCGGGAACGGCTCCGGCGTGGTCGCCGGGCGCTGTTTCCAGAGCACTTGTCGCATGCTGTCGCCCCAATAGGCACGGAGGATACGGTGGAGTTAGATCTGACTGGACTGGTGCTTCCTGAGCGGGTGGAAATCGCTGAGCTTTCAGAGGACGGGAGGTCCGGCCAGTTCATCATCGAACCCCTGGAGAGGGGATTCGGATACACCTTGGGAACTCCGGTGCGGCGAGTCCTGCTGTCGGGCCTGAGGGGCGCTGCGGTCTGGGCCTTCCGGATCGATGGGGTGGTGCACGAGCACCAGACCATTCCGGGGGTCGTCGAGGACGTCCATCAGGTGATTCAGAATCTCAAGTCCCTGGTGGTCAAGGTTGACGACGACGTGGAAGAAGCCACGCTCGACATCCCGGTGAAGAAGGCCGGACCGGTGACCGCGTCCATGATCAACGCGCCGCCCTCCGTCCAGGTCCTTGACCCGGACCACCACATCCTCAGCTGGAGGAGAACCGGGAGCTCAATATCGAGCTCCTTGTGAACAAGGGTCGCGGGCTTCGTTCTGGCGGACCAACACGAGCTTCCACGGGGTTCGCCGGTGGACCTGGTCCGGATCGATTCCATCTACAATCCGGTCCGGAGGGCGAACTTCACCGTTCAGGAGACCCGGGTCGGATCAGCGGACCGACTTCGACCGCCTGACGCTCTACGTACAGACTGACGGTTCCATGGATCCCGGAGGCCGCGGTCCAGGTACTCAGCGGAGCTGGTGCGGAAGCACCTGGAGTACATGCTCTACTTCGGCGAGGGTGGGATTCCCCAGGTCGCCCCTCCGGGAGCCATGCCGGTTCCGGAGCGGCTGCAGGACCTGTTCACCGTCCCATCGAGGATCTGGCCGAACTTTCGGTTCGCTCTCGGAACTCGCTCCAGAAGGAGGACATCCAGACCCTGGGCGACCTGGTCCAACGACCGAAGAACAGATGCTCGGGATCGAGAACTTCGGAAAGAAATCCCTGAAGGAGATCGCCGACTTCCTGGACGAGCACGGATCTTCGTTTCGGGATGAAGCTGGAAGAAGGAGACGATGGCCAGCTCTTCTTCGTTGAGGAGGAAGCTGCAGAGGCCGCAGAGAGCGGTGAAGAGTAGAATCTCGCTCTAGGCAGACGTAACACCCAAGCCCTAGGTTAGGACGCGACCGATGCGACATCGGAAAAAGGGCCGGAAGCTGAATCGGACCGCCGCCCACAGGAAGGCGGTTCTTCGGAACATGGCCACGTCGCTCTTCCGCCATGAGCGGATCGAGACAACGACGGCCAAGGCAAAGGAGCTTCGCCCCTTCGCGGAGCGACTGATTACGCTGGCGAAGCGGGGGATCTGCATGCCAGGCGATTGGTGGCCAGGAAGATTCCGGACCGAGAGGTTCTGGGAAAGCTCTTTGACGACCTCGGCCCCCGGTTTGCTGAGCGCCCGGGTGGATATACCCGGATCCTGAAGCTTGGCACGCGACGGGGCGACGCGGCAGAAATGGCCCTTATCGAGTTGGTGCAAAAGGCCTCTGAATAAAAGGAAAGGGCACGGATCATGGCCACTTTCGGATCCCGAAGAGGGTTTGCCGACCGACTCTCGCTCCCCTTGATGGTTGTTGCGTTTCTCGCCGTGGGAGGTTTCCTCTACTGGCTCAACGTCACCGCCCAGCCGACGGAAGTGGCGGTGGCGGAGGAGGCAGGGGAGACAGAGTCGGGAGCCTCGGCCATTCTGAACGTTTCCGACTTTCTCCAGGGTCCCGACCAGTGGATTGGCCAGGTCGTGGAGCTCACCGACGCCCAGGCCACCAGCACTCTGGGATCCGCAGGCGTTCTGGATCGGGCCGGACGCATCCCCGTTCCTGGTGAAGCTGGCGCCGGCTCTGGTCAATGACAGCACCAAGGTCCCACTGGGCCAGCCCCTCAACGTCGTCGGCTCCGTCCAGACCATGACCGACTCGGTCCTCGCTGCCTGGGATGTCCATGGGCGCGTTCGCCAACGAGGGGGACCGGATGGTGGCCGAGTACTTCGTGGGGTCACCCTTCATGGAGGCGAGGGCGCTCAGGCCCAACACACCCGCGGGGCCCTCGGGATCCTCCGAGGGGGAGTCCTCCGGAGGACAATGACGCGCGTCCACGGACCGGGGGCGGGTCCACGGAACCCACAGGGTCCGGAGGGGACGACGAGATGACAAGGAAGTGTGAGGAATAGAGCCATGGCCAGAGTGTGTTACGTGTGTGGCAAGGGCCCCGCGACGGGGAACAACGTGAGCCACGCGCACAACAAGACCCGGCGTCGCTGGTTGCCGAACCTCCAATCCGTGAAGATCCAGGATGACGAGGGCAATCGCCGTCGCGTGAGGGTGTGCACCAACTGCATCAAGAGTGGCCGAGTGAAGAAGGCCCCGGCCCAGCCGAGAAGGGTGGAGGCGACGGGAGAGTAGGTGAGCCGGAGATCCTCGGGCTTTCGGGAGCCGCCGGCCAGCAGGCCGGCGGCTCCTTTTCGTGGGCCTTCGAGGACTCCCCCTGGTTTGGAGGTGGCTCGAGCGAGTCGTAGCTTTGTGGGAGGAGAGACCCCCGGTCCGGCCACTCTCATCAGCGAGGACGCCTTTACGTGGCAAATCACCTGATTCCGCCCCACGGGGGCGAGCTGAAGGAGCTCCTGGTCGGTCCCTCCGAGGCGGCCGAGCTGACGGAGGCTTCCCGTGACTGGGTCTCCTGGGACCTGACCGACCGGCAGATGAGGGACCTGGAGCTCCTCCTGAACGGGGGTTTCAGTCCCCTCACCGGGTTCATGGGCCGGCGGGACTATGAGCGCGTCCTGGACGAGATGCGCCTCGCGGACGGCACCCTCTGGCCCATTCCCATCACCCTGGACGTTCGCTCCTCCGTGGCCGAGTGCCTCACCCCCGGACAGCCCCTGGCACTGAGGGACCCGGAGGGCGTTCTCCTGGCGGCCCTGACGGTGGGGGACATCTGGGAGCCGGATCGTGGGTTGGAGGCGGAGAAGGCCTTCGACTGCTCCAGCAGGGAACACCCGGGCGTGGCGCATCTCCTCGACGGCTCCCACCCGGTCTACCTGGGAGGGGAGCTCAAGGGGATTCGCCTCCCGATCCACTACGATTTCAAGCAGTACCGCTTGACGCCACGTCAGCTCCGGGAGGCGTTCATCCGCCTTGGATGGAGGCAGGTGGTGGGGTTCCACACCCGAAGCCCCATGCACCGAGCCCAGGTGGAGCTGACCCTCCGGGCCGCGAGGGCAGCCCAGGCCAACATCCTGGTCCACCCCGTGGTGCGGATGACCCAGTCCGGGGACCTGGATCACTACACGCGAGTCCGTTGCTATGAAGCGGTGCTCTCCCGCTATCCCCAGTTCACCGCCAAGCTCTCGTTGCTGGACATGGCTCCCAGGCTCGCCGGACCCCGGGAAGCCGTCTGGCACGCGATCATCCGCAGGAACTACGGGTGCAGCCACCTCATCGTCGGCCAGGATCACGGTAGCCCCGGGGTAGACTCGAAGGGTGAACCCTTCTATGGCCTGTACGAAGCCCAGGAGGTCGTGGGGCGGTACGAGCAGGAGCTCGGGGTCACGATCCTCCCATTCCGGATGCTCGTCTACGTGAAGGACCGGGACGAGCACCTCCCCGTGGACGAGATGCCCGAAGGCGTCACGACCTGGTCCCTCTCCGCGTCGGACCTGAAAGCCCGCCTGGACGATGGCCGGGAGATTCCCGACTGGTTCACCTTTCCGGAGGTGGCAACGGAGCTGAGGCGGCGCCATCCGCCCCGGTCCAAGCGCGGCTTCACGGTCTTCTTCACCGGTCTCTCCGGCTCGGGGAAGTCCACGGTCGCCAACGTGCTCCGCACCAAGCTCCTGGAGGCCGGGGGCCGCTCGGTGACTCTCCTGGATGGGGACATCGTTCGCAAGAACCTCTCCAGCGAGCTCGGCTTCAGCCGGGAGCACCGGGACCTCAACATCCAGCGCATCGGATTCGTGGCGTCGGAGATCACCAAGGGCGGAGGGATTGCCCTTTGCGCTCCCATCGCCCCCTATGCCCACGTGCGCAGGCAGAACCGGGAGCTCATCAGCAGCCACGGGGGATACGTCCTGGTATACCTCAGCACGCCTCTGGAAGTGTGCGAGTCCCGGGACCGAAAGGGGCTCTACGCCAAGGCCCGGGCCGGGATCATCCGGGGTTTCACAGGTGTCTCGGATCCATACGAGGTACCCGACGACGCCGACGTCGTCCTGGACACCTCCGATATCACACCCGAGGAGGCCGGCCAGCAGGTGTACCTCTTCCTGGAGAGAGAGGGCTACATCGGTCCGGCGGAGAAGTGAAGGGCTTCCCGCCTTCCTGCTTCCCCTCCCACTATGAGACGGGTCCATGTCCCGGAAGGATGATCTGAGCCGTATCCGAAGCGCTCTTGAAGCCGCGGCCCGAGCCTTACGCCCCTTCACTCCCGGGGATGTGGCGTTCGACGAGAAGAGTGGCCGGGGGGATCCCGTGACGGCCGCGGACCTGGCCGTCAACGAGGTTCTTCGTCGGCTTCTTCCGCAGGAGGGGGAGGGCTGGTTGTCGGAGGAGACCGCCGACAGTCCGGAGCGCCTCGAATACGGGCGGGTCTGGATCGTGGATCCCCTGGACGGGACCCGGGAGTTCGTGGACGGGATCCCCGAGTGGTGCATCTCCGTGGGTCTCGTGGAGGGTGGAGAGCCCGTTGCGGGCGGAATCCATGTCCCCTCCCGGGGCATGACGGTAGTGGGCTCGGTAGAGACGGGGGTGACGCTGAACGGGGAGCCACGGGAGTGTACGGGCCGCGAGTCCTTGGCCGGGGCCGTGGTCCTGGCCTCCCGTTCCGAGTGGAAACGCGGAGAGTGGGACCGCTACGCCCAGGCCCCCTTCGAGGTTCGGCCCTGCGGTTCCGTGGCCTACAAGCTCGCCCAGGTGGCCGTGGGGCTCGCCGACGCCACCTGGACCCTCGTACCCAAGCATGAATGGGATGTCGCCGCCGGCGCCGCCCTGGTGAAGGCGTCGGGGGGTGAGGTCCTTCACGCCGACGGCACGTCTCCCAGGTTCAACCAACCGGAGACGAAGCTTCCGAACTTCCTGGCGGGTGGGGCGGGGTTGCTCCGGGAGTTCAGAGAGGGATGGCTGGAGCCATGAGCCAGGAGGAGACATCCACCCGCGGGCACTCACCATGAGGCTCCTGGTCACGGGAGGGGCGGGCTTCATCGGGTCCTCGCTGGTGAGGCGTCTGCTTCGGGAGCTTCCGGAGGTGGAGATCACGAACCTCGATCTGCTTACCTACGCCGGGAACCGGGACAACCTGCAGGGGGTGGAGGGTGCGCCCCGGCACGTCTTCGTCCGGGGCGACATCTCCGATGGGCCTCTCGCTCGCTCCCTCGCGGAGGGGGCTCAGGCGGTGCTCAACCTGGCGGCGGAGACCCACGTGGATCGGTCCATCCGGGTTCCCGCGCCCTTTCTCGCCACCAACATTCTCGGGACCCATGCTCTCCTGGAGGCTGCGAAGGAGCAGGGGGTGCGAGCGGTTCGTGCAGGTATCCACCGACGAGGTATACGGTGAGCTGCCCTGGCTGGATCCTGCCAGTACCGGAAGCGCCGGCGATCGGTTCACGGAGGAGTCTCCCATCCGGCCCCGCTCCCCGTATGCCGCTTCGAAGGCAGCGGCGGATCACCTGGTCCTCTCCTACGGATGTACCTACGGCATGGATGTGGTGGTGGTTCGAGGGTCCAACAACTACGGTCCGCGGCAGCACCCGGAGAAGCTCATCCCCCGGCTCATCGGCAGGGCTCTGGCGGAGAGGGATCTGCCTCTATACGGTGACGGGCTCAACGTCCGGGACTGGATGTTCGTGGAGGATTTCTGCGCCGGAATCCTCGCGGCGCTGCAGCGGGGTCGGCCCGGCGAGGTCTACAATTTCGGGGGGACTCCGAGCGGACGAACCTCCAGGTCGCCGAAGCCGTCGCTGGAGCTCCTTGGAGCTCCCCGGGAGCTGATTCGGCTGGTGGAGGACCGCCCGGGACACGACCGGCGTTACGGGGTCGACTTCTCCAAGGCACGCCGTGAGCTTCGGTGGGAACCCCTGGCGCGGTTCGACGATACTCTGGCGGAGACGGTGGCGTGGTACCGAAACCATCCTCGGTGGCTCGCGGCGCGGGAGGCCGACGGGGTGGAGGCGGGCCCGAGGGAGGGGGATCGGGTGGGGTGGGACCCGGTGGGCCACGGTGGCGGTTGACACCCGGAGGGAAGGGCTCCATTTCGATCCGTAAGGTGCGGAGCGGCTCCTCGGCGCGGAGACCGGACCGACAGCGCGAAACAAGATAGAAACAACGTCCACTTACCGGGATTCAGACCATGAAAGTCGCCGTCATCGGCACCGGATACGTCGGCCTCGTCGCTGGGGCGTGTCTTGGCCGAGACCGGCAACGACGTCATCTGCGCGGACATCGACGAGCGTAAGGTTTCGCTCGCCTCAACCGGGGCGAGATCCCCATCTACGAGCCGGGCCTCGAGCCCCTGGTGGAGAACAACCTGGCCGCCGGGCGCCTCAGCTTCACCACCGACGTGGCCCGAGGCGGTGCGGGCCTCGGACATCATCTTCATCGCCGTGGGCACGCCCCCCGGCGAGGACGGCTCCGCCGACCTCCAGCACGTGCTGGCGGTGGCACGCACCATCGGCGAGGCCATGAACGGCGAGAAGATCGTCATCACCAAGAGCACGGTGCCCGTGGGCACCGCGGCGCAGGTCCGCGCCGAGATCGAGGCCCACACCGACCTCACCGTGCACGTCTGCTCCAACCCCGAGTTCCTCAAGGAGGGCGCGGCGGTCGACGACTTCATGAAGCCGGACCGGGTCGTCCTGGGCGTGGACTCGGACTTCGCCGGGGAGGTCCTGGAGGATCTCTACGCGCCCTTCGTGCGCGACCGGCAACGCCATCCTCCTCATGGACATGCCGTCGGCGGAGATCACCAAGTACGCCGCCAACGCCATGCTGGCCACCCGCATCTCGTTCATGAACTCCATCGCCCAGCTCTGCGAAGCCGCCGGCGCCGACGTCGACATCGTCCGCCGGGGCATCGGGTCCGACGAGCGCATCGGCTCCGCCTTCCTCTTCGCGGGCGCGGGCTACGGCGGTTCGTGCTTCCCGAAGGACGTGAAGGCCCTCGTGCAGCACCATGCAGGAGCATGGGGGCCGACGCCTCCATCCTCGAGGCCGTGGAGGCCGTGAACGAGAGCCAGAAGCGCGTCCTTGCTGAGACGGGTCGTCGCGCGGTTCGGAGAGGAGCTCTCCGGGCGCAGTTCGCCGTGTGGGGGCTGGCGTTCAAGCCCAACACCGACGACATGCGCGAGGCCCCCGAGCCTCGTGACCGTTCCAGGCCTTCTGGAGCGGGGCGCGAGCCGTCGCGGTCCACGACCCGGTGGCCATGGACGAGGCGCGTCGCCACTTCGGCGACCGTGTCACCTACTGGCGAACAACTACGATGCGCTCGACGGGCGCCGACGCCCTCGTCATCCACACCGAGTGGCTGCCCTACCGCAGCCCGGACTTCAGCCGCATGAGGGCGGCGCTGAAGACGCCAATTCTCTTCGATGGACGGAACCTCTATCGGCCCGAGAGGATGGCGGAGCTGGGGTTCGAATACTACTCCATTGGGCGCAGAGCCGTGAACCTTCCAGGAGCAGATAGGGACGACCCATGCGCATCCTCATTACGGGCGCCGCCGGTTTCCTCGGCTCCCATCTCGTGGACCGGTTCCTGGCGGCGGGCCACCAGGTGGTGGGCGTGGACAACTTCATCACCGGATCCTGGCGGAACCTCGAGCACCTGGAGGGCAGGGACGACTTCTTCTTCATCGAGCACGACATCTCCAGGCCCCTCTTCCTGGCGGAGAAGGTGGACGGCGTCCTCCACTTCGCCTCTCCGGCCAGTCCCGTGGACTACCTCGAGCTTCCCATCCAGACCCTGAAGGTCGGGAGCCTGGGCACCCACAACTCCCTGGGACTGGCCAAGGCGCACGACGCCCGGTTCCTCCTCGCCTCCACCTCGGAGGTGTACGGTGACCCGCAGATTCATCCCCAGTCGGAGGAGTACTGGGGCCACGTGAACCCCATCGGTCCCCGGGGAGTCTACGACGAGGCCAAGCGGTTCGCCGAGGCCATGACCATGGCCTACCACCGCTACCACGGCTTGGACACCCGGATCGCCCGGATCTTCAACACCTATGGCCCCAGAATGCGGGCGGCGGACGGTCGGGTCGTGTCCAATTTCATCGTCCAGGCTCTGCGTGGGGAGCCCATTACCCTCTACGGGAGCGGGAACCAGACCCGGTCCTTCTGCTTCGTCCGGGATGAGGTGGAAGGGCTCTTTCGACTCTTCTTCTCCGCCTACCATGAGCCCATGAACCTGGGGAACCCACGGGAGTTCACGATTCGCCAGCTGGCGGAGATCATTCTGGAGGAGACCGGGAGCGCGTCGAGTCTGGAGGAGCGGCCCCTGCCCCAGGACGATCCCAAGGTCCGCCAGCCCGACATCGCCCGGGCGCGCCGCCTGTTGGAGTGGGAGCCCTCCACGAGTCTCAGGCAAGGACTCCGAGAGACCATCCCGTACTTTCGGTCCCTGGTGGAAGACGAGGGTGCGCAGGCCCGAACCCTGACCTGAGCGGTCCTCCCGAATCCGAGACGACCATGAGCTTCTTGATCACCGGCGCCGCCGGCTTCATCGCATCGCATCTCTCCGAGCGTCTGCTCGCCTCCGGACGCTCCGTGGTGGGGCTGGACAACTTCGACGACTTCTACGACCCCGCGCTCAAGGAACGGAACCTGGTCCGGGCCCTGGACCACGACGCGTTCTCCCTTGTGCGGGGCGACATCCGCGACCCGGACCTTCTCCTGAGGCTCCCCGACTCCATCGACACCGTGGTGCACATCGCCGCCCGGGCGGGTGTCCGGCCTTCCATCGCCCAGCCGGTCCTCTACTACGATGTGAACGTGACAGGGACGCTCCGCCTCCTGGAGCTTGCGCGGATCCGGGGGCTCCGGCGGTTCGTGTTCGCCTCCTCTTCCTCGGTCTACGGGAACAATGAGAAGGTTCCCTTCTCCGAGGAGGACCGGGTGGATCACCCCATCTCCCCCTACGCGGCCACGAAGAAGGCCGGAGAGCTCCTGGTCCACTCCTACCATCACCTGCACGACATCACCTGCATCTGCCTCCGCTTCTTCACCGTCTACGGACCCCGCCAGAGGCCCGACCTGGCCATCAGGAAATTCGCTCGGCTCATGGCCGCGGGGGAGGAGATCCCGGTCTTCGGGGATGGAACGTCGCAACGGGATTACACCTACATCGACGACATCCTCCAGGGCCTGGAGGGTGCCCTGAGGTGGGTGGAAGAGGACGCCGGCGGGTTCCAGGTCGTGAACCTGGGGGAGAGCCGCACCGTATCCCTCATGGACATGATCCGGACCTTGGCCGGCGAGATGGGGATCCGTCCCCGCCTGAGGCATCTCCCCATCCAGCCGGGAGACGTCTCCCGGACCTTCGCCGATATCACCAAGGCCCGGGAGCTCCTGGGCTACCACCCGAGCTGGGAGTTCGAGGCGGGAATCGGGCGATTCGTCCAATGGATGCGGGAGGAAGACTGGAGCCGGACTTCTGAACAGAGGGCCGGGTCCTCTCTGGACCCAACCGCTGCTCAGGACATAGTTTTGAATCTTGGAGTAATGCCGGTGGACCGTCGTGAGGGTTCACCGTGCCCGTCTCCCGGGAAAGGCCACCATGTCGGACTTCGACCATCAGTCTGCGAAGAAGATCATCGAACGGGGCATCTGCGCTTGGGAGCGGGCCGACTACGAGGCGGCACTGGAGAACTTCCAGGTGGTGCTCCGGCATTTTCCGGGGTTTGCGGACGTGCACAACAAGGCGGGCCTTTGCCTCGCCATGCTGGGCGATCCCGAGGCTGCCCTGGCGGAGTTCGACGAGGCCCTCTCCATCTCGGACACCTACGCCGAAGCCCACTTGAACCGGGCCATCGTGCTCCAGGGTCTGGGCCACTTCGAGGAGGCGAGGCGGCACCTTCGCCGGGCCGACGAGCTGGATCGGTCGGAGTCGAACGAGTATCCGTCCGACGTGGGCCACAAGATCGCCATCGCCCACGCGAAGCTGGGAGACCTCTACCTGGTGGCGGACCACCCGGAGGAGGCGGTGGAGCAGTACAAGAAAGCCCTGGCGGTCCGTGCGCGCTTCCTGGACATCCGGTCCAAGTACGCGGAGGCGCTCATGGGGATGGGGCGGTGGGCGGAGGCCGAAGAGCAGCTCCATGCCATCCTGGAGAAGAACCCGGAGTTCACCAGCGCCCGGATCCGCCTGGGGCTCGCCCTCCACAAGCAGGGAGACCCGGAGGGGGCGAGGCGGGAGTGGGAGCGGTGTGTATCGGACGATCCCCGGGACATGCGGGCCAAGGCCTACCTGGCTTCCCTCGGAGAGAACGGGTAGGAGCTCGGTTGCTTCGGTCTGGCACGATATCTGCTTTTACATGGGGTCGCGTCCCACTTTGGGCGCGACTTCGTTAGTTTTCACGCCTATGCGAATGACCCGTTTCGAGACGTCCTGCGCCAAGGCGCTTCGGAGCCCCGTGGTGTGGATGGCGGCGGTGGCCCTTCTTCTGGCAGGGTGCACGCCCCTTGGAGAAGAAGGAAGCTCCATCTCCAGGGGGGACCAGGCGTTCGCCAAGGGGGATGCCGAGGAGGCCCTGGCGGAATACCGGCTGGCCCTGGCCCAGGGTGGCACCGATCCGTCCACGTACGCCCGGGTCGCCCACACCTTCGTGGCCCTGGGCGGGTGGACGAGGCCAGGGACTACTACGGCCAGGCCGTGGAAGGCGATTCCGCGCTGGCCGATCAGGCCGTCGCCGATTTCGTGTACCTCGCCCGGCGAGGAAGACAGTCTGGGCGACCGGTTCGGAATGGCCTCCGCCGTGCAGACGGCCCTGAGTTCAGCCCGGGAATCAGCCTGGAGGACCTCGCCCTTCCCCTGGCACAGCACTACTCGGACGTGGGGAGTACGGCCGGGCCCTGCCATTCTACCAGAAGGCCCTTTCGGCCGTGGACCCCGACACCGTCCCCGAGATCCTCTTCGAGACCGCCATCGCCTACGACGAAGTGGGGGACTGCGAGAGCGCCGTGGTCTACTACGAGGATTACCGGGACCGGCTTCCCCGGTGGCGCCGCAGCGAGGTGGATTGGCGGTTGGGGAACTGCTCCTTCCAGCTGGCCCGCCTCCGGCGGGGGGAGAGGGACGACGACGAAGCCCTCCGGCACCTGGAGACGCTCCTCAGCATCGGTGAGCCCAGGAACCTCCTCGCCATGGGGTACTACGAGAAGGGCGAGATCCTGGGCTACCGGGGAGAATGCGAAGCAGCCATCGAGGCCTTCCAGCAGGTCCCGGTGGTCGATCCCTCCGGGACCGGGCCCCTGGTGGACCGTGCCGAGGAGCGCATCGACCAGATTCGTTTCGGAGGCCGCTTCGATCGCTACCTCGGCGTCCTCCGCCCGGGCGAGGTAGGCCGAATCCTGTTTCCCGCCCGACCCCGGCATGCGCACCGATTCCATCTTTCGTCGCCGTGGCGGGTGAATTCTCCCGCGATCCGCCCTCCCATCCGCCAACTCCCCGCGGACCCATGCCCGTTCCATTTCTCGATCTCAAGCTTCAATACGCAGCCCTGAAAGACGAGCTGGACGAGGCCCTGCGCCGCGTGGTGGCCTCCCAACACTTCGTGCTGGGTCCCGAGGTCCAGGCCTTCGAGGAGGAGGTCGCCGACTACCTCGGCGTGCCCTTCGCTGTGGGGGTCGCCAGTGGCACCGATGCCCTCCTCCTTCCCCTCAAGGCCTTCGAGCCCGCAGCCGGGCGATGAGGTCATTCGTCCCCGCGTTCACCTTCTTCGCCACGGCGGGGGCCGTCTGGAACGCCGGCTTCAAGCCGGTCTTCTGCGACGTGGATCCGGAGACGTTCAACGTCACTGCCGACACGCTGGAGGCGGTCTGGACCGAGCGGACCCGGGGCGTGGTCCCGGTCCACCTCTACGGTCAGATGGCTCCCATGGCCGAGATCCGGGAGCTGGCCCGAAGGAAGGGGTGCCTTCGTTCTGGAGGACGCCGCCCAGGCCATCGGCGCCGCCCAGCGGTCGGTGACGGCCGACCCGTGAGAGGAGATGCCTCGGGCCACCCCATCGCTCCCTGCGACGAAGGCGGACACGTCCGCAGGTTGGATCCGTGGCCGGGGCCCTGGGCGACGCCGGAGCGTTCTCCTTCTTCCCCACCAAGAACCTGGGAGGGTTCGGGGAGGGTGGGCTGGTCACCGACGTTCGACGAGGCCTTTGCCGAGAAGATCGCCAAGCTGCGCGTCCACGGCGGAAGGCAGATGTACCATCACGAGACGGTGGGGACCAACTCCCGGCTTCACGCCCTCCAGGCCGCCGTCCTTCGCGTGAAGCTCCCCCACCTGGATTCCTGGGCCGCCGACCGCCGAGAGCTCACGCGGCCCTCTTCGACGAGCTCCTTGAGGGAGTGGAGGAGGTGCGGACGCCTCGCGTCCTGCCGGGAAACGCCCACGTGTACAACCAATACACGCTCCGGGTGCATCGAAGAGACGAGCTCCGGAGCCACCTGGAGGGACGAGGACTCCCCACGGGACTGTACTACCCGAAGGGCCTCCACCTGCAGGAGTGTTTCGCCTCTCTCGGGGGGAGGGAAGGGGATCTTCCCGTCACCGAGAGGCTCACCCGGGAAGTGGTGAGCCTGCCCGTGTTCCCGGAGCTCACGGAGGAGCAGCTCAGCGAGGTCTCGGGGGCGATCCGGGAGTTCTACGGCGCCTGAGGGGCGCCGGCGGGGTCGTCGAGGGGGCGGACCGGATGGGAGGAGAGCCGCTTCGGTGAGGGACCGGGCTTCCCGAAGCCCGTGTGTCTGGCCATCTTGCATGGCTGAACGACGAACTCCGGACCTCTTCGAGGGTACTCCAACAGGATGTTCACGGGAAACGCGAAAGTCGTCATCGCCCTCTTCGTGGGCGGCCTCACGGCGGCATGCTCGTCAACGCCTCCCTATCAGGGGATGAGCGGTGATGAGTTGTTCGCCCTGGGAGCTCAGAAATTCGAGGAGAAGGACTGGGACAAGACCATCGACGTCTTCGAGCGATTGGTCTTCGCCGACCCCACCTTTCCCCGCATGGTCGCGGCTCGCATGTACCTTGCCCGGGCCTACTACAACAAGGGCGAGTACATCACGTCGGTGGCGGAGTTCAGCCGGATCGTCGATCGCCACCCCGGGGACCCGTTGGCGCCGGAAGCGTCATTGGGGATCTGCAAGTCCTACGTGGCCCAGTCCCCGGACGTCCAGAGGGACCAGAGCTACACCGTGCAGGCCTGGAACGCTTGCGAGAACACGGCCTCGGATTTCGCCGGCACGAACGTCGCCGTGGAGGCGGCCGCCTTGCGGGACAGGATGGAGTCCAAGCTTGCCCACAAGATCTTCATCGGTGGGGATTTCTACTACAAGCGGAAGTTCTACCACTCGGGGATCATCTACTTCAACGATCTCCTGGACAAGTACCCCAGGAACGACTGGGCTGCCCAGGCCCTCCTGCGGCTCTTCCAGTCCTACTCGGCGTTGGATTGGGACACGGAAGCGGAGGAGGCCAAGCAGCGGCTCCTGAGGGATTTCCCGGATTCGAACGCAGCCGCGGAGATCAGGTCGGAGGAAGGGAAGGGTACCGAGGCGGTGAAGGGGGCTCCGGCCAGGAGCACGCAGAGCGGCGTTCCTGGTCCCGGGAACATTCTCCCCCTCCTCAGGGATTTTTGACGAGTGCCCCGGGAACGGTTGGGTCTGTTCGGAGGAACGTTCGACCCGCCTCACCTGGGACATCTGGTTGCGGCACAGGACGCGGCGGAGGAGCTGGCTCTTGACCGCGTGCTGCTCGTGGTAGCGGGTCTGCCCCCCCACAAGATCGACGAGCCGATCTCCCCCGCATCCATCAGGTACGAAATGGTTCGGGCGGCCGTCGGGAAGGGCGGCCTCCTGGACGTGAGCGACGTGGAGATGCGTCGGGAGGGACCCACGTTCACCGTCGACACGCTTCGGCATTTCCGAAGGACGAGTCCGGAAAGCGACCTCTACTTCCTCATGGGGGCGGACCAGCTCGCGGAGCTCAGGACTTGGCGGGAGCCGGAGAGTCTGGGCGCTCTGGCCACCTTGGTGGCCATGGACCGGGAGGGGGTGGATCCGGAGGAGACCACGCCTCTGGAGGTGGAGTCCGGCGTCCGGGTGGATTTCCTCCGAGTGCCGGTCACCCGGTTGGACTTGTCGTCCACGGACGTCCGGAAACGGCTCCGGGACGGCCGCTCCATTCGCTATCTGGTCCCGCGGGAGGTGGAGAGAATCATCGAGCGTCATCGCCTTTATCGAACGATCTCATGAAAGCATTCATCAAGAAGATCCTGGGGTCTCAGCACGCCAGGGAAGTCAAGAAGCTCCAGCCCATCGTCGAGGAGATCAATCAGGCCGTCGAGGATTTGACCTCGCTCTCCGATGATGAGCTCAAGGAAAAGACGGAAGAGTTCAAAGCTCGCGGATCAAGGACCGGACTCGGGAGCTGGAGGCGCGAATCGAGGCCCTCCGCGACGAGAAGCGGAGCTCCGAGGATCCGGATCACCGCCTGGCGCTGAGCCAGGAGATCGGGGATCTCGACGCGCCAGATCCTGGAGACCATCGACCAGGCCCTGGACGACATTCTGCCCGAGGCCTTCGCGGTGGTGAAGGATGCCTGCCGCCGGAACCTCGGCCGGGACATCGTCGTCACGGGTCAGAAGATGAAGTGGGACATGGTCCCCTACGACGTGCAGCTCATCGGCGGGATCGCGCTCCACCAGGGAAAGGTGGCGGAGATGGCCACCGGTGAAGGGAAGACCCTGGTGGCGACCATGCCGTTGTATCTGAACGCTCTGGCGGGCCGGGGCGCGCACCTCGTCACGGTGAACTCCTACCTGGCCCAGCGCGACGCCGAGTGGATGGGAGTCATCTACGATTTCCTCGGGTTGGACGTGGACGTCATCGACCTCCACGAGCCGGGAACGCCCGAGCGGCGGGCTGCCTACAATGCGGACATCACCTACGGAACCAACAACGAGTTCGGCTTCGACTACCTCCGGGACAACATGGTCCACAGCCTGGAGCAGCGGGTCCAGCGACGGCACCACTATGCCATCATCGACGAAGTGGACTCCATTCTCATCGACGAAGCCCGGACCCCGCTGATCATCTCGGGGCCCGTGGGCAAGGACTCTTCCGCGCCGTTCAAGCAGTATTCGGCCATGGTGGCCAATCTCTACCGGAAGCAGACGCGGATCGCCAACGAGCTCGTGGCGGAGGCCGAGAAGCTCCTGGAACGGGGGGAGGACGGGGACGAGTACGCCGCCGGCGAGAAGCTCCTCTCGGTGAAGAGGGGCACCCCCAGGCACAAGAAGCTGATGAAGATGTTCGCCGACGAGCCCAGGCTCCAGAAGCTGGTGCAGAAGGTGGAGGCGGACTACATGCGGGAGAAGATCCTCCACCAGATCGACGAGAACCTCCTCTTCGCCATGGACGAGAAGGGCCACAACGTCCACCTGTCGGACGCCGGGATCGAGGAGCTGTCTGCCCGGGGATCCAGACGCCTTCGTGATCCCCGATCTTTCCGAAGCCATCGGAGAGATCGAGAAGAACGAAGAGCTGTCCCTGGACGAGAAGCGGTCCGGCATTCAGGAGCTGGAGGCGCAGTACGCCGCCAAGAGCCAGAAGATGCACGTGATCCACCAGCTCCTGAAGGCCTACACCCTCTTCCACAAGGACGAGCAGTACATCATCGGCGAGGACGGCTCCGTGATCATCGTGGACGAGTTCACGGGCCGGCAGATGGCCGGACGGCGCTGGAGCGACGGACTCCATCAGGCCGTGGAGGCGAAGGAAGGCGTGGAAGTCCGGGGGGAGACCCAGACCCTGGCCACCATCACCATCCAGAACTACTTCCGCATGTACGACAAGCTGTCGGGGATGACCGGTACGGCGGAGACGGAGGAGAATGAGTTCCATCAGATCTACAACCTCGACGTCCTCGTCATTCCCACGAACCGCCCGGTGATTCGGGATGACCGGAACGACCTGATCTTCCGTACCAAGCGCGAGAAATTCGTGGCCCTCATGGACGAGATCGAGCGGCTGAACCGGAATGGAGCTGCCCGTCCTGGTGGGAACCACGAACGTCGAGGTGTCGGAGACCTTGTCCAGGATGCTGAAGCGCCGGGGATTGAAGCACAACGTCCTGAACGCGAAGCACCACAAGAAGGAGTCGGAGATCGTCGCGGAGGCGGGGATCCCCGGAGCGGTGACCATCGCGACGAACATGGCCGGCCGCGGAACCGACATCAAGCTGGGCCAGGGTGTGACCGACACGCGGACGGTTCGTTGGGCGAAGGGAAGGCAGCTCACCCTGGAGGAGCTCCTGCCGGTGGACCCCATTCGGTACAAGGAGCCCGACCAGCTCGAGGATGACGACATCCTCGAAGTGGGCGGGCTCCACATCCTGGGCTCCGAGCGCCATGAATCCCGACGCATCGACCGCCAGCTCCGGGGCCGGGCCGGGCGTCAGGGAGACCCGGGAGCCTCCCAGTTCTTCCTCTCCCTGGAAGACGACCTCATGCGGCTCTTCATGACCGACCGCGTGGCGGGCGCCATGGAGAAATGGGGTGTCCAGGAAGGGGAGGTCATCACCCACGGTCTCGTGACCCGGTCCATCGGCCAGGCCCAGAAGCGGGTGGAGGGAAACAACTTCGAGGCCCGGAAGCGCCTGCTGGACTACGACGACGTCATGAACCAGCAGCGGGAGGTCATCTACGATCTGCGTCTCTTCGCCCTGGAGGGGGCGAGGACCTGAAGGGCGAGATCTGGGAGATGGTCGAGTACTCCATCCGTAATCTGGTGGAGAGTACTGTCCCCACGGCGAACCGGCTGATACCTGGGATCTGGCCGGGCTCCGAGGCGGAGGCTCCTGTTGGACTTCTTCGTCATGGCCGCGGGTTTGCCGGAAGTGAATCCGGAGGAGCCGGCCTTCACGGACTCCGATGTCGGTGGCGGAGTCGGTCCTCAGGCGGCCAGAGAATCACTTCCGCCGGAAGCTCTCGGATTTCGGGGAGCACGCCGAGCGGGTCATGAGCTTCATCATGCTCCAGACCCTGGACGACAAGTGGAAGGACCACCTCTACGACCTGGACCATCTCAAGGCGTCCATCGGGTTCCGGGGCTGGGGACAGAAGGACCCTCTCGTGGAGTACAAGAAGGACGCGTATGAGATGTTCGTCGATCTCATGACGGATATCCGGAAGACCGTGACCTCCCTCTTCTTCAGGGCCCAGATGGGGGCCCCCCAGGTGCGTCGCGCTCCCGCCGCCGGCCCAGACGGCTCATGTACTCCGGGCCCACTGGAGCACCTACCGGGCAGCCCGCACCGGACGGCGGAGTCCGTTCCCGGACGGTTACCTCAGGGAGCGGGGCCGGTCCCGGGGGAGGAGGAGGCATCGACGATCTTGGTGTCTCCCGAGCTGCGGCGGCCAGCATTCCCGGCAGCCCGGGCCCCGCCGCGGGGCTGTCCGGCTCCGCGGGGCCCGGATCCCAGCAGCTGGTCAGACCAACCGTGGGGAGGACCGGAAGAAGGCGCCGGTCTCCGTGGCGGAGGAGCCGGGGCGAAACGATCCTTGTCCGTGCGGGAGTGGGAAGAAGTACAAGAAGTGCCATGGCCGCAAGGCGTAGGACAGGTCGAGCCGGGTAGGGCGGGCGGCCGGTCAGGATATCCCGGTGCCCACGGAGGGGTGCCAGACTTGGAGGGTCGGCCGCGTCGGAGCCGCTTCGGCCTCCCACCCTCCAGGAGCCCTGTGCCATGTCCGGTCCGCCCCCCCCGCCCAGGAGCACCAGCCCGATCCATTCCTGGTCACCCCAGGACCGTCCCCGGGAGAGACTCCGGGCGCTGGGTCCCACGGCCCTCAGTGTGCGGGAGCTCCTGGCCATCCTCGTGGGGAGCGGAGGGACGACCGGGTCGGCTCTGGACCTGGCGGACCGGGTCCTGGGCGGGACGGAGCCGGCGTCGCTCCGCCGCCTGGCCACGGTTCCCGCGGGTTCGTTGGAATCGGTTCCGGGAGTGGGATCGGCGACGGCCGCCAGGATCCTGGCGGCCCTGGAGCTGGGACGCCGGGCCGCCGCCGAGCCGCCGGAGAGGGGGGACCCGATCCGGGGGCCGGGTGACGTGTTCCGCAGGGTAGGTCCCCTTCTGAGGGACCTACGGCAGGAGGAGTTTCACGCCCTCCTTCTGAACACGCAGCACAGGGTGATCCGTGACGTCCTGGTGACCCGGGGGATCCTGGACGCGTCCCTCATTCATCCCCGTGAGGTGTTCCGGGCCGCCATCGTGGAGAGTGCCGCCGGAGTGATCCTGGTCCACAACCATCCCTCCGGTGACCCCACCCCCAGCCAGGAGGATCGGACGGTCACGCGCCAGCTGGTATCAGCCGGGTCCGCCGTGGGTATACCCGTCCTGGACCACGTCATCGTGGGTAGCGGAGGGTTCGTCTCCCTGGCGGAGCGCGGGCGGGCTGGTGTCGCCGTAGCCGGCAGGGTGAGGCAGGAGCAGAAGGGGTGCAGGGGGCTGGGAGGCTCCTGGTATGGGAACTCCCTACCGCCCCGTTAGATTCGGTGCATGATGGAAGCTGAAACGACTCGTTCCACCATCCGGGCGCCGGGGCCGGCGTCGGGGCCCGGACGCCCCGCCGTGACGATCCGGGATTTGCCCCGTCCCTTGGCTCGGGCCTTGGAGCGGTATGCCGAGCGAATTGACCTGGACGCGATCCGAAAGGCGTACAAGCTCGCCGCCGAGGCCCACCAGGGCCAGAAACGTGCCTCGGGGGAGGACTATGTCAGCCACGTCGTGGAGGTGGCGACCCTCCTGGCCCAGTTCAAGCTCGATACGGCCTCCATCGTGGCGGCTCTGATCCATGATGTGGTGGAGGACACCCCCATCACCCTCACCGATGTGGAAGAGCAGTTCGGCTTCGAGGTCGGCCAGATCGTCGACGGGGTCACGAAGATTGGAAGGGTGGAGTTCCTCTCCCACACCGAGCAACAGGTGGAGAACTACCGGAAGCTCCTCCTTTCCATGGCTCAGGATGCGAGGGTGATCCTCATCAAGCTTGCCGACCGCCTCCACAACATGAGGACTCTGGAGCACCTCCAATCGGACAAGAGAAGGCGGATCGCCCTGGAGACCCGGGAGATCTATGCGCCGCTGGCCCACCGCCTGGGGATGGCCGCTCTCCGGTGGGAGCTGGAGGACCTGGCCTTCAAGTTTCTGGAACCCGACGTCTACGACGACCTGCGCAAGAAGGTCCAGCAGAGCCGCAAGGACCGGGAGCGGCAGATCCTCGAGATGCAGCGGCCTCTTCTGGAGGAGCTGAAGCGGTCCGGAATCCCGGCCAAGGTCACGGGCCGCCCCAAGCACCTCTGGTCGATCTACCGGAAGATGCTGGCCCGGGGGAAGCCCTTCGAGGAGATCTACGACCTCATGGCCATGCGGGTGATCACCGACACGCTCCCCAACTGCTACGCGGCCCTGGGCGTCATCCACTCCCGCTGGACGCCCATCGCGGAGCGGTTTCACGACTACGTGGCCACCCCGAAGTCCAACATGTACCGCTCCCTCCACACCACGGTCGTGGGTCCCGGAGGGCGTCGGTACGAGATCCAGATCCGGACCGAGGAGATGCACCGGACGGCGGAGTACGGAATCGCCGCCCACTGGCGCTACAAGGAAGCCGCTGCAGGGACAGCCCCGGGGGGACACCGAGGTGGACGAGGCCCTGAACTGGTTTCGTCAGGTCCTGGAGTGGCAGCAGGACGCCAGTGAGCCGGAGGAGTTCATGGAGTTCCTCCGCATGGACCTCTTCCAGGGCGAGATCTTCGTCTTCACTCCCAAGGGCGACGTGAAGCAGTTGCCCACGGGCTCCACCCCCATCGACTTCGCCTTCGCGGTCCACACGGAGATCGGCCTCCACTGCGCTGGGGCCAAGGTGAACGGACGCATCGCCCCTCTTTCCCGGAAGCTCAAGAACGGGGACACCGTGGAGGTCATGACCTCCACGAAGCAGCGGCCGAATCGGGACTGGCTGGCTTTCGTGCGCACGTCTCGAGCCCGGCAGCGCATCCGCCAGTGGATCCGGAAGGAGGAATTCGAGTCCGCGGTGGCTCTGGGCAAGGAGATCCTGGAGCGCACGGCGAGGAAGGTGCGGAAGGATCGCCCGGGGGAGGAGCGGCTTCGGGACGCCGCCAAGGCGCTGGGCTATCAGGACGCGGACCACCTTCACGAGGCTCTCGGGCGGGGAGACCTGGGACCGACGGCGATTCTGAAGGAGCTCTACCCGGATCACGACCCCGAGAAGGTGCCCGAGCGGGCCCCCAGCAAGCTCCAGCGACTCACCACGGTCCTGACGCGGTCCGACCGGGGAGTCCGCATCCAGGGGATGGACAACCTGATGGTCCGCTACTCCCAGTGCTGCCAACCCGTGCCCGGTGACCGGGTGGTCGGATACATCACCCGGGGCCGGGGCGTGTCCGTCCACCGCGTGGATTGCCCCAACGTCCTCCACCTCTCCCGGGACCCGGAGCGCCGGGTGGAGATCGAGTGGAGCGCGGAGCAGGGCGAGCGCTTCTACGTGAAGATCCAGATGCACGGGACGGACCGTCGGGGGCTGCTTTCCGATGTCGCGAAAGCCATCAGCGACACGGGGACCGACATCCAGCACGCGGACATGAAGGCCACGAACGGAGGAATGGACGCGGAGTTCGTCGTGGAGGTGAAGGACCTGAGTCACCTGAACCGTGTGGTGAAGGCCGTGAAGAAGGTGAAGGGAGTGCTGGAGGTGGAGCGCCGGGAGCATTTCGAGAAGGAGGACCTGGCGGGGTGAGTCGATTCAACCTGGAATCGCCCCACGAGCCCAGGGGGGACCAGCCTCAGGCCATTACGGAGCTCTCGGAAGGCCTCGTCCGAGGTGACAAGTTCCAGGTTCTGCTGGGTGCCACGGGCACGGGCAAGACCTTCACCATGGCCCACGTCATCGCCAACCACGGACGACCCACGTTGGTCATGAGCCACAACAAGACCCTGGCCGCTCAGCTCTACGGTGAGCTGAAAGCCCTCTTTCCCACCAACGCCGTCGAGTACTTCATCTCCTACTACGACTATTACCAGCCGGAGGCGTACGTCCCCGCGACGGACACGTACATCGAGAAGGATGCCTCCATCAACGAGGACATCGAGCGCCTGCGGCTGAGGGCCACCTCCGCCCTCATGGAGCGGGAGGACGTCATCATCGTGGCTTCGGTGTCCTGCATCTACGGGTTGGGGAATCCACGGGACTACAGGGAGTTGATGCTGCACCTGCAGGTGGGGGAGGAGAAGAGCCGCCGGGAAATCCTCCGCGGCCTGGTGGCGATTCAGTACAAGCGGAACGACTACGTGTTCGAGCGGGGGACGTTTCGCGTCCGGGGGGATACGGTGGAGGTCTTCCCCGCGTACGAAGAGCAGGGCGTGAGGATCGAGCTCTGGGGCGACGAGGTGGAGCGCATCACCCGCTTCGATCCCCTCACCGGAGAGATCATCTCCAACCTGGGGCGGACCGCCATCTACCCTGCCAGCCACTACGTGACCCGGCGTCAGACCATCGAGGAGATGATTCCGGCGATTCGCCAGGAGCTGAAGGCCCAGGTGGCCCGATTCCAGGCCGACGGCCGGCTTCTCGAGGCGCAGCGCATCGAGCAGCGTACGAACTTCGACATCGAAATGATGCTCGAGCTCGGCACATGCCCGGGGATCGAGAACTACTCCCTCTACACCAGCGGACGACGTTCCGGCGAACGCCCCGCCTGCCTGCTGGATTACTTTCCCCACGACTTCCTTGCCATCGTGGACGAGTCTCACGTCAGCCTTCCCCAGATCAACGGGATGTACCGGGGCGACCGGAGCCGGAAGGAAGTCCTCGTCGAGCACGGCTTCCGTCTTCCCAGCGCTCTCGACAACCGGCCGCTCACCTTCGAGGAGTGGGAGAGTGTAGTTCACCAGGTGGTCTTCGTCAGCGCCACCCCCGCGAACTGGGAGCTGGAGAAGGCGGGGGGCGTGGTGGTGGAGCAGATCATCCGGCCGACCGGGCTCGTGGATCCCGAGGTGGACGTCCGGCCGGTGAGGAACCAGGTGGACGACCTTCTGGGGGAGATCCGGGAGCGGGAGGAGCGCGGGGAGAGGGTGCTGGTGACGACCCTCACCAAGCGGATGGCGGAGGACCTCTCGGAGTACCTCGCCAGCGTAGGGGTCCGTGTCCGGTACATGCACTCGGAAGTGGATGCCATCGAGCGGATGGACATCCTCCGCGCTCTACGCCTCGGAAGAATCGACGTGCTCGTCGGGATCAACCTTCTCCGGGAGGGGTTGGATCTGCCGGAGGTTTCCCTGGTGGCGATTCTGGACGCGGACAAGGAGGGATTCCTCAGGGACGCCCGGTCTCTGATCCAGACCATCGGCCGGGCCGCCCGGAACGTCCGGGGCAAGGCCATCATGTATGCGGACAGAGTGACCCAGTCCATGAGGACGTGCATCGACGAGACCAACCGGCGCCGGGAGATCCAGATTCAATTCAACGCCGACCACGGGATCACGCCCCGGTCCATCCAGAAGAGCGTGACGGAGATCCAGTTCAGCACCCGGGTAGCCGACGTCCGGGAGCGCCCCGCGCCTGCGGTGGCCGAGGCCCGGGCCTCCTACGCGGACGAGGTGGATCGGGAGGAGTTCGTCAAGATCCTGGAGGAGGAGATGCGGCAGGCTGCCCAGGCCCTGGACTTCGAGCGGGCGGCCCTCTTGCGGGACCAGCTCTTCGAGCTCAAGGCCGAGGCGGAGCGGCGGCCGGGGAAGGGGGGCACCCGAAGGCGCTCCCTCGCCGAGGAGCTCCGTGCCGCCGCCGAGGGCGGAGACATGATCCTCACCGAGCCGGAGCTCACCCGCTGGGGCATACGCATCGGTCAGGAGCTCCGAGGGCCCGCTTTCCTGGGCCTGAAGGGGCCGCTGGGAGCGGGAAAGTCCGTCCTCGCCCGTGCCGTTGCCAGGGGAGCCGGAGTGGAGGGTCCCCTGCCGTCGCCCACGTTCAATCTTCTCTTCCGTTACTCCACCCGGCAGGGGACCTGGCTCGTCCACGTGGACCTCTACCGCATCGGGGGTCCCGGCGAGCTCTGGGAGCTGGGTTGGGAGGAGCTTGGAGCCCACGGCGAGGTGGTCCTGGTGGAGTGGCCGGAGCGGGCCGAAGGCCTCCTCCCCGAGGATCGCTGGGAGATCGAGCTCGTCGTTCCGGGACCGGGCTCCCTCCTCCGGGAGATCGAAGTGTCCAGGTTCGGCAGCCCCCCCCACCTCCCCGGATTCCCCGTGGAGCTCGAGAGTCGAGGGGAGGAGGAGTAGATGCCCCCATCAAACCGAACGGGGGGGACAATGATCCGGTCCGGGGAGCCGATTCTGGCGATGGACACGGCGGGCCGGGAAGGGTCGGTGGCCGTGGGCCTTTTCCCGGATCCGCCCCATCCCAACCCGGGTAGTCTCCCATCGGCCCCAGGATCCCGGCCGCCCGAGGGAATGGAGATTCTCGCCCGGAGGACTCTGGGGGCCGACGAGGAGCACGCGTCGCTCTTGATCCCCCGGATCGCGGAGGTGCTCGCGGAGATCGGTGCGGAGCCGGAGGATCTGGCCGGAATCGTCGTAGGCGCCGGACCGGGGTCCTTTACCGGTGTTCGCGTCGGGGCGGCCACCGCGAAGGGAATGGCCCGGGCCGGCGGCCTCCCCCTCTGGGCGTTCTCCTCCCTGGCCGCCGCGGCGGCGGTCGAGGGGCGAGAGCCGTCCCGACCGCGTTGTGTGCTCTTCGACGCCCGGGGAGACCGTGTCTACCTGGGGGCATATCGCCTCGCATCCCATTCCCTGGAGACGCTGGTGGAGCCGCGGGCCGCCACGGTGTCCGAGGTGCTGGAGGGGCTGATTCCCCCCGGTGCCCTCGTCCTGGGGGACGGTGCCTACCGGCACAGGGCGCTCATCGAGGGTGGTGGACATACGGTCCTTCCCCCCCCGGCGGGGCGCCCCGCGGCGGACGGCCTCCTCCGTCTTCTGGGGCTCGATGCGAACGCTCAGCCCCTGGAGGATCCCAGCCACTGGGAGCCGGAGTATCTCAGGAAGTCCGGAGCGGAGCGGATGTGGAAGACCCGAAGGGAGCCGCGCCGGTGATGGTCGCCGTTCGCCGACGGATTCCTGATGGGCCGGAAGGTCTGCGCTGGGAGGTGGGGGACGTGTCGGTGCGTCTCGCCCAGCCCGAGGACCTGGAGACGGTCTGCGCCATCGAGGCCCAGTCCTTCTCCAATCCTTGGCAGCCGGACACTTTCCGCTCCCTTCTGCGACGAGATCGAGTCAGGATCTTCGTGGCCGAGCTTCCCGGGGAGGGGGTAGTGGGGTACGCTGTCATGTGGTGGGTGCTGGAGGAGGGGGAGCTGGCGAACCTGGCGGTCTCCGAGTCGCACCAGGGACGCGGAATCGGATCCAGCTTGCTGGACCACGTCCTGGCCCATGCGAAGACCGAGAGCGTGGAGAGCCTCTTCCTGGAGGTTCGGGCTTCCAACCGCCGGGCCCAGCGGCTTTACCTCGCCCGGTCCTTCTGCCAGGTGGGCGTTCGGCGGGGGTACTACCAGAACCCGAGAGAAGACGCTCTGGTCCTTGTCCGTCGAGTTCAGGAATAGGCTGAGCAGGTCGGAAACATTTGTAGTGAATTCAATAAAATGCGTTGACCGGGCATGTCCCGGCGGGTATCTTCGAAGCAGTGATGAACGTGGCTAAACGCCTGTCCCATCTGGAAAAGGAGCCCACGATGCTTAGGTCTGCGGCAGGGATTCTGGCTCTCCTGATTCTACCAGGTTTTCTTTCGGCTCAGGAGACCTCGACCTTCCAGCCGCGGACCCATGAGGTGGTGAAGGGGGAAACGCTCTGGGACCTGGCGGGCCGGTATCTCGGGAACCCGTTTCGGTGGCCCCTCATCGCCGAGGCCAACCGGGGTCTGGTGGTGGATCCGGATCTGATCTACCCCGGGGAGGTGTTGGTGATTCCGCCCCTGAGCCAGGAGCTGGCCCGGGTGGAGGGGGTGTCCGTGGTTCCACCCGGAGGCGTCCCGGCCGCCCCTCCCCAGGCCGAGCCCCAGGCTCCCCAGGGGCCACCCCGGGTTGGCGGGACAGGGGCTCCCCCCTGTCCTGGCCCGGAGAATCGAACCGTCTTCTATCGGGGCGGCGTCGCAGATCGAGGGTGCCCCATGGTCTTCCCGCGACCCGATCAGCGGACCTCGTTCTACCGCCAGGGAGCAGGCCAGGAAGCGGGGCCCGCCGGCTCGAGTCCGTTCCCGGGGAGGCAGCCCTCGGCCGGGACGCGAACGTTGCCCTGGATTCCCCTGGGCCCGGTCTACGCTTCGCCCTGGCTCGAGCCCTGGGGATCCGAGCCCGAGTCGGTAGCCAGGGTGGGGGGCTTCTCCGGGGACGTGGTGGGTACGAGATCCACCGACCGGGCCGTCCTCATGGAACACCTCCGCGTCGACCCAGCGGCCGGGGCCAGCTTTCGGGTGGGAGACCTCCTGCAAAGCTTCCGCATCTCCAGGCGGGATGAAGAGCTCGGCGTGGTCTGCAGTCCCACAGGCATCCTGACGGTCACCTCGGTGACCCCCGCTGGAGTGGAGGCCATGCTCAGCGTGGAGTTCGATCGTGTCCAGGTCGGAGACTTCCTTCGGCCGGCGCCGGACTACATGCCCCGCCCGGGGGCACGGCCGCTGGCCGTGCAGAGCAACGTCGTGGCGGAGATCCTGGGGTTCCCCCGGGACCGGCCGATCCAGGGCCTGATGGCCAAGGCGTTCCTTTCCGTGGGGCAACGGGAAGGGCATCGCAATCGGCGACGAGTTCGTGGCCTTCGCGAACGAGACCGGGGAGCCCACCGAACCGGAGGCCGCCCGTCTCCAGGTTGTCCTGGTGGGGGCGACCACGTCCACGGCTCGGGTCATCGCAGTGACGGACCCCGTCCTCGCCGTGGGGGACCGGGTGCTGCTCGTCAAGAAGATGCAGTAGGGACCGGTGTTCGAAACGGCAGCCCTCGCTTCAAATCGGCTGACCCGTTTCGGTTCATGGGAATGGGCTCCGGCTCCTCCCGGGCCGGAGCCGTTGCACGTCTTCAGCCCCGGGGGGGTGGCCCGATTGCTGCAGCCCGGGAGCCTCGGCTCGAGGGGAAAATGATGAAATCCAAGGGAAAGGTGCTGGTGACCGGAGGAGCCGGGTTCATCGGCAGCCACGTCGCCGATGCGTACCTGGCGCGGGGTCACGAGGTCTGGGTGGTGGACAACCTCTCCAGTGGCAAAAGGGAGAACGTTCCGCTCGAGGCGACGTTCGTGGAGATGGATATCCGCGATCCCCGTGTCCGGGACCTGTTCCGTGACGTCGGGTTCGACCTCGTGAATCATCACGCGGCCCAGATCGATGTCCGGGCTTCGGTGGCCGATCCGTCCTTCGACGCTCAGGTGAACCTCCTCGGGCTCCTCAATCTCCTGGAAGGAGCGAGAGAGGTGGGGACCGAACGATTCGTGTTCGTCTCCAGCGGTGGGGTGGTCTACGGAGAGCCCGAGCAACGTCCGACCCGGGAAACCGCTCCCAAGCTCCCCTTGTCCCCCTACGGCGTCACCAAGCTCTCGGGGGAGCTCTACCTGAACTACTACCGGGAGGTCCAGGGCCTGGACTACGTGGCCCTCCGGTACGGCAACGTCTATGGTCCCCGTCAGGATCCCCACGGAGAGGCGGGTGTGGTCGCCATCTTCTCCAGCCGGCTCCTGGAGGGGAAGCCCTTGACCATCTTCGGGGACGGGGAGCAGACCCGGGACTACGTCTTCGTCAAGGACATCGTCTCGGCCAACATGATCGTGTCGGAGCTCGACCCGGAGCCTGGCCAGGGTCTGGACGCGCTGGCGTTCAACGTGGGCACAGGGAGAGAAACCACTGTCAACCGTCTGGCCGAGATCCTGGAGGGGGTGGCAGGCTCGGCACCGGCTCGGGCCTACGCCGACGCCCGCCCGGGGGAGCTCCGGCACAGCTCCCTGGACGCCGGGAGGCTCCGGGCCCGGGGCTGGGCTCCCCAGTGGACCCTGGAGCAAGGCCTTCGTGAGACCTTCGAGCACATCGCAAAGGACGGGGAGACCGCCTGATGTGGAACCTGCTTCACCCGGCCCTGGGGGCCGTTCAACCGATTCACGCAGCTCTGGGCTTTCTTCAGATCCGCACGCCCACCTCCATGTGGGACATGGTGGTGCAGGGCACGCTTCCCACCAAGATCGTGCTGCTGGTCCTGGCCTCCTTCTCCCTCCTGAGCTGGTGGATCATCCTCTGGAAGTGGAAGCAGTTCCGGCGGGTGCGGCTCCAGGGGGACCGGTTCCTGGAGGTCATGGAAAAGGCCCAGACCCTGGAGGACGCCTACAAGGCCCTCCTGGGCCTGCCCCAGTCGCCCTACCAGCGAGTCTTCAAGCAGGGGGTGAACTTCTTCAGCGAGCTCCGCCCCGGAGCCCTCCGGACGGGGGCCCCTCAGCAGGAGGGACTCACCCTGACCCAGCTGGAGGCGCTGCGCCTGGTCCTGGAGAAGGAGGAGAGCGAGGAGCGTGACGAGCTGGCCATGGGCCTGAACTGGTTGGCAATCATCGGTTCCATCTCTCCCTTGCTGGGTCTCCTGGGCACGGTGGTGGGAATCATGAACGCCTTCCTGGGGATCACCGCCACCGGCTCCACGAACATCGGAGCCGTGGCGCCCGGCGTCGCCGAGGCCCTCATCACCACGGTGGTGGGGCTGGCCGTGGCCATTCCCGCGGTCATCGCCTACAACCACTTCGTGGCCCGGCTCAATCTCGTCACCGGAGAGATGGAGGGATTCTCAAGCGAGTTCATCGGAACGCTGGCTCGGGAGGGAAGGGTATAAGAGAGCATGAACGGAGGCGGCCGAAGGACTCGCAGGCAGGATCTGCCCATCCGGGCGGAGATCAACGTGACGTCCCTGGTGGACGTGGCGTTCACCCTCCTGGTGATCTTCATCATCACGGCTCCCATGCTCCAGGGTGGGGTGGAGGTTGATGTCCCCGAAGCCGACGTGGCTCCTCTCACGTCCGACACCGAGCCCATCATCGTCTCCATCGACCGGGAGGGACGGATCTTCCTGGCCCAGACCGAGATTCCCCTGGATGAGATGAGGACGGCCCTGCCCCAGCTCCTCCGGGCCGCGGGAACCCGGACGGTGAACATCAAGGGGGACTCTCTCGCGGATTACGGCCGCGTCCTGGATGTCATCGCCACCGTGGCCCAGGTGCCGGGGATCACCTTCGGGCTCGTGGGCAATCCCCGGCCGAGACAGCCGAGCCGATGAGGCATTACCAGCGTCCCGGAAAGAGGTCCCTGGCCCTCTCCGCCGGCCTCCACGTCCTGGCCATCGCCGTGGCCTGGGGTGCTCAGATGGCTCCCTCCCCCGAGCCCATGGACGTGATCACCTATCGAATCAACCTGGTCTCTCCTCCCCCGGCCCAGGAGGCGCCGGAGCCTCAGCCGGTCCAGGAGCCGAAGGTGGAGGTCCGGACGCCGGAGCCCGTTGTGGAGGAGAAGCCTCCGCCCGTGGTGGAGGAACGAAGGGAGGAGGCGAAGCCCAAGCCCACCCCCACCCCGCTGCCGCCCCCGGAGGAGTCCAAACCCACGGGGAATCCCGAGCCGTCGAACCAGGTCGGAGGGGAGGACCTGAACGTCCGGATGGAGGGCCTCAGGCGGGACTACCCCGAGTACTACGACAACATCATCGCCCAGATCAAGCGGTGTTTCCGCTACGGGGGCGGAGGGCGCTTCGAGACCACCGTCCGCTTCTACATCAGCCGGGACGGGACGGTGAACCCGAACACGCTGGACTTCGTGGAGCGCTCAGGGAACGTGAACTTCGACTTCGCCGCCATGGGGGCCGTGGAATGCGCCGGGAGCGGACGATTCGGCCCCCTTCCCGAGGAGCTCGGCCTGGACCGGATCGGGATCGTCTTCACCTTCGAGCCTGGGGGGGTGTAGCCTGCTCTCCGCCTCCCTTGCCGGGCATCCCTCCTACCCTCGGGACGGTCTAATCCCTGAGGGCCGAAACCACTTCCGTGGTCCAGGCGGCACGACCCATGAGCCAGGAAAGAACTGAATGAGGGACCCAGTGCGTTTCCAGATCTTCTCGATCCTCATGCTCCTCGCCGGGGCTCTGCTTCCGTCCGCCGGGCTCGCCCAGGGAGGGGACACGATTCCCGGGGTCCGCCTGGGCCTGATCTACGAGAACAGCTACCAGCCGGCTCTCGCCATCAAGCCCTTCAGCAGCCGGTTCGGAGGGGCCGGGGTGGAGTCCCAGGTCCAGGACATCATGGCCCGGGACCTCCGCTACTCGGACCGTTTCACCATCATGGACTCCCTTCCCGCCTCCCTCCTCGGCGAAGGTGTGGATTACCAGCTCTGGGACCAGCTCGGGGCGACATGGCTCCTTACCGGACAGGTGGAGAGCCTCGGCGAGGGGTTCGTCCTCATCCTCCAGCTCCACGACGTGGTCTACGGCGAGCTCAAGGAGCAGGAACGGTTCCCCCTGCCCGATCCGGCCTCGGAAGCGTTCCGCATGGCCGTGCACCGGGTCTCGGACAGGGTCGTGGAGTGGGTCTTCCAGGAGCCCGGGATGGCCGCGAGCCGCATCGCCTTCTCCCTGTTCACCGGGGACGGCGCCCAGGAGATCTACGTGGTGGATTCCGATGGGGAGAACCGTCGGAGGATCACCAACTTCGGGACGGTGACCATGTCTCCCGCCTGGCACCCTTCGGGGGAGAAGATCGCCTTCACGACCTACTACCCGGACGACGTGACCAGTGTGATCATGGAATTGGACCTCCGGAACGGGCAGACCCGCGTCCTCGACCCGGGACGGGAGGGCCAGCAGACCACGCCGGCGTACAGCCCGGACGGGCGGGAGATCGCCTTCAGTCTCTACGGCTACAACCGGTCCGGCCTGTTCAGCTACGACTGGGAGGCGAATTGTTGCCTCACGCACATCCAGGGCGGACGCTGGGAAGACACCTCCCCCTCCTACTCCCCCGACGGGAGTCGGATCGCCTTCAACTCCAATCGCCTGGGGACCAGCATTCCCCAGATCTACGTGGTGTCCTCCCAAGGAGGGCAGGCGGACCTGATCTCTCCCTACGTCCCCGGGATGCCGGGCTATTACACTTCCCCGGACTGGTCGCCCACCAGCAACCAGATCGCCTTTCACGGGCGCATCGAGCGCACGGGGCGCTTCCAGATCCTCGTGGGGGAGATGGGAGGACGCCGTGCCACGGTCATCCGCCTTACCGCCGAGGGGAACAACGAGGATCCCAGCTGGGCCCCGGACGGACGTCACATCGTCTTCGCAGGGGAGCGCAGCTACGGGTTCGGGCTGTTTGTGGTGGACGGGGCGACCGGGACCATTCGACTCCTGGTTCCCAATATCCGGCCGCGGAACCCCGATTGGTCTCTTTCTCTGAAAGCGCCGCAGGAGGAACCGTTGCGAAACGAGGGATTTTGAGGTATATGCCATGGGATGAGTCCGGTTCCGACCCGACCGGAAAAATCCTTGCGAACCAGGGGTTTGCACCCTGGAACAGATGTTCTTGGACGCATCTTTTTCTAACCCGGGAGTTGGGATGAAATACCGCACTTTCGTAGTCGCCGCCCTGGCCGCCGTCCTGTTCGTGGCCGCGTGTAAGAAGGAGCCACCCCCTCCGCCGGCCCCCACGGGCCCCACGGCTGAAGAGCTGGCAGAACAGCGGCGGCTGGATTCCATCGCCGCCGCGGAAGAGGCAGCCCGGCGGGCTGCGGAAGAGGCCGAGCGCAGAGCGGCCGAGGAGCGGGCCCGTCTCGTGGCGGAGGCCCGGGCGTCCCTCACAGAGAGGATCCACTTCGCCTACGACATGGCGGACATCCGTCCCGATGCGGAGGAGATCCTCATGGCGAAGGTTGAGATCCTCCGGGCGAGTCCGATGGTTCGCCTTCGCATCGAGGGGCATTGCGACGAAAGGGGCTCCAACGAGTACAACCAGGCGTTGGGGAACCGAAGGGCCCAATCCGTCGTAGACTTCTTGACCAGCTATGGCCTGGACGCCTCCCGTTTCGAGACGGTCTCCTTCGGGGAGGAGCGGCCCCTGGTGAACGCGAGCAACGAGGAAGCCTGGGCCCAGAACCGGCGGGCGGAGTTCATCATCACCGCCGGGCAGAACGATATCAACCCGGGGCGTACCCCGTAGGAACATGCTGAAATTCGATCTTGTCCTCGACTCCCGGGTGCCGGCGTGCAGCGCCGGCACCCGGATTCCGGGAACCCGCTGGGTGTTCGTGTCCTTGCTGAGCTTGGCTGTAACGGGGTGTGCCACCAAGGGCGACCTTCGGGACGTTCAGGACCAGATCCAGACCCTTGCCGGAACAACAGGGGCGGGCCCTGGACGAGCTCTCCGGAATGAGCATGGCGGTCCAGGATACGCTGAGGGGTCAGACCGATGCCCTCTTCGAGTCCCGGGGGGACATCAATCGGCGTCTCCAGGCCCTGGAGCAGGAGATCCTCACCATCCAGGAGCTGCTCGCGAATGAACCAGCAGTCCCTGACCACCATCCGGGACTTACCTGGAATCGGGAGGGTACGCGCGCGCCCAGTCCCCGTCGGACCGATACGGAGCCGGGCCAGATGATGAGCTGTGGGCATTCACTCCCCGCCGCGGACCGAGCACGGGGGTCCGGAGGACATGTACAACGCGGCCGTGACCCAGTTCAACCTGGCGCCAACAACACGGCCCGGGTGGCCTTCCAGCAGTTCCTCCAGCAGTACCCCAACGACCCCCTGGCGCCCAATGCCCAGTATTACCTGGCCGACATCCTGGTCCAGGAGAACCGCCTGGAGGAGGCCGTCCAGGCCTTCCTGCGAATCCCCGAGTTCTACGCTCACTGCCGAGGAGGTCCCGAGAGGCCTGGTACCGGGTAGGGGTCGACTCTACATCGCAGCTGGACCGGCTGGACGATGCCCGGGTCTACCTGAACCGGGTGGTGAACACCTACCCGGACAGCGAGGCAGGCGAAGGCTGCCGGGCAGCGTCTGGCCGAGATCGGGTAGGCACCGATCGGTCGCTGCGCCCCTCGCTTCTTCCTATGCCGACCTCCAGCTCCAGGACCCCGCCACGCCCATGAGATGTCCCCGTTGCGACGGCGCCGACAACCGGGTGGTGGACACCCGGACCAGCCGTGGTGGCCGGGCAGTGCGGCGCCGCCGGGAGTGCCTGGCTGTGGGGAGCGGTTTACGACGTACGAGTACGTGGAAGCCCGGACCATCCTGATCCTGAAGAGGGACGGGAGCGCCGAGGAGTTCGACCGGGAGAAGCTGGTCCGTAGCCTCCGGATCGCCTGCGCGAAACGGCCCGGTTTCGGCTTCCGCCGATCGAGCTCCTGGCGGACGAGATCGAGGACGACCTCTCCGCGGCAGGGCGGGGGTCGAGGTCCCCAGCTCCCTGGTGGGAGAGATGGTCATGGACCGCCTCAAACCCCTGGACCGGGTGGCTTACGTCCGCTTCGCCTCGGTGTACCGGAACTTCCAGGACATCGATGAGTTCCAACATTTCGTAGACGACCTCAACGCCCGGCAGCGCCGGGAGGCCGAAGCGCGACACCAGGAAGAGCTTCCGCTCGAATCGACCTCCACGAGATGGCTGACATCGGTGAATTTGCGCGACGACGGGGGGAGATGCCCTTCCTGGAGCACCTGGAGGAGCTCCGGTGGAGGATCTTCTGGAGCCTGTCTGGCCATTGTCGTGGGCACGGTCATGGGGTTCGTGGTCATCCGCTACTTCAACGTCCTGGAGCTCCTCATCCGGCCCATCCGGAAGGGGTTCCCCGATCGGCCCGACTTTCGGCTCATCTACCTTTCCCCGGCGGACCCCTTCTTCGTCACCTTGAAGCTCTCGGTGGTCCTGGGCATCATCCTCGCCTTTCCCATCATCGTCTCCCAACTCTGGTCGTTCCTGGAGCCTGCCCTGGAGAAGCACGAGAAGCGGGCCATCGTTCCCGCCTTCTACCTGGGATTTCTCCTCTTTTGCGCGGGGGTGGCCCTCGCCTACTTCGTGGCCCTGCCGGTGAGCATCGTCTTCTTCAAGACCTTTGAAGGCGGGCTGATGGAGGCCCAGTACGAGATCGGGAAGACCCTGGCCCTCATCACCAAGATTCTCCTGGGCTTCGGGATCATCTTCGAGCTTCCGGTGGTGGTGATGATACTCTCGGCCTTGGGGCTCGTGGGACCCGAGTTCCTCCGCTCCAAGCGCCGACACGCCATCGTGGCCATCACGATCGCCGCTTCGGTCCTCACACCCGGCGACGTGATTTCCCTGACGGTCATGCTCATGGTACCGCTCTTCTTCCTTTACGAGTTCAGCATCTTTCTGTCGGCGCTGATCTGGAAGCGGAAGAGGGAGCAGGAGCGTTTGGAGGCGTCCATCGGTCCCCCGGAGGGGGCCGTGGAGGCCGAATGAGGGCGGTGCCGCCCCGGAGATGGCTTGCTCCTTCTTCGTGGGTGAGGGGGCCGTTGAGGACCCTTCTCTGGCCCCTGGCGGCCCTGGCCGGGCCCGGAATCGCTCTTGCGCAGGAGCCACCGGATACGGTTCAGGTGGATTCGACGCGCTTGCGCATCCAGCAACAGCTCCAGGGCCTCGCCCGACCTCCGGGACTGGATTCCACCTACTTCCTTCCCGATTCCCTCCTCCCCGACTCCCTCCGCCAGCTCCGGGAAGCCCAGCGCGAGGGCCGAAGGGTGCCGGTGTCCACGCCGGCTCCCCAGCGGGCCCCTGTCGGGGGGGACACCATCATGGCCGCCCTCCTGTCCCTGCCGGGATACACCGTGACCGAGTACCAGGGGGAGGGGGCCGACTTCGAGGCGCGGAACCGTCGCCTGATCCTCTTCGGCACCCCGGGCAAGGAGGCTCGGATCATCGCCGACGGACAGGAGCTCACGGCGGATTCGGCTCTGGTATACAGCGAGGAGACGAAGAAAGTCTGGACGCTGGGGAGTGAGGCCGTCTTCCAGCCCCCGGATCAGGATGCGGTGACGAGCCGGGCCATCGTGTTCGACCTGAGCCAGGGGCGGGGAACGGCCCTGGACGCCCGGACCAAGTACTCGGGGGGGGCGGAGTGGCTGGTCCACGGCGACCTCACCTCGGCGTCGCGATACGGCCTCCTTCGGAACCGATCTCCTTCACCTCCTGCGAGCTGGAGGTGCCGCACTACCACTTCGCCTCCAACAACGTGAAGATCGTCCGGGGCAATTGTCATGGTGGCGCGCCCGGTGAAGCTCTATTTCGCCGATGTCCCCGTGGCGTGGCTTCCCTTCATCGCCCAGAGCCTGAGCCAGGGAAGGGTCCTCGGGCATCTTGACCCCCACCTTCAGCGTCAACGACATCGTCCGCACCTCCCGGAGATATTCGCCGGCGGATCTCGAATATCGGATTCTACTGGGCCATGAGCGACTACTATGATCCACCGTGTCGATGGACTGGTGGAGCGGCGAATACGTGGCTCTCACGGGGACTCTCAACTACGCCTGGGCCCGGCAATTCCTCAACGGCGGCCTGAACTTCCGCGAGTACTGGCAGGCGGACGGGGGCAAGCAGCGGGCTTTCGTGGGAAATACCGAACTGGCAGATCAGCGAGCGGACGAATCTCCGGTTTCAGCGCCGAGTACGTCGTCCAACACCTCCTTCGTGCGCCGGACGTCCTTCGATCCCCAGGAGGTGGTGCAGGCCATCACGTCCGAGGGCGGGCTCAGCCGCCGCTTCGACTTCGGCAGCCTGAATCTCGCCGCCAATCGCCGGCAGCAGGTCGTGACGGTAGCGTCGATATGTTGCTGCCCAGCCTCACCTTCTCCCTCTCGCCCCAGACCTTCTTCAAGGCGCCGGTCTCCCGGGCGAAGTTCTACAACAACCTGACCTGGTCCGGGTCGGCCTCATTCCGGCGCCAGAGCCAGGACCGACCGACCCGGCCCGACAGCGTGCTCTTCTCGGCCTCCCTGGCCGACCAGGTGAAGACAAGCGCCGGCTTCCAGACCAGCTTCTCCCTGGGCAATATCTCCCTCTCCTCCAGTGTCAACGCGGACCAAGCCCTGGTGAAGGGGGTTCCCGAAGGGGCGCCTCCCCTGAGCGTCCCGGAGGGGCGAGAGCCCGGGAACCGGCTTTCCAACCTCCCCAGCACCTTCCGGGATTCGGCCACCACCAAGCTGACCTGGAACGCTTCCCTCGGATACCAGGTACGCCTCGTCGGAGCCACCACCCTGACCCCAAGCCTCAGCCTGTCGAGCCAGCTGTACCGATCCGATGGTGACTCCCTGGCCAGCGCCTTCGTCTCGGCTCCCACCCGCTTCGCCATGGGGGTGAATCTCCGGACCGACATGTACGGGTTCTTCCCCGGCTTCGGGTCGTTCGAGGCCATCCGGCACAAGGTGAGTCCCGGCTTCGACTTTTCCTATGCGCCCAAGGTTACGCCGACGCCACTCCAGGAGAACGTCTTCGGCGCCAGGGAGGTTGGGGCGCAAAGAACCCTGCGGATCAGCCTCAACCAGACCTTCGAGGCCAAGAGGAAGGAAGAGGAGGCCGCCCAGGGCGCTGCCGGACCCCAGGGCTCCCAGCCCTCCGGCGCCCAGCCCGGGGACACCCTGGGCCTGCCCGCCGACACCCTCGCCGCCGATTCCCTCATGGCCGACACTCTGGATTATTCACTCTCCCCCGCTGCGCGGCAGCAGCAGGCCGGCCAGAAGGTCACCCTCCTGGCGCTCCAGACCTCGGCGGTGACCTACGACTTCGAGAAGGCGGCCGAGGAGGGGAACTGGCTCTGGGGCATCCAGACCACCCAGCTCACGAATACGATCTCCTCGGACTACCTTCGTGGGTTGAACCTGACCATGACCCACGACCTCTTCCAGGACACGAGCGGGGGGAGCAGTGAGGGAGATGCCTCCACGGGGGCCTCCAGGAAGTTCTCTCCTCGCCTCAGCCGCTTGAACTTCAACCTCTCCCTGGACTCCAACTCCCTCCCCTTCCGTCTCCTGGGGAGCCTGCTGGGGGGAGGATCGGCCGAGAGTGGGCAGCCGCCCCAGGCGGCCGAGCCCCCGGGGGAGGAAGGGGAGCTCGGGGGAATGGAGCCATCCGTTGGGGCCTCGGTCATCCCGAGGGCGGGGGGGGGCGCCGGCCCTCGGCCCAGAACCGGGGTGGCGTGGGTGGATGGAGGGCGAGCCTGGGCTACTCCCTTCAGCGGCCCCGGGGGGGCCAGGCCCAGCAGTCGAACCAGATGATCCAGAGCAACCTCACCTTCAACCCCACGGAGAAGTGGCAGGTGAGCTGGGTCACCTCCTACGACGTGACGGCGGGGAGCTTCAACGATCACAGCGTGCGCCTCACCCGGGACCTGCACCGCTGGCAGGCCAACTTCGACTTTCGCCAGACCGTGACGGGCAACTGGAGCTTCTTCTTCGAGGTTTCCCTGCTGGACAACGAGGACCTCCACTTCGACTACCAGCAGCGCACGACCCAGGGCCTGAACGGGCGCCAGCGGTTCTGACGGGCAGGGTCCGTTCCCCTTCCGCCGCGAGGTGGGGACCGGCGCCGGGGACCGTGTCCCCCTCCATTCCGAGGCTGTCCCCTATTGGGGACACAAGACCCCTCTCTCCTGCCGGGAGGCCCACGGTTCCAGCGGTTCTCGGTTCGGCACGGGACGTGCTCGGAGGTCCGGCAAGACCTGTTCTCGCATGGAGGAAGAAATGAAACGCGCCCTGCTCGGGGTTTCGGCTTTGGCCTTGGTTCTCGGCCTGTTGGCATGTGAGGATAACACCACCGGCCCGGTGGATTACGCCTATCCTGCGGCTCCCGAGAATCTGGACGGCTGGTATTACAACCGGGCGGTGTACCTCACCTGGGAGCTGGCCCCTGACTGGAACAACGACACCTTTCGGATCTACGGGAAGAGAAGCTCGGATGCCGACTACTTCCTGATCGCGGAGGTGACCAACTGCTCCGGCGGCCTATGCTCCTACACGGACGTGAACATCGTGGCCGAGGTGACCTACGAGTACTACGTGGCGGCGGTGAATGCCGCGGGGCTGGAGACGCCTTCCGACTACTCGGTAGAGGTCTACGTTCCCTCTCCGGTTCCTCCCCCGGATCCGGCGGGGGTGGAGGGGGTGGCGCTGGACAACGCCGTGTACCTGAGGTGGAGCGCCAACGCCCGGAACGCGTCGGACTTCTCCTTCTACCGGGTCTACCTCTCGGAAGCCGGCGGGGACACCTTCCTTCTCGGGGAGACCGACTCGGAGGGATTCCTGGACCTCCTTGCGCTGAACGGCGATACCTACAGCTACCTCGTTACCTCGGTGGATGATCAGGGGCACGAAAGCTCGGGAAGCGCCCTGGCCACCGCCACGCCCCGTCCGGACTACCACGGCGAGTGGATCTACGCCTACGAGGACGTTCCGGCCTCCTCCGGATTCCGCTTTCCCTCGGACGAGAACACCTATCCGATCCTGAGCGGGGATTCGCCCTCGAGACAGTTCCGGCTCGAGGTGGACGCCCAGGGTTGGTGGCTGGTGCCGGGGCCCGGCACCCAGATCTACAACGGGTCTTACGCCACGACGGCTCTGCGGTGCGGCGTGGATTCCGACTCGGATTGCGTGGCCCTCGATCAGGCTCCGCTGACCGGATATGTGAGCCTGGATATGCCCCTCGCTCCCCAGACGACCTACGTCCTGAAGGTCGTGGGCGACGACGGGGGATCCCACTACGGCGCCGTGAGGACCACTCTCCTGGGATTCGACCAGGACGGGGCGGCGATCCTCATCTTCGATTGGGCCTACCAGCTCCAGGCGGGCAATCCCAACCTCGCCCCCACAGCCTTGATCGGACGCTGACGCCGTCCGGCCCCGCAGTGTGGCCCGGCTCCGGAAGCACCCGGAGCCGGGCCTTTCCCTGGATGCGCCAAGGCCGGGGCTCGCTTGTGTAGGTTCCGACCCAGGTTTATCTTGCGCCAACTGGGGTCTTTGCAGCCGCGCGGACGTCCGTCCTCTTCTCGAGGGTCTGGACGTTCTTCCTTTCTCCCGCCTCTCCTCGGGCTCCACCCGGGTCAGTCGGGCTCGGGTTGGAGCAGATGCCAGGTCCGGTACGTGAGCCATGAAATTAGATGAGCTGAAAGAACAGGCCCGGCGCCACGAACAGAAGGAAGAATGGCAAAAGGCCCTGGACCTCTATCGTGCGGCCCTCCGGGAGCACGAGAAGGACGAGACGCCGGACATCACCCTCTTCAACCGGGTGGGCGACATCCAGACCCGGCTGGGTCAGACCTCCGGGGCGGTGGAGCACTACGAGCGCGCCATCGACCTCTACATCGAGGCCGAACTCCCCAACAACGCCATCGCCATCTGTAAGAAGGTCCTCAGGCACCTGCCCGACCGAGCTCGCTTCTTCCTACGGATGGGCCAGATCCGGGCATCCCAGGGGTTCCTTACCGACGCCCGGCACAACTTCCTCACCTTCGCCGAGCGCGCCACGGCTACCGGTGACATCGAGGCCGCTCTCAACGCCCTCGTGGAGTTCGTGGAGCTGTCCCCGGACGACGTGGAAATCCGACTCGCCCTGGCTGGACAGCTGGAGTCCCACGAGCGGGAGGAGGAGGCCGTCGAACAGTACATCGAGGCCTACCGGCGCCTGATTCTCCTGGATCGGGACGAGGAGGCGGAGTCCCTCGCCGCGAAGATCGGAGAGATCGCCCCGGACGCGACGCTCCCGGATCCCGATGAGGTTCGGGAGGCTTCGGCCGCCGAGCCGGTGGAAGGGCTCGTGGTGGAGACCACGAGCCTGGGAGGCCTGGAGCTCAGACGCTGGGACGAGCCCGACGAGGACGAAGCGGGTTCGGGAGCCACTTCGGCCACCGAGATTCCCGGGGAGGACGAGGCGGCCGACGATGCGGGTGAGGAGCCCACGGTCGCGGTGGGAGCCGAGGACGCCCTTGCCGGCTTCGGCACGGTGGACCTCCCCGACACCGATGCCGGTGTGGAGGAGGACGACCGGGACGTTCCGCTGTTCGGATCCCCCGACGGAGGGCTGGAGCTGGAGGAGGAGGAGGAGGAGGAGGGAACAGCGACCGAGCTGGACGCCGACGAGATGGAGGAGCTTCCGACCTTCGATTTCGAAGCGGAGGAAGAAGAGGAGGAGGAGGAGCCGGAGCCTCTGCCCATGCTCGAGTTCGACGACGAGCCGGAGGATCTCGGCGTGGCCCTGGAGGACGGGTTCGAGGGCGAGCCCGCGGGCCCGACTCTCGAGGAGGAGCTCGAGGAGGAGGAGCTCGAGGAGGAGGAGCTCCAGGAGGAGGAGCTCCAGGAGGAGGAGCTCCAGGAGGAGGAATTCTCCTCCGAGGCCCGGGAAGAGGCGTTCGAGGAGGCCCTGGCAGCCCCCATACCCGACGCAGGGGGGCCAGGAGCCCAGACTTCCGAAGAGCTGTCCATCGCTCCACCCGAGGAAGTGGAGGAGGAGGTGGCGCCGCTCCTTCCGTCCGATCACCGGAAGGCCGCGGATCGTGGCGACCTGGATCTCGCTCTCGACATGGTCCGGGTCCTCATCCAGTCGGACCCCGACGATGTGGAGAACTACCAGCGCCTGGTGGAGTACGCGTTCCGGAAGGGAGAGACCCCGGTTCTTGTCGCGGCCTACCTCGAGCTTGCAGGGTACCTGCGCCGATCGGGAGCGACAGGGAAGGCGAGAGCCGTATTCCAGCAGGTCCTCTCTCTCTCCCCCGGGAATCCGGATGCGGCTGCCGCCCTTCGCGATCTGGATGGTGAGCCGGCCGCCGCCCCTCCGTCCGAGGTGACCTCCACCGAGGAATATGTGGATCTGGGCGCCATGATTCTCGGAGAGGAGGCCGAGAAGACGACCCGCTGGACGGTGGCCGCGGATGCGCCGTCGGGTGACGAAGAGGCGGACTTCGCGAAGATGTTGAGCCAGTTCAAGGAGAAAGTGTCCGAGCACGTGGCGGCGGACGATGTTTCGGCCCACCACGACCTGGGCACGGCCTACATGGAGATGGGGCTCCTGGAGGAGGCCATCAGCGAGTTCCAGATGGCGCTCCGGGCCTCTCCACGCCACCTGCCCACCCACGAGGTCATGGGGCGGTGCTGGATGGAGAAGGGAGAGCCCGAGCTCGCCGTACGGGCCCTACAGCGAGCCCTCGACGTGGACTCCGGGATCGAGGACGAGCTTATCGGGATCTACTACCTCATGGGGCGGGCCAAGGAGACCCTCGGCAAGATCCCCGAGGCCTTAGAGTTCTACGAGAAGGTCTTCTCGCTGGACATCAATTTCAGAGACGTAACCGAGCGGCTCCGTGCCCTTCGGTGAGGGAAACGGACCCATCGGCTCCATGAGCAACGCCAACCCCTTGTTGCGAACGCCCCCCCCACTCCTGGCTCAGATTCAGGCGCCCGTGCGACATCCCCTCGATCGGGTCCTGGACGAGATCCGGCGGATCGTCGTGGCGGATTTCGACCTGATCGAGGAGGTGAACGATTACCTTCTCCTTCTCCCCGGCAAGCTCTTCCGGCCCACGCTGGTCCTCCTCTCCAACGAGGTGGATGGCTCTCCGCATGACGATGCGGTGATCTTCGGTGCCGTCATCGAGCTGGTGCACCTCGCCACCCTCGTGCACGACGATGCAGTGGACAATTCGGTCCTCCGGAGAGGTCAGCCCACGGTGAACGCCATCTGGACTCATCAGATCGCCATCATCATGGGCGACTATCTCTACAGCCGGGCTGTGACCGAGCTGGCGAAGGTGGGGAACCTCGAGGCGATCCGGATTCTCGCGGACGCGGCGAACGCCATGAGCGTGGGCGAGATGCGCCAGCTCACGGCGTACGATGGCCTGGATTTCTCCGAGGACGACTACTACCGACTCATCGCCGCCAAGACCGCTTCCCTCATGGGGGCCGCCTGCGCCATGGGTGCCCTGGCAGGGGCGGACCGGCACCGGGAGTCCCTCCGGGAGTTCGGCCACAATCTGGGAATGGCCTTCCAGGTGGCCGACGATATCCTGGACTATGCCGGCTCCGAAGAGGAGACGGGGAAGCCCATCGGCCAGGACCTGAGGGAGAGGAAGGTCACGCTCCCTCTCGTCGGGGCCCTGAGGGCGGCGCCGGAGTCCGCCGAGAGGGAGATCAGAGACCTCTTCATCCGGCCGGAAGCACCGGAAGAGGAGATCGCCCGGGTAGTGGCGCTCGTGAAGGATCTCGGTGGGGTGGATTATGCCAGAAGGAAGGCGCTGGAATTCGCAGAAAAGGCGGAAGAAGCATTGGTGGCCGTGCCCGGGGGCTCAGCTCTGAATGCCCTTCGGGACTCAATCACCTACGTCGTGGATCGGAATCGGTGAGTGGCCTTCTCCCGTGAGTTGATCGGAGACACGCGGCACCGGACTGTCCGGCGCCTGGTCTGGACCCTGGTTCTCGGGCTCTTCCTCGGAGGGCTCTTCACCAAGCTATCGGAGATGTTTCTGCCGGAGAGCGCTGCCAGGGACTTCCTCACCACCTCGGTGGCGGCGACCCTGGGTCCGTTCTCCGTGGATCTGGTGGCCGTGGCCTTCACCCTCGGGCCCGTGGTGGTGTCGTTGAACGTCTTGAGCCTGGTGGGGATCGGGATCGTGGCCTTCGTCGCCCGGTCCTGGATTTGACCGGAAACAGACCGGGGGACGGCCTGGCTTCTCCGGCGCAACGTTCACATCGATTCAGGGTAGAGTTAGATTCACTGGGCTGCTTGCCGATGGTCCGCAAGCGGCTTGCGCCACCAGCGCTGTTGGATTGCGCCTTGGGATCAGGAAGGAGTTGAAATGCCGATCGGTGGCCTTGGAATGGGGGAGATCATCATGATCTTCCTGGTGGTTCTTCTCCTCTTCGGCGCGAAGCGGCTCCCCGAGATCGGCTCCGCGCTGGGGAAGGGAATCAGGGAGTTCAAGAGCTCCGTCAAGGAGATCGAGGGTGAGCTCAAGGCGCCTCTGGAGGACACCAAGTACGTGCCCCCACCGGCGGGCCAGGACAAGGATCAGGGGCCGCGGCGGCTCACCACCACAGAGGAGGAGCGGCCGGGCTGAGCGGAGGATGGGATGGCTTCCCGCAACGAGGGGAGGCCACGCCGTCCCTTCGGTTCCATGAAGAGGAAAGAGCCCCGTGGGATCTCGCTCCCACGGGGCTCTTGTGTCCCCATCGCCCCCGGGTCCATGCCCGTCAGCTCTGGGCCTGGGACGTCTGGAACACCTGGTCTCTTCGATCCACGATATCCGCGGCGTCCCGCAGCCCTTCGATCCACTGCTGAAGTCGCTGCTGTTGGACGGTGAAGGTCAGGCGCGCCCGCTGCATGTCTTTCTGCTCCTCCCACGCCGTACTGTCGGCCGGAATGCGCTCCAGCGTCTGGATGAGAAAGACGTTGTTGTCCGTGACAATTGGGCTGCTGATTTCCCCATCGCTCAGGCCGAAGGCCGTACCCACCGCCTTGTTCTGGTAACCCAGACCGGGGAAGAACTCGCTACGGGTGTTGGGACCCGCCTCCTGCACCGTCAGGCTGTCCTTCCCCTCCAACACCTGGAGGGTCCCGGCCGAGTCAGCCGCCTGCTTCAGCTCACCCGCCTCGGCCTGGGCCCGGTCGAGCTTCTTCTGGAGGCGAAGCACCTGCTCGATGGTGGGTCTCGCCGTCTCGAGGGGCTGCACTCCAGCGGGGGTCCTGCTCACCAGCTCCATCATGTAGAAGGCTTGCTGGTCCTCGAACACGGGGCTGACCTCACCCGGCGTGGACTCGCTGAAGACCCAGTCCAGCCCGTCGGAGATCTGGCCCGCACCGGCCAGGAAGGGGAAGAGTTCCGTCATGACCTGCTGCCGGACCGGAATGCCCAGCGTCGCCGCGGCCTCGTCCAGGGTCATGGACTCCCCAAGGGCTTCGAGGGAGTCGGCGAGGGTCAGAAGGCGGAGCTCGGAGTCGTCGGTTCGCTGAATGGGAATGAGGATGTGCCGGGCGTGGACGCTGTCCGCCTTTCGGCTGAGCACCTGGATGAGATGGAACCCGGCGCTGGTCTGGACGGGCTCCGAGACCCGGTTCGATCGGCAGGCTGAAGGCTGCCGAGTCGAAGGCCGGGACCATCTGACCCCGTCCGAACGTGCCCAGGTCCCCCCGTTCGCGGCCGACGCCGAATCTGCCGATTCCCTTTGGGCGACCTCCGCGAAGTCTGCCCCGTCCACGATCTCCTGGCGCAGTTCCTCGGCACGTTGCCGGGCCGCGACCGTATCCTCCTTCAGAGGAGCTTTGGTCAGGGTCACGTACTTCAGCTCGGCCTGGGCCGGAGTCTCGAAGTCCTCCTGGTGATCGGCGTAGTACCCCTGGATCTCGGCATCCGTGACGGGCACCAGGGCGTCCGGAATCCGTTGAGCCGGATTCATGGCCACGAACTGCACCCGGACCTTCTCGTTCTCGAGCCGATACTGGTCCCAGAGCTCCTCGTCATTGAAGTAGATTCCTTCGGTCACCTGCCGGAGGAGCTTGCTCCGGGGGATGATGTCCCGGTAGTACCCCTCGAGTTGGAGAAGGAAGACCTCGTCCGCCGAATTCGCCAGGAACTGCTGGTACTTCTGGATGTCGAACTGGCCGTCGGTCTGAAAGAGAGGGTCGCCCGTGAGCTCCGGCGGGGGGCTGAAGCGGGCCGCGTCCATGATCTCCTGGTTCGTGACCTCGATCCCCCTACGGGCAAGCTCCTGCTGGATCAGAATCTGGTTGACGACCTCGTTCCATGCCGCGTCCTCCACCTGTTTGTTCTGGGCGGTGGTCACGGGATCCGCCTGGCTGCTGGAGACCTGCTCGTAGAGATTCCGGTACGCAGCCTGGTACTGATCGTACGTGACGGGGGTCCCGTTCACCCGGCCCAGCTCTCCGGCTCCACCACCGGACCGACCGGATATGTCCATGCCCCATTGGAACACCATGAGAGCAACGAAGGCGATCGCTGTGGCCAGCATGATCCACTTCGTGTTCTGCCGCATCTGACGCATCATAGGCCCGTTACTCCCACTCCTGGGCTGTTTTCGGCAACGTAAGGACAAGACCAAGAAAATTAACCTTGGAGGGAGACCATCTCAAGGCGAAAAAGCGCTTGAGCCGTGGCGTTTCGCAGGTGCGGCCGAAGGCCGGGGCGCGTTGACACTCCCGAAAAGGTTGGACTATCTTGCGGCTGTCGGAGAATCCCTTCTCGTACATCACCTCCCTAATCTTCGAGGATCAGCCAGTGGGACAACCCCTGGAAACCCGTATTCGAAGACTGCAGGACCATTACTGGTCCGCTGCGGATCCGGAGGGCCGGGCGTTCGTCTCTCTGGCAGACGCGTTTCGGAGAGCTGGTGATTTCCGGGAGGCTGGACGGATCCTTCGAGACGGGCTGAAACGCCATCCCTCACTCTCTTCGGGACACCTGGTGGCCGCCTGGACGGCCCTGGACCAGGGCCACGTGGAGGCTGCGGAGGACGCGTTCGGGAAGGTACTGGCCATCGACCCGCGGAATGTCGCCGCCCTCCGGGGGTTGGGTGAGATCCGCCTGGAGCGACGGGAGCTCGCCTCCGCCCTGGAGCTGTTCGAAAGGTTGCTGCAGGAGGACCCCCTGGACGGAGAGCTTCCCGTTCGGGTCCAGGCCCTCAGGGAGACGATCCGGGCGGTGGATCGAACGGACCTTCCCGCCGAGTTGGAGGCGGGTCCCCCCCCGTCGACTCTCTGGGACGATCCGGACCGGGTCGCCGAGGAGCTGGATTGGGAGGCCGCCGCCCTCCAGGAGGACCACTCGGAAGAGGAGGAGGCCGGAGGCGGGTCGGAAAGGTCGGACGAAGACGAGGCCGCGCTCCCCCGGGCCTCGGACGCAGGAGAGGGGCCCCCGAGCCCGACCGTGGACCTCCGGGAAGACACGCTGGTCACGCCTACGTTGGGGGAGATCTACTTCCGCCAGGGGCTCCTCGATTGGGCCGAGGGTGTCTTCGAGGTTCTCGTGGACCGGGATCCGGACAACGCCTCCCTGAGAGCCAGGTTGGAAGAAATCCGGGCCCGGAGGCGTGGCGGTGGCGAGGTCGCGGAAGAGAGCCCCGAGGCTGTCGGGGTTCGGGCCGAATCCCCGACTCCGGACGAGGCGGTCCCCATCGAGGCCCCGGGGCCGGACATGGCGCTTCCCATCGAGGCCCCGGGGCCGGACACGGCGCTTCCCATCGAGGCCCTGGCGCCGGACACGGTGGTTTCCATCGAATTCCTGGCGCCGGACATGGCGCTTCCCATCGAGGCCCCGGGGCCGGACACGGCGCTTCCCATCGAAGCCCTGGCGCCGGACACGGTGGTTTCCATCGAATTCCTGGCGCCGGACACGGTGCTTCCCATCGAGGCCCTGGCGCCGGACACGGTGCTTCCCATCGAGGCCCTGGGGCCGGACACGGTGGTTCCCATCGAGGCCCTGGCGCCGGACACGGTGGTTCCCATCGAGGCCCTGGCGCCGGACACGGTGGTTCCCATCGAATTCCTGGCGCCCTCCTCGTTCCGGGACCGAGCCCCGGACTTGGATCGAGGGGATGTTCCGGTGGACCGTCCGCAATGAGAGTTGCGGTCATCCACGGTCCGAACCTGAGGTTGCTGGGCCGCCGGGAGAGGGAGGTCTACGGTGCGGATACGCTCGAGGAGATCGATCGTGCCCTCCAGGCTCTCGCCTCCGAGCTCGAAGTCGAGCTGGAGGTATTCCAGTCCAACCACGAGGGCGAGATCCTGGACTTCCTCGAGGAGCGTTTCCGGCCGCGGGTCCACGGCATTCTCATCAATCCGGCGGGGCTGACGCACACAAGTGTCTGCTCTCCGGGATGCCCTCCTCGGCATCGATCTTCCGGTGGTCGGAAGTCCACCTGTCCAATCCGGCCGCCCGGGAGCGGTTCCGGCATCGACTCCTTCGTGGCGCCCATTGCGCGGGGGTGGTCGCTGGTTTCGGCGAGAGCAGCTATCTTTTGGGGCTTCGGGGTCTCGTGACCCACCTCGAGAATACGACCCAGCGATCCTGAAGAGGTATGGCAACGACTGCAGATTTTCGGAACGGTATGGTCATGGAGATGGACGGCCAGCTCTGGACCATCATCTACTTCCAGCACGTCAAGCCCGGGAAGGGCGGGGCTTTCGTCCGGACAAAGCTCAAGAACGTCCTGACGGGCGCGGTGCTCGAGAAGACCTTCAGAGCCGGGGAGAAGGTCACAGACGTCCGGCTCGAGCGGCGTCCCGTGAGCTACTCCTACACCGACGGTCATCTGTACTACTTCATGGACCAGAACACCTTCGAGATGATTCCCCTCTCCGACGACATCATCGGAGAGGACCAGCTCAAATATCTGAAGGAGAACATGGAGTGTGAGGGCCTGGTCCACGAGGGGAAGGTGCTCAGCGTGGAGCTGCCCAACTTCGTCGAGCTGGAGGTGGTCGGAGACCGACCCGGGGGTCCGGGGGGATACGGCGCAGGGCGGCACCAAACCCGCCAAGCTGGAGACGGGGGCTGTGATCCAGGTTCCCCTCTTCGTGGAGATAGGCGACGTGGTGAAGGTGGACCGCCGGGAAGACAAATATCTCACGCGGGTGAGCGGATGATTGATCTCGAATTCGTTGAACGCCTGATCCGGGCCCTGGACGAGAGCAGCCTGGATTCGCTGGAGTTGGAGCGCGGGGGCACACGGGTGCGCCTCTCCAAGAGCCCGCCCTCGTACTCATTCGGGGCTCCAACCCCGGAAGCCATGGGGCCTCCCAGACAACGATCCCGGTACCCGGGGAGGCGCTGGCGACGCAGGTGACTGGGGGGCCCAGGGGAGCCTCCCCCCGATTCGGGGAGAGGCTCCGACGGCCGAGGTGGTCGACAAACTCATGGAGGTGACCTCGCCCATGGTGGGGACCTTCTACCGAGCTCCGGCTCCGGATGCGCCTCCCTATGTGGAGGTCGGGGCCCGGGTGGGGACAGGGAACCGTCCTGTGCATCATTGAAGCCATGAAGCTGATGAACGAGATGGAGTCCGAAGTGGAGGGCACCGTCGCGAAGGTCCTCGTGGACAACGCGCAGCCCGTGGAGTACGGGCAGGTCCTCTTCCTCATCGATCCGTCTTGAAGGATTGGGAACGTCGAACGAGCAAACGATCCGGTAGCCCTGACCGGAGGGCCCGGGAAGCCGTGAGATGTTGGAGCGGGACGCAGGGCGCGTCCGAACCCGGACCGGGGCTCGGACGCGCATCGCTATAGGGGCTCACCGGTGTTTTCTGGAGGATGAGGGGTGTTCAAGAAAGTCCTGATCGCAAACCGGGGCGAGATTGCCCTTCGAATCATCCGGGCGTGTCACGAGCTCGGCATCAAGACCGTGGCGGTATACTCGGAAGCGGACCGGGAGTCCCTTCACGTTCGATTCGCCGACGAGGACGTGTGCATCGGTCCGCCGCCGGCGTCGGCCAGCTACCTGGACATTCCCCGGATCATCTCGGCCGCCGAGATCACGGGGGCCGAGGCCATTCACCCGGGGTACGGATTCCTCGCGGAGAACGCGGAGTTCGCGGAGATCTGCGGCCGGTCGGGATTCGTGTTCATCGGACCGTCCCCCGGAGCAGATTCGGGCGATGGGGGACAAGGCCACCGCGCGCCGGACCATGATGAAGGAGGGGGTCCCCACGGTCCCCGGGAGCGAGGGAGGGGTGGACGATGCGGCAGAGGCGCTGAAGCTGGCCGGAGAAATCGGCTTCCCCATCATGATCAAGGCCTCGGCGGGTGGGGGCGGGAAGGGGATGCGCATCGCCCCGGATCCGGAGAGCTTCGAGAAGCTGTTCCGACAAGCCAGGAACGAGGCGGGAGCGGCATTCGGCGATCCGGAGGTGTATCTGGAGAAGCTCGTGACCCATCCCCGGCACGTGGAGTTCCAGATCTTCGGGGACAAGCACGGGCGGGTGGTCCACCTCGGGGAGCGGGACTGCACCATCCAGCGGCGGCACCAGAAGCTCATCGAGGAGGCCCCGTCACCGGCCCTCACTCCGGCACTCCGAGAGGCCATGGGCGAGGCGGCCGTCCGGGCGGCGACAGACCATTCGAGTACGTGGGCGCCGGAACGGTGGAGTTCCTGCTGGACCAGGACGGACAGTTCTACTTCATCGAGATGAATACGCGGATCCAGGTCGAGCATCCGGTCACCGAGGTTACCACCGGCTTCGACCTGGTGAAGGAGCAGATCCGGTGGCGGCCGGGGAACCCCTCTCCATGCCCGAGGGACCGGTGGTGCACCGGGGTCACGCCATCGAGTTTCGAATCAACGCCGAGGATCCGGACCGGGACTTCGCCCCCTCTCCGGGTCAGATCACCATCTACCATCCGCCCGGGGGGCCTGGGGTGCGCCTGGACACCCACATCTACGCCGGATACCACGTACCGCCCTATTACGATTCCCTATCTGGGCAAGCTCATCGTGAGCGGCAACAACCGACCGGAGACGATCGTCCGGGCCCAACACGTCCTGGAGAGCTTCGTCATCGAGGGCATCTCCACGACCATCGAGTTCCTCTCGCGAATCGCGACGGACCCCCATTTCGTATCGGGAGATGTGGACACGGGGTTCGTGGCCCGCTTCCTGACCCATGAGAAGGAGGCCCGGTGAAGATCGACGTCTTCTTCTCCCCGGCCGAGCTGGACGAGGTCTCTCTGGAAGGCCGGGTGGCCGTGGTCATCGACGTGATCCGGGCGACTACGACCATGGTGGAAGCGCTGGCCAACGGGGCGCGGGCCATCTTTCCCACGGTCTCAACCGAGGACGCCGTGAAGCTGGCCTCATCCCTCGGACGGGGCGATACGCTCCTGTGCGGAGAGCGGAAGGGTCTCAAGGTCGAGGGATTCGACCTGGGCAACTCCCCTGCCGAGTATGGCCCGGCGGTGGTCAAGGGCAAGCAGCTGGTCATGACCACCACGAACGGCACTCGGGCTCTGAAGGCCGTGGAGGATGCGGAGCGGACGCTCATCGCGGCCTTCCTCAACTTGGCCGCGGTTACCGATGCCCTCCGCGCCGAACCGGACCTGGTCGTCCTCTGCGCGGGCAGGGAGGATCGCTTCTCCCTGGAGGATGCCCTCTGCGCGGGCCACCTGGTTCGACGCCTGGGGGAGGGTCACGAAGGAGAGCTGGTCCTCAACGATGGCGCCCGGGTCGTGTTGGAGCTGGTGTCGGTGTATCCCGTGGACGCGGATTTCCTTCGATCGACCGCCGCCGGAACCGCCCTGTCGGAGGTGGGTCTGAGTGAGGATCTGGAGGCGTGCGCGGTCCTGGACCGGCATGCCCTCGTTCCCGAGATGAAGGAACGGCAGATTCGACTGGGGGCACGGAAAGGTCGCGAGTGAGGAAAGGCTCTGCGGCCCGCTCTGATGGATCCGGGCCTGAGAAGAAGAAGAGGAGCACGAGGAGATCCGCCAGAGGCAAGAGGCGATCGAGGATGCTGAGTCAGGAGCAACAACGAGAAATCCTGGCCCTGGGCCTCCTGGCCCTGGCTCTCTTCCTTCTCCTGGCCCTGATCCCCGCGCCGGTACTGGGGCTCCTGGGTGAGGGACGGTTCCCGTCCGGGAACGTGATGGGGGACGTGGGGGCCTCCCTTCATGCCGCCCTCTTCTACGCCCTCGGCATCGGTTCCTTCCTTCTTCCCCTCCTCCTCGCCCTGGGAGGACTGCGGTCGGGGGAGTGGCTCTCCGTGGGATGGAGCCTGCGTCTCGGCGCCCTCGGCGCCGGCCTCCTCTTCCTGCTCCCCATTGGAGCCCATGTCATCGCCGCGGACTCCTCGTGGGCCGGGGCTCTGGGCACATGGCTGTCGGCGTCCGTTGGTGGCGGGGTTGGGCGCCTTTGGGGCCCTCTTCCTTCCTGATGGCCCTGACGCTCCTCCTCCTGGTAGGGACGTTGGGATGGAACCCTCTCCGTCCGGCGGGGCGGGGAGTGGCTCAGGGAGCCGGCCTCCTGGGGAGGGGTGCCCAGAAGGTGGCCATCCGGACCCGGGGTTGGGCCGGGGCTGGTGGAAGAATGGAAGGCCGGCGGTGCGGGAAGGGAAAGCAGCCCTGGAGGCTCCGGCGGACTCCGACTCGTTCATCCTTCGAGGACCCGAGGAGGCTGGGGAACTTCCGGGGAGGCGACGGGGGCAGCCACGCTGGCCGGGACGTGCCGAGGGTCGGGAGAGGAGAGCCGAGGACTCCTGGGCCCCCGACGACTCCGGGCGATGGCCTGCCGGATCCCCATCCCCCAGGGACCGAGCCGCCTCACCAGCTTCCCTCCCTCGAGCACCTGAACGCCCCGGACCGCTCCGACCGGGAGGACATGGAGCGGGAGCTGGACCGGCTGGGCCAGGTCCTGGTGGAGAAGCTGGGGACCTTCAACGTCGAGTGCTCCATCGGGGGGACGCACCACGGGGCCCGTGGTGACCCAGTTCGAGGTGGTGCCGGCGCCGGGCGTGAAGGTCAATCGGATCGCCAATCTGGACGCCGACCTGGCACTGGCCATGAAGGCCAAGAGCATCCGGATCGTGGCCCCCATTCCGGGCAAGGGGGCGGTGGGAGTGGAGATCCCCAACCCGAAGGCCGAGATGGTGTTTCTCCGGGAGATCCTGGAGGCCCCCGAGTTCGCCAGGAGCCGGGCGGAGCTTCCGCTGGCGCTGGGCCGGGATCTGACGGGGAGGCCCTACGTGGCGGATCTGGCGAAGATGCCCCACGCGCTCATCGCCGGAGCGACCGGGTCCGGGAAGTCGGTCTGCCTGAATGCCTTCATCACCAGCCTGGTCTACCGCCACACTCCGAGACCGCTCCGCTTCCTCCTCATCGATCCCGAAGATGGTGGAGCTCTCGGCCTACGTGGACCTGCCCCACCTCCGACATCCGGTGGTCACGGATCCTCGGGACGCGGCCGGTGTCCTGAAATGGGCGGTGCTGGAGATGGAGCGGCGCTATGAGCTTCTGAGCGTCAACGCCGTGCGCTCCCTGGGAGAGTTGAATGCGAAGATTGAGACAGGGCATGCCCGTCCGGCGGGTCTACCCGAAAGGACCCGAGGGAGATCCGGATCGCTGGCTCTGGAAGGGACGGGCCCGTCCCCTACGTGGTCCTTGGTGGTGGACGAGCTTGCCGACCTGATGATGACGGTCCAGAGCGAGATCGAGAAGCCACTCACCCTTCTGGCTCAGAAGGCGAGGGCCATCGGAATCCATCTCCTCGTAGCGACTCAGCGTCCGAGCGTGAACGTCATTACGGGCCTCATCAAGGCGAACTTCCCGACCCGGGTGGCCTTCCGCGTGGCCCAGAAGGTGGATTCCCGGACCATTCTCGACCAGAACGGAGCCGACGCCCTCCTCGGGCAACGGCGACATGCTGTTCCTGCCCCCCGGGAACCTCGGAGCCGGTCCGAATCCAGGGGGCCTTCATCTCCACCACAGGAAACGGAACGCCTCATCCACTGGTACCGGGAGCAGGCATCCTTCGAGCCGAAGCCGCGTCCAAGGAAGAGAGATGGCCGGAGGAGGAGGACATTCTCGAAGTGGTGCGGAGCATGGAAGCCGAGGCCGGCCATGGAGGAGGGCGGGCTGGAGGAGGATGCTGAGCGGGACGAGCGGTTCTGGGAGGCGGCGGAGGTCTGATCCAGCACAACCAGGGTAGCACCTCTCTCCTCCAACGACGGATGAAGATCGGATACGGTCGGGCGGCACGAATCGTGGACCAATTGCACGAAGCGGGGATCCTTGGACCTCCGGACGGCTCCAAGGCCCGGGAAGTCTTGATGACGCTGTCGGATCTGGAGTTCCTGCGGCGGGGGGAGGAGGAGGAGCTTGTGAGACGTTTCGTGGCCAGGGCCTGTGGAGATGGCCCGTGGTGCCGTTCGCTGGGGGTGGCGGTCCCTGCGGGACCCTGGCCGAGGTCCCAGGAGGGCGTCAGGACTCCAGGGCCCTAGCCCTCCTGGAGGAGGCCGGTTCCCGGTACCGGGACCATCAAGGGGTTCTGCGCCGACCTTTGAACAGGAGCTGGCCGTGCCCCTCCTGGGAAAGACCACCCACGTCGGAAGGAACCCTCTGTCAGGAGAGGCCGAACCTCTTCTCCATGCGGTTCGCGAACCCTGCCGGAGACCTCCTGGTGGCGGACGGCGAGTCCTTCTGGGTCTACTACCCCAGCGCCGATCCCCAACAGGTTCTCCAGTTCCCCATGGATGTCCGGCCCGGCGGGCGTGGACTTCAACCGGGAGTTCCTGGAGAACCCCGGGGAGAAGTACGAGCTGAAGTACCTCGGGGACGAGGCCGTCCGACGGACGGCCACGGACGTGATCTCCGCCCGGCCCCAGGACCCTTCGGTAGCGGGATTCCAGGAGGCCACGATCTGGCTGGACTCCGAAAGATCACTGATCCTGAAGGCCCGGATCACCATGGAGAACGGCTCGGTTCGAACCGTGACTCTTTCAAACATCCAGCTCGACCCTCCGCCCGACCCCGACCGTTTCCGGTTCACTCCACCCGCCGGGGCCCAGGTGATCCGCCGCGGGTGATCTTCCGGGCCGAAAGAGTCGAAACGTGAAACGTCGGGACCTGCCCGTCATCCCCCTGTCCCCCGAGCCGGTCCGGCCCGGACGTGGACCCCCGGACCCGGGCGGTGCACCTGGACCTCGATCCCGTGGGACCGCCCTCGGGACCCCGGGATCGGCCTGGTGACGCTGGGGTGCGACAAGAACACCGTGGATTCGGAGCATCTGATGGCGGCCCTCGTGGGGCACGGCGCCCGGGTATCCAGTGAGATCGAGGGTTCGGACCTCGTTCATCGTGAACACCTGCGGGTTCATCGAGGCCGCCAAGGAGCAGTCCATCGAGACCATCCTCGAGGCCTGCGAGCTCAAGGAGCGAGGGGAAGGTGAGGGCCGTTGTGGCGGTGGGCTGCATGGTCCAGCGCTACAAGGACGATCTCCGCCGGGAGATCCCCGAAGTCGACCTCTTCCTGGGACTCACGGAGCTGAAGGAGCTGATCCCGGAGCTCAGGAGCCGGGGCCTTCTTCCGCAGGAGGGGGAGGTCGTCCCCACCATGGAGCGCCCTCTCCGGATCCTCGCCACGGAAACCCCCCACACCTCGTTCCTGAAGATCAGCGAAGGGTGCGATCACACCTGTGCCTTCTGCGCGATTCCCCTCATGCGCGGCCTTCACCGGTCGGCGCCCGTGGAGGACCTGGTGAGGGAGGCTCGGGCGCTGGAGGCCCAGGGTGTGCAAGGAGCTGAACATCGTCTCCCAGGATACGACCTGGTACGGTCGGGACTCCGGATAGCGAGGGGCGGCGCAGACATCCGACGGGGCTGCTCCTCACGATCCCCGACCCTGCCTCCCCGGTCTCCTGCGGGCCCTTCTGGACGGAACCTCCATCCCCTGGTTCCGCCTGTTCTACATGTATCCCTCGGGTGTGACGCAGGAAACTGGTGGAGCTCCTGGCCCGGGAGCCACGCCTCTTGCCCTACCTGGACATGCCCCTTCAGCACGGGAGCGACCGGATCCTGCAGGCCATGCGAAGGCCCGAGCGCCGGTCCACGATCCGGGAGCGGGTGGCACCGGCTCCGGGACGCCATCCCGGACCTGACGCTCCGCACGACGGTCATCGTGGGTTCCCGGGAGAGACGGACGAGGACTTCGCCCGGAGCTGGTGGAGCCTCCTGGAGGAGCTCAGGTTCGATCGGGTCGGGGCCTTCACCTACTCGGTGGAGGAGGGAACACCGGCGGCCGGGATGGATGGGCAGGTGCCCGAGGACGTCAAAGTCGGAGCGCCTGGAAGCACTGATGGACGTCCAGCGGGAGATCTCCTTCGAGTTGAATCTCTCCCAGGTAGGGAAGCGGGCCACCGCCTTGGTGGATCGGTGGGTGGAGGACGATCCCGAGTTCGCCTTCCAGGCCCGGACCGCGAGCCAGGCGCTGGACGTGGATGGAGTGACCCAGCTCTACCCGGCAGAGGGTGTCGTTCCCGGCGATTTCGTGGAGGTGGAGATTGTCGATGCCCTGGACTATGATCTGATTGCCCATGTGAGGAGGGGAGAATGAGAAGACGGATGGCGAGTTCCAGTTCGCGTCGCGGAAGAGGACGTCGGCGAAGCCCCGGGGCCGGGGCCCTGATCGTCGCAGCGGGGCTCCTGGCCACTGCGGGGGGCGCTTCGGCTCAGACTTCCTTGGCGGACTACGACTACGAGAATCTCTCGTTCCGGGGGTTCTCCCTGGAGACCGGCTACATCTGGCCCACGAAAGTGGACGCCACCTATACCGTGGGAGCGCGGGTGGATCTCGGCTACCTGGGGCCCGGCATCCGAATCGTTCCGGGAGTGGCGTATTGGTCCAGCACCATGAAGGGATCGGAGGTCGCCACACTGGAGCGGAAGGTGGACGAGCTCATCCTGGGAGAAATCGGCCCCGGGACAGGGTTCACGGGCGTGGATCTGGGGACCATCGACTGGTCCGACTTCATCCTGAGCCTGGACGGTCACTTCGTCTGGGCGGTTCCGTTCGATCTTCTCACATTTGCCGGAGCGGGGGTGAGCGCCCATGTCCTGAACGGGGAGGGACGGGCCATTGCGGGCACCTTCGTGGAGGACCTGCTGGACGCAGTGAAGGCAGGGGTCAACGTCCATGCCGGAGTGGAGTATCCCTTGGCCGACCGCTTCCGGTTCTATGGGGAAGGCCGTTACGAGCTCCTGGAGGACCTCCGCTACATGGAGCTCCGAATCGGAGCGCAGATCATGCTCACCGGACCGGCTCCAGGGGAGGCTCGGAGTCGTTGACCTTCTCCGGGCGGGCCACGCTCCTCACCCTCCTCCTCTGCTTCGCTCCTCTGGTGCCGGGGAGCTCCAAAGCGGGCGGGCAGGCCACGGCTTCGGCCCCTGGAGGCGGGGACGGCTCGCAGCTCCGTGTCTTCCTCCTCACCATGGGACAGGGAGACGCGGTCTGGGAGCGTTTCGGCCACAATGCCCTCTGGATCGAGGACGGGGCCACGGGGGAGAGTGCGGCCTACAACTGGGGAGTCTTCGATTTCGATCAGGTGGACTTCTATCCCCGACTGATCCGCGGGACCATGCTCTATCGCCTGGGGGTGGCCCATGATCCGGGGGCCTTCGTGGAGGCCTACCGTTACGAGAACCGACAGGTCTGGTTCCAGGAGCTGGCGTTGACTCCCGCTCAGAAGGCGGCCCTCCTCTCCTTCGTGGAATGGAATGCCCTGCCCGAGAACGTCTGGTACCGGTACGATTACTATCGGGACAACTGCTCCACCCGGGTGAGGGACGCCCTCGACGACGTCCTGGAGGGGCGTATCTGGGCGGTTGCGGCGGCCGACACCACCGCCTACACCTACCGGTGGCATACGCGACGCCTCCTGCGTGACGTGCCGGAGGCCTACCTCGGGATCCAATTCGTCCTGGGCCCGGCGGCGGACCGGCCCCTCACCGGGTGGGAGGAGATGTTCCTTCCCGTCAAGCTCATGGACTGGCTCCGCCAAGTGCAGGTCCCCGACGGAGAGGGCGGCCTGAGGCCCCTGGTGATGCGGGAAGGGACGCTCGTGGAGTCCTCCCGGCCGCCTGAGCCCCAGGATGTACCGTTTGCTCTCCCCTGGTTCCTGGGAACCGGGCTCCTCTGGAGTGGTCTGATCCTGGGGCTCGGCCGCGGGCGGAAGGGCCGTTGGGTGGGGCCGGCGCCTGGCCTCCAGCGCTGCGAGTGGAGGGTGGGCCATCCTGGCGGCCCTGAGCGGGACCCTCCTCCTGGCGGCCTGGCTCTTCACCGATCACTCCTTCTGGTACGGGAACTACAACCTCTTCCAGGCCAATCCCTTCTTCCTGCCCCTCCCCGCCGCGTACGGAGTGTACCTCTTCCGGGGGAGGTTCCCCCGCTGGGGCCGGGACCTGGCGGTAATGCTCGGCCTCGTTGCCCTCTTCGGTGCCGCCCTGGAGATCGTTCCGGGGCTCGGAGAAGCCAACGGCGAGATCCTGGCCCTCACCCTTCCCCTGAATCTCTCCCTGGCCGTGTCGGCGATCTTGCTGTACGGGCAGGGGAGGGGCGCCGGAACGGCATAGGAAAGGGACGGTTCCGTGACGCGGGTGGTCGGGGGTCGAGCCCTCCGGTTGGCGGGGCTCTCGGCGTTCCTCCTGATCCTGGCGGAGCCCCCCTTCTACGTGCTTCCCCTGGCCTTTCTGGCCCTCGTGCCCCTGGCCGTGGCGTTGGGCTCCCTCCCGGCGGGAGCCCGGGGGAGGGGGCAGGCCTCCGTGGTGGGTCTCCTCTTCGGGGTGATCTTCTGGGGTGTGTCCCTGGCGTGGGTTCCCTTGAACGTGGGAGCTGTCTTCGCCTGGGCGGTCCCCGGGTATCTTCTCCTCCTGGTCCTCCTGGGGGGCCTCTCGGCCCTCTTCGGCTGGACCGTCCATACACTCGTGACCAGGAGGAGGATCTCCCTGGCACTGGCGTTTCCCCTGGCTTGGGTCGGACTGGAGTGGATCCGCGGCCACTTCCCCTTCGGGCTCTCCTTCCCATGGCTTGGGCTGGCCCCGTCGCTTGCGCGGTGGCCCGGCCTCCTCGGCCTCGCCGAATGGACGGGGGAGTCCGGAGTGGCGTTCTGGCTCGCCGCCGTGAGTGCCTTGGTGGCCCAGCGCCTCCTGGGCGCAGACCGGGCCGGGGGCCAGGGAGCGGGGGGGATGGAACCGGGGGGAGTGTCTCCGTGGAGGCCTCCCGTCTACGCGGTTTGGGCCGGGCTGGGGGCGCTGGCGGTGGGACCGGCTCTGGTGGGCGTTCTCCGGGCCCGGGGCCTTCCTCTTCGTCCCGGTCCGATGGTGGTGGTGGTGGGTACCCGAGTGCCGAGGGCTCTTCGGACACAGCCCCTGGAGGGTGCCCGGGAGGCTCTCCGCCAGATCGGCCTGGCCCTGGCCACGGACAGCACGGTGGGGGTCCCGGATCTCGTCCTTCTGCCGGAGGCGGTGCTTCCCCTGCCGATGGGAGACGGCGCGGCAGAGCCGTTCCGGCGGGAGCTGGAACAGACTGCGGAGCGGAGAGAGGCCCCGGTCGTCTTCGGGGCACTGGCCAGGAACGCCCGGGAGGGGAAGGGGGTCGGCGTCACGAACTCGGTCTTCCTCACGCCTCCCGTCGGTGAGGAGGTCCAACGCTATGACAAAGTCAGACTCGTCCCCGGAATGGAGGCCGGGCGCTACGATCCAGGGGTCTCCGGGGTGACCTTCCTCTGGGGGGAGTGGCGCTACGGACCCCTCTTGTGCTACGAATCCCTCTTCGGCGATCTGGCCCGGCAGGCCCGACTGGCGGGAGCCCAGGTGCTCTTGAACCTCACCAGCGACATCTGGTTTGGAAGCCAGGGTTCGGCCTTGGGCTCCCTCTTCCTCCGGCAGCACCCGGCCCACCTGATTCTGAGGGCCGTGGAGACCAGAATGCCCATTGCACGGGCGGCGAACGGCGGGTACTCCCTCTTCCTGGATCCCACGGGGGAGAGCGTGTCCGCCCAGCTGTCCCCCGCCGGCGGGATCCTCCGGGCGCGGCTTTCCGTCACCGAAGGACGCACCCTCTTCGTTCGATTCGGAGATCTTCTGGGTCCAACCTGTGCCGCCCTGTCTCTACTGGCCCTGCTGGGCGGGATCCCCCGGAGGGGCCCGGCGGCCGGGGACCTCCGGGATGCAGTGCCACACGCTTGAACTGACTCCCCGCATTTCCTATATTTTTCGGCTGAGCGGGCCCTTCGGGCCCGTTGTTACTTGAGGATCCGGAGAAGGACATGAAGGACGGAATCCACCCCAAATACGTACCGGCCACGATTATCTGCGCCTGTGGGAATCGTGTGGAGACCATGTCGACCCAGGAGGAGATCCACGTGGAGATCTGCTCCGTCTGCCACCCGTTCTACACCGGGAAGCAGAAGCTCGTGGACACCGCTGGACGAGTCGACCGCTTCAAGAGGAAATACCAGAAGGCGAACAAGTGAGCCCGGCCGCCGGGATTCCTCCGGCGGTGTGACGGTGCCTTTGCCGAGCCCCACCCATCTCCAACGGGCCCCCCGAAGGCCGGCGGCGGGGGCCTGACCTCCATGAAGACTCCCATCATCGATTCAAGGATGCTTCGGCGCCTCGCGGAAGCCCAATCCCGATTGCAGGACGTGGACCGGGAGCTGGCCGACCCCGATGTGGTGGGAGACCCCGACCAACTGAGGGTTTTGGGTCAGGAGCGCGCCGACCTGGAGCCCCTCGCCCGGGTGGGGACCGAGCTGAAACGTCTCCAGAAGGACTACGATTCGGCCCAGGGGCTGGCGGAGGAGGCGGAAGATCCGGAGATGCGCGCCCTGGCCGAAGAGGAGATGGAGAAGCTCCTGGAGGAGCTGGAGGCCCTCGCCGGGAAGGCCCGGGAGCTCCTGGTTCCCCGGGACCCCCTGGAGGACCGGCCGGCGGTGGTGGAGATACGGGCGGGAACGGGGGGAGACGAAGCCGGTATGTTTGCCGCCGATCTCCTCCGTATGTACCGTCGGCTCGCAGAGCGGAAGAATTGGAGCGTGGAGCTGATCAGCCTTTCCGAGGGAATCCCCGGCTCCATCAAGGAGGTCATCTTCGGGGTGGAGGGAAGGGGGGCGTACGGACGTCTCCGCTATGAGTCGGGAGTCCACCGGGTCCAGCGCGTTCCCCAGACCGAAAGCCAGGGACGGATCCATACTTCGGCCGCCACGGTGGCGGTCCTTCCCGAGGCGGAGGAGGTGGATCTCCAGATCGACCCGGCGGACCTGCGGATCGACGTGTTCCGCTCCTCGGGCCCTGGGGGCCAATCGGTGAATACCACCGACTCCGCCGTCCGGATCACTCACCTTCCAACGGGCCTGGTGGTGAGCTGTCAGGACGAAAAGTCGCAGCACAAGAACAAGGCCAAGGCCATGAAGGTTCTCCGGAGCCGGCTCCTGGATCAGAAGATTGCGGAGCAGGAGGCCAGGCGGAGCCAGGAGCGCCGCCTCCAGGTGGGGACCGGGGACCGATCGGCAAAGATCCGCACGTACAACTTCCCTCAGAACCGGGTCACCGACCACCGGATCGGACTCACCCTCTACCGGCTCGAGGAGATCCTGGACGGGGACCTGGACGAGCTCATCTCCGCCCTTCGGCTGGCACAAGAGGAGGAGCGGCTGGAAGCATCGGAAGGGTGAGGGAGGAGGGCGCTGGGCCCGGTTCCTCCCATCTCCCGGGGCCCGGCGAGCCCTGGACCCCCATCCGGCTCACCCGCTGGAGCGGGGAGTACCTCCGGTCCAAGGGGGCTGGCGACGGGCGTCTGGACGCGGAGCTTCTCCTGGCCCACGTCCTCGGGATCTCTCGCCTCGACCTGTATCTTCAACACGATCGGCCCCTCAGGCCCGACGAGCTCGCCGCATTCAAGAGCTTGCTGAGGCGACGGGCTGCCCGGGAGCCCCTGCAGTACATCCTGGGTAGGACAGCCTTTCGCGAGATCGAGCTGATCACCGACGCCCGGGCCCTCATTCCAAGGCCCGAGACGGAGGTCCTGGTGGGCGAAGTGCTGACCTGGGCCCGGGAGCGGGGGGCCGCGCCACCGGTTGGGCGCCAGTCCCCTGGTGGCGTGGAGGCCGTCGGGTGGCTGACGGGCCTGGACGTGGGAACCGGGACCGGGGCCATCGCGCTCTCCCTCCTGAAGGAAGGGCCGTTTCAGCGGGTCGTTGCCACGGATCCGTCCCCGGGCGCCCTGGAGCTGGCGGGAGAGAATGCCTCGCTCAACGGTCTCGCTCATCGCCTGGATCTCCGTTTGGGAGCTTTCTTCCAGCCTTTGAAGGAGGGAGAGCGCTTCGACGTCATCGTATCCAATCCCCCGTACATACCGGAGGGGATGAGGGAGCAGCTCCAGGAGGAGGTTCGGGGCTGGGAGCCGCCGGAGGCCCTCTTCGCGGGGGCCGAGGGCCTGGACGTGCTCCTTCCCCTGGCTCGGGAAGCGCCGTCCCGTCTCGAGCCGAAGGGGCTCCTGGCGCTGGAGGTGGGGGAGGGTCAGGCCGGTAGGGTCGCCCGAGCCCTGGAGGAATCCGGACGCTTTCAGGAAATCCGCATCGCCTCCGATCTCGCGGGTCGAAGGAGAGTGGTTCAGGGGGTGGCTTCGGAGTAGACAATTTGCGGATCTTAGGTGGGTTTTTTTCGCGAAAGGTTGACGATGCACGAAATCATGGAAATGGCCGAGCGCCTGGGTCAGGCCCTGGCCCGAACCGACGAGTACCAGGCCCTCAGGCGGGCGATTCCGCGTCCGGTGACGACCGGGAGCTGGCCGAGCTCCAGAACCAGATCCAGGACCTGGAGCAGCAGATGCAGAACAGGTTGAAGGCCGGGGAGCAGCCTACGGAGGAGCAGGCCAGGGAATACGAGGGGTTCTTCACCCGTCTCCAGTCCAATGCCTCCTACCAGCGTCTCGTATCGGCGCAGACCAATTTCGACAAGGTGGTGGCCAAGGTTAATGAGACCATTCACCAGGGAATCCAGAAGGGTGCCGACAGTCGGATCATCCTCACCTGAGGAAGCCGGGCCATGGCAGAGAAGAGGTCTGAAGGCGCTCCGGTATCCCGTATACCGGTTGATCGATCGGCCCGGTCCGGTGGCTCGTGGCCAACGGGTCCATCCCAACGCCATTTCCACCGCCGGATTCGTGATCACCCTGGTGGCCGGCCTCCTGTACCACCAGGATCACGTCACGCACGGCTGGCCTCTTCGTCCTCCTGGGCGGGGGCCTCGACATCTTCGACGGGCGTGTGGCCCGGGAGAGCGGACTGGCGTCCAAGTTCGGATCCTTCTACGACTCCACGCTGGACCGTATCAGCGAGATCGTGGTGTTCCTGGGCCTAGCGTCCCTCTACACGACGATTCGTCCCGACCTGGAGGACCTGGCCATGATCTACGTGATCTTCCTGGCCCTGGGTGGATCCCTCATGGTGAGCTACACCCGGGCGAGGGCGGAGGGGCTGGGGCTCGACTGCAACGTCGGATTCATGCAGCGGGCCGAGCGGGTGGTCCTCCTGGGCTTGGATCGCTCTTCTTCGGCCTCGGCCTGGAACGGGGTCGTCCTGGACATCATCATCATCATCGTCGCAGTGACCACAAATATCACCGCCATCCAGCGCATCGTCTGGGTCTACCAGCATGCGGCGGGGGTTCCCCTGGAGGATCTGCCGGCGGAGCCTTCGCCCTCTTTGGAAGGGAAAGGGAGGGTTCAGTGATGGAACAACCTGGATTCGAGGGACCTGAAGGCCGTTTCGGAGTGCTGCTCCCGGGGATGGGAGCCGTGGCGACCACCTTCATCGCCGGAGTGGAAGCGGTTCGGCAGCGGTATGGCCCGCCCCATCGGGAGCCTGACGCAGATGAACACGATCCGGCTCGGAAAGCGAACGGAGGGCACGGTCATCCCCTCATCAAGGACTTCATGCCCCTGGCGGGACTGGACCAGCTGGTCTTCGGCGGGCTGGGACCCGATTCCCGACGACGCCTACGAGAGCGCCGTGAAGTCCGGGGTCCTGGATCGGGCGACATCTGGATCCCATCGCCGACTTCCTCCAGCGCCATCAAGCCCATGCCCGCGGCCTTCGACATGGCCTACGTGAAGAAGCTCAACGGCCCGAACAAGAAGGCCGCCGCCAACAAGCGGGAGCTGGCGGAAGCGTCTGCGGGAGGACATCCGTCGGTTCAAGCGGGACCAGGCCTGCGACCGCCTGGTCATGGTGTGGTGCGGATCCACGGAGATCTTCCTCCGCCCCGGTCCGGCCCACGAGACCCTGGAGGCATTCGAGAAGGCCATGGCGGAGAACGACCCGTCCATCGCTCCCAGCATGCTCTACGCCTACGCCGCCCTGATGGAGGGGGTTCCCTATGCCAACGGGGCACCGAACCTCTCCGGTGACATCCCGGCCCTGGAGCGCCTGGCCTCGGACCGGGGCCTTCCCATGGCAGGGAAGGACTTCAAGACCGGCCAGACCCTCATGAAGACGATTCTGGCGCCGGGACTCAAGACCCGTATGCTGGGGCTGAGCGGGTGGTTCAGCACCAACATCCTCGGGAACCGGGACGGCGAGGTCCTGGACGACCCGGAGTCCTTCAAGACCAAGGAGGAGTCGAAGCTGGGCGTCCTGGAACACATCCTGCAGCCCCAGATGTACCCCGAGCTCTACGGAAGCATGTACCACAAGGTCCGGATCAACTACTACCCCCCCCGGGGAGACAACAAGGAGGGGTGGGACAACCTCGACATCTTCGGCTGGCTCGGGTATCCCATGCAGATCAAGGTGGACTTCCTGTGCCGGGATTCCATCCTGGCGGCGCCCATCGTTCTGGATCTGGCTCTCTTCATGGATCTGGCGGCCCGAAGCGGACTGCACGGAATCCAGGAGTGGCTGTCCTTCTACTTCAAGAGCCCCCAGACCCACGAGGGGCTCTACCCCGAACACGATCTCTTCATCCAGCATCGAAAGCTGAAGAACACGCTGCGCTGGATGATGGGCGAAGAGCTCATCACCCACCTGGGCATGGACTACCAGGAGTGAGCGAGGGAGACGGGTCCGCTCCCACCGGGCCCTCTCCCGATCCTCTGAGAAGAGGCCTGTTCATCGTCCTGGAGGGGGTGGAAGGTGCGGGAAAGAGCACCCAGGCCCGGCCTAGGACTGGCTCGCCGAGCTCGGGCTGTCCTCGCACCCTGGCCCGGGAGCCCGGGGGGACCCCGGTGGGTGAGGCCATCCGACGCGTGGTCCTGGACAAGGGCGACCTCCGCATGCCTCCGGAGACGGAGCTGTTCCTCATCCTGGGAGCCCGGGCCGCCTTCGTCCGGGACGTGGTGCGCCCCGCCCTCTCCGCTGGAGAGGTGGTCCTGGCGGACCGGTTCGACCTCTCCACCTTCGCCTACCAGGGATTCGGCCGCGGCCTCGACCTGGCACAGCTCCGTCAGGCCAACGCCGTGGCCACGGGGGGACTCACCCCCGACCTCTACCTGGTGTTGGATGTGCCGGTGGAGGTTGGGCTGGGTCGGAAGGCCGGCGTCCGGCGGACCGATCGGATCGAGCGGGAGGGTCCGGCGTTCCTCTCCCGGGTTCGAGACGGGTATGCCACCCTCCTGGCCGAAGAGGCCGGAGCCCGTTCGGTGGACGCCGGCGGATCCCCCGAGGAGGTGCAGCGCTCCATCCGGTCCATCCTCATGGAGATGTTCCCGGAAACCTTCCGTGTGCGAGGGGTTTAGGACTCCATGGCAGATTGTTTGGTCCCGAGCATGTGTAGCCATTGATGAAAAGACTCTCGACGCTCATCGCTCCCGGGCTTGTGCTCTTCACCGCCGTCTTGTCCGGAGGCTGGTTTCTCCAGAAGGGACTCGGCCAGGAGAAGAACGTCTACTTCCAGGTTCGCCTCTTCGAGGAGGTGGTGGATCACGTCCTCTCGAGCTACGTGGACCCGGTGAACCGGGACGATCTCTACAACTCGGCGATTCAGGGGGTCCTCCAGGAGCTGGGGGACCCCAATACCTCCTTCATGCCGGCTTCCACGGCCAACGACTTCTTCATTCGCATGGAGGGCGAGTACGCGGGAGTGGGCCTCGAGGTCATCCCCAGAGACGGATGGGTGACGGTGGTGACGCCCCTCCCCGGGACGCCGGGCACGAGGGCGGGAATTCGGGCCGGGGATCAGATCGTGGGAGTCGAGGGCGAGTCCGCAGAGGGATGGGACCCCGATCAGGTGGTGGAGGCCCTTCGGGGAGACCCGGGGACGGACGTCACGCTGGAGATCCGTCGGCCCGGGGTGGAGGACCCCATCCCGTTCACCGTGACCCGGGAGGTGATCCGCCTCCGGTCGGTGCCTTTTGCCATGGAGCTGGAGGACGGCGTCGGGTACGTACCCCTCCAATCGGTGAGCGAGACGTCGTTTCGGGAGGTGAAGCGTGCCGTGGACTCGCTTCGGGCCGAGGGAGCCCACGACCTCATCCTGGATCTTCGGGGGAACCCCGGTGGGACGCTCGACCAGGGAATCGCCATCTCCGACTTCTTCCTGGATCCGGGGCAGGTGGTGGTGGAGACGCGAGGCCGGGCCCCGTCGCCAGACGGAGACCTACAAGGCTGACCAGGCCCAGGTGTACCCCGAGCTGAGGGTGGTTGTGCTGGTGGACGAGCGCAGCGCGAGCGCTGCCGAGATCATCGCAGGGGCCTTGCAGGACCACGACCGGGCCATCGTGGTGGGCGCTCCGAGCTACGGGAAGGGATCGGTCCAGACCTTGTTCAGTCTGACCGGAGGGAATGTCCTCCGCCTGACCACGGCGCGGTGGTACACGCCGCTGGGACGGTCCATCAACAAGGAGCACTCGGAGCAGGTCGCCGCCCTGGACCGGAGCGCCCTGACCCTGTCCTGGTCCCTGGCCTCCCTCCCCGACACCACCGCGAAGCCCGTCTACACCACCGACGGGGGCCGCCGGGTTCTGGGTGGAGGGGGGATCATTCCCGACGTCCTGGTGATGGCCGACACGCTCACCTCCGTGGAACGGAACGCGATTCTGGAGCTTGACCGATCCGGGGGAAGCTTCGTGACCGCCGAGTTCAACTACGCGGTCCAATACATTCACGACCACCCGAATCTCCAACCTGGCTTCACCCTCGCCCCGCAGGATCTGGAGGCCTTCCGTGAGCGCCTGGCAGCGGCCGACGTCACCCTCAGTCCCGCCTCGTTCCAAAGAGCGATCCGCTTCATTCGGTTTCAGTTGGGACGTGAGATCGCGCTGATGGCTTGGGGGGACGCGGGTGAGTTCAAGCGTATGCTTCCGGATGATCGCATGGTCCAGCGGGCCCTGGAGCTGCTCCAGCGGTCCACTTCCACCGAGGAGCTGCTTGGCCTGGCCCGGGACCGGAGCTTCTCCGACTGGACCCCGGTGGTCGCCCGACCCCAGGCGTCTCCGGAGCCGGACTCAATGGCGGCCTCGGGGGCGGCCTCGGGGGCGGCCCCGGGGGCGAGCGAGCAGGGCGGCCGGCCTTAGGCCCCTCCTCCGCAGGTCCGCGTTCGGCGGCCGGCTCTCCGGGTGCGCCCGCTCTTCCGCCTCGACCCTGCGGCGAGGGTCTCGTTTCTTCTTCGGGGCCTCGGCTGCCCCCCTGGACCCAACAAGCCATTCTGTGGCCCCTCCACACGGCGATCTTCATTCTTGGAGCGTGTATGAACAACGATGGAGCACCTGGGCCCGGGGATGGGCGAGGGGACGAGGGAGGGGCTGGAAGACTTCGGATCCTGGCAGCCCTGAGCGCGTCCCTGGCTTCCCGGGACCCAGCGGACCTGCGTCGGACGCTCCTGGCGGCTCGGGGGCTACTGACCGGAGAGGAGGTGGAGGAGGTCATTCTTCAGAGCTACCTCTTCCTCGGATATCCCGTGGCCCTGAACGCCTTCGGCCTGTGGCGCCGGCTCTCCGCGGACGAGACTCCGGGCGAGACCGGGCCTGGGGCCGGGGATGCCCCCCGGGGGAGAGAGCCGGGTGCCTGGGAGGGCTGGCGCGTTCGGGGAGAGGCGGTGTGTCGCGCCGTCTATGGTGGTCAGTACGAGGATCTCAGGGAGAACATCCGGGCCCTGCATCCCGATATGGAGCGGTGGATGGTGGTGGAGGGCTACGGGAAGGTCCTGGGGCGGCCCGGCCTGGGGCTGGCCGTCCGGGAGCTGTGCATCTCCGCCTTGCTGGCTGTCCTGCGGACCCCACGCCAGCTCTATTCCCACCTTCGGGGTGCCCTGAACACCGGAGCGACGCCGGAGCAGGTGGAGGCGGCCCTCGCCCAGGCGTTCCTCCGGCTGGATGAGGAGGGCCGTTTGGAGGCGAACGAGGTGTGGAGCCGGGTGCGGGCCCGGAATGTGGCAGGTGGACACCCGGCCGCCGACGGAAGCTGAAACGGGAGCAAGACTCATCATGTTCGTGGATCGTGCCATCATCCAGGTCGAGGCCGGTACAGGAGGCTCCGGCGCGGAGGCTTTCCGGCGGGAGAAGGGAGTCCCCCGCGGAGGGCCCTCGGGCGGGGATGGGGGCAAGGGAGGGGACGTGGTCCTGCTGGCCGACTCCCAGCTCGCCACCCTCCTGGACGTGACGAGCCGGCAGCACTTCAGAGCCGGCCGGGGTCAGCACGGCGAAGGGAGCAACCGCACGGGAAGGGAGGGGGAGACGTGGTGATCCGGGTACCTCCCGGGACGGTGGTCCGGGACGCCGAAACCGGGGAGACCCTGGGGGAGCTCCTGGTCCACGGGGATCGCCTTGTGGTGGCGAAGGGTGGGCGGGGCGGACGGGGAAACGCGAGCTTCGCCACCTCCACGCGTCAGGCCCCCCGGCGGTGGGAGCCGGGAGAGGAGGGGGAGGAGCGGTCGGTGGAGCTGGAGCTGAAGCTAATCGCCGACGTCGGGCTCGTGGGCCAGCCCAATGCGGGCAAGTCCACCCTCCTGACCGCGATTTCGGAGGCGAGGCCGAAGGTCGCGGACTACCCCTTCACCACCCTGTCCCCGAACCTTGGGGTCGTCCGGCTTCCCGATTTTCGTTCCTTCGTCGTGGCCGACATTCCCGGCATCATCGAGGGGGCCCACGAAGGAAGGGGACTGGGCCTGCAGTTCCTGAGGCACGTGGAGCGAACCGGGACGCTGGCCTTTCTGATCCCCGTGGATGCGCAGGATCCCCAGAGCGATTACGACCAGCTCAGAGAGGAGCTCCGGGGGTATTCGGAGCGCCTTTCCCGAATTCCCCATTGCGTCGTGATCACCAAGGTGGACCTGCTCGGGCCGGGAGCCTCCCCCCGGAGGTGAGCGCGCCCGAGGCCTGGGGGAGTTTTCAGGTCAGCGCCGTCGCCCGAAAAGGTCTGGCGCCCCTGTTGGAGGGCCTCTATGGACGAACCCGGAAGCCCGAGAACGCCGGGCAAGCCGGAGAGGACGGAGAGGAGGAGCTCTGGTGGGCCCCGGGAGGATGACCCCCGAGGAGGAGCGCAGAGAGATTCGGGCCTTCCTGCGTCTCCGGCAGATGCAGGGCCTCGGAGACCTGGGGATCCGCCGGTGGGTGCTCGAGCACGGCTCGGGTTGCGCGGCCCTCGAGGCGGCGAGGAGGCAGGGGGAGCTCTGGCCACGGCAGGACCCTGAGCGCGAAGTGCAGGCATGGGAAGAGGAAGGCTTCCACGTCCTTCCCCAGACGTCTCCTCGTTATCCCCCTTCCGTGCTGCATCTCGTCGATCCCCCGCCGTTACTCTTCTTGAAGGGCCGGACGGAGCTCCTCTCGTCTCCGACCCTGGCCATTGTCGGGTCCCGGCGCGCCACCGAGGTGGGGCGCAGGACCGCGGAGGGGATGGCAGGGATCCTGGCCGGGGCGGGGATTACGGTGGTGAGCGGCATGGCCCTTGGAATCGACGGTGCCGCCCACCAGGGTGCCCTCCGACCGGGGTGGCCCCACGGTCGCCGTGCTGGGTTGTGGGCTACGAGTTCCCTACCCTCGTTCCCACCGGCCGCTCTGGCGACGGATTGGCCAGGAGGGGCTTCTCGTCTCCGAGTTCCTTCCCGGGGAGGAGGCCCGGCCGCACCACTTCCCGCGAAGGAACCGGATCATAGCCGCTCTGGCCCGGGCTGTGGTGGTGGTGGAGGCCGGAACGAGGAGTGGGGCGCTCATCACCGTGGACCATGCCCTGGACCTGGGGCGGGATGTCTTCGCCGTGCCGGGATCCGTGGAGAACCCCCAGGCCAGGGGCGCCAACGCCCTGTTGAGGGACGGAGCGAGGGTGCTGCCTGCCCTGGACTCCCTCCTGGAGGAACTGACGGACCTCTTCCCCGAGCTCCTACCCGCGGCCGAGAGGCCTGGAAGCGGGCATGCGGCGGTTCCGGGGGAGCTGCGCCGCATATGGTCCGCTCTGTCCAGCGAGCCGGTGAGTGTCGATGAAGTCGCAAGGCGCTCATCCGCCTCTCAGGGTGAAGCGCTGGCGGGCCTCTCGGCTCTGGAGCTGGGGGGGTGGGCCCGGCAATGCCCGGGCATGCGGTTTCAGCGAGGGTAGTGTAGGACATGGAGCCCATGCGCCTTGCCCCGGGTTCCGTCGAGCCGGGTCCCATTCGGTCCGTCTACATCCACGCCCCGTTCTGCGTGCGGCGTTGCTCATATTGCGATTTCGCCGTTACGGTGGCGCCGAGAGGAGACGTGGAGGGTTGGCTCTCGGCCCTGGAAGCGGAGTTGAGGTTGGTCCGGGCGGAGAGGGATCCGCCGCTGGCCGACCGAATTCGGACCTTGTTCGTTGGAGGGGGGACCCCGTCCCACCTCGGACCGCATGCCATGGAGGGCGTGGGCCGCGTGCTGGGGGTCGCCCGCCTGGAAGACCCTGGGCTGGAGTGGACCGCCGAGGCCAACCCGGAGTCGTACTCCGGGGACGTGGCTCGCGGTTGGGCTCGGGCCGGTGTGAACCGGATCAGTCTCGGTGCTCAGAGCTTCCAACCCGAGGTGCTCCGCTGGATGGGGCGGATGCACGGTCCCGGGGACATCCACGACGCGGTGGAGCGAGCACGATCCGTGGGCACGACCAACGTCAATCTGGACCTGATATTCGGCCTCCCGGGATCGCTGCGCCGGCGCTGGGACGAAGACCTGGAGAAAGCCCTGGCCCTGGAGCTGCCCCACCTGAGCCTCTATGGCCTGACCGTGGAGAGGGGAACACCCTTTGCTCGGGCGGTGAAGAACAACCGGGTCCTTCCGGCCTCGGACGAGCAGTATCGGGAGGAGTTCCTTCGAGCGAGCCACCGCCTGGAGGGCGAGGGGTACGTGCACTACGAGGTTTCCAATTTTGCTTTGCCCGGATTCGAGGCTCGCCACAATCGAGCCTATTGGGACCTGGTCCCCTACCTCGGGCTGGGCAACAGCGCCCACTCCTTCCACTTTCCCTACCGGAGATGGAATCTGAGGGCCTGGGCCGACTACCAGGGAGCCCTCGCTCGTGGCGTGCGTCCCCTGGAGGCCGAAGAGGCACTCTTGCCCGGCCAGGCCCGGCTGGAGCGCCTCTGGCTCGGTCTGCGGACGAACCGGGGAGTGGCCATGGAGGACCTGGGCCGGAAGGCTCGTGCTCTGGTGGCGCGCTGGTGCCGTGAAGGACGAGCCGTGATGGGGGACGGAGGGGTCCGCCTCACCCCGGAGGGCTGGCTCCTCCTGGACAATCTGGTCCTGGAGTTGGATGGTGCTCTCGAGGCGGACCGAGGGCCGGGAGGTGAGGCGGGGACGGTGGACGGGACGGAGGCGGGTTGACGCTTCTCCCCGGCGTTCTCGATCTTTCTGGAGTCCTATGAGTGGAACGTCGCGAGTCAGAGTGGAGGGTCCGGACCTCACGGAGCGGGAGATCCGCGTTCTGGAGGCCGTGGTCCAGGCGTACGTGGAAACGGCGGAGCCCGCGGGGAGCCGAACCGTGGCCCGGCGTAGCGACCTAGGTGTGTCCCCGGCCACCATCCGGAACACCATGAGTGACCTGGAGGAAAAGGGGTACCTCTCCCATCCCCACACCTCCGCAGGCCGGATTCCCACCGACCTGGCGTACCGTTTCCACGTGGACCAGCTCATCAGGATGCCGAACCTGACGCCGGAGGAGCAGAGCAAGCTGGTTCAGGAGATCGGCCTGGGGGGATCCACGGCGGTGGAACGTCTCATCCGGCGGGCGGCCCGGGCCTTGAGCCTCCTCTCCATGGAACTGGGGGTGGGGTTGGCCCCTCGCCTCGGCGACGCCGTCCTGGAGAAGCTGGACTTGATCCGCGCTTCCTCGAACAAGATCCTCCTGGTCGCTACCATCCGGAGCGGAGTGGCCCGGACCCTATACGTGGATTTCGAGGGAGAGATTCCCGAGGATACACTGGCGACTCTGGCGGTCCTGCTGAACGAGCGCCTCGCGGGGCTCACCTTGGCGGAGATCCGCCAGACTCTGCCCCAACGCCTCCGGGACTCCTGCGCCGACGATTCCGCGGCGGCAGGGGAGCTCCTGAACATCTTCATCGAATCCGGCTCGGAGCTGTTCGATTGGTCCGAGCTGGAGGATTCCGAGATCCTCCTGGGCAAGACCAGCCTCCTCGCCACACAGCCGGAGTTCACGTCGGGGGAGCGGCTGAAGAGCCTCATCGAGCTCACGGAGAGGCGGGACGTCCTGGGCCGGGCCCTCTCGAGCCGCAACCATCAGACCGGGCTCCAGATCACCATCGGCGGTGAGAATCTCCAGGAGGAGTTGGCGGACTTCACTCTGGTGACGGCAGAGTACTGCATCGGTGGCCTGAAAGGGGTCATCGGGATCATCGGTCCCACGCGCATGCCCTATGAGAAGGTCATCGCGATCGTGGACTCCACCTCCTCTCTGGTGAATCGGATTCTGGGATCATGAGGAACCCGTCGTAATGGCAGACTACTACCAGCGCCTGGGTGTGGCCCGGGACGCCACAACCGAAGAGATCAAGAGGGCCTATCGGAAGCTGGCCCTCAAATACCATCCGGACCGGAACGAGGGATCCAAGGACGCCGAAGCCAAGTTCAAGGAGGTCACGGAGGCCTACGAGGTCCTGCGGGACTCCGAGAAGCGAGCTACGTACGATCGCTTCGGTGAGCAGGGCCTGAGAGAGCGGGCCGGGGGAGCCGGGTTCGGCGGATTCGATTTCGCCGACGCCATCGAGGTCTTCATGCGGGATTTCGGCGGATTCGGCGGCTTCGAGGAGATCTTCGGCGGTCGGCGCGGGCGGTCCGGGTCCCGGGATCCCGGGAAGGGCCAGACCCTCCGGGTCCGCCTTCCCCTCACGCTGAGGGACGTGGCCACGGGGGTGAAGAAGAACATCAGGGTAGCGGTCCTGGAGCCCTGCGAGAACTGTGACGGGACCGGGGCCGCCCCGGGAACCAGCCCCGTTCCCTGTCCGGAACTGCGGGGGCACGGGAGAGGAGCGGCATGTCCAGCGTTCGGTTTTCGGCCAGTTCGTTTCCGTCGGCCCCTGTCGGGTCTGCGGGGGGGAGGGCCGCATCATCGAGGAGCCCTGCGACGTTTGCCGGGGAGACGGGAGGGTGAGGGAAGACGAGGAGGTGGAGGTGGACGTGCCACCGGGAGTCAGCTCGGAGAACTTCCTGACCCTGCGGGGCCAGGGGCAATGCCGGCTCCCAGGGGCGGGCCCCAGAGGGGACATCATCGTCCTGCTGGAGGTTCAGGACGATCCCCGCTTCCTGCGGGACGGTGAGAACCTCCTCTACGAGCTCCCATCACCTTCAGCCAGGCGGCCTTGGGCGACGAGGTCGAGGTTCCCACGGTGGGGGGAACGCGTGCGGCTCACGATACCGCCGGGATCCAGAGCGGAGAAGTCCTTCGGCTCAGGGGTCAGGGGCTTCCCGGGCCTCCATGGACGGGGAAGAGGCGATCAGCTGGTCAGGGTCCGGGTCTGGACTCCCCAGAAGCTCGATCCGGGACCAGGAGCGGATTCTGCAGGAGCTCCGGGCGCGTGGAGGACGCGGCTCCGGAAGCATGCGGGAAAGAGTGAGGAGAGGGGTTTCTGGTCCAAGGTGAAGGAGGCCTTCTCCTGAGTCGGGCGGCGACCTTTCCCTGGTTCTCCCCGATCGATGGCTGGAGCTGACCCTTCTTTTCCCCGGAGGGCGTCCCGCCCGTAGAGCGGGGGATCGGCTCGCAGATTCTCCTCGACCTCGGTGGCTCGGCGGTGGTGGAGGCGGACGGGGGCATGGTCACCTACCTCCCGCCCCCTCCTGATCCTGAGGGTTCCTTGCCAGTGCCACCAGGGAGCTCCTGAAGCTGCCGCCCCACCTGCGGCCCACCCTGAGCTGGCGCTGGCAACCCCACAAGGAGTGGGAGGTCCTCTGGCGCCGAGGCCTCGGGCCGCGGCGGATCACACCCCGGATCGTCGTCCATCCTTCGTGGGAGCCGGTGGAGGCGGACCCGGGGGAGATTCTCGTCACCCTCGATCCCGGCATGGCCTTCGGAACCGCCGAACATGCCACCACCCGGGGGTGCCTGAGGCTCATGGACTCGAGAATCCTCCCCGGAGCCCGGGTTGTGGACGTGGGGACGGGTTCCGGGATCCTCGCCATCGCCGCCGCCCTTCTGGGGGCCGGGGAGGTACTGGCCCTGGAGACGGATGAATGGGCGTGCCAGGTCGCCCGGGAGAACGCCATCCTCAATGGCGTGGAGGCCCGGGTCCGGGTGGTCCAGGCCGAGGTTCGGGCGGAGGATCCCCTCCCCGGCGGCCCCTACGATGGGGTGGTCGCCAACCTCCAAACCGCCCTTCTCCTCCCGCTCCTCGCCCGATTCCAGGATAGCCTTGGAACCGGCGGGTGGATGATCCTGAGCGGCATCCTGGGAACGGAGCAGGCAGCGGTCCTGGCTGCCGTCCGGGACGACTTGCTCCTGGAGGCGGAAGACTCGGAAGACGAGTGGTGGACCGGTGTCTTCAGGGCGAACGGTTCTCCCATCGGCTAGAGAGCCCGAGGCAGAGCCTTTCGCCCTCTTCGTTGGCACGTATCCACCGGGCCACCGCGATCCCGGAGCCCTCATCCACCTCTCGTCCCCATGCCCTGAGTCCCTCCTGGAGGCGTCCCAGGGGACTCTTGCGTCCGGGGTCGGGGAGAATCCCCTGGAGAGAAAGGACCCATGGACTCCTCCTGGCCAGGCGGGGTGAAACGGGAGGCCGCGACTCCTTGTCCGGCCGCCATCCGGTCCCGAGCCGCCGCCGGTCGGGGATGAGCTTGAACCGTCCGGGCTCCTCGGAGATTCTCGAGAGAATCCACCGTTCCCGCCCCTCGACCGCGAGCCCATCGGCCCGTAGCTCCTCCAGTAGCCGGGAGAAGGGGAGGGCGCCCGTGGGAGCCCGTTCGAGGATCTTCTGGATGCCTTCTATCCAAGGGTCCATAGGTGCCTCCCGTGGCCGTGATGTAGGGTTGCACCCAATCTTGGAGGGCCCCAAGGGCGGACCCATGGTGGTTGGGGACGTCGGGGTTCCCGCCGAGGAGGGTGGGGCGGACGATCGGGGATTGCGTCGGTTGAGGCCGCTGGCCAGCTTCAGGGCACCGGCACCAACGTCACGCTTCCGCGTCGGAAAGGGGGACCCTTGTCCGAGGAGAATTGTCTCTTCTGTCGAATCGCGAAGGGGGAGATACCCGCTCAGGTGGTCCTGGAGGATGACGATCTGATCGCTTTCCGGGACGTGAATCCCCAGGCGCCCAGCCACATCCTCATCATCCCCCGGCGCCACATCCCTTCCGTCGACGCGTTGTCCCCCGATTCCGCTGGGGTCATGGGGAAGCTCTTCCTGGCGGCCAGGGCTCTGGCCCGGGAGGAGGGGATCGCCGAAGGAGGGTACCGGATGGTTGTCAACGCGGGGCCGGACGCTGGCCAGTCGGTCTTTCACATCCACCTCCACCTGCTGGGTGGGCGTGAAATGCGGTGGCCCCCGGGCTGATCGACGGCGCCGGCTCCGGCCGTGAGGCTCGTTGACCGTCTTCGGCCCTCCGGGTAGCTTCCAGGGGTACGCATACGGAGGTGGAAAGGCTTGAGCAGCCCACTCAAAGCGCGGCTAAGAACCGATCTCAACGAAGCCAGGAAGGCCCGCGACAAGCTGCGGACGCTGGTCCTTTCCACCACACTGTCCGATCTGCGGAATCGGGAGATCGAACTGGGAGGGGAAGCGGACGATCCGGTGGTGGTGGAAGTCCTCGCGAAGGCCGTGAAGCGCAGGAAGGAAGCCGCAGACCAGATGCGGGCGGGAGGCCGCGAGGAGCTGGCTCGCAAGGAGGAGGCGGAGGCGGAGATCCTGGGGACGTACCTTCCCCGAGCCTTGTCGGAGGGAGAGGTCCGGGAGATGGTGAGGGAGATCCTGGCGGATGGCCCTCGGGAGCTTGGATCCGTGATGGGACGTCTCATGCCCCGCCTGAAAGGACGATTCGAGGGGAAGGAGGCGAATCGAATTGTCCGGGAGGAGTTGGCTGGGTGATCGGTGCGGCGCCTTCCACTACGAGTGTCCGGTTACGGGCGCTGGCCACAGGGCCGGCGCCCGTCCCGCGTTGGGGGGGATGAGTCCGTGAATCCCCACGCACTCGGTGTCCTGGAGTACCGCGAGGTGATGGCGACGGTGGCCGGCAGGGCCCTCTGTGCCCTGGGGCGCGACCGCGTGCTGGCCCTCACTCCCGGAACGGACCGGGCCTCCATTCAGGCGGAGCTCGAGAAGGTGGACCAGGTCCGGCGGTTCGCTCAGCGGGCACGGGACTGGACGCCGCCGGAGATCCCCGACGCCAGGCCCGGGCTGAAGCGCCTGGCCCTGGACGGGAGTGTCTTGGACCCCCGGGAGCTCTATCTCCTCGCTCAGCTTCTCAGGGCGGGGACGGGAGCTCTGGGAGGCTCTGGCGGAGGCCAGCGAGGAGCTCCCGGCGCTGGATGCCCTCCGGGGAGGGCTCCACAGGGACCGGTGACACGAGGGGGCACTCCGGGATGTGGTGGACGGGGAAGGTTCCGTCCTGGATTCCGCCAGCCGGGAGCTTGCCCGGATCCGGGGCCGGTCTGCGCCGGACCCAGCAGCGGATTGTGGAGGCCCTGGAAAGACTCATGGGGTCGCTGTCCGAACGGCTGGTGGTACCCGATGCATCGGTCACGATTCGGGAGGGACGATACGTAATCCCGGTTCGGCGCGAGGGCAGGGCCGAGGTCGGGGGGGTCGTGCTGGACGAGTCCGCCACCGGCGCCACCCTCTTCGTGGAGCCTCCCGTCGGCCTGCGCCTGACAGGCGAGCTCCGGGAGTTGGAGCGGGAGGAGGCTCGGGAGGTTCAGCGGATTCTCCGGGAATGGACGGGACACCCTCCGCCCGGCCCTCGCCCTCCTCCAGGCTTCCCAGGAGGCGCTGGTCACCTTCGACTCCCTCTACGCCCGGGCCCGAATGGCCCAGGCCTGGGAGGGATTCGCCCCGGAGCTGCTCCCGGCCGGGACCCGGGAGCTGCGGATCGTGGCCGGCCGCCACCCGCTTCTTCTGGCGAAGGAGAAGGAGAGGGTGGTGCCCTTCGACCTGCAGCTGGAGGCGGAGGAGCGGGTCCTCGTCGTGTCCGGCCCCAACACAGGCGGGAAGAGCGTCTTTCTCAAGTCCGTGGGCCTCGATTTGCGTCCTGGCTCAATCCGGCGTCATCCCCCCCGTGGGTGAAGGGACGCGTCTGCCCGTCTTCACCAGGGTCTTCGCCGACATCGGTGACGAGCAGTCCATCGTAGAGAGCCTGTCCACCTTCTCCGCCCACCTGGCCAACCTGCGAGGAGATCGTCGAGGAGGCGAACGAGGAGTCCCTTGTCCTCATCGACGAGATGGGAACCGGGACGGATCCCCAGGAGGGCGCGGCCCTTTCCCGGGCCATCCTGGAGGAGCTGGCCCACCGGGGAGCACTGACGGTGGTCACTTCCCACCTGGGGGCCCTCAAGCGCCTCGACACCCCGGGCAGCGGGGTCGTGAACGCCTCCCTCCAGTTCGATCCCGGACCGCATCGAACCGACCTACCAGCTTCTGAAGGGCCGGCCGGGACGCAGCTACGGGCTGGCAATCGCGCGCCGACTCAGGATTTCCCTCCCGGCTGTCTGGACCGGGCCGAAAGAGCACCTGCCCCGGGAGGAAGCCCAGATGGAGGATCTCCTGGCCTCCCTGGAGCGGAAGGAAAAGGAAGCCTCGGCCCTGGTGGCTTCCCTCTCGAGGGAGCGGAGGGAGTCCGAGGAGCTCCGCAAGAGACTGCGGGGAGGGAGGAGGACCTCCTCCAACGGGAGCGTACGGCCACGGCCCGGGCGCGAGCGGAGGCGAGGCAGCTCCTCCTGGACGCACGGCAGGAGGTGGAGGATGCAATCCGGGAGGTCCGAGCGGTTGCGGAGGCTCGTCAGGGCGAGGAGGAAGCCCTTCAGGAGGCCAGCCGCAGGGCCCGCCGGAAGGTGGAGGAGGCCGCCCGGCGGAATCGGCCCCGGGGCTCCGGCCGCGGTCGAGGGGACGTCCCGGTGGATCTGACCCTGGGTGACCGCGTGGCTCTGGAGGGAGGGGGGTCGGAAGGTGTCGTCGTCGAGCTCCGGGAGGACCGGGCGGTGGTGGAGGCGGCCGGGGTCCGCCTTCAGGTCCCTGTGGCCGACCTCGTGTTCAAGAGCTCCAGCGCCGATTCGCGGCGGAAGGAGACGCCGCCCCCGCGGCACCCTCCTGGCAGGGACCGGATCCCGGGGTGGAGGTGGAGGTGGACCTGAGAGGTTCCCGGGTCTCCGAGATCGACCTGGAGGTGGATCGTGCGCTCGATCGAGCGGTACTTGCGGGCATGGGGGAGATCCGCATCATCCATGGCAAGGGCACCGGCGCCCTTCGAAACCGGGTGGCCGAGCTCCTCGACCGGAGACCCCCGGGTGGCGGACTTCCGGCTGGGACAGCACGGTGAAGGAGGAGCAGGCGTCACCGTGGTGAAGCTCCGATGATTCCCGACGAACTGGTGGAGGAGGTCCGGGCACGGGCGGACCTCGTGGACATCATCGGCGAGCACGTGGCCCTCAAGCGTTCCGGAAAGGATTTCAAAGCCCGGTGTCCCTTCCACGAGGAACGCACCCCCAGCTTCTACGTCGTACCTTCGAAGGGGTTCTACAAGTGCTTCGGCTGCGACGAGTCGGGGGACGTCTTCACCTTCCTGATGAAGCGCCTGGGACTGAGCTTCGTGGATGCCGTCAAGTATGTGGCGGAGAGAACGGGAATCGAGATCCGGGAGGTCACCTCCGCCGGTGGCGGACGATCCCTACCGCGCCCTCTTCGAGGCCAACGCCTTTGCCAGGGAGTTCTTCTGTGGTTCCCTGTGGGACCCCGGGGAGGGCGGGAGGCCCAGGCCTATCTGCAAGGCCGGGGGATCCGGAAGGAGACGGCCGAGCGGTTCGGCCTCGGCTTCGCCCCCGACGAGTGGCGCGGGCTCCGAGAGGCGGCTGCGGTGCACGGGATCGAGGATTCGATCCTTCTGGAGGTCGGCCTCCTGATCCAACGGGAGGACGGGAAGGAGCCCTACGACCGCTTCCGAAACCGGGTGATCTTCCCCATCGAATCGACCTCCGGGCGAGTCCTCGCCTTCGGGGGCCGGGTTCTCGGGGCGGCGGGCAAGGGGGTGCCCAAGTACCTGAACTCTCCGGAGAGCCCCATCTACCACAAGGGTGAGGTTCTCTACGGGCTTTCCTGGGCGAAGAACGCCATCCGCCGGGAGGCGAGCGCCCTGGTCGTGGAGGGGTACATGGACGCCGTCTCCCTGGCCGCCGTGGGGATGGACAACGTCGTCGCACCCCTCGGAACATCCATGACCGAGGACCAGGCCCGCCTCCTCGCCCGGTATTGCAGGCGGGTCTACCTGCTCTTCGACAGCGACGCCGCCGGCCTCAAGGCCACGTTCCGGGCCGGGGACATTCTCCTGGCGGAGGGTTTGCATCCAGCGGTGGTGACTCTCCCTCCCGGCGGAGGACCCCGACGCCGTCATCCGGGAAGAGGGGGTCGACGCCGTCCGGGAGTACCTGCACCAGGCCGTGGACGTTCTGGACCGGAAGCTCCAGATCCTTGAAGAGCGGGACCACTTCTCCTCCATCGAGCGTACCAGGGGAGCCGTGGATCGGCTCCTCCCCACGCTCCGGGCCGCCAAGGACCCTGCCCTCAGGGACATCTACGTGGCCAAGGTGGCGGAGCGGACGGGAGTCCGGAGAGAGACTCTGGAGGCCGAGCTCGCTTCCGGCGGACCTCCCGTTCCTTCCCAGGCCCGGGCCCGGGCCCGGGCCTCGGTCCCGAGGGGGCCGGCCCCCCGACCCTCGAACCTGGGACCGGAGCGGAAGCTCCTCCTTCTCCTTGTCCAATTTCGGGACTACGTGGAGCGAGCTGCCGAGCGGGTGGCCCCCGAGGAATTCTCGGACCCCACCTCGCGGCTCGTGTTCGAAGCGCTGGTGGCCGACCCGGAGCTCAGCTATCCGCCGGCGGGGCTGGAACCCGCAGCGGCCCGCAAGCTCGAAGAGCTTCTCGGGGACCCTGAGCGCCTTACCGACGCCTCACGGGTGTTCGATGAGACCGTGGGGCAGCTCAAGGAGGTCCCCATCACGCGCCGGGCGGAGCAGCTCAGGGCCTCCCTCAGGGAGGAGACGGATCCCGTGCGACAGCAAGAACTGTTTCTGGAGATCCGGGACCTGGACCAACAGCGAAGGGAATTGAGGGCGGACTGGCGCACGGCGATTCGACCCCGCCACGAGCCCGCGGAATCCCCCCATCAGAAGAGAAACGAATGACCGAAGACACTTCAGGATTGTTGAAAGGGCTCCAGGATCTCGACCTGGTTTTGGAGCGGAAGCGGGCCAGGATCGATGAGTTCGAGCCCCTGCTGCGAGAGGTTGAGGAGCCCGTGGAGGCCTTGGATCAGGAGGTGGGCACCCTCCGGGCCAGGCTTCAGGAGATGCGATTGGAGGAGCGGAGGCTGGAACACGCGGCCGACGACCGACGGACGCGTTTGAAGAAGCTCCAGGAGCGTCTGAAAGCTGTCCGGAACCTGCGGGAGGAAGCCGCGGTTCAGGCCGAGATGGACCTGGTCCGCAGGGCCCTCGAAGGGGAAGAACAGGAAGCCCTGAGCCTCCTGGATCAGATCCGGAAGATGGAGGGTCGCCTGGAAGAACAGGAGGCGGCCCTGGAGACGGCCCGGGCGGAGCAGGAGCCCCGGCGTGCGGAGCTCCTCGAGGAGCAGAAGAAGGTGCGGGAGGAGTTGGCCACCCTCCAGGAGAGGCGAGACGCCTACGCTTCCCGCGTCCCGCCGCGAGACCTCCATAGCTACCAACGCATCCGGGATGGAGGCCGGCCCGTGGCCGTGGCCTCCCTGACACCGGACGGAGCGTGTGGGCACTGTTTCAGCATGGTTCCCCTGCAGATCCAGAACGAGATTCGGAACGGCGGGGTCCTCATTCCCTGCGAGGCGTGCGGCGTGCTCCTGGGGCCCGGGGAGGAGAGCGCTTGAGGGATTCCGGCACGGCGGGCAGGCGGGCGACCGGCTTGCCCCCACCCCCGGCCCCCCGGTGGGAGCTCGGCCCGGCTCCCGATCCCGAGCGAGTGGAGCTCCTGGAGCAATCCCTGAGGCTCCCCCGGCCCCTCTGCTCCATCCTCGCGGCCCGGGGGCATGTGGATCCCGAGTCGGCGAAGGCCTTCCTCCGACCCTCACTATCGACTCTCCATCCTGCCGAGGCCATGCCCGACCTCCCCCGGGCGGTGGAGCGGATCCTCACCGCCCTCCGGAAGAGTGAGACGATTCTGATCCACGGGGACTACGACGTGGACGGGATGGCGGCCACGGCGCTCATGGTCCGGTGGCTGCGAAGGATGGGTGGGCGGGTCGTGCCCTTCGTCCCCCACCGCCTCCGGGATGGATACGATCTGGGCCCCTCCGGCCTCCGCGCGGCCGTGGAGGCCGGGGCTTCGCTCCTCCTGACGGTGGACTGTGGCATTCTGGCGTTCGAGACGGTGGACCAGGCCCATGAGCGGGGTATCGACGTGATCATCTCGGACCATCACATGCCGGCGGCCACGCTCCCGCCGGCGCTGGCCGTTCTCGACCCCCACCGAAAGGACCGCCCCTATCCGGGGCCCGGACCGTGTGGAGCCGGGGTGGCCTTCAAGCTCTGCCAGGGCCTGGCGGAGGCCACAGGAACCCCCCAGGAAGAGCTTCATCCTTTCCTTGACCTGGTGGGTCTGGCCACCGTGGCGGACCTCGTCCCCCTGACCGGAGAGAACCGGACCCTGGCCCGATTCGGTCTCCGCGCGCTGTCGCGAACCCGGAACCCGGGCCTTCGTGCCCTCATGGCCCGAGCCGGCGTGGATCCCGGGGACCTGACCGCAAGCACTCTGGGTTTCGTCCTGGCCCCTCGCCTCAACGCCTTGGGACGCCTCGGGGAGCCGTCCGTTGGACTGCGGCTCCTCCTCACCGACTCCCCCGAAGAAGCCGACACCCTTGCCGGAGAGGCTGAAGAGCTCAACCGGGCTCGGCAGGACGCCGATCGCCGGACGCTGGACGAGGCTGTCGGACTCCTGGAGGCGGGGTTCGATCCGGATCGGGATTTCGGTGTGGTGCTGGCCTCGCCGTCCTGGCATCCGGGCGTCGTGGGAATCGTGGCCTCGAGGGTCGTGGAACAGATCTACCGGCCGGTGGTGCTGGTGGCCCTCGACGGGGATCGGGGACGTGGGAGCGCCCGTTCCATCCCGGAGTACCATCTCCTGGAGGGTGTTCGGGCCTGCGCACCCCATCTGGAGCGGTTCGGAGGTCACCGGCAGGCCGCCGGGATGGAGGTTCGCCGGGATCGCCTGGAGGCGTTTCGGGATGCCTTCAACGAGCATGCCCGGCGTGTCCTGGACGGGATGGACCTACGTCCGGCCCTGAGTCTCGAGGGAGAGGTGCGGCTTCAGGATCTCTCCTGGGATCTCCACAAGTACCTCCAGTACCTCGGTCCCCACGGAATCGGGAATCCCCGACCGACGTTCGTCGCCAGAGGCCTGACCCTTCAAGGCACGCCGCGAATCGTGGGCTCGGACCATCTGAAGGTCCGGCTGGGGCAGGGGAACCACCGGCTCGAAGGGATCGGCTTCCATCTCGGCCGCCGGATCGCTCCCGGTGCCCTTGGAGACGATCCCCTGGATGTGGCGTTCCATCTCCACGAGAACATCTACAGGGGCGTGCGAACGCTACAGGCTCGACTGAAGGACATCCGGCCCGGGAACGGTCCCGCTACCGCCGGACCGGCCGAGGCCCGGACACCTCCCCCCTTGCCGCCTGAATGAGGATCATCGCCGGTAAGTGGAAGGGGCGTCGCCTCCGTCCCGTCCGGGGACGAGGGATCCGACCCACCAGCGACCGGGTCAGGGAGGCATGGATGGCCGCTCTCGGGCCCGACCTGGTCGACGCGCGGGTTCTGGACCTCTTCGCCGGCTCCGGCGCTCTCGGTCTCGAGGCTCTCAGCCGGGGGGCCAGGGAGGTGGTCTTCGTGGAGCGAGCCAGAGACGCGCTCCGGACGCTGAGGGCCAACATCGACCTGTTGGGGGCAGGCGGGGACTGCCGGGTGGTATCCGGAGACGCCATGGCCTACGTTCGAAGGTTGGAGGCGGGCGCGTTCGACCTGGCCCTGGCGGATCCCCCGTACGATCGGGGGCTCGCGGCACGGCTCGCGGAGATCTTCTCCGAGAGGGGGTTTGCCGAAGCTCTCTGGGTCGAGCATCGTTCGACGGAGGCCCTGCCCCCGGGGCCCCTCCTCCGGCAGCGGAAATACGGGGACACCACCATCACGAGCATCACGAGAGACGCATGAGCTCCTCACCGAGAAACGTGCTTGCCATCTATCCCGGGTCCTTCGACCCAGTGACCCTGGGCCACGAGGACATTGCCAGGAGGACCCTCCGACTCACCGACCGCCTCCTCGTCGCCGTGGCGGAGACGGCGACGCACGCCAAGCGTCCGCTCTTCTCCGTGGAGGAGAGGCTCTCCCTTCTCGCGGCAGGTATTCGCTGGGGAAGACCGGGTGGAATGCGCGAGCTTCTCCGGTCTGCTCATGGATTTCGCCAAGGAGCGCGACGCACACTGCATCATTCGCGGTCTGAGGGCGGTCTCGGACTTCGAGTACGAGTTCCAGATGGCTCAGATGAACCGGGAGCTCTGGTCGGAGGTGGAGACGGTCTTCCTGACGCCGGACACGCCGTACTCCTTCCTCTCGGCCTCCCTCGTCCGGGAAGTGGCATCCCTGGGGGGAGACGTCTCCACCTTCGTTTCCCCGGTCGTTCTCGATGCGATGAGGGGCAAGCTGGCCCCTGACCGGTGGAGAGGGCTGCGCCGGGAGAGGCATGGAGGCGCCGTCTCACTTGATCCGACCGGCCGTTTTCTTTTATTGTTTCTCTGCTGGATGGTGCGCCGAACGTCCCCGAGTGTGAGAGACCTGCCGGCGTCCATCTGTTGTCACGCTCCCCTCGCGTTCGGGGCAATCCCAATCCACGGAGGGCCAATGGGTTTCCAGGTCGAGAAGGTCAACGATGCGATGGTCGTGGACGTGGAAGGCCAGCTCATCGTCGGAAATCGGCAGGAGCTGAAGCAGAAGGTCCTTGAGGAGCTGGAGAACGGCGAGCGCAAGTTCGTCGTTGATTTCGAGAAGACCGGGCTACATCGATTCTTCGGGTTTGGAGTTCTGGTGAGCCTCTCCAAGAAGGTCAGGGAGCAGGGTGGCGAGCTGCGGCTGGCCAACCTCAATGAGGATCTCAAGACGCTGTTCGAGCTGACGAAGCTCGATACTCTTTTCCACATCGCCGATTCAAGGGAAGCGGCCCTCGAGGGCCTTTAATCCTTCTCCCGGCGACCCACTGTCGGTAACGAGACCTCCTGGCCCATGGCTCCGGATCTGGTCCTCGACATACCCACGATCTCGCCTCCATCGAGGAGGCCGTAGAGCACGTGATGCGGAGTTGTTGCCCTCTGCGGAAACGATCCGCGGAGGCTCCGCCTCAACCTTCGGGTGGGTCTTACCGAGGCCCTGGCGAACGCCATTCTCTACGGGAACGGCCACGATCCCTCCAAACGGGTCAAGGTGGAGGTGGCGTTCCATGAGTCGGACATCACGGCCCGGGTCACCGATGAAGGCCGCGGGTTCGATCCCTACCACATTCCCGATCCCACCTGTCCGTCGAACCTCACGAAGCCGTCGGGCCGGGGCATCTTCCTCATGCGGAAGCTTCTGGACGAAGTACATTTCAATGATCGGGGAAACAGCGTGACCCTGGTCCTTCGGCTTCCAGCTGGGGGAGAACGCTCGGGAGTGGATGGTGGGGCTCGGGCATGACCCCGGAAATCCCTCCCCTTCGAGTCCTCCCCGACCCCGTTCAACAGACCCTTCGAGATTTGAACGGGCCCTTGGGCTCTCCTTCCGAGTGTACCGTCCGGAACCCTCGGGGAGACGCCAGGCCGTGTACCTTTCTCCGGGCTGCCGTCTCCACCGTCCCCGGGCGGTGACGGGGACGATGAAGAGTCCATGCGCACCGTCTCCCCCAGGGATGGGCCGGCTCTGCAGCTGGAGCTCCTGGGGGCCCCTCGGGAGAAGCGCGCCCGTCTTCGCGGACCTCGTGGCCAAGCTCATGGAGCGAGCGTTCGAGTTCTCCCAGGAGGTCCGGTTCTTCACCTATGAGCTCAGCGAGCGGTACGAGGAGATCAACCTCCTCTACTCCATCAGCGAGACCCTGGGCTCCCTCCTCCGGCTGGACGACGCGGCCCGGGTCATCCTCGGAGAGGTGTGTGACGTCCTGGGGGCCCGGAGGGGCTCCCTATGGGTCTTCGAGGCCAAGGATGATCTGCTGCAGCTGGTGGCTGCCGTGGGGGAGGAGAGCCTTCAGGGACCGCTCCAGGTGACGGATCCGGACGCGGTGACCGCCCGGGTGTTCAGAGGGGGGCGCCCCCTCGTGGCCTCGCGGCCAGGTTCTTCGCTGGAGACCCGCCTTTCCGCCCACGAGCCAAGGCGAGTCCTTCCTCTCCGTGCCCATCCGGTACACGCCTCCGGCGGGAGAGCCCCGCACCGTGGGCGTGATCAACCTCATCGGGAGACGGAGGGGAGGACGATTCACCGCCAGCGATCAGAAGCTGCTGTCGGCCATTGCCAGCCAGGTGGGCTCCGCCCTGGAGAATCACCGGCTCATCCGCGAGAGCCTGGCCCAGGAACGCGTGTCCAGGGAGATGGAGCTGGCCCACGACCTCCAGATGAGGCTCCTCCCGGCTGCGGAGAACTTCGACGGAGCGGACGTGGCGGCCAGGGTCCAGCCTGCGGTCCAGGTGGGAGGAGATTTCTTTCACCTTCTCCACTTATCGGAGGGACGGATCGGGGTCATGGTTGGGGACGTGTCCACGCACGGATTCCCCGCCGCTCTGATCATGGCGCTGGCCATGAGCGCGGCGTCCATCTATGCGCTTGAGATGGGTGAGCCCGCGGCTGTGCTCCGCCACCTGGACGATGCGCTTCGGGAAGAGCTGGAGACCACGGAGATGTATCTGACGCTCTTCTACGGTGTCCTGGACCCCGGGAAGGGGTCCCTCACCTACTCCAACGCTGGGCATCCCCACGCCTTCGCCATCCACGCGGACGGCTCCTTCGGGCGTCTCCACGCTACGGACCCACCGGTGGGGATTGCCGGTCCCGAGGCCTTCGGGGAAGAGGTTGTGCCCTGGGTGCCCGGGAAGGACCTGCTGCTTCTGTTTACGGACGGGCTCTCCGACACTCTGGCGGGACCGAGCCGGGGGACGGGTGAGGAGGCCGTGCTGGCATCCGCGGTGGCCAACCGGGAACGGAGCGCGGCCGACATCGTGGAGGACCTCTTCCGACGGGCCTCGGAGGCCACTCCCACCATTCCCGCCGACGACATTACCGCCCTGGCGCTGAAAGTCTGAGCGCGATCCATGAGGCGGCCGCTTCGTCCCAAGAAGTCGCTGGGACAGAACTTCCTCGTGGATGGGAATCTCCAACGGAAGATCGTGGAAGCTCTCGAACCGGCGGCGGAAGACGAGATTCTCGAGATCGGACCGGGACGAGGAGCGCTGACCCGGCACTTGGCCGGGTCCTGTAGCTCTCTCTTTCTCGTGGAGCTGGACCGGGACCTGGCCAAGGCTCTCGACGAGGAGTTCGGCGCCGTTCCCGGCGTCCAGGTGCTGAATGCCGATATTCTCCAGACACCCCTCCGGGAGCTCACTGCTCGGGTGGCCGAGCTGAAGGTCGTGGGGAACATTCCCTACAACATCACGACCCCGATCCTCTTTCACCTCCTGGAACGCCCTCGCCCCGCGGAGATCCTCATCATGGTCCAGCGGGAGGTGGGGGAGCGCATCCTTGCCGCGCCGGGTACATCGGACTACGGCGCCCTCAGCGTCGGTGTCCGAACTGTGGCCACCGTGGAACGGACCCTCAGGGTCCCGGCCACCGCATTCCGGCCCTCTCCTTCGGTGGACTCGGTGGTGCTCCGGATTCGACCCACGCGACCCGAGCCCTTGCTCCCAGCGGAAGAGGCTTCGGTCCGGCGACTCACGAGGCTGGCGTTCCAGCAGCGGCGCAAGCAGTTCCAGACCATCCTCCGGAATCGACCCGTCCAGCCTCTCTCCAGGGAAGAGATCGGGGAGCTGGAGGCGAGGACGGGCTTCGACTTGCGACGCCGCCCGGAGACCTTCACCCCCCTGGATTTCGTGGCCCTGGCCCGGGCTCTGGAGGAAGGGTCCTGAACCCAGGCGACGGGGTGCCGAATGCTCCGTTGCCACGCCCACCGGATCTCCATAGGTTCATGCAGCGCAAAGTCTTTGGGGGCGTGGACGGGTATCAGGGGTAACGTATTGACAGCCGAGTACTTACTGAGCTTCTCCGTGGCCGGACGGGGCCGATCTCCCGCCCCACGATCCGCTATCCTGACAGGCATACAATGAAGGACGAGCCCTCCCTCGTCCGGCGCGCCGCCATGCTCCTGCAGGGGGGGACGGCCCATACCCTGGACCTGGCTCGCCAGGTTCTGGGCCTGACGGGCAATCCGGGTGCGGCGTCCGCAGCCGTCTTCGCCCTCCTGGGCGTGGATCCCCGCTTCGAGGTGGATTCATCGGGATGGTGGTCTCTGGTGGGGGAGGTGCCCGGAGCCGGGGAAGAGCTGGGATCCCTCTCCTACGCCGTCGTGGATGTGGAGACCACCGGCGGCTCTCCGGAGCGGGGCCACCGCATCACCGAGATCGCCGTGGTGGCCATCTGCGACGGGACTGGTCTCGGAGGGTTTCCACACGCTGGTGAATCCGGGACGACCGATTCCCCCCAGGATATCGAGCCCTCACCGGGATCACCGACGCCATGGTGGCGGAGGCACCCTTCTTCGAGGACGTGGCGGACGAGCTGCTGGATCGGCTGGAGGGCCGGGTCTTCGTGGCGCACAACGTGTCGTTCGATTGGCGGTTCGTGAGCTCCCAGCTGGCGGACGCCGTGGGTCACGTTCCCGACGGCCCCCGGCTATGCACCGTCCAGCTGGCCCGTCGTCTGGCACCGGAGCTGAAGCGACGGAACCTGGACGCGGTGGCCAACCACTTCGGCATCCCCATCCAGGCTCGCCACCGGGCCTACGGCGACGCCCTCGCCACTGCCCGGATTCTCCTGAGGCTGCTGGATGCGGCGGAGGTCCGGGGGGCTGGGGACCTGCCGGCTCTTCGACTCCTCCTTCAGGCCCGAGACTCATGAACGGTTCCCTCCCGGCTCGCTCCGCCGATCTCCCACTGGTCAGGACCCTGGTGCTGGGTGCCATGCGCGTCCACGCCGTGGAAGCCGGGCTCCAGTGGCTGGATGGCGGAGCCATGTTCGGAGTCGTTCCCAAGCCGCTCTGGGAGAAGAGGATCCCGGCCGATTCCAGGAACCGGATTCCCCTGGCTCTCCGCTGTTTGCTGGTGGAGACCCCCGAGGCACTGGTGCTCGTGGATTCCGGGATCGGGAACAAGGAGTCGGAGAAGTTCAGGGCCATCTACGGAGTCGACAACCCGGGTGACCCGACCCGGCTGGAGGACGGGATCCGGGCCTCGGGCTTTCAGCCCGAAGACGTGGATCTGGTGGTGAACACCCACCTCCACTTCGATCATGCGGGAGGGAACACGGTTCTGCGGCCGGACGGAAGGATGGTCCCGGCCTTTCCCTCGGCCCGGTACGTGATCCAGAAGGGAGAGCTGGAGTTCGCGACCTCCTCGAACGAGCGGGTTCGCGCCTCCTATATGACGAAGAACTTCGCGCCGCTGGTGGAGGCGGGGCGGGTGGACCCGGTGGAGGGGGCTCTCCGCGTTGTGGAGGGGATGGAGCTGCTGCCGACCCCGGGCCACACTCCCTACCATCAGTCGATCCTTCTCCGGAGTCAGGGCGAGACCGCCGTGTTCCTTGCGGACCTCTGCCCGACGGCGGCGCATCTTCCTCTCCCATGGATCATGGGATACGACCTGGAGCCCCTGGTGACGCTGGAGACGAAGAGGGTCCTCTGGGAGCGGGCGAGGAGGGAGGGGTGGATTCTCATCTTTCAGCACGACGCCCGGGTGCCATGGGGACGCATGGCACCCGATGAGGGCCCTCCCAGACTCTTGCCCTTGGACCCCGGCCGGCAAGGGGGCGAATGAGGGCCGGGGCCGGCGGCCGGGAACAACCCGTGGGGCTCAGTGAGCGCGTCCCCCCGTGCCCCGGGAGCGAAATCCGCGTATTTTGACGGCCTTCCGGGGGAGTCAGATCCCCGCCGGGACGACCGATCGGCGAGGCCGTGAAGAGTCCTTCGCCGCGAAGAACCCGAAACGCAAGGGAGACGATGATCCATGACTGATAAATCCAGGATACCGGTGATCCTCTCCGGAGTCCGGACGCCCATCGGACGCTTTCTGGGCGGCCTTTCACCCCTCCGGGCCACCGAGTTGGGCGCACGCGCCGTTCGGGAGGCCGTGAAGAGGGCAGGGGTCGAACCGGGGCTGATCGAGGACGTCATCATGGGGAACGTGGTCTCGGCGGGAGGGGGGCAGGCTCCCGCCCGGCAGGCCGCCATCCATGGGGGGATCCCCGCTACGGTCCCGGCCGTGACCATCAACAAGGTGTGCGGCTCGGGCCTAAAGGCCGTCATGCTGGCGGCACAGGGCATCAAGGCCGGTGACATCCAGGTCGCCGTCGCCGGCGGATTCGAGTCCATGTCTAACGTCCCCTACTACCTCCGGGGATATCGTGGAGGCGTGAAGTTCGGTGACCAGACCGTCCAGGACGGGCTCATCTATGACGGTCTGTGGTGCTCCTTCGGCAACTGCCACATGGGTGGCTACGCGGAGTACACGGCCGACAAGGCCGGGATCACCCGGGAGGAGGCGGACGAGTTCGCGTTCCACTCCCACCGGAAGGCCGTGGCCGCCATCGAGGCCGGGAGCTTCAAGGACGAAATCGTTCCCGTGGAGATCCAGCAGCGGAAGGGTGTCGTGGTGGTGGACACGGACGAAGGCCCGCGGAGCGACACCAGCATGGAGGCTCTGGCGAGGCTCCGGCCCGCCTTCCCCAAGGACGCGCCGGAGGGAATCGAGAACCTGGTCGTGACCGCCGGGAACGCACCGGGCCTGAATGATGGGGCCGCCTCGCTGGTGGTGGCCTCCCAGGCCTTCGCCGAGGCCCATGGAATTCCCATTCAGGCGTTTATCCGGAACTACGCGGTGGGGGCAACCGAGCCCAAGGACCTCTTCTTCGCCCCCATCGACGCCATCCGGAAGCTCCTGGTCAAGGATGGGAAGACGGTGGCCGACTACGACCTATTCGAGTTGAACGAGGCCTTCGCCGTTCAGGCCATCGCGGATGTCCGGGAGCTGGATATCGATCCGGATCGCGTGAATGTCAACGGCGGGGCCGTCGCCCTTGGACACCCCATCGGTGCCTCGGGCGCACGAGTCCTGGTCACCCTCCTCTACGCCCTCCGGGCTCGAGGGGCTTCGGAGGGGATGGCGGCTCTTTGCCTCGGGGGCGGGAACGCCGTGGCTCTTTCGGTGGAGCTGGCCTGAGGCGGCCGTGATGGGCCACCGCCGATCTTCTGGATCCGGAAAGGGTTCGAGGGCCCGGTTCGCCGTGGGCCACCGCCCCGTGGTGGCCCTCCCGCTCCTTCTATCGGAGGAGGTCCGGGTGTTCGACCTCGGTCGCCGACGGTGACCGAGGTTTTTCTTATCCGTGGGGTCGCCCGTGGAGATTTTCTGGACGGACAGTGGAAGACTTCGGTTGGCGTGGAGGATTCTCCTCTTCCTCGTCCTGTTTTCCACCCTTCTGATCCTTGCCGCGTTGGTTCCATTGCCGGGGATCCAGGGTCAGAGCGTCGGGGTGCTTCTGGCAGCACTGGTGGCCGGCTGGATCCTCCTGCGCGTGGACGGAAGGGGCCCTGGTGCTCTGGGGTTCTACCTCTCCCCGGCCGTGGTCCGGGAGGTCTTCTCGGGCCTGGGGCTGGGTGTGGCCGTGGCGGGCACCGTGGTCGTCGGCATGCTGGCGCTCGGGGGGGTCTCGTGGACGAGAGAGGGAGGAGACCCGTCCGCGTATCTCAGGGTAGGCACCGAGGCCCTCTGGCTCTTCGCCGTTCCCGCCGCTGCCGAGGAGGCCCTGCTGAGGGGATACCTCTTCCAGGCTCTGGCGGAGGGCTGGGGAGCCATCCGAGCTCTCTGGGTAACCTCCCTGGTCTTCGGCTCTCTCCACGCCTGGAACCCGAGCGTGGGCCCATTGGCCCTGGGCAACATCGTCCTGGCGGGCCTCTTTCTGGGCGTGATCTATCTCAAGACCGCGAGCCTTTGGTGGGCCTCGGCGGCCCACCTGGGATGGAACTGGGCTCATGGCTTCCTCGCGGACCTTCCCGTGAGTGGCCTGGATCTGGTGAACACGCCTATGATGGCGGCTCGGCCGGAGGGCGTGTCCTTGATCAGCGGGGGAGCCTTCGGCCCGGAAGGATCGCTGGTGGCGACGGCGGTGCTCGCCGTCGCGACCATCTGGCTTTGGAAGGCCTCCTGGCTCCGGCCGGGGCGGCGAGCACTGGAGGTCCGGCCCCTCATCCTGGCCGGGCACGAAACTCAAGCGTCCCGGAGCTCCCTTGGGGAGCACCGGGAAATCAGCGTTGAAGGGAGAGACTCATGAGTATAGAGCGCATCGCCGTGATCGGCGGCGGGACCATGGGGAACGGAATCGCTCACGTCTGCGCCCAGGGAGGGCGCCGGGTGACGCTGGTGGACGTGGACCAGGACCTCCTCGAGAGGGCCCTGAACACAATCTTCAAGAACCTGGACCGCCAGGTGAAGAAGGAGATTATCAGCGCGGGTGAGAAGGACGAGGCGGTGGACCGTATCTCCACTACGACCTCCCTGGAGGATGGGGTCGAGGGGGCTCAGCTCGTGGTGGAGGCCGTCCCCGAGGACCTGAAGTTGAAGGAGAAGATCTTCAAGAAGCTGGACGAAGTCGTGCCTGCCGAGGCCATCCTCGCCTCCAATACCTCGTCCATTTCCATCACCCAGATCGCTGCCTTCACGAGCCGCCCGGAGAAGGTCATCGGGATGCACTTCATGAATCCCGTTCCGGTGATGAAGCTGGTGGAGGTCATTCGTGGCCTGGCCACCGATGACGCCACGACCGGCGCCGTCATGGAGCTATCCCGGGAGCTGGGAAAGACCCCGGTGGAAGTCAACGACTTCCCGGGCTTCGTGTCGAACCGGGTGCTCATGCCCATGATCAACGAAGCCGTGTTCGCCCTCATGGAGGGGGTCGCCGGTGCTGAAGCCATCGACACGGTGATGAAGCTGGGCATGGCCCATCCCATGGGGCCCCTGGCGCTCGCGGACCTCATCGGCCTGGACGTGTGCCTGGACATCCTGGAAGTTCTCCACCGGGACCTGGGAGAGGACCGTTATCGTCCCTGTCCCCTCCTGAGGAAGTACGTGGCGGCGGGATGGCTGGGCCGGAAATCCGGCCGCGGCTTCTACGGCTACGAGCGCTGATCGCTCCGACCGACCCACCCCTCTCCAGAGAAGAAAACGTGACCTTTTGGCTTTCCGATGAACAGCGTGAAATCCGGGCCCTGGCCCGGGAATTCGCAGCGGGTGAACTCCGTCCCCACGCCCCCCGATGGGATGCGGCCCGAAGGCTGGATCCCGAGGTCTTCGCCAAGCTGGGGGAGCTGGGATTCATGGGGATGCGCATCCCCGAGGCCTATGGGGGCCTCGAGCTGGACCTCTCGACCTACCTCCTGGTTCTGGAGGAGCTGGCCTGGGGGGACGCGAGTCTGGCCCTGAGTGTGGCCATTCACTCCGGACCGGTGACGGGTAGCCTTCTTCGCTACGGGACCGAGGCCCAAAAGGAGGCCTACCTGCCCAGGATGGCTGCGGGCGAGACGGTCGGTGCCTTCGCCCTCTCGGAGGCGGAAGTGGGGAGTGACGCAGGGTCTCTGCGCGCCGGCTATCGCCGTGAAGGGGAGGAATGGGTCTTGACGGGAAGGAAGAAATGGGTCACCAACGGTGGCCTTGGGGGCCTGGTCCTCCTCTTCGCCCGGGAGGAGGGCGGGAAGGCAATCAGTGCCTTCCTGGTGGACCGGGACGTGGAGGGGTACCGAGTCGGAAAACGGGAAGTCACCCTCGGGCTCGCTGCCTCGGAGACCGTGGAAGTGGAGCTGGCCGGCGTGCGCCTGCCTTCCGGGGCTCTTCTCGGTGAAGCGGGGAAGGGGTTCCGCTACGCCATGGAGGCGCTGGAGGTAGGACGCCTCGGGATCGCGGCTCTGTCCCTGGGGATCGCCCGGGCCGCCTTCGAGCACGCAAGGGACTACGCCAGGGAGCGGGAGCAGTTCGGCCGACCCCTTTCTGAATTTCAGGCCACGCGGTTCAAGCTCGCCGAGATGGGGATCCGGCTATCCAGGGCCCGGGCTCTGATGCACGCCGCGGCCCAAGGGCTGGGGGGTGCCACGGATCCGGAGGCGCCCTCCCCGGGAGTGCTGGCTGCCATGGCGAAGCTCACGGCATCCGAGGACGCGGTCTGGACCGCCGATGAAGCGGTCCAGATCTTTGGTGGCTATGGATACATGCGGGACTACCCGGTGGAGCGGCTCCTCAGGGATGCGAAGGGGACCGAGATCTTCGAAGGTACGAGTGAGGTCATGAGGCTCGTCGTCGCCCGAGAGATGCTGGGGGCTTCGTGAGCTTCGACAATTGCGAATAACTGAACCCAATTCTTCAAGACCGGGAGGAAGCTCGAATGGAGATCTTTGAGAGGATGAGGCAGCGGGACCACGAGCAGTTGGTTTTCTGGAGTGAGCCCCGGATCGGATACAAGGGAATCATCGCCATCCACAATACCACTCTGGGTCCCGCTCTCGGAGGCACCCGTTTCTGGAACTACGCAACGGACGCCGAGGCCATCGAGGACGCCCTCCGGCTCGCCCGGGGCATGAGCTACAAGTCCGCCCTGGCCGGCCTGAACCTGGGAGGCGGGAAGTCCGTCATCATCGGAGATCCCGAGCACCCGGGATCGAGAGATGATCTTCCGAGCCCATGGTCGAGCCGTCGAGTCCCTCGCCGGGCGCTACATCACCGCCGAGGACGTGGGGACCTCGCCAGCGGACATGGACTTCGTTCACATGGAGACGGACCACGTGGTGGGGCTCATGGGGAAGTCCGGGGACCCGTCCCCGGTCACCGCCTACGGAGTGTACCAGGGCATGAAGGCGGCGGCGCTCTACAAGTACGGCTCCGACTCTCTGGAAGGAAAGCACGTCACGGTGCAGGGCGCGGGGCACGTAGGCTACTTTCTGTGCCAGGACCTCGCCGAGGAGGGTGCTCGCCTGACGGTCACCGACATCGACCAGGAGAAGGTGGAGACGGTGGTGAAGGAATTCGGAGCCACGGCCGTGGAACCGGAGGAGATCTACGGGATCGATGCCGACATCTTCGCTCCGTGCGCCCTGGGTGCCATCATTAATGACGATACGCTCAAGGTCCTGAAGGTCGACATCATCCTGGGAGGCGCCAACAACCAGCTCGCCGAGCCACGCCATGCCCAGGAGGTCGAAGCCAAGGGAATCCTCTACGGGCCCGACTACCTGGTGAATGCCGGTGGTCTGATCAACGTCTACGCCGAGATCGAAGGGTGGCCGGCGGAGAGGAGCCTCCGGAAGGCTGGGGAGATCTACAAGACCCTTACGCGGATCCTGGAGCTGGCCGAAGCCGAGGGGATCCCCACGGCCGATGCGGCGGACAAGGTCGCCGAGCAGCGGATGGATGAGGTGCGTTACCTCCACCGAACCGAGTTGGGATGCCTCGACTACGGCGCCTGAGGAAGGTGTGGACATCGGGCCGAGCGGCCTGAAGCAGAACATTCGACGAACGAGCGTAACCCATGCTGGAACATCTGAAGATCACCGACCCCGAGGTGTACGGGGCGGTCAGGGCGGAAGCCCGCCGCCAGGCCTCCCAGCTCGAGTTGATCGCCAGCGAGAACTTCGTATCTCCCGCCGTGTTGGAGGCCATGGGCACGGTCTTGACCAACAAGTACGCCGAGGGTCTCCCCCACAAGCGGTATTACGGCGGATGCGAGTTCGTGGACATCGTGGAAGATCTGGCAAGGGAGCGGGCCAAGACCCTCTTCAAGGCCGATCACGCGAACGTCCAGCCCCACGCCGGGGCCCAGGCCAACATGGCGGCCTATCCTGGCCTTCCTGAAGGCGGGAGACCGCATCCTGGGCATGAGCCTGAGCCACGGGGGACACCTGACCCACGGCTCCCCGGTGAACTTCAGCGGCACCATGTTCCAGGTCGGTGCGTATGGGGTCAGGGACTCCGATGGGCGTATCGACTACGACGCCCTTCGGGATCAGGCGCTGGCCGAGCGGCCGAAGCTCATCATTGCCGGTGCCAGCGCCTACCCCCGGATCATCGACTTCGCGGCCTTTTCGGAGGCCGCGAAGGCGGTGGGGGCCGTCTTGCTGGTGGACATGGCCCACATCGCGGGCCTGGTGGCTACGGGCGTCCACCCGAGCCCCGTGCCCCACGCCGACGTCGTGACCACCACCACCCACAAGACTCTTCGGGGTCCCCGGGGCGGATTGATCCTGTGCAAGGAGGAGCACGCGAAGGCCATCGACAAGGCCGTCTTCCCCGGGACCCAGGGAGGTCCGTTGATGCACGTGATCGCGGCCAAGGCCGTGGCCTTCCAGGAGGCCTTGAAGCCCGAGTTCTCCGCGTACACAAGCCGGGTCGTGGAGAATGCGCGGGCGCTTGCGGCGGGACTCATGAACCGTGGGCTCAAACTGGTGAGTGACGGCACCGACAACCACCTGATGCTGGTGGATCTTCGGCCCAGCCATCCGGACCTCTCCGGCAAGGACGCCGAGCACGCCCTGGAGGCTGCGGGCATCACGGTCAACAAGAACACGGTGCCGGGGGAAACGCGATCTCCTTTCGTCACGTCCGGGCTGCGAATCGGCACGCCTGCGTTGACGACCCGTGACATGGGTGGGGACGAGATGGATCGGATCGCCGCGTGGATCGTGCGTGTCCTGGACGATGCCGGAGACGAGGCGCTGATCCGGAGCGTCCGGGCCGAGGTCACCGAGCTCTGTCGTGTCTTTCCCTTGTACGAGGAGCTGGCCGCACCGGTCTGAGATGGAGGTCATCGGGAGCGTGGAATGTGCGGGGAGAAGGAAGCTGGTCCGGGAGGGCATCCCCTTCCGTCCGTGGCGGCACCCTGGGCGGGAGGGTGGCGCCCTCCCGGGAAGGACATAAGTTTCGAGGTATGACGGACCTGCAATTCGCCGACGAGATCCTGGAGCAGCTGCGGGAGCGGAACCCACGCTTCCACGGCAAAGCCTACCTTTTCCTCCTTTCCGCTCTTCACTCCGTTCTGGCGGAGCTCGAAGAGCCTCGGCACATTTCCGGTGAAGAGCTGGCGCTCGGGGTCAGGCGACTGGCCCTCAGCCAGTACGGGCCCATGGCGCGGACCGTGCTGGCGCACTGGGGCATTCACTCCACGGAAGATCTGGGAGAGCTTGTCTTTGCCATGGTGGATTGCGGCGTCCTCACCAAGACGCAGGAGGACACCAGGGAGGACTTTCGCGACGTTTTCGACTTCGAGGAAGCGTTTGAGAGGGACTACCCGTGGGGAGGAAGCATCTGACCCCGGGCGATGGAATCGGGGAGTTCGCCGGGCGCACCCCCGGCCGGACTCGGTGACCCACTTGCTTTTGGGAGGGGTTGATCATGGTGGAGCTGAACGGATTTCCCAAATGCCAGAAGTGTGACAAAGGGATTCTCATCCCCCTTTCCGATTACGGCCGGGACGGGGCCCCCATTCGTTACAAGGCGTGGGTGTGCTCGAATCCGGACTGCGGATTCAACATCCGGATCGACAACGGGGAGATCACCTTCGGCCGGACCATCGGCCAGAGCTACAAGTAGTTCCCTCTCGCGGACTCGGGCCTCCTTTCAGCGAGGCCGGGGTCTTCCTGGACTAGCTCCGCTCCTCTTCCCTCCCTCCCGGGGGAACACCGATGAATTCGTCCTCCGATCTTCTCACGAGGCCCTTCGGACGTAGCCTCGTGGGTGCCCCGACCGGTGACGAGAGCGCCGATTTCGACCGATTCGCCATTCAGGACCTGGGAGTGCCTCAGGCCACCCTGATGGAGAATGCGGGACGCTCCGCCGCGATGGTCCTCCAGAAGCTGTACCCCACGGGCCCCGTGACGGCCATGGTGGGTACGGGCAACAACGGGGGAGACGCCCTCGTCCTCCTCCGCAACCTCGCCGCCTGGGGGCGTCCCGTGAGCGCCATCCTGGTGGGCGAGCGCCGGGGGGACGAGACCTCCTCCACGGCTGGGGGCTGCGGATCCTCCAGGACACGGATTTGCAGGGGGATCCTTCGCGCGTCGACGGGGAGCTGGCCGGGGCACGGGTGATCGTGGACGGCGTTCTGGGCACCGGCATCACCGGGTCCCCCAGGGAACGTCAGGCGTGGGCCATCAAGGCCATGAATCGTGCCCAAGCTCCCGTCCTCGCCCTGGACGCTCCCTCCGGCGTGGATGCCGTCAGCGGCGCGGTTCCCGGAGACGCGGTGAGGGCGGCCACCGACCGTGGCCTTCGGCGGCGCGAAGCTCGGTACGCTTCTCCACCCGGGCCGGAGTCTCGTGGGACGCCTGGTGGTAGTGGAGATCGGGTTCCCCCCGGTGGAGGAGGGCACGTTCAAGGGTACGCTGATCACTCCGGGTTGGGCCTGGCGGCGCAGGCCTCGGAGAGATTCCGATACGCACAAGAACGCCGTTGGGGCACTCCTCCTGGTGGCGGGGCACTCCGGGATGGCGGGAGCCGCCCTCCTGGCTGCCAGGGCGGCGCTCCGGGCGGGGGTGGGCTTTCTGCGGGTCGCGTCCTCGCCCGACAACCGGACGATTCTCCAGGAGGCGATTCCCGAGGGCGTCTACGTGGACGCCACCGACGAAGCGGCTTTCCGGGAGGCCGTGGACGCCTCCCGGGCCCTGGGGGTGGGACCCGGACTCGGGACCGGGCCGGAGGGTGTGCTGTTCCTGGAGCGGGCCCTGCAGGGGGACGGGGCCCAGCCGCTCCTCCTGGACGCGGACGCCCTCAACCTCATCGCCCGCGGCCAGGCTCCCTCCCTCGAGGAGATCGGGAAGGCCCGGGACGTGATCCTCACGCCGCATCCGGGGGAGATGGCCCGGCTGACGGGCCTGGAGATCAAGGAAGTCACCTCCCGGCGGCCCCAGGTGGCGCTGGAGCTGGCTGCGAAGACGGGCTGCTCGGTGCTCCTCAAGGGTATGCCTTCCCTCGTGGCCTCCCCCAGGGGCGCTTCTGGGTCGATACCGTGGCGTCCTCGGATCTGGCGGTAGCCGGGATGGGAGACGTCTTGTCCGGCGTGATCTCGGGCTTCCTGGCCCAGGGATCGTCCCCTGTTGAAGCGGCGGCTCTCGGGCTCCACACCTCGGGGAGGGCGGCTGCCCGCACGCGCCTCGGGGTGAGCCTGACGCCGGAGGACGTGGTGGAGGCCCTGCCCGAGGCCCTGAGGGAGGAGGGGAATGGGGATACGGAGCTGGCGTTCCCCTTCGTGCTTTTCGATCAGGATCCCGCCCGATGAGAAAGCCGTATCCCAGGGTGCGCCTCGGGGTGGGGAGCGAGTTCGACATCATACGTGGGCTTCTCGGTCCGGAAGTACCTCTCCCCCCAGGGGTTCTCGTGGGTCCGGGGGACGACTGCGCCGTTCTGGAGGGTGGAGTCGTGGTGAGCGTGGATATGACGGTGGAAGGCGTCCACTTCAAACGGGAGTGGATTTCCCTGGAGGAGGCGGGGTTCCGGGCTGCGAGCTCGGCGTTGAGCGACCTCGCCGCCATGGCCGCCCGGCCGCTGGGGGTCTTCCTGTCCCTGGCGGTGGGGGCACATGAGGTGGCGACGGCCGCCGGTCAGGTCCAAGCCGGTGCGGCGGAAGCCTGTCGAAACGTAGGCGCGGTGATTCTGGGAGGCGACCTCGCCGAATCCCCGGGGCCCCTCGTGATGGACGTCACGGTCCTCGGGCGGACCTCCAACCCGGTCCTGAGGGCCGGCTGCGAGATCGGGGACGAGGTCTGGGTCACGGGGCACCTCGGCGGGAGCGCCGCCGCCGTGGCTCTGTGGAGTCGAGGCATGACGCCCCCCGCCCGCGGTGAGAGAGCGGTTTGCGAGCCCCAGGCCGAGGATCCGTGAGGCCGTGTGGCTTGCGGAGCGGGTGCCGCTTCACGCCCTCGTGGATCTCTCGGACGGGGTGGGTGGGGACGCGGGGCACCTGGCGGCGGCGTCGGGGGTGCGTCTTCTCCTGGATCTCCCGGCCATCCCCATCCACCCCGCACTGGCGGATTTCCCCCATCTTCCCGGGATCGACCCTCTCCGCCTGGCCCTCTCGGGCGGCGAAGATTACGAGCTCTGCTTTACGGCGTCTCCCGGGACCGTGGCGGCTCACGCCGCCCTCTTCGAGGAAGCTTTCGGTCTCCCGATTCACCGGATCGGGGTGGTGGTGGCCGGCGAAGGAGTCGGGCTCGTGGGGCCGGACGGGGAGATCGAGCCCCTTCGGGGACCGGGATTCAGTCACTTCTCCCGGGGGGGCTCCGGTTGATCAGGACGGCCTGGGTGTATCTGGTGGGCGGATTCGCTACACTCTACTACGCGGGTGGTGTGGTCCTTCGCGCGTATTTCTGGCGGCGGAACCTCCCTGGCGCTTGCGACAGGGCCGGCCGCCGCTGGGCGGAGCGGATCCTTCGGGCGGCCGGGGTTCGGGTGCGGGTGGAGGGTTCGGAGGCTCTGCGGAAGAACCAGCCCCAGATCATCGTGTCGAACCACCAGTCCTGGTTCGATGTCTTCGTGCTGGCGGCTCGCCTCCCGGTTCGCTACCGATTCGTGGCGAAGAAAGAGCTGGAGGCCATTCCGGTGTTCGGGAGGGCGTGGAAGTCCTGCGGCCACGTGGCGGTGGATCGGGGGGACCGGGAGGCGGCCATCGAGGCTATGGATCGGGCCTGGCACGAGATACGGAAGGAGAAGTTGACCATGATCCTCTTTCCGGAGGGGACCCGTTCCCGGGATGGGAGGCTCCAGCCGTTCAAGAAGGGGGCCTTCGTCCTGGCCGTCCAGGGGCAGGTTCCCATCCTGCCGGTGGCCATGGTGGGAAGTCGGGAGATCATGCCCAAGGGAGGCAGGCGGATCCGGTCCGGCACCATCACGCTGCGAATCGGTTCGCCGATCTCCACGGAGGGATCCACGATCAAGGACCGGAATCGCTTGCTGAACGAGTCCTGGAGTGCGGTTTATGCTCTGAAGGGTGAGGTGAGCCCGACCGGAGATCCGGATCGGCGGGGGTTGAAGAGTATCTGGTTGAAGGCCGGGGTCCAACCCCGGCGAGGTCCACTTGTCTGAGCGAGGAAATACACGTGTCTGCCATCGTGGATGTGCGAGGCCGAGAGATTCTTGATTCCAGGGGAATCCAACGGTCGAGGCGGAGGTTATTCCTGGAGACCGGGGCCCGGGGACGGGCTGCCGTTCCCAGCGGGGCCTCCACCGGGGAGCACGAGGCCGTGGAACTCCGGGACAAGGACCCGAAGCGTTTCCTGGGGAAGGGCGTCCTGAAGGCGGTTCGCATGTGAACAGCGAGATCCGGACAGCGTCCGTGGGTTTCGAAGCCAGGGAACAGCTGGATATCGACCGAACCCTCATCGAGTTGGATGGGACCCCGAACAAAGGGCGGCTGGGGGCCAATGCCATCCTGGCCGTCTCCATGGCGGTGGCCCGGGCCGCTGCGGTGGAAACGGGGTTGCCCTCTCTACCGCTACCTCGGCGGGCCGTCCGCCGATCTCCTTCCGGTGCCCCAGATGAACATCCTCAACGGAGGGTCCCACGCCCCGAACAACGTGGACATCCAGGAGTTCATGATCATGCCCGTGGGGCCGAGAGCTTCTCCCAGGGGCTTGCGCTGGGGGTCGGAGGTCTTTCACCACCTCAAGAAGGTGCTGACGGAGCAGGGGCAAGAACACGGCCGTCGGGCGACGAAGGGCGGGTTCGCCCCGGACCTGGCCAGCAATGACGAGGCGGTGGAGGTGATCCTCGACGCCATCGAGCGCGCCGGCTACCGCCCCGGTGAGGACGTCGTCGCTGGCCATCGACGCCGCCGCCAGCGAGTTCTATTCCGAAGAGGGCGAGTACGTGTTCCGCTGGTCTTCGGGCGAGCGGATGGATGCGGCCGGCGTCCTGGCAGTTCTGGCAGGACTGGATCGGACAAGTATCCCATCCGGTCCGTGGAGGACGCCCTGGACGAGAACGATTGGGACGGCTGGAAGGCCTTCACCGAGGGTCTGGGCGAGCAGGTCCAGATCGTCGGAGACGACATCTTCGTCACCAACCCCAAGCGCCTCGAGCGAGGGATCCAGGAGGGCGTGGCCAACGCCATTCTCATCAAGGTGAACCAGATCGGGACCCTCACGGAGACCCTTGAGGCCATCCGGATCGCCGACGAGGCAGGGTACCGGTCGGTCATTTCCCACCGATCGGGCGAAACGGAGGACACGTTCATCGCGGACCTGGTAGTGGCCACCGGAGTGGGGCAGATCAAGACCGGGAGTCTCAGCCGGACGGACAGGATGGCCAAGTACAACCAGCTTCTTCGGATCGAGGAAGCTCTGGGTGAGGGTGCGCGCTATTCGGGGAGGGCCCTGTGGGAAAGGTAAGAAAGATCATCCTCCCGGCCCTGTTGGGGCTGGCCGTGTACTACGCCGTCTTCGGAGGCGAGTACTCTCTCTTCCAGCTCTCCAAGGCTCGGCGGGACATCGAGTCCAAGACTCAGGAGCTCGCTCTCATGCGGCAAGAGATCGACTCCCTGCGGGCATGGGCCGACTCTCTGCAGAACGACTCCGCCACGCTCGAGCGGCTCGCCCGGGAGCGATACGGCATGATCCGGGAGGGTGAAGTGCTCTATCGCATCGCCGAGCCCAGGGATTCGGCGGGAGGAAGCCTCCGCTGAGTTGGGGTGCCGGGGCAGGCTTGGGCCCAGTGGGCTCAGTCTTCCTCCGGCGATCCCTCCGCTCCTTCCTCTTCGTCCTCCTCTTCCGCCGACGGCTTCCTGGAATGGACCCGCTCCGGGCCCGATCCCAGGCCCAGGATGGACTTGGCCGTGTCGGCGAGAAGCTGAGAGGCGATTCCCCCACCGAGGGCTGCGGACTCCCCCTCGTCCTCCTCCAGGGCGAACAGCTCCTGCTCTTCCTCCTTCGTCAGAGGACTCCCTTTTCCCTTACCGATCTTGCCGAAAAGCTCCAGGGGAATGGGGAACACCGTGGTGGAGTTGTTCTCGGCCGCGATCTCCACGGCGGTCTGCATGAACCGGAGCTGAATGGCCACCGGGTATTGCTCGATGACCCTGGCCGCCAGGGCCAGCTTCTTGGAAGCCTGGTATTCACCCTCCGCGGCGATGACCTTTCCCCTTCGCTCCCGTTCGGCCTCGGCCTGCTTGGCCATGGCACGCTTCATCTCCTTGGGCAGATCGATGTCCTTGATCTCCACTCCAGTCACCTCGATGCCCCAGGGGTCCGTACCCTCGTCGATGATCCGGCGCACGATCTCGTTGATCTGCTCTCGCTCCGCCAGGAGCTCGTCCAGCTCCGACTGGCCGATGACGCTCCGGAGGGTCGTCTGGGCGAGCTGGCTGGTGGCGAAGTAGTAGTCCTCGATCTCAACCACGGCCTTGGCGGGGTCGGCGACCCGGAAATAGACGACCGCGTTGACTTTGACGCTCACATTGTCCTTGGTGATGGTGTCCTGGGGGGGGATGTCCAGGGCTACGATCCGGAGGTCCATCTTCCGCATGCGCTCCACGCCGAAAGGGACCAGGAAGATGAGGCCAGGCCCCTTCGCCCGAGTAAGCTTGCCGAGGCGAAAGATCACCCCCCGCTCGTATTCCCAGAGGACCTTGAGGGAGGTGAAGAGGGCTCCGAGGCCGATGGCGGCCAGGGGGATGAAGATGGTGGACGGATCCATGGTCTTCTCCTTGGAGCGGACGGAGCTTTGACGGGTCCGGGAGCCCTCGACCAGCTCGGTGTGTGGAGGGGTGTACGTTCACCACCTGCCTCGACTTCATACCCCGAACCCGACCCGTGCCTTCACCCTGGGGTCGAGGGGCCTGGAACGCAAGAACATTCGGCCATTTCCTCTTGACACCCATTTCGGGCCCCATGACCTTTGATGCCAGGCCGGAGTAGCTCAGCTGGTTAGAGCAGCGGAATCATAATCCGCGTGTCGGGGGTTCGAGTCCCTCCTCCGGCATGGTTCAAGCGAAGACGGTGCAAGGGTTTGCCCTTGTGCCGTCTTCGTGCTTCCGGGCCCTTGGGGTCCAGGGAGGTCATTCACCCGGCCGTGTCCAAGCGCGGCCCCACTCCCTCGGCCTCGGAGCGGCCCGCATTCCCGTTGGCTCCAAAGACGGTCCGCCCCCCCCGGGAGCCTCCGCCTCCTGGCCTCAGGGTCGCGCCTGAGCGAGGACCTCCTGGCCTCAGCGCCGCGCTTCGCCCAAGACCACGGGTCGGCGCCTCACCCAAGAGCTCAACGCCGCGCTTCACACGCCCGGGCCTCAGGTCCGCGCCTCGCATGCCCTGGCCTCAGCGCCGCGCTTCACACGCCCGGGCCTCAGGTCCGCGCCTCGCATGCCCTGGCCTCAGGGTCGCGCCTCACCCAAGAGCTCAGCGCCGCGCTTCACCCATGGCCTCCAGGGCCGGGAGGAAGACCTCGTCCGGGATGTCGGCCTCCTGCTTCCACTCCGCTCCCGCCGTCCACATGTCCGGCTGGACGCCGCCGCGCTCGTTCTCCTCCACCAGCGCCTCCACCGGGTCCTCGCACAGCTTGGGCGGCTCCCGGCGTCCGCCGTAGAAGATCCGCCCCCGGGGGCTGAAGAACACCGGCCGCCCCTCGCCCCACCAGTCCATCTTCCAGCCGCTCTCGTGCACCAGGCGGTGATGATGGGCGCATAGGAGGGCGCAGTTCGACAGCTTCGTCTCTCCCTTGTCGGCCCAATGCCGGATGTGGTGGACCGCGGTGAACCGGCAGCCGCAGCCCGGGAAGCAGCATCCCCGGTCCCGGACCTCCAGGGCACGACGTAGGGCGGGCGGGATGGTGCGCCTCTTGCGCCCCACGTCCAGGACGGAGCCGTCGGTGTCGTAGCGGATCCGGACAACGGCCGCGTCGCAGGTGAGGCGGCGGGACGTTTCACATGAAAGGCGGGTGCCGTCTTCCAGCTCGGAGCGGCCGGGCTCTCCTCCAGCCATGAGGGTCTGTGGGTCCACGTGGAGAATGACCTGGTACCGCTCCGGCCGGGTTCCGCTGATGGGCACCGGAAGTCGGGAGACCGAGGTCCTGGAGGTGCCGGTGCCGGCGGGCTCGCCGTCCCGCTCCCCGGGGGCGCAGCACGCGTCCAGGCCGGACCCGGCGTCGGAGTCGCAGCCGCACTCGCAGCCGCGCCCCGAACTGCCCCCGGAGCCGGCTTCGGGCTCGCCCCCGCACTCGCAGGCGGCCTCACATCCCGAGGCGTGCGGGGCCCCGCTCTCTCCGCCCCCACTCTCTCCGCCCTCTCCTCCCCTCTCCCCGAACCCCGCCGCCAGCGCCCGCTCCGCCAGCAGCCCCAGGGCGTCGGCCCGGAGCTGGGCCGCGGCCCGCTCCCTCTCCGACTCCGGGACCCACGGCCCCTCCTTCTCCTTGAACAGGGCGTCGCTGGCCGCCTCCACCGCCCGCATCAGCAGCGCCCCCACTTCCGCGGGCAGCCGGCCCCGGACCGCGTACATCCCGTCGTCGTCGGGAAACACCGACAGCGTCCGGCTCTCCCAGCGCCGCTGCTCCCACTCCACCTCCTCTTCCCGGCTCCCCCGGCGGTAGGCCCGGAGGGTGCGCTCCAGCTGGGCGATGGTGCAGCCCCGGGCCAGCTCCAGGAGCTCGTCCTCGTTGGACGCCTTGGCCACCCGGGTCAGGGCCCGGGCCTGAGAGAAGGACAGCTCGCCGCGGGCCATGGAGGCGCTGGTCCGGGGAAGGCCCGCCAGGGCCCGGGCCGTGCGCACCTTCTCCCGGGCCGTGCCCAGGTCGATGCCGGTGCGGAACGAGAGCCAGTGGGCACAGGAGCGGTGGCCGCCCAGCTCCCACCCCCGCCGCCGGTCGAACTCGGCGATGAGGGTGAGGAGGCGGTGGGTGGCCGCGTGGATGTGAGCCGCCAGGGTGGTGATCCGCTCTTCCAGCTCTTCCAGGGCGTCGGCGTCCTGGAAGGGATCGGAGACGGGGCCAGGGGCGTGGTCCGACGGGTCGGGGCCTGAGGCCGCGGAGCCTTCCTCCTGTCCGAGGGCATCGCCGCCGGGCCGGTAGCCGCCGCCGGGAGGCACAGCTTCGCAGACGAGCAGACAGGATGGAGCGTGGGAGCCGAAGCAGACCATGGGAGATCTCCTGTTCGCAGGGCACCGAAGAGACACCGAAATATAACCAGGGGTTTCGGCGGGCCCTGGAGCGGCGTGAGACGGGCGAGGAGGGGAGAGAAGGCTTCAGGAGTCTCCGTTTCAAGAGAACGGGCGGTAGGCCGGAAGGCAGGCATCCCCACGGCCGCGTGCGAGAGGCGTCCGGGATCGCGCCGAAAGGGACGCCGAAAAGTCGTCCATGCTTCGTTGGGACGCTGAAATGCGCGGATGGGCCAGCGCGCTCCTGGAACTGGCTGTGCGAGCGTCCGGTCAGACGCTACCACCTGCGGATGGGCAGCGCGGCTGTGCCGGCACGATCCGACGGTTCACATGAAACGTGGCGGGTATCCTCGCCGCCGTCTCAAACAGGGCCGCCGCGTGGCCGGCTGGAGATTGGCGGCTATCCGGCGAGCCTGGGCCGTCTCTCCCGCGCGTTCGCGTGGCCGGCGGCGGTCCGGACCACCGCCTCACCCGGGGCCTTGTGTCTCCCGCGCGTTCGCGTGGTCGGCGGATCACGCCGAGCTTCGTGAGACTGTCCCCGAGTGTCTCCCGCGCGTTCGCGTGGTCGGCGGCCTCGCCCCCATTCCGCGGAAACGGCGGAGTTGCCTCCAGGCGGAAGGGGGCCCGGCCCGAGAGGCCTCCGTGGTGTCCCATCTTCTTCTCTTCTTCCTCCGGACCGGAGCCAGGGACCGACCGAGGAAACGAGGAGAGGGCCGAACGTCGGCTTTTCGTTTCCCCCAACGGGAAGCTACCTTCGCGGAGAGACGGTAACCGACTCCAGTGTCCCCCCCGGCTCGACTGAGGCCATGAAACCTCCCACCGCGAGATCCACCGTACCCGTCGCGTTCATCACGGGCGCGTCTTCCGGCCTTGGAGAAGGCCTGGCCCGCCGATTGGCCCACAAGGGGTTCGCCGTGGGCCTCTCGGCGCGAAGAGAGGAGCTCCTCCAGAGGCTATCGGAGGAAATCGGGGAGGCGGGCGGGCGCGCGGCCGCCTATCCCTCCGACGTCATGGACCGGGATGGGCTCCTGGCCGCCATCGGAAGGTGCGAAGAGGAGATGGGGCCCATCGACCTCCTGGTGGCGAACGCCGGAGTCAGCACCTATGCGTCGCCGGAGGAGCTCGATGCCCGGGAAGTGGAGCGGGTGTTCCGCATCAACTTCCTGGGGGCGGTCACCGCGGCGGAGGGAGTGCTCCAGGGCATGCTGGCCAGGGGCAGGGGACACATCGTCGTGGTGAGCAGTCTGGCCAGCTTCCAGGGCCTGCCCCTCCACGGCTCCTACTGCGCTACCAAGGCAGCCATGAACAACTTCTTCGAGAGCTTGCGGCTGGACCTGGTGAAACGGGGAGTGGACGTCACCATAATTGCCCCGGGCTTCGTGAAGACCCCCATGACGGACCACCACCGCTATCCGATGCCATTCCTCATGGAGCTGGATCCGGCGCTGGACATCATGGAGCGGGGCATTCTCAAGAAGAAGAAGCTCGTCCGCTTTCCGGCTCCCCTCTCGACGGCGGCCTGGTGGGGCCGGATTCTTCCCCGAGGGCTTTTCGACCGCCTGATCCTCCGTATGCGGACGGAGACTTCCAGGTCCCGCTGACAGGTAGCGGGGCGGCCCGTGCAGGGGCCCCCGCCCGCCTCGCCCACGCGGAATGCCCCGGAGCCCCCGACCGCCTCGCCCACGCGGAATGCCCCGCAGTAGCCAGGAGCGCGGGATCAGCCTCCTTGGGGGGCCTTGTACACCTGTCCGTCCTTCATGACCAGCTCCACCCGCCGAAGAGCGGAGATGTCCCGGGTCGGGTCCCCGTCCACCGCGATGAGGTCGGCCAGGTACCCGGCCTGAACGAAACCCAGCCGATCATCGAGACCGAGGATCTTCGCGTTCCCCGACGTGGCCGCCATCAGGGCGTCCAGGGTCGGCATGCCGTACTCCACCATGAGCTCCAGCTCCCACACGTTGTCTCCGTGGGAGAAGACCCCGACGTCTCCGCCGAAGCACATGGGGACCCCCTCCTCCAGGGCCATCCGGAAGCTCTCTCTTCTTCGTCACTACCCTCTGGGGATCGGGATCGACTCCCTTCCGCCAGCCGGCGTACATGGCGTAGGCCTCCCCTGCCGCCAGGGTCGGGCAGAGGGCGACGTCCCGGTCCGCCATGAGCCGGAATACGTCCCGGGTCCCGCCGTCCCCGTGCTCGATCGTGTGGATCCCCGCTTCCACCGATCGCCGCATGGCTTCCGGCGTGGTGGCGTGGGCCGAGACCCACCGTCCCGAGCTTCCCGCCACCTCCACCACCGTCCTCAACTCCTCCTCGGTGAATGTGGGCTGGGCCGTCCCGTCCGCGCCCCACCGGTAGTCGGCGTAGACCTTCACCCAGTCGGCTCCCCGACCGATCTGATCCCGGGCCACCCGGATGAGGTCGTCGTACCCGTCGGCCTCCTCGGCACCCTTCGGGAAATGCCATTCCGGCGCTCCCTTGGGCTGGTAGCTGCCGGTGGCCACGATGGCCCGGGTGACGACGATGAGCCGGGGCCCGGGAATGACGCCCTTTTCGATGGCGTCCTTCAGGCCCACGTCGGCGTATCCGGCTCCTTCGGTGCCCAGGTCCCGAAGGGTCGTGATTCCGGCCATGAGGCTGTTCTCCGCGTGGACCACGGCCCGGGCCGTACGCTCCGCCAGGGATTCGAAGAGTACCTGGTCGATCCAGGGAGTCTCGTCGTAGGGGTGGAGCAGGAGGTGGGCGTGGCCCTCGATGAGTCCGGGAAGCAAGGTCAGGCCCGGGAGCTCGATGACGTTCGCGGTCGCCGGAGCGGTGATGTCGGATGCAGGGCCCACCGCGGCGATGCGGTTGCCCTCGACCCTCACGACCCACCCCTCGTGCAGGGTGCCGGAGGCTCCGTCAAAGACCATGGACGGGCGAAGGAGGCTGACGTCCTGGCCTGCGAGGGCGGCGAAACCACCCAGCAGGAGCGCCAGCAAGGTGGAGGACGAGCGGAGCGGGTGGCGGAATCGGCACATGATTCGTTCCGGGGCGGAGGACTGGGGGGTCGTTCCCCGGAAACCTGTCGCCCCACGGCGATCCGCGCCACTCCCCGGCCCTTTCGGGCTCCCGACATGCCCCGGTATCTTGCCTTGGCCAAGAATCCGATCCCCTCAATCGCTTCTGCCATGACCGACAGGGAATCGACCCTTCTCGCGGGACGGGTCAAGCGTATCGAACAGATCCTGGGGGCGCCCCTGGATGCCGTGCCGGCGCCCCTCTCTCCGCCCCTGGCTCCGAGGGAGCGGAATTACCTCAAGGACACCGCCCGGGACCTCTACTGGAACGAGCTGGAGTGGGAGAAGCTCACCCACGAGGAACGCCTGGATCAGGGGTTCATGACGGAGTTGGCTTTCCCGGGCTTTCTGGCCTTCATCCGGGGGCTGCTCCTGGATGAGACCATGCCCGACTCCCAGGCCCCTCCACGGCCTTCCCCCGAGGTGGTGGAGGACCTCCTGGGTTTCCTGGCGAGCCGCGTGGTGGAGCTGGAGGAGGAGACGTCCCTTTCCCAGGACGACGAGGCGGTTCAGAGGCAGGCAGAGCTGAAGATGACGAGCCGTCTCGTGGACCTGGTCCTTTACCTACTCCACGGCCTGGGCTCGGAGGAGGTGGGGAAGCTCGAGTCCGCCCTGCCCGATGGGTAGCCCCGGCCTGTGAGGCGTTGGCCCCAGCCCAGGCCGGGACATCCTTATCTGGCAGGGAGTCCTCTGCTCATCGCCCATCGTGGAGGTGCCGGACTGGCTCCGGAGAATACCCTCGCCGCCTTCCGCAACGCCGTGGAGCGATGGGGCGCGGACATGCTGGAGATGGACGTCCGGTGCACCCGGGACGGAGAGGTCGTGGTCCTCCACGACGAGACCGTGGACCGGACCACGAACGGGAAGGGAAAGGTGGGAGACTTCTCCTGGGCCGAGCTCAGGGAGCTGGATGCGGGGCACACCTTCCGGGACCCCGAGGGCGCATACTCTTTTCGCGGGGTAGGCGTGAGGATCCCACGCTTCGAGGAGGTCCTCGAGGCTTTTCCCCGCACCCGATTGAACGTGGAGGCGAAGGACGACCGGTCGGCCCCGGGCCTGGTGGCGTCCATCCTGGAGCATGGAGCCCAGGACCGGGTCCTGGTGGCGGCAGAGAAGGAGAAGAATCGGAGGGCCGTCGTGGGCTACCCGGGACCGTGGGGCGCTTCCCGCCAGCAGCTGATCCGTTTCGTGCTCCTGATCCACATGCCGTTCGGCTGGCGGTATACGCCGAGGTGCGACGCTCTCCAGGTTCCTGAATCCCACCTGGGCATCCGTGTCCTCACCAGGCGTTTCATCCGGGAGGCCCACCGGCGGAACCTTCCGCTGCACGTGTGGACGGTGGACGACCCCGCCGACATGCGCCGGCTCGTGGGATGGGAGGTGGACGGGATCCAGACCGATCGGCCGGATCTCCTGGCCGCGGTGCTCACGGAGTTGGCCGGCCGCCCCCCGGCTCCGGGGCTCCAGACCCCTGGCCCCGCGCAGGAGCTGCGGATCCCCGTCCCGGAAGGACGGCCGTGATCCCCCGGGGTCGTCCCCGCTCCCGGGGGGAGGAGCCGGAGCTGGCCGTCCGCTTCGACGAACATCTCCGCCGCCAGGCCAGGGTTCAGGACGGGGACCGGCTCCTGGTGGCGCTCTCGGGAGGGGTGGACTCCCTGGTCCTCCTGCACCTGCTCCGGTTCGCGCTGAAGCCCCGGAGGTTCGATGTCCGTGCTGCCCATTTCGACCATGGGATGCGCCCCGACAGCGGGGCGGACCGCGAGTGGGTGAGGGGCCTCTGTAGGGCGTGGGGGGTGGCGCTCCGAACGGCCCGGGCCGATCCGGTTCCGGCGACGGAGGACCAGGCCCGGGAGGCCCGGTACACGTTCCTCCTGGCGACCTTCCAGCAGGAGGAGGCCCGATGGCTCCTCACCGCCCACCACGCCGATGATCAGGCGGAAACCGTGCTGTTCAGGGCCCTGAGGGGGACCGGTCTCAGGGGATTGGCGGGGATCCCGTCCGTGAGACCCCCGGGCCTGTATCGTCCCCTGCTACCCTTCACTCGGGCCGAGATCGAGGACTACGGCTTGGCCCATGGCCTCCGGCCACGCCAGGATCCCACGAATCGGGACCTGTCGTACGCCCGGAACTACCTGCGGCACGAGATCCTGCCGGCGGCGGAGAACCACGTCGCCCCCCAGGCTCGAGGAGCCCTTCGGCGCCTGGCCCGCCTCGCCCGGGAAAACGAGGACGCCTGGAGGAGCCTCCTCCCCGGTCTGCTGGAGGGTGTCGCCCACAGGGAAGGGAACCGTTTCTTCATTGTCCGGTCCAAGCTCCTGGCCTATGATCCTGCCGTACAGTCCCGGTTGTTGAGGGAACTGTTCTGCCGGGCTGGAATCCGCCTGGGAGACGCAGGAACCAGGGTGGCCCTTGAGTTTACAAGAACCGGCACGAGCGGTCGCTCCCTTGATCTCCCGGGGGGGGGTCGTTTGAGCAGGGATTTCGACAGACTCGTCGTAGGGCAGGCCGCGGATCGGTCCCGGGGCGGTTCATCGCCCCTCACCATCCATGGACCGGAGACGGGCTCGGGCACCGTCACCGTTGGAGGCCGGTCCTTTCGGGTGGTGTGGGGGCCGAAGAAACCCGCCGGGGAGAACGTTATATTGGGGGCGACGGTTCGGGACCTCTCCTTCCCCCTCAGGGTGAGGGGTTGGGCCCCGGGGGACCGGATTCGGCTCTCTTATGGAACAAAGAAGCTCAAGAGGCTGTTTGGAGAGGCGAAGGTGTCAACGGACGAGCGCTATCGGACTCCTGTCGTCTCCGACGACCGGGGGCGGGTCCTGTGGGTTCCGGGAGTGGCCTCATCGGTCCTGGTCCAGGGCCGAACGCCTGATTTCTTTATCGGCCTCCGGGATGCCGATGGACCCTGAGTTCTCGACGAAGCAGACAGAACGGGCCCTGAGGCGGGTGGTCTACACCCGCGACCAGATCAGCGCACGGGTGTCGGAGATGGCCCGGGACATATCCAGGGCATACGGCCCCGGGGAGAAGCTTCTCGTCCTTGGCCTCTTGAAGGGGTCGTTCATCTTCCTGGCGGACCTGGTTCGGGAGATCCAGCGCCCCCTCCAGGTGGATTTCCTGGTGGCCGCCAGTTACGGCGACTCCACCCACAGCAGCGGAGAGGTGAGGCTATTGTACGACCCGGAGGCCTCTCTTCAGGGCAGAAGTGTTATTCTAGTTGAGGACATTATCGATACCGGAACCACGCTGAATCGCCTGCTTCCCATGCTGGAGGGGCGGGAGCCTCGCAGTCTGGAGGTCTGCGCCCTCCTCCACAAGCGTGTGGCCACCCTGGCTCGAGAGCCACGGTGGATAGGATTCGACGCACCCCGGGAGTTCCTCGTGGGCTACGGCCTCGACTATAGCGAGGACTATCGCCACCTGCCGTTCATCGGGAGCTTGGCGCTGCGAGGACTCGAGAAGAAGATACCGAATGGCTGATCGCGAACCATTTCAGAACGATCCGGGAAACAATCGGTTTTCCCGTATGTCGAGGACCGCGTCCTTCTGGATCCTCCTGGCTCTCCTTTCCATCGTCGCCGTCCAGATGTTCAAGGGCCAGCAGGAGTCTTCCACGGAGTTCACCTACTCCGAGTTCCGGGAGCAGCTCGAGGCCGCCAACATCGACTCGGTGACCGTGGTGGAGGGAAAGCAGGTCGAGGGTGAGCTGCGTTCCCCGGTTCTTCGCAACGGCCAGGACGTGATCAGGTTCCGGACCATGCTGCCGGGGGAGATCTCCGAGTCATTGGTTTCCCGCATGGAGGAGCAGGGCGTCATCATCAGTGCCCAGCCTGAGCGCCAGGGGTGGGGAACGCTCCTCATCACCGCTTTGCCGTGGCTTCTGTTCATCGCCTTCTGGATCTGGATCTTCCGGACGATGCAGTCCGGGGGAAACAAGGCCTTCCAGTTCGGCCGCTCCAAGGCCAAGCTCATCTCGCCGGACAAGCCCCAGGTGACTTTCGCCGACGTGGCGGGGGCCGACGAAGCGAAGGCGGAGCTTGAAGAGATCATCGAGTTCCTGAAGGACCCCCAGAAATTCTCCCGGCTCGGGGGGCGTCTTCCCAAGGGTGTGCTCCTGGTGGGGCCGCCCGGGACCGGGAAGACCCTCCTGGCCAGGGCGGTGGCGGGAGAGGCCGGGCGCCCCTTCTTCCAGATGTCCGGATCCGATTTCGTCGAGATGTTCGTCGGCGTCGGGGCTTCCCGGGTCCGCGACCTCTTCGACCAGGGGAAGGCTCACGCCCCCTGCATCATCTTTGTGGACGAGATCGACGCCGTGGGCCGACACCGGGGAGCGGGGCTGGGAGGCGGCCACGACGAGCGGGAGCAGACCCTGAACGCCCTACTGGTGGAGATGGACGGGTTCGAGGCCAACGAGGGGGTCATCCTTCTGGCGGCCACGAACCGGCCGGATGTGTTGGATCCGGCGCTTCTTCGCCCCGGGCGATTCGATCGGCAGGTGGTGGTGGACGCTCCCGACGTGAAGGGACGGGAGGGCATCCTGCGGGTCCACGCCAAGAAGCTCCCCCTGGCCGAGGACGTGGAGCTGGGGATGATCGCCAAGGGTACTCCCGGACTGAGCGGAGCCGACCTGGAGAACATCTGCAATGAGGCGGCCCTTCTGGCGGCCAGAGAGGATGCCGACCGGGTCGACATGGACCACTTCGAGCGGGCCAAGGACAAGGTCATGCTCGGCACCGAGCGCAAGAGCCTCGTCCTGACGGAGAACGAGCGGAAGCTCACCGCGTTCCACGAGGCCGGCCACGCCGTCCTGGGGCTGAGGATTCCCGGCCTGGACCCCGTTCACAAGGTGACCATCGTTCCCCGGGGCAGGGCCCTGGGGATCACGGCCTCCCTGCCGGAGGAGGATCGCCACTCCTATACGAAGGAGTGGCTCGAGGGCCAGCTGGCCATGCTCTTCGGGGGGCGGGTGGCCGAGGAGATGACCTTCGGTGCGGAGCGGATCACCACGGGGGCCGGCAACGACATCGAGCGGGCCACCTCCATGGCCCGGAGGATGGTGACCCAGTTCGGGATGTCGGAAGTGATCGGCCTCATGGCCGTGGGGGACGCCGAGCACGAGGTGTTCCTTGGAAGAGAGCTGGTGCAGCGCCGGGAGGTCTCCGAGCACACCGCTCGGCAGGTGGACACGGAGGTCAAGACGGATTCTGGACGAGGCTCACGAGAGAGCGCGGACCATCCTGGAGAAGGAGCAGGACCTCCTGGAGCGGATTGCCGAGGCGCTCCTGGATCGGGAGACGCTGGACCGGGAGGAGATCCAGCTTCTGGCGGACGGGAAGCCCCTCCCTCCCCTTGAAAAGCTGATCATCCCGGGGGCGCCTTCGAACGGAGCTCCCCTGGCGTCGGCCTCCAGAAAGGACGAGAAGCCCGCCCAGCTTCCCGCCCCTCCGGGGCCCGGCCCTTCGAGCGCGAGGAAGCCGTCTCCCCTTGCCCACGCTCTGGACCGGGAGGGTTTCGTCGAGCCCCAGACCCCCTCGCCCGAGGCCGACGACCAGGCCGACCCTGAACCCCGACGGAAGGAAGTGGTGACGGCGCCGGAAGGAGGTGCTGGCGGGAGTCAGGAAGAGTTGGATCTGGAAGAGGCCGAGAGGAATCGGACCCGTCGATGAATCCGATCCCCTCCCAATCGGTCGGAGATCCGGGGACCGAGGCGCCGAAGGCGTCCGGTCCCCGTCCTTTCTCGGTCTGGGGTCTCCGGGACCGGGAGCTGGACGTCTCCGGTCCGGTTGTCATGGGGATCCTCAACCTTACGCCCGACTCCTTCTCCGATGGAGGGGAGCTTTCCTCCGTGGCGCTGGCTCTTGGCCGGGCTCGTCGGATGGTTGAAGAGGGGGCCGGGATCCTTGACGTGGGAGGAGAATCGACGCGGCCTGGAGCCGCGCCGGTCTCGGTGGAGGCGGAGCTGGAACGGGTCCTGCCGCTTCATCGAGGAGGCCGCCGGGGCGCTTTCCGTCCCGGTTTCGGTGGACACCAGGAACGCAGCCGTCGCCCGGGCCGCCCTCAGGGCCGGAGCGCGCATCGTCAACGACGTCTCGGGACTGAGACATGATCCGGAGATGGCCGGCGTCGTCGCTGAGGAGGGTGCTGCTCTGGTGGTCTCCCACATGCGGGGCACTCCCGCTACCATGAAGGAGCGGGCCCGCTACCACGATGTGGTGGGAGAGGTCGTGGCGGAGCTCCGGGAAGGCGTGGAAGCGGCTCTCGAGGCGGGTGTGGCGCCGGAGCGCATCGTCGTGGATCCGGGGATCGGGTTCGCGAAGACCGGGCCTCAGAGCCTGGCTCTCCTCCGAGGTTTGGATCACCTCCTGGCGTTGGGGCGCCCGGTCCTCGTAGGGCCGAGCCGGAAGAGCTTCATCGGTGAGATCACCGGCCAGCCAGTCGGAGAAAGGTCGGCTGGCACGCTGGCGGCCTGTGTCCTGGCCTATGCTCGGGGAGCCCGGATCTTCCGGGTCCACGAGGTGGGCCCAGCGATCCAGGCGCTGGCGGTCACCCGGGCGATCCTGGAAGCCTACTAGGAAAGGGAGGGCATGAGCCGGGTGTGGGACCAGCTGCAGTTCCTTCGGCCGGGGTGGGGGGATCTCGTCGAGATCCTGATTGTCGCCGTCCTGTTCTACCGACTCCTCCTCCTCATCCACCAGACCCGCGCCATGCAGATGCTCCTGGGAGCCTTCCTCCTGGTGGGCGTGTATTTCGTGGCGCGTCGTCCTGGACTTCACGTTGATCCGGTACCTCCTGGAGACGCTCTTCCAGTACGGTGCCATCGCTGCCCTGGTTGTCTTTCAGCCCGAGCTCCGGTCCGGCCTCGCCCGTCTCGGGCGCAATCGGTTCATCCGTTACCTCCGGAGCATGGAGGAGAGCCAGGAGGCGGACGAGCTCGTGGAGGCGGTAACGGAGCTGGCCCGTCTGAAGACGGGGTGCCATCATCGCTCTCCAGGGGGAAGTGGGGCTGGAGGAGTACGCAGAAACCGGGAGTCCGGTGGACGCCCCCGTCTCGGCCGAGATGCTGAAGACGATCTTCACCCCCTATACCCCTCTCCACGACGGTGCCGTTATCATCAATGGAGGGAGGATCGTCACGGCCGGGGCCATTCTCCCCCTGACACAGCTCCCCGTCCGGGACAAGTCCCTGGGGACCCGGCACCGGGCCGCTCTGGGCTTCAGCGAGGAAACGGACGCCACCGTCGTCGTGGTCAGCGAGGAGACGTCGAGGATCTCCGTGGCCCGGGGGGGCCGGATCGAAGTCGGCGTGGACGAGGCCCGCCTCAGGGAGATCCTCTCCGGTCGTCCCGCCATCGCCGGCCAGGGGGCCTGAAGACGCTCCGACGGTGCGTTGACATGATCCCGGCCCGATCCCTAGATTGGCCCGGTTCATCCTGGACCTGATGCCCTGCTTGCGGGGTGTTGGAAACAAAGGAGTTCCTCTTGGGCGGCTCGCAATACGAACTGCTTACACTTTTCGCCGATGGCGGGGCGATGATGTACCCCCTGATCCTCTGCTCCCTCATCGCGCTGGGTGTCATCATCGCGAAGGCCTGGACCCTGTGGCTGGCCCACAGGGGCGCCAAGAAGGCCCTGTCGCGGAACGTGGAGGAGTCAGCGAGGTCCGGCCGGATCGACGAGGCCATCGAGGATCGCCACTCGAGACCCCGGGCCCCGCGGCCGCCATTCTCCTGGCGGGATTGAAACGGATCCGGCTCGCGAACGGTGGAGGAGGGCGAGGTTGAGCAGGCGGTGAGCACCACGGGCTCCATTGAGCTCGGCTTCCTGGAACGGGGCCTCGTGGTCCTCGCGACGGTGGCGAACGTGGCGCCCCTCATGGGCTTCCTGGGACGGTCGCCGGCATGATCCTGGCTTTCGCCGCTATCGAGAGCGGCGGAAGAGGTGGATCCGGCCCTGGTGGCCGGAGGGATCAAAGTCGCGCTTCTCACTACCGCCACCGGTCTCGCCATCGCCATCCCGGTGAATATCGCGTACAACTACTTCGTGAACCGGATCGACGGCCTGATCATGGACATGGAGCAGGGCACCCAGCAGATCCTGAACCTCGCCTGGGATATGGAGAAGGAGGGCAAGCTCACCGTCGTCCGGAAGGAATCCGTCAAGAGCGACGTCCCTGTCCGGCGTCGGGTCCGCGTCCTCCGCAGTGCCCGCGGTGAGGGCCAGGCCTTCCACCGGCGGCGGGGAGGCCGCGTAGCGGTCTCGGGACGAGACGCTCTGCGAGGGGGGAACTTTGATTCCCCTGGCACTCTGTACATGACTCTTGAGGGATAACGGGAAAAGGAATCATGGCCGTCCTCAATCAGAAGAAGTCGAAGGTCAGCGACGAGATCCCCACGGCGTCCATGGCCGACATCGCCTTTCTTCTTCTCATCTTCTTCCTGGTCACCACGGTCTTCCCCAAGGACAAGGGGTTGAGCGTGGTGCTGCCGGAGCAGGGGGAGACCGTCGCAGGTGAGTCAGACGCAACATCCTGCACCTCATCGTCCGGCCCGATGGGACTCGTGGATCTGAAGCGGGGGAGAGCACGTCGATCCAGCAGATGCAGCCTGACGACATCGAGGCCATCTGGCGCAGGAGGTGGCGGCAAACCCGAACCTCATCGCCGCCGTGAAGACGGATCCCGATGCTCCCCATCGGTATATGATCGACGTATCTGGACGCCCTCCAGATCGGCCGGGGCCGAGCGGATCTCCTTCCAGATCCTAGAGGAGGGCTAACCATGGCCATCAAGGCTGGTGGACTCGATCGGAAGTCCAAGGCGGCGTCGGAGATTCCCGTCGTCGTCTCTGGCGGACATCGCGTTCCTGCTCCTGATCTTCTTCATGGTCACGACGGTCTTTCGGACCGACCCAAGGAACGGCCCATCAACTGGGCCCAGGCTGCCGGCGACGCAGAAGATCGACGAGAAGATCAAGAACATCCTGAACATCTGGGTGGAGCGGGACGGCAGCGTCTGGATCAACGACCAGGAATCTCCCATGGACGAGGTGTCCGACATCGTGGTGGCACCGCTTTACGCGGCAGTCGGAGCGGCACCTGGTGATCTCCATCCGGGGTGACAGGGAAACGCCGTATCGCTTCATTGATGCGGTGCAGAAGGAACTGGTTTCCGCTGGGGTGGTCCGCGTGATGTTCGCAACGGAATTGGAGAAGCAGATGACGAGGGCAAGACGATGAGCGCACAGGCAGTACCGGCAGACGTCGGGCCGGAGAAGCCCGCCTCACGGCGAACGACCGCTTCAAGCGGTCCTTCGGAACGTGGTTCTGGGGCTCCATGATCCTGGCCACGGTGGCCCACTTCGGCATCTTCGCCTTCTGGCCCCAGATGACGGCGGAGGATGTGTCCTACACCGCCGAGGAGTTGAGGCCATCGAGCTACCCCCCGAGATCGAGATTCCACCGCCACCGGAGGCCATCGCCAGGCCTGCGACCCCGGTCATCGCGGCGGCGGACATCGACGAGGACATCACCATCGCGCCCGACCACCTTCGAGGACAATCCGGTGGAGGACCTTCCTCCGCCACCCGAAGAGGTGACGACGACCGATATCTCGGCCGCTCCGACCTTCACGCCCTACACGGTTCGGCCCGACATCAAGAACCGGGCTGATGTGGCGCGGGCGCTGGAGCGGGAGTATCCGCCCCTGCTCAGGGACGCCGGAATCGGTGGAACCGTCCAGGTCTGGTTCTTCATCGACGAGAAGGGCAGGTACAGCAGCACCCAGGTGAACGAGTCCTCCGGGCCATAAGGCCCTGGACGATGCGGCCATCGCGGTGGCGGACATCATCCAGTTCACGCCCTGCGCTGAACCGGGACAAGCGGGTCCCCGTGTGGATTTCGCTGCCCATTACCTTCAAGACCCGGTAGGCACAGGGCGCGGGAGCGTTTCGACATCCCAAGAGAGGCCTCGCCGGCGCCCCCGGCGAGGCCTCTTTTTATAGAGGGATTCAAGCAATGTCCTGGTTCCTTCGTCTTCGGCGAGGAGCTAAAATAAACATCTATGTATGATGCTCGGCTGAGGGAAAACGCTCCCCCGCGTGCGGGACGCCATCGAGAGGGCCGCTGCCCGACGTGCGGGGCGGGGGAAGGAAGAAGTCACGCTGGTGGCGGTGACGAAAGGCCACCCGTCCGATGCCATCACAGGCCGCCCTCGGCGGCAGGAATTCCGGGCATCGGGGAGAACCGGGTCGAGGAGCTGGAGGAGAAGGTCGGCGTTCTGGGCCGGGAGACGGCCACCTGGCACATGATCGGACATGTTCAGAGCCGGAAAGCCACGTCAGGCTGGTGGCCTTGACCGATCTCCTCCACTCCGTGGACACGCTTGAAGCTTGCCCGACGCCTGTCCGGTATTCGCCACCGAGCGGCGGAATTCGGCTGCTCGGTCCTCGTCCAGGTGAATACCTCCGGGGAGGACGGCCAAGAGCGGGTTCGAGGGCCCACGAGGCCGTGGAGGCCATCCATGAGGTCCTCGAGCTGCCGGGGCTGGAGATTCGGGGACTGATGACCATGGCACCGTTCGTGGACGACGAGAGGGTCCTTCGCCAGGCACTTTGCCGGACTGCGGCGGATTCACGAAGAAGCGAGCAAGCTGCCGGGCTACCAGGGCCGAGAGCTTTCCATGGGTATGACCAACGACTTCGAGTTGGCCATTGAGGAGGGAAGCACGATGGTCCGCATAGGGACAGCCCTGTTCGGAGAGCGCCTGCGATGATCGACCTTACGCCTTTGGACGTCCGCAAGAAGCGGGGAGACTTCCGTAAGATCTTCAGGGGATACGACCCGGAGGAGGTGGACACCTTCCTGGAGTTGGTGGCTGAACGCCTCGAGGATCTGGTGAAGGAGAATCTCACGCTCACCGAAAGAGCCCTCCGCTTCGAAAGCCAGCTTCGGACGCTGGAGGGGAGGGAGACTGCAGTGCAGGAGGCCCTGGTGACGGCCCAGAAGCTCCGTGAGGATGTTCGGGAGCAGAGCCGGCGGGAGGCCGAGTCCCTGCGAAGCCAGGTGGCCCGGGAGAGCGAGCGCCGGCGGGCCGAGGTCCAGCGGGAGATCGAGGCCGCCTCCGGGAAGCCGAGGACCTGCTCCACGATCGCCAACGGTCGTTGGAGGAGCTGGAGCGGAGCCGGTTGAAGTTCCTCAAGGCCTTCCGAACGCTCCTGGAGCGGGAGATGGACTCCCTGGAGGTGGAGGAAGCCCGCCGGACGTTGGAGGACGTGCCCCTGGAGCTGGACCTGGGGGGGTGGACCTTCGCGCACCGGGGGGCGGAGCGGGAGCCCGAGGGGGCCGAGGAAGCCGAAGCCGATGTGAATTTGGAGACAGCGGCGGCTGCACCCGCCACGGAACTGCCGGAACCCGAGGACGCCCTGGAGCACGGAGAAGGACCGGATCCGGAAGAGGCCCCCGTTCTCGAAGAGGCCCCCGTTCTCGAAGAGGCCCCCGTTCTCGAAGAGGCCCCCGTTCTCGAAGAGGCCCCCGTTCTCGAAGAGGCCTCCGTCCGCGAAGAGGCCCCCGTTCTCGAAGAGGCCTCCGTCCGCGAAGAGGTCTCGGAGCCTGAGGGGGCTTCGTCGACCCGGGAGGTCCAGGCGCCGGACCTGGGCGAGTGGGCCGCCGACGTGGGTGATGCCTTCCTGTCGGTCCCCCTGGCAGACGACGCGGACGAGCTGGAATCCGTCCTGGAGAAGGACGCGGACCCGAGCGGGTTCGACACCCAGATGCTGGAGGCTCGTCCCACGGACCCGAGGGCGCCCGCGCCCCCTCCGCCTCCTGGCACGACACCCCCGGCGCCGGCGCCTACTCCATTCCCACCCTCGGCGGCGGGGCCCGGGCCCGGCCCCGGCGAAACGACCCGTGAGCCCAGGTGGCTGTTCTCGCTCTTGAAGAAGGACGTGAGCGCGGAACCGGAGGAGGAGGGCTGAGGGAATGGAGGATCACCGGTCGTCCCCGGCGGGGGTCATGGATGCTCTGCACGAGGCCAGGGCCCTGGTCCAATCCCGGAGCGACCTCACCCCGGCCGTGGCGCTCATCCTCGGAACGGGCCTCGGGGCGCTGGCTCGTGAGATGGAGGTCGCGGCCGCGATCCCGTATGGCGAGATCCCCCACTTCCCCTTGTCGACGGTGGAAAGCCACGAGGGGAGACTTCTTCTCGGCACGCTGGCCGGTGTGCCTGTGGTGGCGATGCAGGGACGATTCCACCGTTACGAGGGCTACAGCCTCCAGCAGGTGACCTTTCCCGTCCGGGTCATGGGTCTATTGGGTGCCAAGGTCCTGGTGGTTTCCGGGGCCTCGGGGGGAATGAACCCCCTCTGGGCACCGGGTGAGATCATGCTCATCGATGATCACATCAACCTCCTTGGGGACAATCCCCTCGTGGGCCCCAACCTCGACGAGCTGGGTCCACGCTTCCCCGACATGTCCGAGCCCTACGATCGGAAGCTCCAGGCCCTCGCCCTGGAGGTCGCCCTCGAGGTCCGGATCCGCCTGCATCGGGGGGTCTACGTGGCGGTCACGGGCCCGAGCCTGGAGACCCGGGCCGAGTACCGCATGCTCCGGGGAATGGGAGCCGACGTCGTGGGGATGTCCACGGTCCCGGAGGTCATCGTCGCCCGGCACATGGGGATGCGGGTCCTGGGCCTCTCCATCATCACCGATGCCTGCCTCCCCGACGCCCTGGAACCGGCGGACGTGGACACGATCATCCGAACCGCCATGCAGGCCGAGCCGAAGCTCACCGCGTTGATTCGTGGCGTGGTGGAGCACCTCCAGAACCTCTAGGAAAAAACAGGTACATGCGCTATCCGGAGTTGCCCCCGAGCCTTCTCCGTCTGGAAGAGGAGATTCTCGAGGTCTGGCAGAAGGAAGACCTCTTCAGGAGGACCCTCGAGGCTACGGCCGACGGGGACCCCTTCGTCTTCTACGAGGGGCCCCCCACCGCCAACGGCAGACCCGGACTCCATCATATCATCAGCCGCACCCTGAAGGACCTGGTATGCCGGTACCGGACCATGACGGGCCGGAGCGTCACGCGTATCGCCGGCTGGGACACCCACGGGCTGCCGGTGGAGATCGAGGCCGAGCGGAAGCTGGGCATCAGCGGGAAGCCGGATATCGAGAAGCTGGGCATCGCCGAATTCAACCGGGTCTGCCGGGAGTCCGTCTTCACGTACAAGGAGGAATGGGAGCGCCTCTCGGAGCGGATCGGCTACTGGCTGGACTATTCCCGTGCGTATGTCACGTTCCATACCGAATACATCGAGTCGGTGTGGTGGATTCTCAAGGAGCTGGCTGGACGCGGACTCTTGTACCGTGGATACAAGAGTGTCCCCTATTGCCCGAGATGCGGCACGGCACTCTCCTCCCACGAGGTGGCTCAGGGGTACCGGGACATCGAAGACGCGTCTCTGTTCTTCCTTTGCCCGCTTCTGGCGTCCGACGGCTCGCCGGACCCGGACGGTCGCGCGTTTCTCGTGTGGACCACGACCCCGTGGACTGTGCCGTCCAACGTCGGATTGGCGTTGCATCCTCACCTGATCTACGCGGAAGCCCGGGCCGGGGCCCGCCGGGTCATTCTTGCCGAAGCACTGGTGGAGAAGGTCCTCGGGGAGGGCGCCGAGGTCCTGAGGCGGTACAGCGCCGACGAGCTCGAGGGCCGGCACTACCAGCGGCCCCTGGACCTGGTGCCCAGGCCCGAGGACCCCGGAAACAGCTGGACCGTGGTGTTGGAGGACTTCGTCACGGCGGAAGAGGGGACCGGAATCGTGCACATGGCACCGGCGTTCGGTTCCGATGACTACACGGCGGGGCAGCGTCATGGACTCGCCATGCTCCGCCCGGTGGACGACGCGGGGCGGTTCCGGGAGGAGATCCCGGTGGTGGGGGGGATGTTCGTGAAGGACGCCGACCCCGTTCTCGTGGAGGAGCTCCGGCGCCAGGGCAACCTGTTCGCCAGTGGCACCACGGTGCACTCCTATCCCCACTGCTGGCGGTGTGACTCGCCACTCATCTACATGGCGCGGGATTCGTGGTTCGCCGCCACCAGCTCCCTCAAGAAGGAGATGCTGGAAGAGAACCGGCAAATCAACTGGTTGCCCCCGGAGGTGGGGGAGAAGCGGTTCGGGGAGTGGCTCGAGAACAACGTGGACTGGGCCCTCTCCCGGGACCGGTATTGGGGCACCCCTCTTCCGGCGTGGATCTGCGAGGCGAATCCGGACCACGTTCGCTGGGTCGGGGGCCTGGACGAGCTCCGGGAGCTGGCCGGAGGACTTCCCGGAGACTTCGACCCCCACCGACCGTTCATCGACGACGTCACGATTCCGTGCCCCGAATGCACGGGGACCATGCGCCGGACACCCGGGGTGGTGGATGTGTGGTTCGACTCGGGGTCCATGCCCTTCGCCCAGTGGCACTATCCGTTCGAGAACGCCGAAGCCTTCGAGCGCCATTATCCCGCGGACTTCATCTGCGAAGCGCTGGACCAGACTCGCGGGTGGTTCTACTCCCTTCTCGCCATCTCCACCATGCTCGGCAGGGGAGCGTCCTACCGGAACGTCATCGTCAACGGCCTCATTCTGGATGAGGAGGGCCAGAAGATGTCGAAGTCCCGGGGCAACGTCGTGGATCCCTGGGACGCCGTGGGGGAGCATGGTGCGGATGCGGTTCGGTGGTACCTGGTGACGGTGAGCCAGCCCGGCGCGTCGAAGCGGTTCGACGCGGAGGGCGTCCAGGAGATCTCCCGGAAGTACTTCGACACGCTCTTCAACACCTATCGCTTCTTCTCTCTCTACGCCGTGGCGGAGGAATGGGAGCCGTCGGACGCCGATCCGGAGGCCGACGCCAGGCCCATGATCGATCGGTGGGTTCTTTCACGCCTCCATTCCCTGGTCGCCCAGGTCGGGGCCGAGCTGGATGCCTACCACGTGACCCGGGCGTACCGGGCCGTGGGAGAGTTCCTGAACGAGGATCTGTCCAATTGGTACGTCCGGCGGTCCCGTCCCCGGTTCTGGGGAAACGCCGACGCTCCCGACTCCCGATCCGCGTTCAGGACGCTGTGGGAGACCCTGGTGACGGTGGCGCGCCTGGTCGCTCCCGTGACGCCCTTCGTGGCGGACTGGCTCCACCGGGCGCTCACGGGGGAGAGCGTACACCTGGCCGCCTTCCCGGTAGCCGCGTCCGGCCGTATCGACGGGGAGCTGGAACGGGGAATGGACGGGGTGAGGGCACTGGTGTCGCTGGGGAGGGCCGCGCGGGAGAAGGTCCAGATACGGGTCCGTCAGCCCCTCCGGAAGCTCTACGCGGTGGCTCCCGACGGGCTGGCACCTGGGCCCGAGCTCATGGGGCTCGTCATGGACGAGTTGAACGTGAAGGACGTGGCTTTCCTCCGATCCGCCGAGGGGCTCTTGACCCTGGTGGCGAAGCCGAACTTCCGGGCTGCTGGGTCCGAGATTCCAGGCGGCTACGGAGGAGGCGGCGAGGGCGATTCGGGATCTGTCGGACGGGGATCTCATGGCCTACCGGAGAGGGGAGCCGGTATCGGTGCAGGTCGGGGGGCAGGCCACCGTCCTGGAGGAGGGAGATCTGGAGGTGCTCGAGGAAGGGAAGGGAGGTCTCGTGGTTCAGGGAGACGGCCGGTTCACGGTGGCGCTGGACCCGAGCCTCGATCCGGGCCTGATCCGGGAGGGCATGGCCCGGGAGCTCGTGAACCGGATCCAGAGACTGCGCAAGGACGGGGGATTGGAGATCACGGACCGCATCTCCCTGGGGATCTTCGGTTCGGAAGAGGTCCGGAACGCCGCCCTGGAGCACAGGGACTTCATCAGCGGAGAGACCCTGGCCGTGGAGCTCCAGGTGGGCGACGGCCCCGTGGGCGAGGGTCCGTGGGGAGCGTTTGCCGTGGTTCGCAGCGTGGAGGTGGACGGGGAGGAAGTGCGCCTTGGCCTCTCACCACAGGAGGAGGGTCACGGCTAAGGGAGACGAAGGGATGCACCGGGTCGTGGTGGAGGAAGGGACCGCGGAGCGAATCGATCGTTACCTCGCCCGCCGCCTGGGCCTCTCCCGCTCCCGCTGCGCAGCCCTCGTGGAGGCGGAGAGGGTGAGGGTGGACGGGCACCTGGTCCGGAAGTCGGAGACCGTATCCGGCGGGCAGGTGATCGAGGTGGAGATTCCTCCCCCCGAGCCCGTGGAGGCGTCGGCGGAGGACCTCCCCTTGGATGTGGTCTACGAGGACCGGGCCCTTCTGGTGGTGAACAAAGCGGCGGGAATGGTGGTCCACCCTGCTCCGGGCCATCGGAGCGGCACTCTGGTGAACGCCCTCCTGCACCACGTGGCCGATCTATCGGGAATCGGGGGCAGGATTCGTCCCGGGATCGTGCACCGCTTGGACCGGGACACATCGGGTCTCCTCGTGGTGGCAAAGGGGGACGAGGCTCACATAGCCCTTTCCAACGCGATTCGTAAGCATGAAGTTCGACGTATCTACAGGGCCGTGGCCTGGGGCCATCTTCCCCGGTCACCGGACACCATCGATGCTCCCATCGGCCGGGACCCGAGGGACCGGAAGCGAATGGCGGTGGTGGAGGGGGGACGAAGGGCCATCACGAGGGTCCGGGTCAGGGAGCGGTGGCGGGCGGCCGAGTACCTGGATGTGTCTCTCAAGACCGGCCGCACGCACCAGATCCGGGTCCACTTGACCCACATCGGGCATCCGGTGGTGGGGGACCGGGTCTACGGAGGGAGCTGGGGTCGGGGAATGAGTGGCCCCAGCCGGGCCTGGGCCGGGGCGTTGGACCGCATGGCGGGGCGCCAGCTGCTGCACGCCTCGGACCTGGTGTTCCGCCATCCCCTGTCGGGGGAGGAGATGCGTTTCCACGCTCCACTCCCCCCCGACATGGCCTCGGTGGTTCGCTGGGCCCGTGAAGGGGAGGAATCCTCCGGTGAGCCGGGTGGCGGCGGCCGGGGGGAGGGTGCCGAGGCTCCGGAGGCGGTGAAGACCGAGGACCCGGCGCGGGAACCATGAGCGGATAATGGCTGAACTCGACCCACGCTTCACCTTCGAGACCTTCGTCGTAGGGCCTGCGAATCGGCTGGCCTCCGCAGCTGCGAGGCGTGCAGCCGAGAATCCCGGTTCCAGCTACAACCCCCTCTTCCTCTATTCGGGTTCGGGTCTGGGGAAGACGCATATCCTGGGTGCCATCGCGCACCAGGTCGCCAAGATCCACCCGGAGAAGAGGGTGGACTACCAGAGCCTGGAGGAGTTTCTCGGAGAGCTGGCGGAGGCGATCGGGGGCGGGGAGGAGACCGGCTCGGCGGGGCGGTACGAGGAGTTGGACGTCCTCCTCATGGACGACGTCCAGTTCCTCACGGGCCAGACCGAAGCCCAGGAGATGTTCCTCAGGACGCTGGACACGCTGACCCGGGCGGGAAAGCAGGTGGTCCTGACGAGTGACCGCCCTCCCGCCGAGATCGATGGGCTGGACGCCCGCCTCCGGTCTCGCTTCGAGAGCGGCCTCCTGGTGGACATCGGGCCCCCCGAATACGAGACCCGTGTGGCCATCCTCCGGAGGTGGGCCGAAGCCCGGGGCCAGAGCCTGGACCAGGGAGTGGCGAAGGTCATCGGCCGAATCAACTTCTCCAACGTCCGTGAGCTCGGGGGTGCTCTGAACCGGATCCTGGCCGTCCAGGAGATGGAGCGGCGATCCGTCACCCCCAAGGAGGCGCTGACCCTCCTCGGGCGGGAGGCGAAGCTGGACCCCGGTGAGTTCGGGGCGGAGCTCGGTGAGTTTCTTCGGGAGATCTCCAGGTCCGTCGCTGCCAAGGTGGAGGCCAAGGAGACTCCGTGGCGGAGGCTCCTCCGGGAGACGGCGGAGGAGATGGAGGCCGAGGACTTCAAGGTGGAGCGTCTCAGGCGGTTCCTGGGAATGGAGAGTCCCCCTGGAGACGTGGAGCGTGTGGTTCAGGAGTTCAAGGCGGCGGTCCGACGCCTGAAGGAAATCAAGCGGGCCCTGGACGCGGTGGGGAATCCCTGGCCGGAGGCGGCCTGGGGCGTGCTCCGGGACCCCGAGCGGCTGGACGAGGCCGAGGCGCTCCTCGCTTCCGCCAGTGAGCGGGGCCGGGCCTTCCCGGCGATCCCCGGGGGCGTCGACCTCACGATGCTGGCTCCCGAGCTTCCCCAGCTGGTCCTCCGCGCCACGGAGCAGCTCGTCAAGAGCGATCGTCCCGAATACAACCCCCTCTATGTCTGGAGCCCCGGGGGCGAGGTGGCGAGGATCCTCCTGGAGGCCGCGGCACGAGGCAACCAGTTGGAGCACGCCGGCAGCCTGACGGCCCTCGTTTCGGTGGCCTCCTTCGCCGAGGAGTTCATCCAGGCCCTCTCCACGGGGGTGGCCGGGGCGTGGCGGGAGAGGTGGTGGTCGGTGGATCTCCTCCTGGTCCACGGTGCGGAGGACCTTTCCCAGACCGAGAGGGCTCAGGACGAGTTCTTCCACCTCTTCGAAGCCCTCCAGCGCCGGCGAGCCAGGATCATGGTGGCCGCCGACCGGCCTCCCTCGGAGATCCCCAACATCGACGATCGCCTCCGCTCCCGCTTCGAAGGTGGACTGGTTCTGGAGATTCCGGTGGGGAAAGCGGACCTTTCCCCATCCGTTCGGGAGCGACTCCAGCAGCGGAGCCAGGCAGACCAGGCTGGGCCGGAGGGTGGGTCCGGAGGAAGGACGAGGAGCTCGGAGCGCTCGCGCCCCCCCCGGGAGGAAGTGTCGGCCCTGGACAGGGAGTGGATCAGCTCCTTCCGGCCCCGGGCGGGGCCGGCGCGGCAAGGGCTGAGGCGATCCCAGGGTGGTGGCGAGGCGGGGGATGATCAGGCCGCTCCCGTGACGGCGAAGAACGCGGAGAGCCAGGATCGGGAAACGCCCTGGATACCCTCCAGGGAGCTGGTGATCTGGGACTGGCCTCGTATGGAGGATCGCATCGTGGAGGCTCCTGACTGATGGCCATCGACGGCTCCCTCACCGACGTGGCTCTGGCCGACATCTGCCAGCTCCTTGCCCTTGGGCGAAAGACGGGGTGCCTGACCGTCACGAACCGCTCGAACTTCGGCTACATCTACTTCCGGAAAGGTCGGGTGATCTTCGCCTCGGTCCTGGATCACCCCGATCGGCTGGGCGACCTCCTGGTGAACAATGAAGTGATCGGGCAGGAGGATCTCTCGAAGGCGCTCAAGGAGCAGCGGAACGACCGCTCGAGGCAGCTCGGGGAGATCCTCGTGGCCCAGGGTGCCGTGAGCCGGGACGATCTCGAGAAGTGGGTCACCGTCCAGATCCGCGAGGCCGTCTTTCATCTCTTCACCTGGGAAACGGGTTCCTTTCACTTCAATCCCGACGAAGCCCCGGAAGAGGGCCGGGCTTTTCTCGTTTCCCTGAACGCCGACGGTCTCCTCATGGAGGGGGCGCGAAGGGTGGACGAGTGGACCCAGATCGAGAAGAAGATCCACTCGATGGACCTGATCTTCCAACTGGTGCGAAACCCCGAAGAAGAGGACGAGGTGGAGCTCAGCCCCAGCGAGCGCAGGCTGCTCCCTCTGTTGGATGGGAGTCGAACCGTCGACGACCTGGTGGCGGAGTCGGGGTTGGTCGAGTTCGAAACGGGGAAGGCCCTCTACGATCTTCTGCAGGCCGGGTTCGTGCAGGAGGCGGGGAGGCGCACCCCGGAGGGAGACGAGACGGGGAATTCGGGGCTCCATCGGCACATGAGTTTGGGCCAGGCCTTCTACAAGGCCGGTATGCTGGAGGACGCGGCCCAGGAGTTCGGGGCCGCCCTCGCCTGTGAGCCGGGGGAGGTCACGGCGCGCTTTCGCCTCGGGATCATCGCCTTGAAGTCCGGTGAGCCGGCCCGGGCCCTGGAGCACTTCGAGGCGGTCCCCTCCGGGAGATCGAACGGGTACGGCATCATCAGGAACCGGGCTCTGGCCCTGGAGCAGCTCGGGCGCTTCCAGGAGGCCCTGGAGGTGCTGGAAGAGGCGGAGCGGGTGAATGCGGACGATCCGGGGCTGGCGCTGGCGCGAGGGATCGCGGAGCTGAAGTCCGGTGACGCCCGAGCCGCCCGAGCCACGTTCCAGAACTACCGGGAGCGGATCGGCTCCCGGCGGCCTCCGCCCATCTACTACGCCTACGCCGTGCTCGCCGCGGCCGCCTCGGGGTACTCGGGGGAGGCGGTTGCCCTGGGCCGGGAGGGCCTCCAGCTCCACCCTGCCGACGCTGCTCTCCTGGTCAATACCGGGGCCGTCCTGGATCACCGGGGGGACCACGAGGCGGCGGAGCAGTACTTCACCCGGGCGCTCAGCGCGGGCACGGAGCTTCCGGCCCAGGCGCACAAGAACCTCGGAGACCAGGCGTTCCGCCGGGGAGACACCTCCGGTGCTCGGACCCATTACGAGAACGCCGTGAGGCTGGCGCCCTCCCTCGGAGACGATGTCTTCCTCAAGCTCGGGAAGATCTCCCTGAAGGACGCGGACCGACGCATGGCCGTTCTCCTCCTGAAGAGGGCCATCGAGCTCAATCCCGGGAACGAGGAAGCCCGGGCCTGTCTCGAGGAGCTCTCTTCCGCGTTCATGACCCCGTATCAGCCGGTGGCTCTCGATCCCCCGGTGGGCGGTGTTCCTCCTCCTGGCCCTCCCGGGCGTGCCGGGGCTCGCGGGCCAGGCTCCTGTCCCCCATTCCAGTGGCTCGAGGGGCACCAGGTGAGGGTGGGATTCCGAGGGGCGGACTCGCTCCGCGCCAGGAGCATTCTCCGGTTCGTCGAGGGGCTGCCTCCCCTCCCGGGCTTGCCGGACACCCTTCCCGTGGGGATTTCCCTGTTCATTGCCCGGGACCGGGCGGTCTTCGACTCCCTGACGGGGGGGACCGTTCCCGAATGGGGAGCAGGGGTCGCCATTCCCTCCTTGCAGAGGATCGTGATTCCCGAATTCGGGGCTCAACGTACGAGGGGGTGGAGTGAGGCCCGGGTCCTGAAGCACGAGTGGGCCCACCTGGGGCTTCACCAATTCCTCCCGGGCCTCCAGATTCCCCAGTGGTTCGACGAGGGATATGCCGAGTGGGCTTCAGGGGGGTGGAATCCCACCGAGGGGTGGCGCCTGAGGGTTGCTCTGGCTTTGGGCCAGGCGCCACCTCTGGATTCCCTCACGCTGGATTGGCCCCGGGACAGGGCCTCGGCGGACCTGGCCTATCTCCTCTCCGCCACGGCGGTGGAGTATCTGGTTCGGGAGAGCGGCGAGCGGGGGTTGCGCCTCTTCCTGGAGAGGTGGAGGGCGGACGGGGTGTTCAGGGTGGCCATGAGGCAGGTGTACGGGGTCACTCCGGGTCAGTTCGAGGAGGATTGGAAGAAGTACGTGCGGAAGCAGTACGGATGGCTCTTCGTCCTCTCCCACTCGGCTGTCTTCTGGCTCGCCCTGGGCCTCGCTCTCCTGGTGCTCGGACGTCTTCGCCGGAATCGGGACCGGGTGGCCATGGCGAGACTCCGGGCTACGGACCCGCCGGACGAGCCGGCCTATTGGGAAGAGGGGCCCGAGGAAGGCGATGAGCCCGGGGAGGACCTCCGGGAAGACGATCGATAGAACAAGGCATTCGCAACGAGGATTACGAGACCATGCCTCGACGTATCATGGTGGTAGATGACGATCCCGATCACCTCGGTGTCGTGAGCTCAATTCTGGAGGAGAGCGGGTTCCGGGTGGAGCGGGCCCAGGACGCGGAGCAGGCCCTGGCCCGGATCCACGAGTTCGATCCCTCCCTCGTGCTCACCGACCTCCGTCTCCCGGGAATGGACGGAGTGGCCCTCCTGGAACGGATCCGGCAGGACACGGACAAGGTGGAAGTCATCGTCATGACCGGGCACGAGGACATGACCTCGGCCATCCATGCCATGCGGGCAGGGGCATTCGACTACGTGGTCAAGCCCATCGAGATCGGGGCGCTCCGGGACCTGGTCAACCGGTGCCTCCGGGAGCGGGACCTGAACCTGGAGGCGCGGGCCAGGAGCGCCCGGGAGGCGGGATCCGAGGTGGACTCTCGCACGGTCATCGGCCGAAGGACCCCCGCCTCATGGAGATCTTCAAGATGATCGGGGTCCTGGCCCGGAACCGCGCCACCGTGCTCATGCGGGGTGAGACGGGCACCGGGAAGGAAGTGATGGCTCGGGCCATCCACAACCACTCCCCCCACTCCGACGAGCCGTTCATTGCCGTGAACTGCACCGCCCTGAGCGACACCTTGCTGGAATCCGAGCTCTTCGGCCATGTGAAGGGTGCCTTCACCGGTGCGGTGTCGGGGCGGAAGGGGTACTTCGAGCTCGCCGGCACCGGGACCATCTTCCTGGACGAGATCGGGGACACCACCCTGGAGTTCCAGACCAAGCTCCTGCGGGTTCTGCAGGATCGGACCTTCTTTCCCGTGGGCGGGGAGACGGCCCGGCGAACGGAGGCTCGGATCATAGCCGCGACCCACCAGGATCTCGAGGCCCAGGTCGACGAGGGCGGATTCCGGGAGGACCTCTACTTTCGCCTGAGGGTCGTGGAGATCGTGGTCCCTCCACTTCGGGAGCGACGGGGCGACATCCCCGAGCTGGCCCTGCACCTCCTGGCCCGGATTCGGAAGGAGACCCAGCAGGAGGTCCACCACATCCACCCCGACGCCATGAGGGCCCTGACGGAGTACGACTGGCCGGGAAACGTCCGGGAGCTGGAGAATGCGCTGACCCGGGCGTCGATCCTGGCCCGTGGGGCAACCCTGGGCCCCGAGCACCTGCGTCTGGGGTCCGACCGCCCCGACGTGGGCGAGGGGGTGGGTGGCGGGGCCCCCGTGGCGTGGTCCGGCGATGGCACTCAGGCGGTCTTCAGAGGGGAGAGCTCCGGCGAGCCCGACTGGACCCTGGACAGTGCCATCGGGCGCCAGGTGTTCCGCGTCCTGGAGCACACAGATTGGAACAAGAGCGAGGCGGCGCGCCTGCTCGAAATCTCTCGCTCCCGCCTGGCCCGACTCATCGAGAAGTTCGATCTCGAGGAGAAGCGTGGATGAGGGGGGAGGTCGCTTGACCGAGCCCGGTCCAGGAGGGTAGGATTCCAGGTGACTATGGGAACGAAGACGAACACTCCGAAGACCGGGGGAAGCCCCAGGGCGCCCCTTCGATTCTCCGCCATCAACGGAATCCTGGGCGGTGCCGGGCTCCTGGCGGTGGCCCTGGGCTATTTCCTCCTCTCCCAGGGCTCCATCACGGCGGCACCCCTTCTTCTCGTTCTCGGCTACGTGGTTCTTCTGCCGCTGGCCATCATCCTCTGACGGCTCAACCCTTTGCCGGGACGTCCAGCGGCCTCCTCCCGGACTGGAGGTCTTGATGGGAGTACGGACGAACGAGGAGCTCATCGACCGGTGGAGGGCTGAGCCGGCTCCTCTTCTGCCGCTCCTCCACTCGTTCCACGATCGGGACGGGTACCTCTCGGAGGAAGCCCTTCGGGACGTGTCCAGGGCGCTGCGCATCCCCCTGGCCGACCTCTTCGGTACCGTGTCCTTCTACCACCACTTTTCCCGGGAGCCCGGCGGGCGCGACACCCCAAGGGTCTGTACGGGTCCGGTGTGTACGCTGAAGGGAGCCCACGGGATCCTGGGGGAGCTGGCGGCTGCTGGAGGCGGAGGGATGCCGTGCGCGGGGCGCTGCGACGATCCGGTGCCCGTGCTTCGGGGATCGGAGGTCCTGACGGGTCTGTCGGCCCAGGCCCTCACGCGCCGGCCCTCTCCTCTTCCTCCCCCGCCGCCCTCCGGAAGGGAGGAATGCGTCTTCGCCCACCTCCGTGAGCGGACGGGGAAGGGCCTGGACGGATACCGGGCGACGGGGGGGTACCAGGCCCTGGAGCGGGTTCTGGGAGGCATGGAGCCCGCGATGGTGCTGGGGGCGGTGGAGGAGAGTGGGCTGAGCGGCCGGGGTGGCGCGGGCTTTCCCACGTGGCGGAAGTGGACCGCGGTCCGGGAGGCCCCGGGCCATCCCAAGAGCATCGTCTGCAACGCCGACGAGGGGGAGCCCGGGTGCTTCAAGGACCGGGCCCTCATGGATCACGATCCCCACGGCGTCCTGGAGGGGATGATCCTGGCCGGGTACGCCACCGGCGCGTCCCGGGGCTTCATCTATCTTCGGTACGAGTACCCCGACACCCAGCAAATCCTCGAGGCGGCCGTTGGAGAGGCGGAGGATGCGGGGCTCCTGGGAACGGACATCCTCGGAAGCGGCTTCGCCTTTCGCATCCACGTCCGTAGGGGCGCCGGTGCGTACATCTGTGGAGAAGAGACCTCCCTCCTGAACTCCCTGGAGGGGAAGCACCCCTTCCCCAGGAACCGCCCTCCCTATCCCGTGACCCACGGCTTCGAGAACCTCCCGACGGTCGTGAACAATGTGGAGACACTGGCCAGTGTTCCCCCCATTCTCCGAAACGGAGCCGCCTGGTACAGGGGCCTTGGCGTGGACGGGCACGCGGGAACGAAGGTCATCAGTCTCTCGGGGGACGTCGCCAGCCCCGGGAACTACGAAGTACCCATGGGGCTGCCCCTGTCCACGTTGATCCACGAATGGGCGGGCGGTCCGCCGTCCGGCCGAAAGGTCCAGGCGGTGACGATGGCCGGTCTGTCCGGAGGCTTCCTCGCCGGCGAGGACCTGGACGTCAGCCTCGACGAGAAGAGCATCCGGGGAAGGGATCCTTTCTGGGCGCAGGCGGCATCATGGTCTTCGACGACTCCCGGGACATGGTGGAGGTGGCCCGGCTGGCCATGGAGTTCTTCGCCGAGGAGTCCTGCGGCAAGTGCTTCCCCTGCCGGATCGGCACGCGGCGGCTGACGGAGCGGCTAGCGGGCGAGGCGGGCCCGGTGGATCTCTCCGCGTGGATCGGCGAGGTTCAGGACCTGGGGAGTACGATGAAGGAGGTGAGCGCCTGCGGATCTGGGCCAGGCCGCTCCCCTCATCACGGAGTCCCTGCTGAAGTACTTTCCCGGCGGAAGTCGCCCGACACGTGGCGGGTGGAGGGTGATGCCGGATCGGCCCGGATCACCGGTGAAGGTCGATGGCTTCTGAACAGCTATGGCAAGAGGAAGGCGGAATGTCCGAGCTCTTGAGACTCGACGAAGAGGAGAGGAACCTACCTCGAGCACTGCACCCTGGACGGGGAAAGAGTGCCTTTCCTGCCGGGGGAGACGCTCTATCGAGGTCGCGGAGCGGCACGGGCGGGAGATTCCCACCCTGTGCTACGATCCTCGCCTGGAAGCCTTCGGGGGATGTCGCCTCTGCGTCGTGGAGGTGGAGGGCTGGGCGAAGCCGGTGGCCTCCTGCACCACCAGGGCCGAGGACGGGATGGTGGTGAGCACTGGGAGTGAGAAGCTCGAGACCCACCGGCGCGTGCTTTTGGAGATGGTGGCCTCGGAGAACAGGGATCTCGACGTCCACCCCCTCTCGGGCCTTGCCTCCCAAGAGCTCTCGGTTCTCCTGGACCGGTACGAGGCCAGGACCGGCCGCTTCCGGGGGAGCCGGTCGGGCAGGAGCCGGCCTGATGACCCGAACCCCTTCATTCTGAGGGACTACGACAACTGCATCTCCTGCTACCGGTGCGTCCGGGTGTGCGCCGAGCAGGAAGGGGACTACGCCATCTCCGTGGCGAACCGGGGCTTCGACACCCGCATCACCGTGGAGTTCGACGGGATCCTCAAGGACTCGTCCTGCACCTTCTGCGGCCAATGCGTCCAGACCTGCCCCACGGGAGCGCTGGCCGACCGGAAGGCCCTGGCCGGTCGGGATGTGGCCGGTGACATCCGGAAAGACCAGGACCATCTGCCCCTACTGCGGCGTGGGATGCTCCGTGGACGTTCTCGCCCGGAACGGGACGATGGTGGGGGTCCAGCCCGCAATGGATGGGCCGGCCAACGAGGGAGCCCTGTGCGTGAAGGGCCAATGGGCGTGGGACTTCGTGCAGCACCCCGACCGGCTCACGGCGCCTCTGGTCCGAGACGAGGGCGGAGAGCTCCGTCCCGGCCTCCTGGGACGAAGCCCTGGACCGGGCCGCCGACGGGTTCCGGAGCGTGGTGGAGCTGTACGGTCCCGAGGCCGTCTACGGGATCGCCTCGGGACGGGCGCCCAACGAGGCGGCCTACGCCATGCAGAAGCTCATGCGGGCGGGATGGGGGTTGAACCACATCGACCACTGCGCACGTGCCTGACACGCCCCCACAGTCGCCGGTCTGGCGGCAACCATCGGGCGGGGGGCCATGACCAACCCCCTGGCCGACATGGACAAGCCCGATGTCATCTTCGCCATCGGAACGAACATGACGGAGGCCCATCCCGTGGCGGCCACGCGCCTGAAGAAGGCCCTCCGGAAGGGGGCCAAGCTCATCGTGGCGGATCCGAGACGGATCAAGCTGACGGAGCTGGCGGATCTGCACCTGCCCCTCCGGGTGGGCTCGGACGCGGCTCTCCTTCTGGCCATGGCGCACGTGATCCAGCGGGAGGGGCTGGTGAACGAGTCCTTCGTCGCCCAGCACACCACCCAGGCGGAGGCCTTCCTGGAGCACGTGAAGGCGTTCACCCCCGAGTGGGCCGAGAGCATTACCGGGGTGCCGGCGGCCGATATCGAGAAGGCGGCCATCTGGTATGCCTCCGCCGCGCGCGGGGCCATCTACTACACTCTCGGAATCACCGAGCACATCAGCGGCGTGGACAACGTCATGAGCCTCTCCAACCTGGCTCTCATGACGGGGAACGTCGGCCGGGAGGGCACGGGCATCAACCCCATGCGCGGACAGAACAACGTCCAGGGTGCAGGGGACATGGGAGCCTCGCCCAACAACTATCCGGGCTTCCAGAAGGTCACCGACCCGGCCAACCAGGCGAAGTTCGAGGGCGCCTGGGGAAGGAAGCTGGATCCGGAGATCGGTCCCACGAAGGTCACCGCCTTCGAGGAATGCGGCACACGCTTCCGTGCCATGCTCATCGACGGGGAGAACACCCTGGTATCCGATCCGGACGTCCACCTCGTCGAAAAGGCCATGGACGCCCTGGATCACCTGGTGGTCATCGACCTCTTCCTGACCGAGACGGCGGAAAAGGCCGACGTGGTTCTGCCGGCCACGTCCTGGGCGGAGACCGACGGGAGCTTCACCAATACCGAGCGGCGGGTGCAGCGGGTCAGAGCCGCGGTACCGCCTCCCGGAGAAGCCCGGCCGGATTGGTGGATCGTGGCCCAACTGGCCCGGCGCCTGGGCTTCCAGGGCTTCGAGTGGGAGGGCCCTGGCCAGGTGTTCGACGAAGTGTGCTCCCTCGCCCCCATCTACAACGGGCTGAGCTGGAAGCGGATCTCCGATGGGCCCGGGCTGAATTGGCCCGTTCCCACACCCGACCACCCCGGCACTCCCCGGCTCCACGAGGACGGCTTCCCCATCGGGCGGGGGATCTTCAAGATCGTCCAGTACCGTGACCCGGCCGAGGTGATCTCCGAAGAGTATCCGGTCTGGCTCACCACGGGACGCCGTCTCCAGTCCTATCACACGCGTACCCAGACGGGGAGGGCGTCGGGGATCGACGTACCTTCTCCCTGAGGAGACGCTGGAGGTCCACCCCGACGACGTGGAGGCCTGGGGACTCACCGACGGGGGATGGGCCCGGGTGACCAGCCCCAGGGGGAGCATCCGGGTCAAGGTCCAGTCCACCGCCCGGTCCCCCCGAGGAACGGTCTTCACCTCCTTCGCATTCAGTGACACCCCGGTGAATGTCCTCACCGGCGGCGGGTACGATCCCGTGACCCATACGGCGGAGATGAAAGTCATCCCGGTCCGGGTCGAGCCGGACTAGTCCGGGAGCCATGGCCCGGTCCCGCATCCGCACGGTCTGTCCCCGGAACTGTTACTGCACCTGCGGGATGCTGGTGACGGTGGCCGATGGCCGCATCGTCCGTGGAGGGCGACCCGGCCAACCCGCCACCGAGGGCCGGGTGTGCCTGAAAGGCCTCGCGTACGTGGAGCGGGTCACCCATCCGGGGCCGGCTCCAGGCCCCTCTGCGGGCCGACGGGCGCGGCGGCTACGAGCCCGTCTCCTGGGATGAGGCCCTCGGGGACATTGCAGTCCGCCTGGAGCGGATCCGACAGGAGTCCGGACCCCGTGCCGTCCTCTACTACGAGGGCTCCGGTAGTCACGGGGCCCTCTCCGGGATGGCCGATGCCTTCTGGAACCCCTTTGGCGGGCCTACACGGGCCCATGGCGACCTCTGCTGGCCGGCAGGCCTGGAGGCGACCCGCCTCACCTACGGCGACAACCGGCACAACCATCCGGCCCTGACCCGGGCCAGCCGGTTCATCCTCCTCTGGGGCCACAACCCCGCCGAGACCAACGTGCACCAGTGGCGCCTCATCCTGGACGCACAGGCGAGTGGGGCTCGGGTGGCGGTGGTGGATCCCCGTTCCACCGATACCACCGACGGGGCGGACCTCCACCTCCAGCCCCGGCCCGGCACGGATGGGGCCCTCGCCCTGGGCATGGGACACATCATCCTGGAGAAGGGGCTGCAGGACGCCCCCTTCCTCGAAGCCCACGCCGTGGGGCTGGAAGCCTACAGGGATCGAGTGGCCGCCTATTCTCCCGAGCGGGTCGTCCGAGATCACCGGACTGCGGGTGGCAGATCCTGGAGCTCGCCGAGGCCTACGCCTCCCACCGTCCCGCCCTGCTCATCGCGGGATTCGGTCTCCAGCGGCACCGCCACGCCGGGCCAGGCCATTCGGGCCGTGTCGCTCCTGCCCGCCCTCACGGGCAACCTCGGAGTCGCCGGGGGAGGGTGGCAGTACGCCAACCTGGCAGCCACTGCCTGCGACCCGTCCCGGGCCTGCCCCCGGCCCCGGCACTCGAGCCCCCGGTCCTTCCCGACTTCCCGCCTGGGGTGGGCCCTGCAGCACGTGTCCGACCCGCCCCTTCGGGCCGCCTGGTTCGAGAAGGCCAACCCCGTGAGCCAGCACCCTCGCACCTAGGAGGTTCGCGCGGGACTCCAGGGCCTGGAGCTGCTGGTGGTGGTGGACCAGTTCCTCACCGATACGGCCCGGATGGCGCACTACGTACTCCCCGCCAAGACGCTCTTCGAGGAGGAGGACCTGGTGACGGCGTACTGGCATCCCTACCTCCAGCTTCGCCAGAAGGTGTTGGACCCTCCCCCGGGAGTGCGGACCGAGACGGAGATCTGGCGGGAACTGTGCCGATCGGTTCGGTTTCCACACCGGAGCCTTCACCGGGACCCGGAGGAGCGCCTTCGCGGAGATGCTGCCCGAGGGGCGGGGAGACGCGCTGGAGGAGCTGCGGGCATCGCCCTCTGGACCTCTCCGGGTCGGGGAGACGTGGTTTGGAGGACGGTGGGTTCGAGACCCCGTCGGGAAAGGTGGAGTTCGCCTCCCGGGAGGCGGAGAGGCTCTGGGGCGTGGATCCGGTGCCGGACTACGATGCTCCTCCCCGAGGGCCCTCCGCCCGGCTCGGCGCTCGCGCTTCCCCCTTCAGCTCCTCACGTGCAAGACCCGGGAGCGGATCCACTCCCAGTTCGGGAACCTCTCCTGGATTCAGGAGGTGGACCGCCCGCCGGATGCTGGACATCCACCCCGAGGATGCGGCGCTCGGGGCCTCGGGGAGGGGGACCGGGCCCGGATCTGGAACGAACGGGGGTCCGTGGAGGTGCCCGTTACGGCTGAACCCGGGTATTCGGCCCGGAGTCGTTCACGTCCTGGAGGGTCGATGCGTGCCTGACGACCCCTGGATGAACCTTCTCACCGACGACGGTGTCACGGACATGGGCTATGGCGCCACCTTCTACGAGTGCCGGGTGGAGGTGGAGGCCGCTGAGGTCCGCTCCGGCGTCGGCCGGGCTTCTCCCTGGACCTGGCACGCTGCGTGGGGTGCGGAGCCTGCGTCCTGGCTTGCCGAATGGAGAACGGACTGCCGTCCCGGGATTCAGCTGGCGGCGGGTCCTGCCGCTGAATCCGTCGCCCGGCCCGGAGCGGGCCCACCTATTACCTCTCCCTGGCCTGCCATCACTGCCAGGATCCTCCCTGCGTCCACGGGTTGCCCCTCCGGCGCGCTGAAGAAGAGGGTATGACGGGGTGGTCCTCCTGGAGGAACCGTGTGCTTCGGACTGCCGCTACTGCGAGATGGCCTGTCCCTTCGGCGCTCCGGCCTACGACCCGAAGCCTCGGGGGTCATGACCAAGTGCCACCTCTGCCACCACCGCCTGGCGCAGGGTCTGGAGCCGGCCTGTGTGGCCGCCTGTCCCACCCGGGCCCTGGAGCTTCTGGCCGATGAGAGCCCGGGGGAGCCTGCCCCGGGCTTCGCCGACCCCGCCGGGGCCCGGCCGAGGCTCCGGATCACGCGGCCCCGTGGGGGCCTTCGCACGGCCCGCCTGGCCGCTCTGAAGGCACTCCTGGCCCGTGAGGAGGGGTCCTATGAGGCGGGCTGAGACGAGGCGGGATCTGCGGCTCCACGAGCTCCCTCTGGTGGTCTTCACCGCCCTGGCAACGGCCGGAGCCGGCATCGGCGTGGCTCAGCTCCTGACCAGCCTCCTCCTCGGGTCGCCCTGGGTTCCGTCCCGCACCGCCCTGGGCCTCATGGCGGGGATGACGGCTGCAGGACTCCTGGTCTCCCTGAGGCATCTCGGGCGCCCCCTGCGGGGCTCGAGGGCGCTCTCCCGGCTGGGGGGGAGTTCCCTCTCCAACGAGGTCGGGCTGGTGAGCCTGCTGGCGGTCACGGCTTCTCTGGCGGTCGCGCTCCCCGGGAACTGGCCTGGGCGGGACGTCCTGGTTCTCACCGCCCTCCTCTGTTCTCCCCTCACCCTCGTCGCTCTGGGATGGGTGTATCGCCTCCCCGGGCAGCTGACCTGGCGGAGCCCCGCGGCCGTGGCTCAACCCCTGGCCTCCGGGTCGGCCTTCGGCCTTCTCCTGCTCCGGGCGGTGCAGTCCGGAGCCACGGCCGCCATGGCTTCGCCCCTGGCGGTGGGGGCCCTCCTCCTGGAAGCTCTCCTCTTCCTGGCTCGAGGGAGGAGCCTTGGGCGACTCGCCGCTCGAGGGGAGGCGAGCCACCCCGGGATCATGGCCAGGCGCCGGGGGCTCCTCTGGCTCCGGATCTCGGCGTCGAACCTGGTCCCATGCCTGGCAACCATAGTGGGCCACCCCTCCGTGGCGGTCCTGTCCATGGGGATTGGCCTCCTCCTGGACCGCCTTCTCTTCTACGGACTGGCCGTGAAGGCCAGCACCGAAGGGGAGGTGGCCAGGGTGGAGAGAATGCTCCGGGGGCTGTCCGCGGAGACGGTCCCCGAGGTCCCCCGGGGCGGGCACCGGAGGGTGCCTTGACACCCCCCCGGATGGACCTATGATACCGGCCACTCGGAGGGTCCCTGCGTCGACAGCGGTGGGAGAGGACCATCGACGACATCGGCAGGAGAATCGCGGAGGAGGGTCTGCGGATCGGTGCCATCAAGCTCCATCCCGACCACCCTTTCCAGTGGGCATCGGGGTACCGAATGCCCATCTACAACGACAACCGCATGTTCCTCTTCCACCCCGAGGCCCGGCGGACCATCGTCCAGGGCCTGGCTCAGGTCATCGAGAGGGAGGGGATCGCGCCGGAGGTGGTGGCGGGGACGTCCACCGCCGGGATTCCCCATGGAGCGCTTCTGGCCGATCTTCCTCTCCTTGCCCTTCATCTATATTCGTGACAAGCCCAAGGGCCATGGGCTGAGGAACCGCATCGAGGGACTGGACGCCGAGTCCGACCTGGGGGAACGGAGGGTGGTGGTCATCGAGGACCTGATTTCCACCGGGGGAAGCTCGGCCCGGGCGGTGGAGGCCGTGCGGGAGGCCAAGGGCGTGGCCGAACTGGTGCCTGGCCATCTTCAGCTATGGCCTCGAGAAGGCTGCCGAGCAGTTCGCCGCATTGGATCCACCGTGTCGTTTCACCTCCCTCCTCACCTTTCCTGTGCTGCTGGACGTGGCCAGGGACGGCAGCTTCCTCTCCCAGGACCGGATCGCCCTCCTGGCCGAATGGCGAGAGGATCCCTTCGGGTGGGGCGAAAAGCACGGCTTTCCCAAGGCCGAGTAGAAAGGAGACGGTTCGTGGCGGAGTTGTCGTCGCAGGAACGAGCGGCGCGGGAGAAGGTGTGCCTTCCCCTGGATGGCCTGGCCTCCCTGGAGGCCGTCGAGGCTCTGGTGGAGGAGCTGAGCCCCTTCGTGGGCCTGTTCAAGGTAGGGAAGGAGTCCTTCACCCGATTCGGGCCCTCGGTGGTGAGCCTGGTCCAGGAGCGGGGAGCGGGTGTGTTCCTGGACCTGAAGTTCCACGACATCCCGAACACGGTGAGGGGAGCCGCCAGGGCCGCCGCGGAGCTGGGCGTCTCCATGTTCAACGTCCACGCTGCCGGGGGCCCGGCCATGATGGCGGCGGCCCGGGACGGCGTGGAGGAGGCGGCCCCGGCCCCGGATCAACGACCCAGGATCCTGGCGGTGACCGTTCTCACCAGCATCGACCAGGAGATCCTCAACCGGGAGTGTGGCGTGCCCGGCTCGGTGGAAGACCAGGTCCTGCGCCTGGCTCGGATGACGGAGGCTTCCGGCCTGGACGGAATCGTCTGCTCCGCCGCCGACATGCATGCGCTGAGGGGAAAGCTCCGGCCCGGCTTCATGTTCGTGACCCCGGGGATCAAAGGCACCACCACCCCCGCCGGCGAGGACCAGAAACGGGTCCTGTCGCCAGGGCGGGCGGTGGCCGCCGGCTCCTCGCCTCCTGGTGGTGGGCAGGGCCATTACGGGAGCTCCGGACCGCAGGGCCGCGGCCCGGGAAGTCCTTCAGGACATCGTGCGAGTACTGCTGAGCGAGAAGACCTCTATGTACAACCTCCTGGGAAAAGAGATCCGCGGTCGCTTCGGCTTTCCCTCCGGCGTGATCACCACCAACAGCGACGTGGCCCGGTGGATGTTCGAGCACGTGCCCCAGTTCGGGTTCTACCAGGGGAAGAGCACCACCATCCAACCCAGGGCCGGGAACCGGGAAGACATTCTCTCGCAGCCCACGCCCGGACTCGCTGTGGAACGCCGTGGGATACACCAACCCGGGCCTCGAGGCCACCATCGAGGGATTCAGGGAGCTGAGGGAAGCCACGCCCCCCGACGTCTTCCTCATGGCCCAGATCGGCGAGAGCACCGCCGAGAGCTTCGCCCACTGCGTGGCCGAGTTCGAGGCGAGCCGGCGACATCGCCGACGGATACGAGATCAACGTCTCCTGCCCCCACGCGGACAAGGGGGGCATCCTCATCGGCTCGGATCCCGAAAGCGTCAGGAGCCATCACCGCCGCCACGCGGAGGGTCACGGCCAAGCCTCTCATCGTGAAGCTGAACGCCGGGTGTGGGGCGCCTGGAGGAAGATCGCCGTAGCGGCAGCCGGAGGGAGGCGCCGACGCGCTCTCGGCCATCAATACCCTGGGGGGCCCCAACCCCGAGCTGAGCAACCAGTTCGGAGGCCTGTCCGGGCTGCCATCTTCCCCGCCACCGCTGGACGCCCTGTCCCGGCTTCGCCGTGTGGTCTCCCTTCCCATCATCGCCATGGGTGGGATCCGGGGCGCCGGTGACATCCGGCGGCTGGAGGCCATCGATCCAACTTCTTCTACGCCATCGGCACCGCCTTGGGTGGCATGAGACTCCGAAGCAGATCCGGGACTACTTCCAGCGTTCTGGAGAGGGACCTGGCGGAGGGGACGGACCTGGCCACCTCCATGACGCTGAACCGGACGCTGATGGATTACCACCCCTTCGTGGTCTCGGATATCGATGAGTACAGGAGACGGTGCGGGTCATCAGATTCCAGCGAGCGTCTGGAAGTCCGACGGTCGGAGGTGGGCCAGTTCGTCTTCCTCAAGGTGGGCAACACGGATTCCAAGCCCTTCTCGGTGGCCGCAATCGAAGATCGGTCTGGAGCTCCTGGTCCGGAACGTGGGCCCCATGACGGCGAAGGCCTGCAGTCTGAAAGTCGAACGACGTCGTGCGGGTGCGGGGGCCCTACGGGCACCGTTTCTCCCTCCCGGAGGATCGACTGGTGGTTCTGGTGGGCGCCGGCGTGGGGATCGCCCCCATTCATCACGCCGCCCAGATCCATCCTGGCCCCAAGCGGATCTTCATCGGGGCGGTGACCGCCCCTGAGCTGGTCTACCTGGATTCCTTTCGGAATCTCGGGCCCGGTTTCCGTGTCCACCGACGACGGCTCGGCGGGCTTTCACGGCTACATCGCGGGGGTGGTGGAGAAGACCCTCGAGGAGGAGAGGCCCGAGAGGCCCGTCTTCCTGAATTGCGGGCCCGAGCTCGCCATGAAGGCGCTGGACATGGTGGAGCGGCGATACGCCCCGCCGGAGGACATCTACCACGTCGTGGAGCGCTACACGAGTTGTGGCATCGGCATCTGCGGCAAGTGCTCCATCCCCACCGGGGAGCGCTCCTGCGTGGACGGGCCCGTCCACAGCGCGGCGACCTTCGCCCCGGGCATTCCCACCGGGACCTGACGGGGAAGAAGATCCGGTACCCCTGAGGCGGAGGCGTGCCCGGCACCTCCAGACGGGTTGAGCGTGGCGCTCGCGGATGGGTCCCACCCGTCCGCCACGGCTGCGGAGCCCCCCGGCTAACAATTCGGGCCTCTCGCGTGTCTACTGTGGCAGGTCCCCCATTACGCGGGTCCGATTGGAATCGGTGCCTTGAACGGAGAGAGGAAGCACCATGAGGAGGAAGAGCAAACGTAGGGTCGGAGGCCTGGCGGCGAGTCTGGTGCTCTTTACCCCCCTGACCGTGTCGGCCCAACAGCCGCCTCAACCGGCCAGCAGCAGCCCCAGAGATATGAGGTCGGAAAGGCCCAACCGCCCCTCGATCCCGGGGAGCAACCGGTGAACCTGACCCTGGAGGAGGCGATCGCTCGGGCCCTGGAGATGAACCTCGACATCCAGACCGCGAGACTCAACCCGCAGATGCAGGCCTACTCCCTCCGGGCGGCGCGGGCCGCCTTTACGCCCACGTTGAGTACGACGCTCAGCCACAACAACTCCAGCAACCAGTCCACGAGCCAGCTGGACGGTGGGGCCCGAACCGAGACCAAGCAGGAGACCGCCAACCTCTCCTTCTCCCAGACCCTGCCGTGGTACGGGGCGCGGCTGAGCGCGGACTTCAGCAACAGCCGCACCGAGACGAACAACTACTTCTCTACCCGAAATCCGAGCTATAGCTCCGAGCTTGAGCTTCAGCCTCACCCAGCCTCTCCTTTCCGGGTTCCTCACCGACAACCAGCGGACCTCCCTCCAGACCCAGGAGATCCAAGGCCGAGATCACGAATCTCCAGCTCCAGAGCCAGGTCGCGAACCTCACCAATCAGGTTCGAAGCGCCGTACTGGGGCCTGCGTGCGGCCATCGAGCAGATCGAGATCCAGCGCCTGAACCTGGCCCAGGCCCAGGAGCTGCTGGACCAGAACCGGATTCGGGTGCAGCTCGGTAGCATGTCCGAGCTACAGGTCGTCCAGGCTGAGGCCCAGGTGGCCAGCGCCGAGCAGTCCCTCCTGAACGCCCAGATCCAGTGGCGGAACCAGGAGCTCTCCTTCAAGACGCCTCCTGGTGAGTGGTGCGGACGATCCGCTTGCTTCCATGAGACCCTGAATCCCACGGACCTCCCGGAGACCACTCAGCCGGAGGTCGACATCGACGCGGCCATCGCCAGGGCCCTGGACCAGCGGACCGACATCCGCCAGCAGCGGCAGCAGCGGGACATCTCCGAGCTGAATCTGGAGGTGACGAAGGAGAGTGCCAAGCCGTCCCTGAACCTCTCGGCGCGTTACCAGGTGTCGGGCGTCGGCGGCAATCTGTATGACCGCTCCGGGCTGGGCGGTATCGCCGGTCCTGGTCCAGAAGGGCGGCTACACCGACGGCCTGGAGTCCCTCTGGAATCGGGACACCCCCACCTGGAACCTCTCCCTGAACTTCAGCTACCCCCTGGGTACGAACGCTTCCAAGGCCAATCTCCAGCGGGCCAGGCTGCAGATGCAGCAGACCGACCTCGCCCTGAAGTCCCAGGAGCTGAGCATCGTCACCGAGGTGACCGACGCCGGACTCGCCGTCAATGACACCTACCTGCAGCTCCAGGCCGCCCAGCGTAGCCGGGAAGTCGCGGAGCGGAGCGCCGAGGTGGAGCTCGCCAGGTTCAACGTCGGCGGAGCCACGAACTACTCCGTCATGCAGGCCCGGGATGCCCTCACCACGGCGCGCCTCTCGGAGCTGAGAGCCATCATCAACCACGTCAACGCCATCGCCGAGTTCCAGCGAGTCCAGCGCGTAGGGCGTTGACCACGGCTCCTGGGCCCGGGTAAGTCGAACCGGACCCAGGCGACAAAAGCCGCCGTGGATTCGGGCGTGAGCCCGGGACTGCGGCGGCTTTCTCTAGGGCCCTTTGAAGCTCGCCGGTCGTCCTCCTGGCCCGGCCTCCTCTTGAGGGTTCCCGAGCGGTGCCCGAAGAGCGAGGAAACCACCATGCCTTCCCTGGGTATCCCGGCAAGATTCCCCCAAACGCCGAGGTCCCTGATGAGCATCGCCGAATCCCTGTTGCCCGAGTTCGATCAAGAGATGGCCACTACCCGGAAACTCCTGGAGCGCGTGCCGAGTGAGAACGGAGCTTGGAAGCCTCACCCCAAGTCCTTTCCGTTGGGCCACCTGGCCCAGCTCGTCTGCTGGATGCCGGGTTGGATCACGAACATCCTGCAGGAGACCGAGTTGGATCTGGCCGGTGCTCCGAGCTATTCCCTGGAGACGACCGACACCCTCCTTGCCCTGTTCGACGAGAACGTCAAGGGAGCCAGAGACGCCATCGCCTCCGCCAGGGAGGAGGACATGGGGGTCACCTGGTCCCTGAAGCATGGAGATCAGGTGATGTTCAGCGCTCCCCGGGGTGCGGTGGTCCGTCAGACCATCAGCCACCTGGTCCATCACCGGGGCCAGCTTACCGTGTATCTCCGCCTGAACGACGTACCCATCCCTCCGATCTACGGGCCCACGGCCGACGAGGGATGGTCGCCGCAAGGGGGGTGATGGCTTCCCCGGTGGGGCCTACCGAGAGAAATACTGAGAAGGCGAGGCCGCCAGCAACTTCACCGGCCAGGTCAAGCCCGTCCTCTACGTCCGGGACGTGGAAGCCAGCATGCCCTTCTACCGGGATGTCCTGGGGTTCGAGTTCCTGGGCCATTCCGAGGCCGATGGGGAGGTCTACTACGCGGAGATGGGTGCCGGGCCGTTGAAATTCGGGCTTCACAACCCGACGAACCCGGAGCAGGAGACCTGGGTCGGCCACCAGCGGATCTACTTCCGGGTCCGGGATCTCCGAGAGCAACGCGCCAGGGTTCTCGCCCACCAGGGGCCGGCCGGAGAGATCACCGAGACGGATTGGATGGATATGTTCATCGTCCGGGATCCGGACGGGCACCAGATCGTCTTCGCGGAAACGGACCCGGCCAAGCACACCATCGATCCCTGGTGAAGAGGAGTTCCCAGCCAGGGCGGATTTCGGTAGCATTCATGGGCCCTTCCGGGGCCTCAGGGCGCTTAGCTCAGCTGGTTCAGAGCGCCTGCCTTACAAGCAGGAGGTCGGCGGTTCGAGTCCGTCAGCGCCCATCAATGGTTCGAGCCGGAGGCGGCAAAGCCGCCGGAGACGAGCGAGGCCGCGGAGCGGCCGCAGCTCAATCCTCTAGCGCCCATTGGCTAAGTCAATATAACTCAAGTAGTTATGGATTCGTCTACTCTGGGGTTAGCTGGCCATGCGGAGTTCAAGTTACATATAAGGGTCGCCTCAACAATAAGTACAGGCTTACTGGCGCAACTCTGACAATCAGGTATTTCGGCGATGCAGTCCGGATGGGGTGATGCGCACGCCGTAACAACTGGTAATCCATAGGCTTGTCTCTTCCACCGTTCTCTTGGACAACAGGTCTCATGCATGTTAGGATTACGCTAATGGAGGCGTAACTCTGACAACTGGGGCTGTACGTGGACGCCGAACGCATACGCCAACTCCTGTCGCGCCAGAAGATCGCGACGATGCCGGAGCTGAAGGCGGCGCTGGGCACCGAGGTCGATCTCACGGTCTTCCGAAAGCTGCGGGAGCTGGTCTACCACAGCAGCTACTCGCACCGGGGCCGCTACTACACGCTGGACGAGATCGCCCGCTTCGACGCCACGGGGCTGTGGTCGTTCCGGTCCGTATGGTTCTCCAGGTTCGGCACCTTGGTCCGTACCTCGGAGGTCCTGGTCAACGAGAGCGAGGCCGGCTACTTCGCCGACGAGCTGGAGGCGACGCTGCACGTGGGGGTCAAGGACGCCCTCCGGAAGCTGGCCTCGGAGGGGCGCATCTCCCGCGAGAAGGTGGGCGGCCGCTACCTGCACCTGTCGGCCGATGGCGGCACGCGGCGCGAGCAGCTCAGGGCGCGGCACGTGCGCATGGCTGCACCGGGCGAGCTGGTCGCCTTCGGGGCCGGCACACGCGTGCTCCCCGACGAGCTGAAGGCGGCCATCGTGCTCTTCTTCGCCTTGCTGGACGAGAAGCAGCGACGCCTCTACGCCGGACTCGAGTCGCTCAAGCTCGGTCATGGCGGTGACCACAAGATCGCCGAGCTGCTGGGCCTCGATCCGGGCACCGTGGCCCGGGGCAGGAGGGAGCTCCTGTCCCAGGACGTCGAGATGAAAGAGGTACGTCGCAAGGGTGCGGGGCGCCCGGCTTCGGAAAAAAAACGCCGGAAGTGATCGCGGCCATCGAGGTCCTGCTCGAACACGACCGGGCCGGAGACCCCGGGACCGGACTCCAGTGGACCCGACGCACCACGGAGAAGATCGCCGGAGAGCTGAAGGCGCTCGGCATCGACATCTGTGCCAACACCGTCGCCAAGATCCTGAGGCAGCTCGGCTTCTCGCTCCGGGTCAATCACAAGAAGCTCTCGGGCCGCTCCGATCCGGACCGAGACGAGCAGTTCCGCTACATCACCGAGCTCCGGAACCGCTTCGCCGCAGCTCGTCAGCCCATCGTCTCCATCGACACCAAGAAGAAAGAGCTCATCGGCAACTTCAAGAACCCGGGACGTGCCTGGAGCAAGGCGCCCACCCTCGTCAACGACCACGACTTCCGCTCCGACGCCCTCGGACTCGCCGTGCCCTACGGCGTCTACGACGTCCTCGCCAACCGTGGCGCCCTCTACGTGGGAACCTCGCACGACACGCCCGCCTTCGCCGCCGATAACCTCGAGCGCTGGTGGCGGGGTGAGGGTGAGGCTCGCTACCCTGAGGCCACCGAGCTCTTGGTCCTGGCCGACGGAGGAGGCAGCAACGGCTACCGGAGTCGCGCCTTCAAGCACCAGGTCCAGAATCGCCTGTGCGACCCACACTGCCTCGTCGTCACGCTTTGCCACTACCCCACCGGCGCCTCCAAGTGGAACCCGATCGAGCACTGCCTCTTCAGCGAAATCTCGAAGAACTGGGCTGGTCGGCCCTTAGACAGCCTCGACACCCTCCTCGCCTACACCTCCAGCACCCGGACCGCCTCAGGCCTCGAAGCCACCGCACGACTCGTCGACAGGACCTACGAGAAGGGCGTGCGGAGCAGCAACGCTCAGATGCGCGCCCTGGACATCGAGCCCCATTCCATCCATCCCAAGCGCAACTACACCATCTATCCCCAGGTGTGAAAATGGGAAGTTATTCTTGCGCGGGTCCTAAGGAGCCCTATTGGTCCGGAGCATCCCGCTTCAAGCTCGTGGGGCTTTAATGAATACGAATGTCCCGAGGGAACTCCGGACTCCCTGAGCTTCTTCGATTTCAACTTGACTTGCATTGAGGTTCCAAACTGGCCAGACTTTTACTGGGCGATCCGAGACCATGAGAGGCGACATGCCACTCTGATTCGGGACATCATGCTGGACGAAGGCAACAACCCTCGGATTGAAGTGGCCGGGCTTTTCGCCGCCTCGTACGCTGAGCTCCAATCGCAGGCTGTTGAGCGAGTGGCTAGCATTGACGACACTTTTCTCAATCACTCCGCCACACTCCAAAGCGCCCCCTTTGCCCGGTGGAGCGGCGTTGTCTGGACTTGGGCCTACGGGCCTGAGGATTGGTATCCCAACGACAACATAGTGGTCCGAATGGACGCAGGGGGTGCCTCATGAAGACGCATCGACGGGTCACAGCGTTCTTGGCTGCAGGAACTCTAAGCTTGGCTCTGGTATCGACTCTCGGGGCACAGAATCCCGGCTATCGAGTCAAGATCGAAAGCAGCAGTGTGGCGCAGATCCTTGAGGACTTTCGCTCTGAGGATTGGGCCACTCCGTTCCTCCGGCTCGCGAGTCTAAGGAAATCGCTCACAGTAGATTCGCTGGAGTGGTCACGTCAGCGGCTTGACTCGCTCTCTGCAGGTCTTGTGGACCTGATTCTAGACGGGCCCAATCGCTCCCTTTCTGGTTCGCTCGTTGGAGTACTCCAGCTCAATTCGGGAGGACGGTTGGTAGGGTCATTTGGCCAACTGGCATCGATTTATGAGGCTCATCCACCCGGTGTTCCCAGATCCTTCGTGGTGGAGAAGATGGGGGCTTTTGGAGAAGATCCGAGAGCGACGGCGTTTCTGGAGAAGCTTGCCAGAGCTCCGAACGACAAGTTCGAAATGGATCCGGATCAACTTTCTGCACTTCGTGCCTTGGCAAGAACAGCGCCAGGACGCGCCAAACTCAGGAACCTATACGAAGGGGGCGCGGTGAAGAACCATCATGCCCTCATCTTCTTACAAGAGCTCTCAACAAGAGGGTTTCGATTGGAGGGACGCGGAGGGGGCTCCGCCGGTGACCTGGTTTGAGGTTCCCCCGATTCGGTGGACACCCCACAATTGAGGTAAAGGAGGTGTTCGCATGGCTGGAGGAAGGAAGGTATACCCGCCGGAGTTCAAAAGGCGGATGGTAGAGTTGGTCCGCGCCGGCCGGAGTCTGGAGAGCCTGGCGAAGGAATTCGATCCCTCGGCGAACACGATTCGGAAGTGGACCACCCAAGCCGATATCGATGACGGACTCCGGGCCGATGGGCTGACGACGGCGGAGCGCAACGAACTCCGGGAGCTCCGGCGAGAGAACCGGCAACTGAAGGTCGAGCGGGAGATACTGGGAAAAGCAGCGGCCCGACCCACCCGGGCTCAGCCCGGGCGGGTGCCCCGGCGAGGGAGTCCATTACACTTCCGAAGCCTTCGGATTCGTGAAGGCGAACCAGGCCAACTTCCACGTCGCCACGATGTGCCGGGTGTTGGGAGTGTCGCGTAGTGGCTACTACGCGTGGCTGAAGCGGGAGCCCTCGGCCCGGTCGAGGGCAAACGCGGCTTTGCTGGGAAGGATCAAGGAGATCCACGTCGAGAGCGACGAGACCTATGGGTCTCCGCGTATCCATGCGGAGTTGGTCGACCGTGGCCCCCGGGCCAGCCTGAACCGGGTGGCCCGGGTGATGAGAGTGGCCGGGATCCAGGGCGTGAGCCCCCGCAAGTGGACGTGCACAACCCTGCGGGCGAGGGGCGTAAAGCAGCGCCGGACCTGGTGGAGCGGGACTTCACGGCGACGGGCCCGAACCAGCTCTGGGTGGCCGACATCACGTACGTACGGACCTGGGCCGGTTTCCTATACCTGGCCGTCGTGCTGGACGTATGGAGCCGCCGGATCGTGGGGTGGGCCATGGCAACCCATCTCAGAACGGAGTTGGTCTTGGACGCCCTGGACATGGCCCTGGAGCAGAGAAGACCGGAGGGGGTGATCCACCACAGCGACAAGGGGTGTCAGTACACGTCGCTGGCGTTCGGGAAGCGCTGCAGAGAGGCAGGCGTGATACCCTCGACGGGATCGGTCGCCGATGCCTACGACAATGCCATGGCCGAGTCGTTTTTCGGGACCCTGGAATGTGAGCTGCTGGACCGGTATTCATTCCGCACTCCGGCGGAAGCTCGGCCTGCGCTGTTCCGCTATATCGAAGGGTGGTACAATCCTCATCGGCGGCACTCGTCGCTCGGCTACCTTTCGCCGGCGAATTTCGAGGCAAAGAACTGGCCCGGAGCCGCGGCGGCCGA
>CAVVTW010000005.1:0-253020 GCA_963751255.1 uncultured Gemmatimonadales bacterium | reverse complement strand
CACCACGAAGAGCTGACCTTCGACCTGGCGTCGGGATCGAGACTGCGTGCCACCCGGGTGTAGGAGGATGCCAAGCTCCTCGCCGCGCTCTCGGATCAAGCTGCAATACCGGGCCCTTCTTGCCCCCGAGACGAGAATTGGAGACTGCGCTCCGAGGGACATCCTGTGACGGGGCAGATTCTCACGGTGGTGGCGGATCTCATCGTCCGTGGCCTCGATGGAATCGACGCCGATCCTCCACGCCGGGACCGAGATCAGGCACGTGTCCCATCCCCTCCTGTTCGTCCTCCGGAACTCCGATGGGCCGGAGCTGTCGATCCGGGAGGAGGAGAGACTCAGCCGTTCATCCATCCTCGCCACGGACCTGAACCTCACCGCCATCGGCTATCTCTGCGGCCTGGCGGGCTCTTCTCATCGGAAGAGGGGAGACCAGCCGCTGGCCATGCGCCCGATGATTGGTTCTCTTCCCCTGAGTTGCGGTGGTCTCTCGATGCCCGAGTCCTCGCGCGTCGGTGCCATCACCTCGAGGGTTCGCTGAACATGAATGGACGGCGACGGTTTGGCCTGAGTATCACGCTGCTCTTCACGCTGTTGGGCTGCTCCCGAAGCGACCGCCAGGATTCGCGTGCAGCGTCGTCTGGCATCGAGACGGTAATCCCCGACACCGTGCGTCAGGAGCTGGTGCAGCTCGGGGTCGAGGATCAGGAGCCCCGGCAGGAGCTCACGGCAGAGAAGATGCAGGACACGGTGTTTGCGCGGGCCATGCTCCGGGGGGATTCCGCCCGGACAGCTCGGTTGAGAGCCATCGTGGAGGAGTACGGGTGGCCCGATTCGACGCGGGTGGGGCCGGAGGCAGCGGAGGCTGCCTTCCTCATCCTCCAGCACAGTCCGGTGCAGGAGTTCCAGGAAGCGATGCTGCCGGTCCTCGAGGGTCTCGTGGAGCAGGGCACCGTTCCGCGCGACGACGCGGCCATGCTCATCGACCGTGTCCTCATGCACCAGGGCCTGCCGCAGCGGTATGGCACCCAGTTCACGATGGAGGATGGGCACTGGGTCCTCTATAAGGTGGGGGATGAGGCAGGTCTGGAGGCGCGGCGCAAGGCCGTGGGGCTCCCCACCATGCAGGAATATATGCGCATATTGGAGGAGCTCACGGGGACGCCGGTGGTGCGGCGGCGGTGATGTGGTGCCGAGTCCTTCCCGGCGAAGCGGGAGTGATCCATGTGTGTTGAAGACCAGCGACTTGTGCGGCGGGCCGCATTCGACACCATCCCGGCCCAGTACGATAAGGCACGCCCACCTTACCCGGCGAGGCTGCTGGCGGAGCTCATGGAGTTGTCCGGAGTGGGGCCGGGAACGACGGTGCTGGAGCTTGGGCCCGGGACCGGGCAGTTGACGCTTTCTCTCGCTGGCATAGGGGCATCGGTCCTGGCGCTCGAACTGGGACCCGGACTTGCCCGGTTCCTCCGGGACAAGACAAAGGACTGGCCCGACGTCCAGGTCGTTACCGCCGACTTCGATAAATGGGACGGCGGGGGCAGAAGGTTCGACTGGGTCATGGCGGCCAGCTCGTTCCATTGGTTCGATCCGGTGACACGGCTGGCTCGCTGCCATTCCCTGCTTCGAAGGCACGGACGGATCGCCATCGTCGACGTGCGTTGGGGCATTCGAACCCAGGAATCGGACGACCTCTTCTCGAAGATTCAGTCCTGCTACGAGTCCTGGGACCCCCGCCACAATCCCGACTACTGGCATCCTACGCGGGAGGAGGTTCCCACCAGAAGAGAGGAACTGGGAGCCTCGGGGCTGTTCGAAGACGTGGTTCATCGACGCTATCTGGAGCACCGGACCTACACCAAGGAGCCGTTCCTTCGGCTCATCAATACCTACTCGACGGTGAGAAGCTGGGGTGCCGAGCTCCGGGACGGTTTCCTGGGCTGTGTGGCGGACCTGTTTGATCGGTGGTTCCCAGAAGGGGTCAGGCAGACCGATCTCTACGACTTCACCATGGCCCGGGCGAGCAGCGGAGGACGGTTCCATCCGGGCCAAGGAGACCCTCCGGGGGAGAACTGATGCGCTTCGCGCTCCAGTTGCTCGGTGTTGTTGCGGTCGCCACGGCGATCGACCTGGTCGTTCGGCTCGGGGGCTTCGCGAGCTTCGCGCAGGTTCTGCTGGTGGAGGCTTTTCTCTTTCCTCTCACGGGTGTCGCGCTGGACCGGGTGATCCGGTGCCATGGGAGGTCGTCCGGGCTCAGACGGGGGCTCGAGGTGATTCTAGTCTGGGCGTTCGTCCTCGCCGGGCTGCGAGCCGGGATCTGGGCGGTTGGCCTCCCCGTCGGGACGGCCAACCTGGTCATCCTCTCCGTGGCCCTCCTCGCCTGGGTTGGATACCGGATCAGGAAGCGTCAGAAGGCGCCGGAAGCATAGGGGCCCAGTGGAACCTGAGCCGAAAGACGGAGGCCTCCCCCCACGGAGACCGGAGGGAGACCTCGAGTCGCCCGCTGGATTCCGCGAATGCTCCCGGAACCGGCGTCTCCGGCTCCGTTCTCCCTCCTCTCGGCTCAAGCCTCCAGGGGGATGTGCGTGACGATGGCCTGGAGCTTCTTCATCGTATCGATGTAGCGGTTGAAGTAGGCGGTCGAGATATGGCGCTGGAGATCGAGCCCCATGCGCTCGTCCCGGTCCATGAGTTTCTTCATCACCTCGACATCGATCTTCAGAAGCCTCGCGGTGCGGGTGCACTGGGCGGAGAGGGCGTAGGCCCGACGCTTCTGGCCCAGAGGCCCACCAAACAGGTCTCCCTTTCCCAGTTGGTCGATGACCAGACTCAGGCCCCCTTGTTCCGGGAGACGAAGGGTGATTTCGCCGTCAAGGACGATGAAGAAGTCATCAGCCTTGTCTCCTTTCTCGTAGACGAAATCGCCTGGGGCACAGGTCAGGCGCTCCGCAGCATCGGAGATCGCGTTGACTTGGTCCGGCCGGAGGAATGAGAAGACATCCTGGGCCTTGATCGTGCCTGCCATGATGCACCTTCCTTTCCATCGAGGTGTTCCGCATGGGTCTGCGGAGGGTCGGATGCTGGCCGAGTACAAGATCAGGAGCGAGATGCCTGGCCCCCGTGGTCTATAAATGAGAGTGAGAATCATTCCCTGGCAAGTCCCGAGGCCATGGCAGTGGTGTGGGGGGCGAATACCACATCCGAGCCGCGCGGAGAGCGAGAGGTGGCTGCCAGCGTGTCGTCGGGGAGGTTTGAGGAGTCTTTCAGGAGGCGGGTTGGAGGAGGAAGGTACCCGGATGGGTGGAATCAGGCCCGACCAAAGGGCATTCCGGCACTGATCAATAGAGGCTTACCCGCCTGGGGTAGCCGACAGGGAAAAGGGCCTTGGGGTGAGGAAAAGGACGTCAGGCCGCAAGCTGGCGGCCGTACCGATGGTGGAGCCCGCCGACCTGGGGTTGGGCAATCACCTTCCCCATGTCGGCTGGTTCGATGGGCCTCGGTTCAGGGCAATCGTCGTCCAACGACCGGTGTGTTCGCGATGCGTGGTAGTAAGACGCATAGCGACGAAGAACCCGTAAGAGGTGCCTTTCGTTGAGAACGATGACATGGTCGAGGCAGTCTCTGCGGATTGATCCGATCAAGCGTTCACAAAATGGATTTTGCCAAGGCGAGCCCGGCGCCGTGACGACCTCCTCGATACCCATCGACTCGACGCGTCTCACGAAGGTGCTGCCAAAGATCTTGTCACGGTCGCGCGACATGACGAGGAAGACGTAGAGCACGCGGAACGTGACCGTGGGAACCACGAAGAAGTCGATTGCGACGATGTCTGTCAGGTGGTTCTCCAAGAATGAGCGCCAGGTCTGGGAGGGTGGTTTGGCCCGACGTGGTCTGTATCTCAAGACCGTGGCGTCGCTCACCTCGATGCCGATCTTGGCCCGTTCGGCCCGGATGCGCAGCTTGCCCCAGGTTGGGTTCGAGGCCCACATGTCCCGAATCAGCTCCCGTACTTCTCGATGAATCCTCGGCCGGCCACCGTTGGTCCGGCTCTTCCAGCGCCAATAGGCACGGCGGCCTTTGCGGTGCCACCTCACAACCGTAGCGGGCTGGACGAGAGAGGGTGCGCCGCGCCAATCGGGCCAGAGTCGCAGGAGGGTGATCCAGAAGAGTCGATCACGGTTCTCGATCCGTGGCGCTTTCGACTGGCGCTGGCGAGCACCACGGATACTCAAGAGACGGAGTCTCCGATGAACCCGCCGAGGATCAGTTTCTGCTTGCCCGGAAGCCGACTCGCCCCTCATGTTCTTCCTTGGTGACTGACTGGGCCGGAACGGACCGTCTACTCTCACCGGATCATCCGACGTGGAGCACGAGGACCGCCTGAAAGCGACTCGAGTTGACGGCTAGCGCATCGGGCGTGAGATCGACCTGGCTCCCGGCTCCAGTATGTTGGGTAAGCGGGTAATGGGTTAAAGCCTCAGTCTGCACGGGAGCACTCAATGGAAGATCAGACCTTCACGGCGACTGGCTTCAGCCAGGAGCTCGGCGTCCATGTGAACACCGTTCTCAGGTGGATTCGTTCTGGTAAGCTGCATGCCAAGAAAAGCGCATCCAACCATTGGGAGATTCCGGCCGGGGAGGTGGATCGGATCAAGCGTCAGATCATCGGAGGTGAGGCAGGACTGGAGGCGGCGGAGGCTGCTTTTCGAAGCCTGGAAGTGCGTTGGCGGCAGGAGTTGGTGGAGAGGATGACGGAACTGCTGATTGCCGCGCAGCGGTACAGGATGGACATGTGGGAGTGGAAGCAAGAAGAAGATCCGATCCAACAACAGGAGATCCTCAGCCGGGTCATGAGGAAATCCTTCCCCGACCTGCTCGACAAGGCAGCCAACGCAAAACAGTGGCGCGACTTCCAGGAGTTAGGCACGGGGATGTTCAAGGACGTTCAGGCCCGCACGGCCCGGAATAGGAAGAATCGGTGATCGTCACCGCTGACGGGCGTTGGTGCATGGCTCGGAGCTGAGAACGGATTCCCCCTCCCCCTCGCTGGTTGCCCAGCGATCGGCTCCTCATGCACTGACCGCCGACGGCCTTGTAGCGGAACACGACGGTCTCCGCCAGGCTCCGCCAAATGTAGCCTGACTCGGCGTGCCATCTTCTCGGCCGGAGCTGAGGGAGGCCAACCGGTCATCGACGTGGTCCAGGAGTCCACCCACCCGCGTGCGGTCGGGGATCGGGAGACCCAGCCCAAGAAGGTCAGCCAGCGACCGGAGGAACCCCTCTGTCTACCGGAGGGGGAGGTCGAAGACCATGCGGACGGTCAACGCGGCCTCGATGGCCAGCTCCGAGTACGTGCGCTGGCCGCCGGGCTTTCCCGGTGGCCGGAGCAGGCCAGGCCTACAGCGCAGTGTCGGAGAGCCGAACAGTGAGGGCGCCACGCGCCTGGATTCCAGCCTCGTACTCGGTCCGGTTCCGTCTCCGAGGCGATCTCCACACCATGCGACGTGGAGCTGGGTCCAACCCGACTCTCCTCCGGGACGGCGCCTGACTGTCGGACGACGTCCGCGGAGGAGAGACTGCGAGGGAAGGGGAGAGCCCTTTCAGAACTCCCATTCCAGGCCGAAGATGGGGAGCAGGCCCCACTGGTTCGCAGTCTGGATCTCCTCCTTTATCGCCTTCCACGTGTAGGAGGCGACGTTCTTCCGGTTGTGCGCGTTCCAGACGCTCACGGACCACACCAGGTCGCTTCCACGGAAATAGAACCGGCGCTTGAAGCGGAGGTTCAGGGAGTGGCAGGCCGGGTGGCGGTCCGCGTTGACTCTGGATTCGTCCAGCACGGTCCCGCCGGTCGCGACGGAGGCTTCCACGTCCAGGGGGGTGTACGGGGCGCCCCCGGCGTAGATCCACTGCAGGCTGAACGCCCACTTCTCGGGCAGCTCGTAAGGAGAAGCTCCACGCCCCGGGCCCGGGCTCGCCCCGTGGACACAAGCTCCGGGTGATTGAAGAAGAAGCCGTAGCCCGCCTCGCACCGCCAGCCCGTTGCTCTGGTCCGACACCTTCGCCACGCTGGGCAAGGTCATGAAGATGCGGCTCACGTCCCCCGCCGAGCCGGGCGCCCGGCGAATCTCCTCAGCAGAATATCCCGTCCGACTGGCGGCCTCCTCCTCTTCCTTCCGGAAGAACCCGGCGGTGACTTCGATTCCCTCCATCTCGATGGGAGCGGTCTTGAGGGCCAACTCCACGAAGGTGATCCGCGCGGAGCGGACCACTCCCTGGGCACGGGGCGGACTTGGCCCCAGGGCAACCACACCTATGACAGCAAGAACCCAGAGGGATCTCATCGTTCTCGGCTGCATTCATGAATCGCAGAAGGCCCCGCGTGCCCGAGACTCAGGGCAGGCGGGGTGAAGAAGCATAGGCGGAGCATGGGAGTTCCGTATTGACTTCCCACGCCAGGTCCTTGACTTGTCGACGACAAATGAGCCCGGGACCCCCAAGGATGCCTGTGAAGAGCACCCACGCCATGGTGCTTGCCGCGCAAGCTGCAGGTGTTCTTGGCGAAGGCTCCATGGAGAAGGCCGGAACCGACTCCGACACCCTTCGGGATCCGGAGGCTCGGATCCCGGGCAGCACCGTTTTCGCTACCTGGGACGACCTCCGGAAGGCGGCCGGAGCGCCCCTCTCTTACGCCTATGGCGCGAGGGAAGCTCTCTTCGCCCAGGTGTAGAGGGGGGAAGATTCGAAGCGTCTACCTGTCCACCGAAGCGGGGAAGGTCCAGGCTCGACGGCCAGTGCGGCGGTAGTGCTCGGCCAAGGCCACCTGGGCCGCATGCCGGTAGCAGTCGGAAAGAGTCGGGTAGTTGTAGAGGGTTTCGGCGATCACCACGGCGGTGGCGTGGCCGCGCAGGAAGGCCTGGGCGATGTGGATGAGCTCGGACGCCCCCTGGCCGATGATGTGCGCCCCAAGCAGCTCCAGGGTGTCTACCGCGAACAGCAGCTTCAGCAGGCCGGAGCGGTCACCAATGATCTGTCCACGTGGGTTCTTGTCGTACTCACCGCGCCCGCACACATACTCCACGCCGCGCTCCACCAGGGTCTCCTCGGTGAGCCCGATGTAGCTCACTTCCGGGATGGAGTAGAGGGCGAAGGGCAGCTCGTCCTCGTCGAGGTCGGGGCCGGAGATGCCCAAGGCATGCCGGATGGCGCGGCGACCCTGCTCCATGGAGGTGGAGGCCAGGGCCGGGTAGCCGATGATGTCACCGACGGCGTAGATGTGGGGATGCGCCGTCTGAAGGTGATCATTCACTTCGAGCAGGCCGTACGGGGTAGCCGAGAGACCGATCGTCTCCAGCCCGATGTCCTCGCTGTTGCCCTGCCGACCCACGCAGTAGAGGAGGACGTCGGCCTCCATGACGGTGCCGGCGTCGGTGTGGCAGCGCACCTGGGGGCGGCCGCCCTCGATGCGCTGGATCGTGCTGTGGCGCTGCTCGTGGATGGTGGTGACGCCGGAACGGGAGAGTTCGCGAGCCAGTGTCTCGACGATTTCACGGTCGAAGTAGGGCAGAAGCCGGTCCCTGGTGTCCACCAGGGTGACGGCGATGCCGAGGGCGGCGAAGATGGAAGCGTACTCGACACCGATCACGCCGGCACCGAGCACGATCATGGAGCGTGGCATGCTCGGCAGGTTGAGAATGCTCTCCGAGTCGAACACCAGCTCACCATCGAAGGGGACATCACCGGGACGGCTGGGGCGCGATCCGGTGGCGATGATGATGACATCGCCGACGAGCGTTTCACGCAGCACACCATCGGGTCCGGAGACGGCGACTTTGTGGGGGTCCAGGAAACGGCCGTGGCCCTTGATTACTTCCAGCCGGTATTGGGCCAGGGATTCGTTGATCAACTCCAACTCTCGCTGCACCACTCGGCGCTCGCGGTACATGAAATCGCCGACGGTGATCTCCTTGGGGATCTCCACCCGGATCCCTTCCATCTTGTTCCGAGTGAGACCGAGCACGAACAGCGCGCTCTCACGCAGGGTCTTCGACGGGATGGTCCCCCAGTTGACCCGATTGCCGCCCACCACGTTTGCGCGCTCCACAACCGCCACGGAACGGCCTGCCCGGGCCGCCTGTATGGCCGCGCGCTCCCCGCCCGGGCCGCAACCCATCACGATCACGTCGAAGCTTCGCATCCTGCGCCTCTTGGGTGATTCCGGCTCCCTACAGGTCTCACGGCCAGGCGCTCGCGCCCCTCCGTGGTGCTTCCCGGCCGCTCACCTGCATCCCGTTCCGCCCGGCGGAGCCACTCCCGCAGCGTTTCCGCGGTACAGCCGATCTTCTCCGCAATGGACATGATCGCAGCCCACTGCCAGTGGTACTCTCTCGCGTGATCCAGGACCATCTGAGCCGCCCGGTCCCGGACTCCCTGGGGCATGGATTCGTTGTACTCATGACTCCATCCTCTCAAACGGTGGAGCCTCCCGCAATACTGCCAGGGTTATCTGCCGTCGCCAACCCACTGCGCCTATTCTTCCCTCGGCAACGTGACGGTGACCTAACCCCGCGTATGTGACGGGCGCAGTCCTGCGCATCTATGCTGCCGGGAGGCAGCGGCCCGCCGTGAGGCCCTCCGTCGGATCGTCATCCAGGCGGGCCACCGGAAGAGCGATCCAAGTCGGAGGCCAGATGCTCTCGATCGTGCTTGCGGCGACAGTAGCGTTCCAGTCCTCCTCCCCGATCCTCGGTTGCAGGCCGGACTCAGGGCGGACTCTTCCCGTCCCCTCCATGACCGAACCGACGGTGGTCGTGGGGGGCGAGGCGGACTCACCGCTGTTTCCGGTCGCGTCCGCCGTCCTGGCCGAGAACCTCGCGTTGGCGGTGTCGAACGCCGGTACGAACGAGATCCTGCTCTTTGAGCCCGATGGATCCTTCAAGAAGCGACTCGGCGGGACCGGAGAAGGTCCGTCGGAGTTTCGGATGCTGGGACGAATGCAATGGATGGACGGTGATCGATTGGCGGCCACCGGTGAGGGCCTGCGAAAAGTGGTCGTAATGGACTTTCAGGGCGATTTCGTGACCTCGCATTCCTTCCGCGAATTGAATGCTCAAGGCGTCTTTCCGTTGCCTCGTGGCCAGTGGCTTGTCCACAGCATCTCTTCCCCTTCTCCGAAGCCGGGAGGTGGGCGGCTCGAGGTCGAGGGCACTCTCACGGTGCACGACTCGGACGGTCGTATGCAGATGAGACTCGCGACCATACGAAGCTTCGAACTGATCGACCTCGAGAGCCCTGGCGGTGGGGTGGCCCGTGGCCTTCCGCCCTTCACGAAGGCGACAATTGTCGGCGTCGATCATACGGGCTGCGTGTGGCTCGCGAACGACGACGACGCCAGCGTGGAGGTCTATGACTTGACAGGTCGTCCGCGAGGGATGGTCTCGCTCCGAGACCACGTTCCGCTGGAGGTAACGCAGGACGAGTGGGATGAGGCGATCGAGAGGATGGTGCAACGGGAACCAAATCCGTCCGCTCGGGGACCTCTTCGGCGGATGCTCGAAGGGATTCCCTTCGATCCTGGACGCCCGGCCTTCTCTGGAATGAAGGTGGACGATGCGGGTCATGTCTGGCTGACCCCGTATCACAATGCTGATGAGGACGTGCCTGGGTGGTGGGTTGTGGCGGGACTCGCTGTCGAGCCGACATAGGTATCCGCGCCTCCGGGCACTCATCGTCTGCTTGACGTGCGATTCGGCCATGCGGTGCTGCTGCACGTGAGTCCGTTGGGCGTCGAGACGCTCACGGTAAGGCCCCTCAGCTCCAGATGACGAAGAAGTAAAGGTTGGGCGGAGCTTCGCGGTTATCGGCACGGGCTGCCGTGTTGCTGGACTTGACCTTCAACGCCGGATGCACCGATCAAGCTCCGCCTTCATCGACTCCTGTCAGCCTGCAGGAGGTTGCGGCCTGGACCGGGTCTGCACCCGACAGCGGGACTTGGCGCATTTGTGCTGGCGGCGTTCCTCTTCCCGGTTTGCCCGCTATGCACCCAGCTCCGCCGCCTTCTTTAATGCCTCGAGGCTCAGGACCCGATACCGCCCCGAACCTGCTCGCTGCACGATTCCATCCCGCACCAGTCCGGTGAGAGCTCGGGAGAATGTTTCGGGTACGAGCCCGAGGGCACCGGCGAATTCGTGTGCCGATACCGGCAGGCGCACCAAGGAGGGAGGGGGCTCGGATTCCCCGGGAGGAATGAGGGCCAGAAGAGCGAGAGCGACACGAGATTGAGCGCCCGGTGTGGATAGCGATTGAATCACATCGAAGGACGCGCGTAGGCGTCTCCCGAGAAGGCCGAGAAGGGTGACCGCCAGGTCGGGCTCGGAGCGGATAGCCTGAAGCAACGCCGTGCGGGGCATGACCTCGGCTTCCACGTCCTGGAGGGCCCGGGCGGATGCCGGATAGGCCTGGCCGTCGAGAAAGGGGAGGAAGCCGAACACGTTGCCGGGTCCGAAAAGAAACAGGGTCACCAACCGACCGTTGGGCAACACCCGGTAGATCTTCACCCGACCCGTCCTCAGAGACACGAGCATTCCCGAGGTGTCTCCCTCCCGCCATAGCAGGTTGTCCTTCTTGAAATGCCGAACGTGGAGATGGCCCCGGAGGAGCGCGACGGCTTCCCGGGCCATCTCCTGTTGAGCGGGATCGGGCCAGAGATCCGATGTGATGGCCGGTATGCTCATGACCGAAAGATAAAGCACCCAGGGTCCTTCCGCCTCCCGCCGCGCCCTCTGTCCCATGTCTAGCGACCTGCCACGGACGCCCAGCGGCGTGCCAGGGCACTGCGCCCGTCCTCGAACAGGGAGTAGAGGATGGGTACGTAGACCATCGTGAGGAATGTGGAGACCATTAGTCCGCCAATGGCTACGACGGCCAAGGGGCTCAGGCGCTCGAGACCGATGGCCCATTCGGCCGCGATGGGGATCATCCCCACCGAGGTCCCCACAGCGGTCATGAGGATCGGGCGGGTGCGGATACGCACGGACTCCACCAGCGCTTCTTCGATGCCCAGGCCCCGTTCCCGGGCCGTGGCGATGAAGTCGATGAGCAGGATGGAGTTCTTCACGACGATCCCGGCCAGCAGGATCATTCCCATCATCGATGGCATGCATCCGTGCTTGCCGACGATCAGCATGCTCCATGCCGCCCCCACCAGCGCCAGCGGGATGGCAGACATGATGGTGAGGGGGTGGATCCAGGAACGAAACGCAGGCACCAGGGAGAAGTAGAGGAGCACCAGGCCGAGGATGAGGGCCCTTCCCAGCCGTCCGAAGGACTCCTGAATCTGCGCGATCTCCCCCTGGTGGCTGATCTGGTAGCCAGGGGGGAGCTGCATCCCTGCCAGGGACGCCATCACGTCTTCCTGCATGTGCGAGATAGGACGTCGGGCCCGGTAGAGCTCAATGTCCAGCGTGCGTTGGAGCCCTTGCCGCGTGATGGCCGTTGGGGCGACCTGGCGTTCGAGGGTACCGAGCTGAGCCAAGGGCACCGGGCCGTCGGGTGTCTCCACGGGATACGTCTCGAGCTGACCCGCGTAGCGTCGCTGATCGGCTCCGAGCTGCATCCAGAGGTCCAGACCATCCTGGTTGGGTATCCGGAAGACCGACCCCGGCATGCCGCGGATCGCGCCCTGGAGCTGCATGGCTACGGCCGCGGGCGAGACCTGGTATAGGGCCAGCTTCTCGGGATCGGCCCTGAATCCGATCTCCTCGCTGTCGAGGGTCCAGGAACGTGAGATCGAGGTGGCGCCCCGCACTCCACTCCGCAGGCGCCCCTCCACTTCCTTTCCGATTCGATCGAGGGTGGCCAGGTCCGGTCCGGAGATCATGACGTCCACCGGGCTTCTGATGCTGGAGAGGGGTGTGGCGCCGAAGTCGAACACGTCAACGCTCTCGAGGCCCGGAATCCGGCGGAACTGGGCACGGAGGCTGTCCTCCACTTCCCAGATGGTCCGGTCCCGGTGGAAACGGTCCACCAGGTGGACGGTGAGGAGGCCCTGCTGGGCCAGACGCCCCGCCCCGAACGAAATGACTGCGGGTTCCGAACCGATGACCGAGGAGACCGACGTGACGTCGTTCCTGGCCCGAATGATGCCTTCCATCCGGGTCAGCGCTGCCTCCGTCGCGGCCAGGGAGCTGTTGGCGTCGGCACTGAAGGAAATCTTGATGATCCCGGTGTCCATGGGCGGCATCAGGTCCCGGCCGATCAGGCCCATCTGACGTCCGGACGCGACGAGTAGCACGAGGGCCACCGCCAGGAAGAGGGCCCGATGCCGCAGTGCCCTGCCCGTAAGGCGAACGTAGAAATTCCGGATGGGCTCCACCACAAACCGATCGAACTGCAGGACGAGGCGTTCGAACCGATTCCGGCCCTGGCGCTGACTTCTGCGCAACAAGTAGGGGGCGAGGAGAGGAATGACGGTGACCGAGATCACGTAGGATGCCATGAGTGCCACGGTCAGCGAGACCGAGAGGGGGCGCAGGACCGTCTGCACGAAACCACCGATGAAGATGATGGGAACCAGCACCATGATCGTCGCGTAGGTCCCCGAGAAGATCGCCAGCATGACTTCCTCGGTGCCCCCAACGACGGCGTCGTGGATGTCGGTCCCGTTCTCGTGGTAGTGCCGTTCGATGTTCTCGATGACGACGATGGCGTCATCCAGCAGCATCCCGACGGCGATGATGACGGCCGTGAGGGTGACCATGTCGAACTCGTACCCGATGAGCCACATCACCGCGAAGGTGAGGAGGTAGGTGAAGGGGATGGCGATGGCCGCCAACGTCATCCCTCTCAGGTCGGCCAGAAACAGAAAGACCACCAGCACGGTCATGATCACGGCGTCCCGAAGTGCGCCCAGCATATTGCCCACGGAGAGGTTGATGAGGGTCCCCTGGGTGTCCGGGATGCTGAACGCGATGCCCGGGTAGGCCTGCTCCAGCTCCGGCAAAACACGGGACACGTCCGCGATGGTGTTCAGGGCCACCCCGGTCGTGGACCGCTGGATGTTGACCGCGATGGCTGGCTGGCCGTTCCCGTGGTACGCGCTCTGGGGCTCGACCACGGAGCGGTGCACCGTGGCCACGTCCGCGAGATGCACGTCCCCGCCCTCCCGGTGGGCAATGGGGATGCGGGCCACCTCACTGACTCGTTGGAACTGACCCATCCGCTTCAGGAGGAACTGGCTCTCCTGGGTGATGAGGAGGCCCACGGGCTGGTTGGCGTTGAAGGCTACGAGAGCTTGCCGGATGTCCGGAGGCGTGAGGTGGTAGCGCTCCATCGCGTCTCGGTCCAGGTCGACCCGGATCACTGGCTGGTGAGCGCCGAAGACCTCGACGTCCGCCACCTCGGGAACCTGGAGGAGACGCTCCTTGATGGGGTTGTCGGCGAGCTGCCGGACCATGGACAGGTCCAGCTGGGAGCTGTCCTTCGGCTGGAGGGCAAGGGTGAGGACGGCGGGTGTGGCCGAAGACACCTTGAAGATCATCGGCGGGCGCAGGCTCTCCGGCAGAAGTGCCTTGATCTTCTGGAGCCCGTTGGCCACGTCCGTCGCAGCGCTGCTGAGTCCCTTCCCGTATTCGAATTCGACGGTCACCGCTGAGACCTCGTCCTTGCTGACCGACGTCACCAGACGGACCTGCTCGATGGTGTTGAGCTCCTTTTCGATCGTGCGGGTGACCTCCGCCTCCACGTCCTGGGCCGAGGCTCCGGGATACACGCTCACCACGGCCACCTTGGGCCGCTCGGAGTCGGGGAAGAGGTTCACCGGCATCCGGCGGTAGCCGACGAAACCGATGACGGCGGCCAGGAGCACCAACGAGATGACCAGGTGTGGCCGCTTCAGATAGGAGTCGACGAGGCGCATGGGTCACCTCCCGGAGTTGGCATCGACCGGACGGACCTTCATCCCGGCCGAAAGGCTCATGAGGCGTGAGGGCAATGCCACGACCACGTCGTCGCCCTCGCGGAGATCTCCGTCGACGATGGCTTCGTCGAGGGTTCGGGTGGTGACCGTGACGGCCACGACCCGCAGGGTGTAGGTACTGTCCGCGGCGCGGGCCACGACGAAGGCATGGGCGCCTGCCGTGCCTTCCAGCAGCGCGTCCACCGGAACCAGCAGACCTTCTCCGCTCTGAGGGTGGAGGTCCACGCCCACCGTTGCTCCTGCCACGAATCCAGGAGACGGATGCGAGACGTCGACTTCGAAGGTCGCCAGGTGGCTGCCCTGCATGGCGGGGAAGACCCGGGAGACCGCCGCTTCCAGATGGTGGTCGCCCAGCGTCAGGTCGACCGGAGTGCCCCGGTGAATCCTGGTCAGGAGGGCGGGCGAAATCTCGCCGCGCACGCGCACGGAGCTCTGCCGCACCATGCGGAGCATTGGCTTGCCCGGTACCGCCAGATCGCCAGGGTCGACCATTCGACCGGACACCACGCCGTCGAAGGGGGCCCGCGCCACTGCGTAGCCGAGCTGTACCTGGGCCTGTGCCCTATGGCGCTGAGCCACCTCCAATCGTGCGGCGGCGGCAGCCTCCACCGCCTGTGAGTGCTCCCACGCTTCCCGGGATATGGCGTTGTTCACGAAGAGGGTGCTGTCCCGGGATGTGGAAGCGCTCTGAGCCAACTGGGCCACACGGGCGGCCTCCACCTCTGCGGCGGCGGCGGCGACGGCGTCCTGGAGCTCCTCCGTGTCGAGGCGCGCCAGAACGGCGCCGCGAGCTACGGTGTCCCCCTCCCTCACCAGGACTTCGCGTATCTCCCCGGACACGCGAGGGGCGATCTCGGCCTCATCGGCGGCTCGCACCTCCCCCAGCACGTGGTGGGCGCTCTCGAGGGGGCCCCGTCGGACCGGGGCCACCTGCACTGAGGCGGGGGTCTCGGTGAGCAGAGGAGCATGGTTCTTCTCGACGACTCTCTTGTGCCGTATGGCCAGGAGCCCGACGACCAGGAGGACGAGGCCGAGGATCGTGAGGATTCTGTTGCGAGTCATCGTACGATCTCCCTTTCTACGAGTGCGTTGATCCGAACGGAGGCCCCCAGGAGGTCACCTTTGGCCTTGGCGAGAGAAGCCTCGGCGGAGGACGCGCGGGTGCGGGCCCTGAGGAGGTCTTCGATGGTGCCGGCCCCGGTCTCGTAACGGAGGTTCTCGATACGGGCCGCCTCGTCGGCTGCTGTCACCCGCTTCCGGGCGGCGGTGAGTGTCGTCTCGGCGGCATTGATCTGAGCCAGGGCGCCACGGATCTCCGCCTCCTGCTGGAGGCGGGTCTGTTGGAGTGCCTGGTCCGCGGCCCGTTCCGCGGCGGCTGCACTCTGATAGGCTGCGATCCGGCGTCCCCCTGTGAAGACGGGAATGGAAGCTCCCAGCCTCAGTTCCCACGTCTCCTGGGTCCCCGTCACCGAGGACGCGGAGTGCTCCAGGAAATTGCCACTCACGCTCACCCTGGGGAGGAAGTCGGACCGAGCGATGTGTTTGGCGCTTTCGGCTTGACGGACCCGAAGCTCGGCGGCGACCACCGTCGAGCTCCTCTCCACCAGTGCGCTCCAGTCAGCACTGTCGGCGGCCAGGGCCGGAAAGCGGTCGGGCAGAGGATCGAGGGCCAAGGGGCGGTCCACTGGGAAGTCCAGAAGCGCGGCCAGGAGCGCCGTGACCTGCGCGAGGTTGGCCTGGGCGTCGGCGAGCTCGGCCCGGGCCTCCTCCAGCGTCTCCTCGGCCTTCAGGAGATCTACCTGTGGCCGCTTCCCATCCCGGACCATGAGCTCGAGTCGGTCCTGGGTCTTCTCGAGGGCGGCTACGTTGTCCCCGTAGGCTCTCACCACCCCCGCAAGGGCCTGCGCCGAGGCGTAGACGGAGGTGACATTGGCCCGGACCTGCCAGCGGGTGCCCACCAGGAGCGTGTCCGCCTCTTCGGCCTTCAGGCGGGCCAGGCTGCTCCCGGCGAGGAGCTTCCCACCTACGAAGAGGGGGACGTCGAAGGTGAGGCCGTAGTGGACCTGATCCCGGGCGAAGGGCAGGCCGCCGAACCCGTTCTCCATCAGACTCCGGGAGATGGGACGGAGGATTAGGGCGTCGTTGTATCGGGACGTCCATGCCACCGCTTCCACATCACCGAAATGTTGGCGGAAAGAGGCGGCGGCGGCGCGGTCGGCGCTTCTGGCGCTCTCGGAGGCCGCCATCAGGGCCGGGTTGGCGTCCAGGGCTCGCGAGATGGCCTCATCCAGGCCGAGGTGGAGGGTGTCGGCCGGCGCTGGTGGGTCCGTGGGGATGGTCCGGGCCGCCGAAGGCGTTGGCCCTGCACCCGACAGGATGGCCACGGCCGCGATGACGGCTCCGAATCGGAAGGTATGTCCAGGCATTGATCTCTCCCTTCATGAGGTCGCGCTCGACCGTTGAGAGAGAAAGCTGGCCGGGCACCAGGGGGGCCCGGCATTGACGGAAGTCAATAGGGCGAGAGGATCGCTGGATCCTGAGACCGCCACGGATGGCCGGAGGGTGGGATAGGCATGAAGGGCCCTGCTGGCCGCAGAGGCCAGGGGGAAATGTGGTCAGGTGGAGTGAGGTGGGGCGAGGATGGGGGGGAGAGGGAGGTTAGGCGCGCCAACCGTGGTCGAAGTCATCAGTGGGGTGGTCCCCGGGGCTGATGGGTCAATCAGGAGGTGAAGTGGGCACATCCTCCCTCACCGCCATCGGGGTCATGTGCCCGAGATGTGCGTGACCTCCCAATCTTCCGCGATTCTCCCGTTGGAGATCCGGCTGATGACGATGCCCTCGGTCGTCCAGATCTCTCCCGTGGGCTGGACCCCGCGGTACGGTCCGGTGCGGTGCCCGCTACTGGTGAACCGCGTGACCACCAGATCACCTTCCGCCACCTGTTGATGCACCACGGCGTGGCGATCGTCCGAAGCCGCGAGAATGGCGGCGGCGAATGCCCGCGCCTCCTCGAGGCCATGGATCTCTTGGCCCTCCGGTCCGTGCCACACGTAGTCGGGAGCGAAGATGTCCGGAATGGCGTCCAGATTCCGGTCATTGATGATCTCCTCGAACCAGCGCCGCGCGAGTGCCTTCGTGTCGTCCGAGTGGCTTCGGATATCCCCTGCCGGCCCGCCGCCTCCGACCTGGGCAGCCGGGCCGTGGTGGAGTGGAACGAACGTGAGAAGCGCTGCGAGAACCGCCATGCCGGACGCTTGGAGCATGTGTATCATTCGAGCCTCCTTGGCCGAGATCGGGAGTCTGGGAACGCACACAAGGTGTGATCCCGCGCCCTGTGTCCGACATCCCGGGAAGGTGGGAGATTCGCCAGAGGACCCCCCAGAAATCCGGGATTTCGGAGACCAGGTGGGCCCCAACTCCCGGCGCCAGCTTCGCGATGATGGGATTCGCTCCCGGCTACTCCGGCTTGCCCAGGCCACGCTCCATACCGTAGCGCACCGCCTCCGCTCGGCGTGACGTGCCGGTCTTGGCGTAGATGTGCGTCAGATGTCGGGTCACCGTGTTCACGCTGATGAACAGCCTCTCGGCGATCTCGGTATTGGTGGCGCCGCTAACGACCAGGCCAAGAACCTCGCGCTCCCTCGGGGTGAGCTCGGGCAGGTCGGCCGACTCCACTCCTCCCATGCCCACGAACGAGGCGATGGCCTCGACGGTTTCGGCGGCCGGTGCCCCACCCTGGTGGGGGGACGCCAGGTATCGTGCTCCCGGAATGTCGATGGCGGCCATCTCGAACAAGGAGCGTAAGCGTGGCGCCGGACCTTGGGCGGCCGGTAGCCCGCCTCGACCATGACCTCGCGCACCGTGTACACACTGACCTTCACGCCCTTGCGCCGGAGCTGGTTGCGGATCTGACTGGGCCCGCGCCCCGGGTGGCGGCGCCACTCGGTCAGGACCTCACGGTCGCGCTGGGCCTCCAAGGCTTTCGGATCGGGACCACTCGTGGGCGAAGGACCCTCGCCCTCGGCGGCTCGCTGGACCTTGCGCCCCAATGGTAGACGGAGAAGCGGCTGGCCCCGAACTGCTTCGCTGCAGCCGTGACCCCATGGGCCGGGGCGTACTCCACGATCTCGGCCTTCCGGGAAGGCGTGTAGTGGCGGGCCACCCGGTTGACCGACCGAGACGAGGCAGCAGCAGCGCCTTCCGCAATCGAGTGCTCGCTGTCGGTTGGATTGCGTTCTTTCGCTTCGACGGGCCGCGCTGCTCCCTCCGCTTCGGCCCTCTTGGCCCAGCTCCTGATGGTACTCTCCGGGATTCCGTGATGTCGCCCGGCCCCCTGGAATCCGAGCGTCGCTGAGTCCCTTACGGCGGCGGCTTTCTCAGCCGCGCTGTACTGCCTCTGTCTCCTCCCGCTCGCCGCCCTTTCCATCGACCACCTCGCTCTGCCAGAGCACCCACCCCCAACACGGTGTCCGGGGTTTCAGGCCTCTGCGCATGTGGTCGAAGTTCGGCAAGGATAGCTATGCGTTGGAGCTGACACCAACTTACGGTCCGGCTCCGGTTTGTCCTCCCCCAGGAAGGTGGGACCGAGCGTCTCCACGATGGAACGGGCGATTTCGTCCTGAATCTCGAAGACGTCCTCGAGCTCCCGGTCGCAATTCTCGGACCAGAGGTGGTAACCGTCCTCGGCGTTGGTGCATGGCTCCGGCCCTGACCGCATCTTGAGGGACCGCAACCTCGACCCGGAGCCAACCTCGATGCGGTATCCCAAGCGCAGCCAGTACAAGTACGCCAAGTCTCATTATCGAGTGCAGAACTGGGCTGACTACGAAGCCGGGTTGCGGAGGCGCGGTGCTCTCACGGTCTGGCTTTCCGACAAGGCCCTGGAGGCCTGGCGGGCTCCGGCCACAGGGAGGCCCGGCGGACCATGGACCTACTCGGACTTGGCCATCGAGGCTGCCCTGACGATCCGCATGGTCTTCGGCCTCCCTCTCCGCCAAACCGAGGGGTTCCTCCGGTCCCTCGCTGAGCTCCTTGACCTGGACCTTCCGATCCCCGATCACACGACTCTCTCCAGACGCCTCAAGAAGCTCGGAAACCTCCGGTTCCGGCGACTCACCACGCACGGACCGATCCACCTGCTCATCGACAGCACGGGTCTCAGGATTCATGTCGGACACCTGCGAAAGCCGCCAGAGAGAAGGGTTTGGCGGAAACTCCACTTGGCGGTCGACGGCGACACCGGCGAGATCCTTGCTGCCGAGCTGACCAATCGACGCACGGCCGACTGTGCGCGGGTGCCCGATCTCTTGAACCAGATCGATGATCGGGTTGCTTCCCTCATGGCAGACGGCGCTTACGATGCGGGCGCGGTCTACAAGGCTGCCAAGAAGAAAGGAGACGGGCACCGGGTGAGGGTGCTTATCCCTCCAAGCCAAGGAGCACAGCCCTCCTCGAGCCGGTCGCCCGGGCAATGGGAGAGGAACCGGAACATTCGGTCGGTGCGAAAGCTCGGGCGGCGGGAATGGTACGCCAGCTCAGGCTACAGCAGGCGGAGCTTGGTGGAGAACGCCGTATTCCGATACAAGAGCATCCTGGGTCGGAGGATGCGGAGCCGATCTCTCCGGAGCCAGCGAGCCGCGGTCAGGCTCGTCGGCAAGATCCTCAACACGATGACCAGCCTCGGGAGGCCCGATAGCGTCAAAGTCGAGTGAGAACGCCAGGGGGAGGGGGGAATCTGTGCTCGGCTTCGAGCCATGCAACAACGCCTTTCAGGGCTAATAGTCACCTTGACGCTGTGACGTCTTGATGTCATACTTCGATATGGCTACGAAATCCAAACGCACCACGGTTTACTTCGACCCTGCACTCCACCGAGCGCTTCGCCTCAAGGCCGCCGAGACAGAACAGAGTCTTTCTGATCTCGTCAATGCGGCTGTGCGAGAAACCCTGGTTGAGGACTCTGAAGACCTCGAGGCCTTCGAAGCCCGGTCCAGCGAGCCCAACCTCTCCTTTGAAGAGGTTCTCAAAGACATGAAGCGCCGTGGCCAACTATGATCTCCGCATCAAGTCATCGGCGGTCAAAGAGTTAGAAGCTCTGCAGCCTAAAGACCGGCGTCGCATCGTCAACGAGATTCAGGGCCTCGCCTCAGAACCTCGACCGCCGGGGTGCGAAAAGCTCTCCAGACAAGATCGGTACCGCATTCGGCAAGGGGACTTCCGAATCCTCTACGAAATCCAGGACACCGAAGTAACGGTCGTCGTAGTCAAGATCGGGCACCGGAGGGATGTCTACCGCTAGGCGTGGAAACCAAGAAATGGCCGTTTCGGGATAATGAGGAGAGCGGTACGCGCACCCCGTAACGCCCGTTTCCCGCGCGGGCCCTCCGACCTCGCTTTCGCTCCGGACTTCTGTGGCGGTATGCTGAACACCAACGGCCCGGCCCTCCGGGATCTCGCCGGGCCGAAGCCAGTGGGTCTTCCTGGTCATCTGGATGCCCGGCTCCGATCCTGAACCGAATGGGTTGATCCCTTATCCCTTGCCAGCCCGCCGGAGGCACACCCTCTGAATCCCGAAAACCCAACTTCCACACCCCCAACCCCCTCTGCTTCCCCGATCCTTGCCTGGCCGGACCCCATCTGCCCACATTCCCACTTGGCCTGAGCGGCCATAGGGCCCTTGAAATCCCTACTATGGGGCAGGGGTCAATACACACTCCACCCATGCACTGACGGCCGGTGGTGTGACCGCCAGCGTCCGTAGTTTCCGCAGGCCCGGGTCGTTGGTTGGAGCCCGGTGGGTTGGGGTCGGGTGTCGTTTCAGCGCCCGTCGTCCAGGTGACCTTCCAGCCTTGGCGTTCTCCGCTCAAGAGCGGGAACCATCCTACTATCTGGGACTCTGTGGCCCATTGCTTCGTTCGGTTCACCAGGGGGGCATAGCCTATCCCGGGGGACTCAGACCCAAAGGCCCGGCCCAGAATTTCAATGGATGCTCTCCCCTGTACCGTTCGCGTCTCCGGATCCCCTGGGCACTCGACGTCCCTGCTACCTTCCGCGCTCCTTCCGTCGTTCCGGATCCGCGCTAGACTGCCTGGTCGACTCGTGCCGGGTCGTACACCTCCTGGTTGCGCCACACTGCCAGCATGATGGACGTCACCTGACGAGCCAGGGTCAGCTTCGCCAGGTTCGGTTTCGTACCCCCGTCCAGCAACTGCAGGTAGTGGCGGTAAAGGGGCTCGTCCTTGGCCTATCCCTTTATCCCTTCCCTAGGACGACATAGAGCAACCGTCCTGGTTCGGGCGCAGCGGACATCACCCTCCCCCCTGCCCACGAATCGGACACGAGGTATATCGGTACTTCTCCATCTCTTCGGTCGGGAAGTCACGCTCGGCCAGATCTCGGAACCATACATTCCATACGCCTCCGGGCATCACCTGCTCCCGGTACAGGCGACGAAGGGTCGGGCGGCCGGCATCGCAGGCAGCGAGCAAGACCAGGATCCCCGATTCCGGAGCTAAACCCGCATAGCGACCGCTAGCCACGTTGAAGAGCACATCCGCTATCCCCGATGAGTTCGGAGGTCGAAAAGCGAGGAGGTCGCCCAGAAGATGCAATCCCACTGACTTCGCGGTAGAGCTCTGAGTCTCCTCGAAGACTCTCAACACTCGAGACGGGATTTCCTCCGACTCAGGGGCGGTATCTCGAAGGTCGATTCCGAGTGTCCGAAGGACAATCATCCCTTCGAAAATGGCCTGCCGCACGGCCGAGGCATCACCCCCCACGTTCCCCATGGCGGCCTGCTCTACCCCGTCGAGCAGCTGGCGTCGATCAGCATCCGAATAGAATCGTCGGTTACCGCCCGCTCCCTCGCCACGGATCGGGCTTTCATGGAATGCGGCGAGAATTATGGCCCTTCCTTGGCCCGCCCATCTCCCGCCATCGAGCAGGGCCAACGCCTCACCCGGTAGCGCAACAGGGGGCCGCGGATGGGTCTCGACTTGGGCCGAGACACTGCCGGGAGACAGCCCCGCGATTACGAGGTAGGCCACCGCCGGTTCGAAACACATCCATGAAAGAACCCGAGAAGAAACCCGAAGTCTGATTGACATCTTCAACCTCGCGTTTCGATTGAGAACCCCCAGACATAGATCTCGTGGAAGTAGTCCAAAGCGATTCCCGCCCATACCCCAGAAGTCCCCTATCCAATGCCCGGTCGGCTCAGGGTGGTTCTTCCTATACATGGCAGCGTCATTGATGTTCCCCCACGCCCCATCAACTAGGGCATGTTCACACTATGGGGTAATGTGGTATGTTCCAGCATGTACATTACCGAAGAGCAGTTCCAGCGGATCGAGGGATGTTTCCCCACGCAGCGGGGAAACGTCAAGATCTCCAACCGGGACGTGCTGAACGCCATTCTGTACGTGGCGGAGAACGGCTGCAAGTGGCGTAGCGTGCCGAAGCGATTCGGAAGGTGGCACACGATCTACACCCGGATGAACCGGTGGGCGAAGGCAGGTGTGTTGGACCGGGTCTTCACCGCCCTGCAGGAAGAGGAGATCATCCGGATCAAGGTCGAGTCGCTTTGTGTCGACAGCACGATCGTCCAGGTTCATCCCGATGGGACGGGGGCGGAAAAAAAGACGGACCGCAGTCCATCGGACGCTCCCGAGGGGGGTGGAGCACCAAGATTCATATGGTTGCCGCGGATGATCGGCGTGCTATGAGTTTCTCGCTGACCCCCGGCCAATGGGGAGACGGACCGGCAGGTCGAGAGCTCATTCGGGACTTGCCGCAGCAGGAGCACGAACTGGCGCTCATCATGGATCGGGCCTACGAAGGGAACCAGACACGGCAACTGGCCTTTGATCTTGGCTTTACTCCCGTTGTTCCTCCCAAGATCACCCGGCCTAAGCCCTGGTCCTTGAATGAACAACTGTACCGTCGTCGCAATGAGATCGAGCGCCTCTTCCGCCGGCTGGAGGCCTATCGCAGGGTCTTCTCCCGGTTCGACAAGTTGGACGTCATGTTCGCCGCCTTCATTCACCTTGCCTTGATCGCTGAGGCCCTCCGGCCTCAGTTAGTGTGAACAAACCCTAAGAAGTGCGCCCCCGACTCTCTCGACCACTCCTTGGGCCGAGTTGTGTGGTAACGACCCAAACGGCTCCCGACCGAGCCGCCCACCTTGCCACCGTTTCCTCAGGAGTGTTACCGCGGCGAAGGTCCGCGAAGCGGCCGGGCCGATGCCTACCAGGATACTGCCACAGGTGCTGAGAGCGGAAGCGTGACCATTAGGCCCGTGCGGGCGAGCCGGGCGTTACCACAAACAACGCCCAGACCTCCAAACGAACTTCAAGGCCGTCCCCCAGCATCCGAGGGAGATCTGGGGAACTTGACGTCGAGATCTGAGTATCTGATATCCAGATATACCGAGGAGGAGAAATGCCAGTCACGGAATCGAGTAGGATTGGAAAACGGGGGACGTTCGTCATCCCTGCGGCGCTGCGTAGGCGTTTTGGGCTTGCGGAGGGCTCGGAGGTTATCGCGGAGGAAACACAGGAAGGAATCCTGATTCGCCCTGCAGTCACCATAGCCCTGGAGATCTATTCCCCGGAGCGGAAAGCAGAATTCCTTCTAAACAATGCCGTAGACCAGGAGGACTATGCCCGAGCCAGGAAAGAGGTGGTTGGCCTTGGGTTGGATCCGGATTCAATCCCCCACGCTCAGCCCTGAGGACGTCCTCCCTTGGATCGCCTATTCCTCGATGCGAATGTCCTGTTTTCTGCGGCCTATCGCCCCGCCGCAGGTGTGGCCCGGTTGTGGCAACTCAAGAGGGTGGCCTTGGTCACCTCCAGCTTTGCTGTTCAAGAGGCCCAGCGGAACCTGGAGAATCCGGGGCAAAAAGCCCGGCTGGAAGAACTCCTTGGGGAGTTGGAGATTGGTGAGGCGCTGATGTTGCCGCCGGAACGACGGGGAGGGATTGAGCTACCCGAGAAGGATTGGCCGATCCTAGGTGGTGCTCTGGCCAGCGGGGCAACGCATCTGATTACCGGAGATCAGAGACACTTCGGACAGTACTTCGGACGCCAGATCCTCGGCGTGTGGATCGTCAAACCCGGGGACTACCTTCGGGAAGAACCTTAGCCCGGAACCCTCTCCGCTCCTCCCCTCTGCCCATCGTTGTTTGTGGTAACGAATTCCTCCTGAAGCCTACCCGCAATTCCATCAGCTCGAAAGTGTTTTGCGAAGAGGGTCGCTGAGTGGGTGAACTCCTGAGCGTGAGCGCGCTCTTTGATGTGGGGGAGGGCGTGGTTATTGGTGGGTGGACCGGGGGGTCCGGTGGGCCGTGGCGGGGTTGCGCTGCCGGTCGAGGTCCAGGGGCATGTGGGTCCTCGGGGCGGGGCGCCCCCTTTCCGCTCGGTCGGCGCGGAAGGGGGGTGGGGAGCGGTTCCCGGTTCCCACCACTATAGTCCCTTACCAGTGAAATCCTACGCAAGACGACTATAAATCATGGTTGATATTCACGCCGGGAGTCCAGCCAGCGCTGGAATCACGATGTCCTCGCGGAGCCGGAGGGCAGCGGCGATGACCCGTCGCCCGAGGCGGGTCAGGTAGTACCTGTACGTGCCATGGACCTTCTTCACGAGCCTGTGCATGCGCAGCCTCTTCACGAGCCGGGAGAGTTGAGGGCTTGTGAGATGAGGCAGGAGGCGACGCAGATCCCGCACTTGAAAGCCGTGGATGTTGAACTCACCACGGACGATGGACACGAAGAGGTCGAGGTCGAGGGCATCAAAGAAGTTGATGCCCCGGTAGCTTCGGTTGTGGTCCCGGACGGGGCCCGAGAGCCGCTCCAGTTTCCGACGCCCTTCGCTATCGTCGTCGAGACTCGAAAGGAATTCCAGGTAGCGGCGATTCGCTGCACCGAGCAGCTCGGCCATGACGCCCAAGCTGTAGATCGTCTTCTGGACGGGAGCGAGCTTCTTCTCCCGTGTTCCGTCGCGGTGTTCCACCGTTCGGTGGTGCTTGAAGAAGGAGACATCATTGACCACGGTCTCGATGCGGAGCACGTAGCCGAACTTATCGTACATCTTGAGGGCAACGCGGCCCATCTGATGCCGGACGCGGGTGCCCTGGATACGGGTGTTGAAGTCGTTGCCTACCTCACCGAGGTAGCGGGGGTCGAGCTTCTTGCCCAGGAAGGTGGCCACCTGCTCGGCCTTCACCGCGTGGACGGCCGTCCGCACCAGTTGCTCGTAGAGCGGTTTCAGGACGTCTGCGCTGGAAAAGACGATGTCGGTGGCGTACTCCAGTTGCATGAGGCTCCAGTGGTAGCCCGCCGCGAACTCAGAGGCCACCGGACAGAACGTCTCGACGAAGCGCTCCAGCTTGCGGTGCAGCACCTTGGGATGGAAGCCGTCAGCGATCTGCTGGGCAGCCTCGAAGTCGTCGATGTCGACGAAGGCGTTGTCGACCTTCTTGAAGCCGATCCCTTCGGCCCCCAGCCTGGACGCCAACCAGTTGTGGCCGTTCATGCAGAACTGAAGTCGGTAGGGCGCCCAGGTGGGCACCCGCAGGTGACACAGTCCAAGCTCGGCGTCGATGAAGTAGAAGTAGTAGTGGAGGCAGCGTCCGCTGTCGGGAAGCAGGAACGTCTTGCCCGACGGCTTGTCGTGCCATGGCTTGAACGAGGGGCAACTCTCCATGGCGCTGAAGATGTGCACCAGCCCTGGGTGGGTGCCGCGCTCGGCCACGATCTTCTGGACGCGGTCCTCCTTGCGGAAGGCGCCGATCCTTTTGATGAACTCGATCTCGATGCCGTTCTCGGTGGCGAGCCGCTCGGCATTATCCCGGATCCGGTCCCGCAATCCCTGGGCGAACTGGGGGAACTCGAAGATCCGGATGCGGCGCCGGTTGAGCTCGCGCGTGAACGCCTTCGCGTGGGCAATGTCGGGGAGCGTCCCCATGATGAGCATGCGATCGAAACAGGAGAGTATGCCCCGGATGTGCCTGGCATGGCGCTCGGTGAGCATGAGCATCGGAACCCCCACCGTTCAGAGTGTGCACCCTCTTCGTTGCAGGTCGCACTTCGAGCGGGTCCGGTCAAGAGCTTCTATCAAGGTCCATCCCTCCGCCTGCCGTCGGGGGGGACGCGACCCGCGGGAGTGGAGGATGGGAGTGGCGACTGCGGTGCGAAGCACAAGGCGGGGCGAAGGTGTAAGCGTCCGCTCATCCCAGGGGGCGAGGTAGTGGGCGAGCAGCTTATGAACCATCTCCGAGGAGACCAGCCCGGATGGTTCGGTGCCCAGGGAGACCTGGGCTCCAGTTCCCTGAGGGCCCCGGGGGGAGGTGCCATGACGTTCTCCTGGGCCCGTAACGGCCTGACCTACCTGCCCTTCACGCGTTCAACGGTTCGAGATCTCGGGGACGGGAGTCCCTGCCCGACGCGAGCTCGTAGGGCGGGAGCTGCGGAGAGTGGGGGGGGTCAGGGAGGCGACCTGCTGGGGTGCCAGCGGTCGGGCAGCAGCTCGTCCAGCCGGTTGTGGTCCCAGCCCTCGGCCAGATGCTGGAGGACATCGGTGAGGTAGGGTAGGGGGGGACCCCGTGTTGGGCCGCTGTGCGCAGCAAGCTGTAGAGCGTGGCCGTACGCTGGCCCGCCGCGTGGGAGCCCGCGAAGAGGAAGTTCTTGCGGCCGAGGGCGATGTCGCGGAGCTGGCGTTCCACCGGGTTGTTGTCCAGCCCGAGGCGGCCGTCCTCGAGGAAGCGGGTCAGTGCCTCCCACTGATTGATGATGTAGCCGCAGGCCTTGGCGAAGTTGCTGGCTGGAGGCTCCTTCGCCAAGCTCGCGACCAGCCGGCCGTGGAGGGTGTCCAGGGCGCCGCGGGACCGCTCACCACGTAGCGCCGCCCGCTCCTGGGGCGCCAGCTCCTTCAGGTCCGCCAGATGCTCGATGCGGTAGAGGCGTCCGATGAGCTTGATGGGGTAGGCCACCCGGCAGTCGGTATCCTGGAGGGCGACGAACCGGCGGCGGGCGTGGGCCCAGCAACCGACCTCCACGGCCGAGGCCACCTGCCCGTTGAAGAGCCGGTCGAAGACGCTCGAGGCATCGGCCTGGATGTAGCCCCTACGGCCAGCCAGGAACTTCCAGGGACCGGTAGCTCCCTCCCCGGTGGGCGTGTAGCGGAACACAACGTCCTTGCCGTCGCCCACATACGCCCAGATGGTGCCCCGCTGGATGTTCTCGGCACGGGAGGAGTCGAGCACCGGCAGGCCCGTGGCATCGGTGCCCACGACGTAGGCCTCCTTGAGGATGCGGGAGGCGATGCGATCGACCAGGGGCTGCACCCGCTCGGCCACCCCCGCCATCCAGTCCGCGAGCGTGGAGACCGGGAGCTGGGCGCCGCTCCGGTCCCAGATGCGGTGGAGCCCGTGCAGGGGGGTGTGGTCCGCGTACTTGCTCACCACTGCGTGGGCGAGCACCGAGGCGCCCGCCGCGCTGCGCTCCAACACCTTCGCCGGACCCGGGGCCGTGGTGACGCCCCGCTTGCAGCTCCGGCAGGCCCACTTCTCCAGGCGGTACTCGTGCTCGACGAAGTGGGACGGGACGTACTCGAGCAGGTGGCTCACGTCCTCGCCGATCTTGTACTTGGGTTGCCCGCACCGCACGCAGGTGCGTTCTTCGGGTCCCACCGGCACGGTGTGAACCTCCCGCCTCACCCCCTCGGTGCGCCAGGTGGAACGCTCCTTCTTCGAGCCACCCCGACGCTCGGCGCTGGCCTGCCGGGCCTCCTCGATCTGCTGCTCCATCTCGGTGTCCTCCCGGGCCTCGGCCTCCAGGTCGGGGGCTCCGGCCCCCGGTTCGAGCTGGCTGACGAGCTCCTCGAACAGAAGCGCCAGCTGGCCGGGATCCACCCGCTCGGAGCTACGGCCTACCCGGCGGAGCTTGGCCAACAGGAGCTCCAGCTCCCGGCTCTCCTTCAGAACGGCGGCCAGGGCGGAGAGGAGGAAGTCGAAGGCCTCCTCTCCCCGCCCCTCGGCTATCATGGCCTGGGCCGCTTCCTTGACCTGCTCGAAGGCCGGCTCGGCGGCGCGGGCGCCGCCCTCAGGGTAGTGTAGGGGGTTGCGATGGCTCATAGCCTGCAGGGGACTCTACCGGGAGCAGTCGCGCAAGACCCCTCTTGCACTTGTTACAAGGAGAATGACCCATGGCCGCCCACCACGAACGCCAGCTCGCGCGCCTCAAGGCCCGCTTCCACGAACGGGCCGCCGAGCTCGCCTAGCTCGGCTTCCTCCTCAAGGGGAGCGTGCTCTGCCGCTACAAGGAGTGCAGCTCTGCAGGCTGTGCTCGCCACGCCGATCCCGACCGCCGCCACGGCCCCTACTGGCAGTGGACCTCCAAGGTCAAGGGCAAGACCGTGAGCCGCACGCTCCAGGAGGATCAGCTCCGCCGCTACGAGGAGTGGATGGCCAACAGCAAACACTTCGAGGAGATCGTCGCCGAACTCTATGACCTCTCCACCGAGGCTGATTCCATCCTCAGGGAGGTGGAGCGGGAGCAGCGGAAGCAGGGGTAGATAGGGACCCGGCTACGGCTGGCGGGGACAACGGCCGCCACCGCTTCCGGCGCCGGGCCTTCCTCAGGTCCAGCCCCTCCAGCATGAGGCCCAGCTCGCCCGCGTCCACCTCCACGTGCGTCTGCCCCGGCAGGGGCTGGGTCGGCATCTTGAAGGTTCCCTTCTCGAGACGTTTGTAGAGCAGCACGTAGCCTGTGCGGTCCCAGGCCAGCAGCTTCACCCGGTTGCGACGAGGGTTCACGAACACGAACACATGTCCACACAACGGATCGAGCCCGATCAGGGTCCGGGTCGCTGCCGCCAACCCATCGAAGCCCCGCCTCAGGTCCACCGGCTCGGTGGCCAGGTAGATCCGCACCGCGCTCGGCAGCGTCATCAACATCCCGCACTGCCCTCCAGCACACTGAGCAGACTGAGCACTCGCTCCAGGTCTTCGATGTGGAAGCCGGGCGGCACTCGCACCGTCCACCCCTCTCCCATCACGATCTCGATGGGATCACGCTGGGCCCGCTCCTCCGAGGATGCCTGCACCACTCGCACCGGATGGAAGCTGATCTCCTCGCTCGAGGCCTCCAGCCGGGTGGCCCATTGGCTCAGTCTCCGGGGCCTGATGCCGTGACGCCGGGCGAACACCGTAAGGCGCTCACCGCTCTCCTTCCACGCCTCCACTACCACCCGCGCGTCTTCCGCCTGCCAGTACCGCAGAGCGGCCACCGTGGCCACGTCCTTCTTCCTGGATGCCATCTCTTTCTCCTCGGTCCCACGCTCAACAATCTCGGACCCGGGAGGATGGCTCCTCAGATTACCCGGCGAAACGTGGGTTCAGCGGACGCTTACCGACATCGGCGCTCCCTTCCGGCGGCTGGGTCCGGGCAGGAGTCTCAGGCGGCAGAGGCGTGGCTCGGTTCAGAGTCGATGGGAAGCCGGGGCCCGACGGTGGGCCCCGGCCGGAAAGTCGACAAACGGTTGGGTGCTGATCAGTTCATGATGTGCCGCGTCAGCTGGATTCGATCATCCGAGCCGTCCACCGCTTTTCCGCCGATCAGGAGACGGCCCTGGGTGTCGAACTCCACGTCCCGGGCCTCGTCCACCCGATGCTCGAGGACGTAGCCGCCGTGGCCAAAATCCGGGTCCAGGGTTCCGTCGCCGAGCATCCGTACCACCAGAAACTCCGCCCAGTCCTCAGGCGTGCGCTGGTGGCCCACTAGGATCAACCTACCCGATGCGTCCTGGGTGGCCGCGATGAACCGGTCTTTCAAGCCGAAGTCGTACGTGGCCATGCCTGTGCCGGCGAAGGTCCCGTCGAGGGCCCCGTCGGAAGTCAGACGGTAGATGAAGGCATCCTCTGATAGCTCCCCCATCACCAGAATGTCGTCGTCTGGAAGTACCCGAATTCCGCGAATCTGCGTGCTGATGGGAAGATCCCACCGTCCATTCGTTGCGAAGCTCCCGTCCAAGGCCCCATCTCGCGTATAGCGGAGAACCTCTGAAGAGCCCTGTACCAGGATCTTCCCATCGGACTGAATGTCCATGGCCAGGGGGGTCATGGCTTGGTTCTCAAAGACCTTTCCAGCCACGCCGAACCCGGTGTCCAGGCTACCGTCGGGATTCAGACGGACGATTCCCAACTTGTTCTGCAGGTCCCCAGCTTCACCCACCACAACAATGTCCAGATCGGCGCCGTTCTGCTGGAAGCGTATACCCAGAGGGGTGGCCCCCGACCTGGAACCTCCCGGGCTGACCTGAACGATTCCACCGGTGCCGAAGCTCGAATCCAGGGTTCCGTTACCGTCGAACCGGGCCACGACCCAGGGATAGGGGTACACCCCGCTCCTGGCGGCGACCACGATCTTCCCATCGGGCTGGATCCGAAGGCCGGTCCCGCCGGCCCCCAGAAGAGAGGGGAGATCCACTTCGCCCCCGGTGCCGAAGGATGCGTCCAGGACCCCGGTGTCGTCGTAACGCATAAGGGCGTCCCACCCCACCAGGACGACGTCGTCACCCAGGAGCTGCATCTCCACGAAGTCCGAAGGGTAATCTCCCAGGATCACGCCGGTTCCCCGGGTCCCGTAGGAGCCATCGAGGCGCGGTATGCCCGTGCCGAGCCCGAGGCGATAGGTCCCTGACGATCCCGCAATCCCAAGCCGGTAGTTCCCCACCGGGCCCAGGTGCACCACCTCGTTGGCCGACATGCGGAGGTCGGTTCGTCCGCCGGAGGTGGTGGGGAACAGTTGGTCGGTTCCACTGAACAGGAGGAGTTGGCCATATCCGTTGACGTTGGTGATCCTGGAGAGGTGAATCCTCCGGTCCTGGCTCACCGCCGTAGTCTCGAAGGCATACCAGACCGTGTCCGGCGGCTCTCCTGACACCACGGTCGGGCCCTGGACCTCCAGAACCTGGCCCACGGAGATGACGTTCCCTCCCGACCCGACCGTCGTCGTTTCCGTCATGGAGTTGTTGGTCGGGTCCGGGTCGTTGAGGGTCCCACCCGGTGGATTCAGGATCTCGGCCTCTACCGTGAACGTGCCCTGCGCGGTCAGGTTCACGACGAACTGTTCCGTAACGACGACGTCGGGTTGAAGAGTACCCAGGGCGCACCGAAGGCCCCCGATGATGGGGTCGCAGGTGTGGGTTGAGCTCACCAGATTGAACGAGCCGTTGAACTTCAGATCCAACCTCGCGCCTTCTACAGGCACCGTTGCCCCGGCCGCGATGACGTCCACCTCGTACGTCACGTCGCCCCCGCCAGCGGGGACGGGATCGGGGGTGTCGGTCAATCGGTCCACCCGCAGATCGGCCGTGGCTCCCACCACGGTGAGCGTGGTTTGGGATTGGTTATTGGCCGGATCAGGATCTGTGATGGAGGAAAATGGATCGACCTGGACGGTGAACACACCAGGCGCGTGAAGAACAAAGGTCGCCGCAGGCGCCACCACCACGTCCTGAGCCGCGATCTCACCTACGGCACAGGCAATCAGGAGTGTGGGCCCGGCCGAAGTCGGAGTGCATCCAGGCTCCAGGGGCCCCGCCTCTACATTCCCCTCTGAGAATCCGACGACGCGGTAGATGGCCGCGGCGTCTGTGACCCCTTCCGGCCCGAGATTCTCGAGAGTGCCCTGGTACGTCACGGACTGCCCCACCCCGATGGGATCGGCAGACTCCGCCAACTCCGAAACGGTCAGGTCGGCGCCACTGGAGGCTCCCACGGTGGTGGTCTCAAAACGCGTGTTGTCGGATTGGTCGGGATCCGAAACCCCAGGGGGACCATTGACCCTGGCCGTCACGGTCAGCTGCGTCACTCCCGGGTTCGGCAGCAGGGTGATCTCCACATCATGGGTGGCACCGGGTTCCAAGGTGGGCATGGGACAGGCCACGCCCAGGGGCGTTTCCGAGCACCCGTCCTCGGTAGACGACACGAAAGACGCATCTCCATCCGGATCGAGGACCAGTCTGGCCCCGTCTACCGGCTGGAGGGTCTCTGCGTCGAGGCCCACCTGAACGGAGTACACGACGTTCTCGCCGACGGGCGCCGGATCCGGGCTGTCAGTGAGGTTCTGCAGGAACAGATCAGCCTGGGGAGAGACGACGGTGAAGCTCTCCTCGAAACGGTTGTTGTCGATATCTGGGTCCGTGGCTTCCGATCCGGGACTCGACCAGACCGTGAACTCACCCGTGGATCCGGGCACGAAGATCCCCGATGGCGCCTGGGTAGAGCCCCCGGAAGCGAGGGTCCCGACGGGGCATTGGATCTCCGCCTGTCCCACCGGTGGGATGGGGATCTCCGAGCACCCTCCACTCAAAGGTCCTACCTCCACGTCTCCGAAGCCGATGTAGAAGACCACGGCTTCTGATACCCCATTCGGTCCCAGGTTCTGGACCGTGGCAGTGTATTCCACGCTCTGACCCAGCTCGATGGGGTCGGCCGACTCGGCCAGACCGGTGACCGAAAGGTCGGCCTCCAGGGCGGCATCCAGGGCCGTGAAGGTGTGTGTGTAGCGATCGTTGTCCGGATCGGGATCGGTTCCCTCGAAGTGTGGGGTAATCCAAACCTCGTACTCTCCGGGGGCCTGGGCCACGAAGGACGCTTCCGGTGCCGCAGCGGAATGGTTGGCCGTGACGGCGCCCACGTCGCAGGAAATGTATACGTCGCCGAAGATGGGATTCGGGTCCTCGACGCAGGCCTCGTCGAACGAGCCCGCTACCACGTCGCCGAAGACCTGGTAGGCGATGGAGACGCCGTCCACGCTTTCCGGTCCGTTATTCGTGACGAAGGGCGTGAAACCGACTTCGACGCCCACGGGCTGGCTGTCGTTGGATACGGTGGCGGTGACGCTCAGATCGGTCAGGGGTCCGGCTCGGAAGCTGTCCTCGAAACCGTCGTTGATGGGGTTCGTGTCCACCCCCGGGAACTGGGAGGTGACCCTGATGTCGACGATACCCGGGCCTTCCACAGTGAAGACCGCTGCAGGGGCACCAGCCTGCTGATAGGCTGGAATCGACCCCACATCACACCGTACGGCCAGATCGGCGGGAGCCGGATCGGCTTCCTCGACGCACCCTTGGGAGAGGGGGCTCAGAAGCGCGTCGCCGGTGATCTCATAGAGCACCTGGACGCCCGAGACGTCTTCGGGGCCGAAATTCTCCACGGTGGCGGCGTATTGCACTTCGGAGCCAATCGGGATTCCATCGTTCACGGCCGTGGCCCCGGTCACCGCCAGATCGGTGGTCTGGACGTCGAGGTACCCAACGAAAAAGAAGCTGAAGTGCTCGGCTTGGGCCGTCACCGTGTTCGCCACGGGATCCACCATGCTGGGCAAAGGCAGGTAGGGAATGATCCCGTTGATGACGAACACCCCGAGTTCCTCTTCCTTCACCCCGTCGGGGATCAGGGCTTCGTCGTAGGACAGGGTGACGTTGACCGGTGTCTGGAATTCCTGACCGTCAGGGCCGAAGTCCCAGATGGTGTTGGCGATGGGCGTCAGTCCCTCGATGGAGGGAAGGGGGTCCACGGTCAGCATCCCCGCGGCAGCCTGAGCAGGTGCACTCCGGCTCGCGATGTGATCCAACAGGTCCTGATAGGTAGCGGGCTCTATGGTGATATTCGAAGCTTCTGTGAGCGCGCCGGCCGGAATCTGGATACTGGCCTCGCCGAAGGGCGTGGATACGTCCCCACCCTCCGGTCCCACAGTCCCGGAGGAGCAGGGAGTCACGGTGTGCATGAAGTACATGGCCAGTCCGAAATCCGGATTGATAGGCTCACCGGCCCCCCACGAGGGCCACAGTCCCACCTGGGCGAAGGCCGCGATCACCACCCCAGGCCCGGTCAGCCCCGCCAGCGGGATCTGCCACACCACCTCCGTGGTGCCCAGCGGGTGCCCGCTCTTGTAGGGGAACCTCAGAAGGCGGGGCGTTCCGAACCGGCTCGTGGGGATATCCTCGGGGGAATTCCCTGCGAAGACGGCCGTGGCCAGGATGGGGCGCCCGTGGTCGGAGTGGAAAGTGACATAGAGACTGGATCCGTCGTTGGCTACCTCGACGGTGCCGGTCTGAAAATCCGGTCCGAGCATGAGACCTGTCACCGTGGGTTCCCCGCAAACCGCAGGCTTGGACGGAATCACCTCCATGGCCTCGGGATACGTCTGGAGAGTCGCGGAAGCGTCCACCTCCTCTTCGTCGGATAGGCCCGGTTCAGGGCGGATGGCCGAATCCGAACAACTCACGCTGAACAGGACGGCCGCGGCGACGAGGGCGTTGCGGTACGAGTGCGACATGTGGAACTCTCCGGCGATGTGGGACGTGCGACGATGGGCCTCCGCCGTTCAGGGGGCTCTGAAAGCTGAAACGGAAGACCCTCCGGTGTGCCGCCATCTTCGCGGAACTTTTCTCACCTCTCAGGGTCGGCACTTGCGATCCCTTACTCGCAGGGCTGGCCGGCTGGCCCGAAGCTTCGTGATGGTTTCGATCCCAGCCTTGCGCCTTGGCGTCGTCCTCTCTCGGCAGGGGGCTATCGTGGGAGCCCCGGAGCCATGACACCGAACGAAGGGAACATTACCCGGCTCGCTCGCCTCTGGAGTGAAGGAGACGAGGAGGCCTTCGAGCGGCTCATTGAGTTGGTGTACGGCGATCTCCGTCGCATCGCCCACAGCCACGTGAGGCGGGTTGATGGCCGTGAGACGTTCAATACCACGGCGTTGGTCCATGAGGCCTACCTGAAACTCGCAGCGGTAGAAGACGCCGAGTGGAAGGGGAGGGCTCAGTTCTTTGCCTTTTGTTCCAAGGCTATGAGGAGGATCCTCATCGATTACGCCAGGGAGCGAGGGGCAAGAAAGAGGGGAGGAGGCCGCGTCCAGGTGCCCCTCACTCCGGAGATGGCAGCCGTGGACAAGGAACTCACCGAGGTCCTGGCTCTGGACGAGGCCCTCACCAAGCTGGAAGCCCGAGACCCTCGCATGGCGAAGATTGCCGAATGTCGGTTTTTTGGGGGACTTTCCGTTCCAGAGACAGCTGAGGCCATTTCCGTGTCACCCCGGACGGTCGAAAGGGAATGGTCCCGGGCCCGGGCCTACCTCGTGCATCTTCTGGGACCTGCGGACTCCGATCCGGAGGACATGGGGAGTTCGGCGGACCGGGGCTGACCGGTTCCGGCCGGGTTCGGCCGGGCTTCCTCGGGTTCGGCCGGGCGCCATCGGGTTCGGCCGGGCGCCATCGGGTTCGACCGAAAGCTGGAGAGGCTGGAAAGGAGAAGAAGTCCATGGGTCGACCGGCCAGGGACGTAGTGCTTGAGCGCTGGGACGAGGTGGACGACCTGTTCCGGCGGGTTCTGGAGCAGCCCCCCGGGGAGCGTCGAGAGTTCCTGGCCTCTACATGCAGGGAGGATCGGGAACTCTTCGAGACCTTGTCGGTTCTCCTGGAATCGACGGAATCTTCCCCGGAACAACTGGCGGGACCGGGCCCGGCCCTTCTTCGCGCGGCTTTTTCCGGAGCTGGAGCCGAAGCCGCACCTGAGCCGACGTGGGCTCGCAGGTGACCTGGTCGGTCGTTACAGGCTGATGCGCGAGTTGGGGCACGGAGGCATGGCCACCGTGTTCGAGGCCGAGCGGGCCGATGGGGCATTTCAAAGTACCGTTGCCGTCAAACTGCTCCGGGGGGTCAGCACCGAGGACCTCAAACGGCGGTTCCTTGCCGAACGCCAGATCCTGTCGTCTCTAGAACATCCCAGCATCTCTCGTCTTCTCGACGGAGGATCTACTTCCGACGGGCGCCCTTTCCTTGTCATGGAGAGAGTTGAAGGGGACCCCATCACGACATGGGCCGACAACAGAGCCCTCACCGTCACCGAGCGCGTTGAGCTGTTCCAGGATGTTGCGGCTGCCGTCCAGTACGCTCACACCCGGTTGGTGGTCCACCGGGATATCAAACCATCGAACGTGCTGGTGGGCAAAGAGGACGGAGCCGTAAAACTACTGGACTTCGGCATCGCAAAGCTCCTGGGAGACCACCAGGCACAGGAACCGGACCCGGAATCCCGAGCCTTCACCCGGTGGATGACCCCCGAGTATGCTTCGCCGGAACAGGTACGTGGGCTGGCGGTGACAACGGCCACCGACGTCCATGCGCTAGGCGTTCTTCTCTACGAGCTTCTCACAGGACGCCGGCCGTTTGGCGGGCCGGAGATCTCGGACTTCGAGGTGGGTCGGGCGATCTGCGAAGAAGTGCCAATCCTCCCCTCGGCAGCGGTGAGTGAATCCAAGATCTCCTCGAACCCCGAAACCTCGTTACCCGGACCCTCGGCCGAGGCTATTGCTCGGAGACGCCGCACGACGCCAGATCGCCTGCGGCGAGAGATCGAAGGGGATCTGGACGCCATCGTGGCCAAGTGCTTGAGGAAGAATCCTGAAGATCGGTTCCCCTCGGTTCAGGCCATGATGGACGACCTGGACCGCTTCCGAACCGGGTTCCCGGTTCGAGCCCGAGAGGGCATGGGGGCGTACCGGGCTCGGAAGTTCCTGGGCCGGCATCGGATTGGAGTTGGGGCAACGGCGGCGATTGTGCTGATCTTGTCAGGCTCCTCGGCCCTTCTGGCCCTGCAGCAAAGACACATGCGGGAGGAGCGGGACCGGGCCAACGAGGCGGCGGCCAGAGCCACCGTGGCGGCTGAGGACAAACAGGTGGTTATCGACTTCTTGGCGGATGTCTTTCGCGGGCGGGACCCGGCCCAAGCCCCTTCCGATACACTTACGGCGCGGGAACTCCTGGCCTGGGGTACCGAGCGCGTGGGCTCGGAATTTTCCGATCGGCCGGAGGTCCAAGCCGAACTGTACGCAATCATGGGAGGAGCCCACTTCAACCTGGGCCTGCTGGACGAAGGTACGGCACTCTACGAAAAGGCCCTGGAGATCATGGTAGCCGTTCACGGCGACGAGAGTGAGGAGGTAGCGCGGGTCCTCCTGGATCTCGCCACCACCCAGGGGGTCAACCGGGAGTACTCGGCCGCGCTACCCAACTTTCGGAGAGCCCTGGCGATCCGCCGGAGTCTCTGGGGCTCTGACGATGCGCGGGTGGCGGAAGTCCTCATCGGGGAGGGGGGGACTGTCCGGGAGTTGGGACAGCCCGACTCGGCGGAGGCCCTCCTACGTGAAGCGGTGAGGATCGCCGGCCCGGCGAGACGGAGTAGTCCCGTCTCGATTCATGCGGCCCTGGGATTGGCCTTTGTGCTCCGGGCTCAAGGAGAGCTCCAGGAGGCCGACTCCCTCTATTCCCTTGCCATTCCCGAGGCCCGAGATCTTCCAGGGATGACCGATGGAGACCTCGCCCTTCACCTGAACAACCTGGCCTACCTTCGTCGGGTCCAGGAAGATTACCAGACTGCCGAGGTCCTCTATGGAGAGGCCCTGAACATCCTGGCAGACCTCTACGGACGGGGGCACCCGAACTCTCTCATGGTGGCCAACAACCGCGCCTCGGCACTCAGCTTCATGGGTCGTATCGACGAGGCATTGGTAATCCTCTCAGACAATGTGGAGGCAGCGAAGGCCCAGTGGCCGGACGGGCATTGGAGGGTGGGGAACGCCGAGATGGCGTTGGGAAGGGCTCTCCTCCGCGCCCATCGGCCCCGGGAGGCAAATGAGGCCATCCGCGCGGGACTGGAGGTTTACACGGAACTGCTGGGAGAAGACCATAACTGGACCGCCTTCGCGGCGGTCACGTATCGAGTGGGCCAGATTCTGGCCGACGACGATCCAGAGGCCCGGGAGGCTCTGGATTCCTTCTATGAGGTCCTGCGGGAGACCTACGACCGAGAGGGGCGGGTTCTGAGTCCCGACCTGGCCCAGCAGGTCGGCCCGCTGGTGTTGGTACTCCGGGAGGCGGGCCTCGAGGCCGACGCCCAACGGTTCGAACACCTCCTTCCAGGGGAGAAACGGTAGGGAGGTGGAGGGGGTGAGTAGTGGACTGCCTCACCGGGCTCCGCCGCCTCCCTTGTCGGGCGGACCCGCGTTCACCTTCACCTCCTGAACCACGAAAGTGAAGGTAAGGGCATCGTCGGCCAGCATCTTCTCCAGCTTTTCGATCTGCCCGCCCATCATCTTCTCCACCATGGCACGCTGGGCTTCGGGCATATCCGCCAACTGGGCCCTGGCATCTGCCAGCTGCGCGCGGGTCTTCTCCCTCTCCTCCGGCGACATGGTGCTGGAGGAGATCCCAGACATGCTGATCTGGGTCTTGTACGCCTGCAGGAGTCCGTCCACCTCGCGGTAATCCGACATGAGGGTCGTAATGGTGAGGGGTCGGGTCTCCCCGTTCATCGACGATTCGCCCTCCACGATCAGGCGCCGAGGCACATAGTCCTCCTTGTCCAGACACATGCTCATGGCCTGCAGTTTCACTGCATTCTCGCCGCCGGACTGCTGCAGCTGGGTGAGGGCCTCGGGATCGTCCACGTGGAAGACCCAGCATTCATGGCCGTCGACGGCATCGGTGCCGTCCAACCTTGCGTGTTCCTTCATGGCCCGAAGGGTTTCGGAGGGTGAGCGGTTCATCCCCGCCCGCTCCTGCACCTTTGCGAGGCTGTCCACGGCGGCGTTGTGGGGGACGAACACTGGATGGCCATCCACCATGGCCTTCTCGAAGTACATGGTGATGGTGTTCTGGTCGGTGACGCCGGCCATGCCGGTCATGACTCCTTCCGTGGACTGCACGACCGTATAGTCGTCGATTCCCTCCGCGCGCTGCTCGTAACGCTCCAGGGCTTGGTCGAGGATCTCCGATGCGGATTGCGCCTCCCCGGCGGACGGAAGAGTCAGGAGGAGCGGGCCCATGACCAGGTACGCTGCAGCGGCACGCCGGGCGAGGGCGAGAAAACTTGACATGTCATCCTCACATGTGGAAGGAACGTCTCTTCACCTACTAGAACGTCGAACCGTGTCGAAGACCGCCATCGACATGGGATCGGGGGAGGTGGCGGCTCCTGCTTTCATCCTCCGTTCTAACAGGTGGAGGGCGGTCTGAAGTGGTGACGACGGCCCGCACGCGATTCAGCGCCCATATCGAGTGGAAGAATCCGGGTCCTGCTGTGGCGTTGGACGGAACCGAACTGGATGATCCCCCAAGGAGCGACAATGAACTACACGGCGGCGTCAACCCCTATCCTGGTCCTTTTCGCAGCTCTGGCCGGAGCCGCCGTGTGTTCTCCGGCAGCGGCCCAGGGGTCCCCTCCAGACCTGAAGCTTCCCGATGGCGAGGACAGCCGGGAATTCACCACCGAGGCGGTTTACCACAATGTGGTGCGTCCCCTTCTCTCCTCCCTCCTGCCGGGGTCCCCCCGCTTTGCCGACTATGTCGTCCCTACGGGACACGGGTACCTTTTCCCGGGGGGGATCTTCTCTGTGACCGGATCCGGGCCCGTCGAGTTGATCATGGTTCTTAGTGACAGGACAGATTCTGAGGTTGCAGAGGGGGCGCACGCTGCGGGATGGGGATGGGAAATGGCTCTCAGCGATGATCCCAGCGCCGCTAGCAAAGCCCTACCCGTGGGCACCATCTATCGGATGGTTCTCCGCGACCCCGACCACTTCCGGGTCGGCCTCCACTTCTCTCTGGATATGCCCGAGGGCGTGATCGGTTCGACGACGGCTGATGGAATGAAAGTAGACGTGGCCACCCTGCCCGAATATCTCGAGAAGGGAGGGTCTCCTCCCCTTGACTTCGACCTGACAATCATCCTCCGGCGGCTAACTCGAACCTGCTCCATGTGGGCGAAGGTCAGCGGAGACGTCAACGACACCTTCTTCGGCGACGTAGCCTACTACAACTTCGCAGTCGACGGCATGTTCGTGGATCCGGGCATCCTGCGGATGATGGGCGTCGACCCGGACTCCACCCCCGAGGGCGGAGACAGCTTCTCCGCCTTCATCAAGAAGGAGACGCGTGCCACAGGCAACTTCGCCCTGAGCCTGCGGGACTACAAACTCGACCAGGAGTTCGACACCCTCTCCGAAGAGGGCGATGCGGTCAAAGCGCTTCTCGGACTCGGGAACTCGAAAGACGTGGAAACCGTGCGCCAGGTGGTAGGTATGCTGAACAACCAATTTGCGCTGAGCATGTCCGCGCTCCTCGACTCGCTCCCCAAGCCTGGGGAGGGCGGTGAGAGCAGTTCAGTGACGATTGAGTTGACCGGCGTCAGAGCCACCGTGGGGGCGGTGGCCGAAGGAGGGCGCATCCCCTTCGAGCTCGTGCCGGGGACGCCGTCGGCCGCCACGCTGCTCCTTGCGGTGGATAATCCACGAAACCTGGTCTACGGCACCTTCCTCGGTGATCTCTACACAAAGGGCCCGTACACCCTTGCCAGTGTTCCGGACCCTCGGCAGCTCCACGTCCACGTGGAAGCCAACTTTACGGCCCTAGAGGGTCAAAACACCTGTGTCATGGCGATGCAGCCGGGTTAGGACGGCAGTCTCGACCACCGGGTCGAACCCGGACAGCTCGGTCACGACAGCCCTCTGCTTCCATGGAACTGTCGTTGGACCGCGACGCCTGCCCGCCGGCTCACGACCTGCCCCGGCTCTGCACCTGGGATCTCACGCCCGGGATATCCTGGAGGGACTCCCAGGGCACGAATCGTCCCGCACCGATGCCCTGGCAGATGCTGGCGTCATCGCCGTTTGATGGTTTCAACGGTGGGGGGAGGACACCCGAGAGACATCGATCTTGAAGAGCTCGGCCGCGGTCTTCCAGGCGATGTTGTCCCTGGCCTCCTCGGGAAACTCCAAGTCCGACATGAACTTCACATACGGTCCCATCTCCACGAGGGGCCAGTCGCTCCCGTACATGATCTGTCGGCCCGGGTCGCCCATATAGGCGATCATGTCCTTGACCCTCGTGACCAGGTATCTCTCGAAGGCGTAGTCGAAGTCGCCCAGGGTCAGGCCGGAAATGTCGGCGAACACGTTGTCGTTCTTGTAGAGGACTTCCGCCGTATCCTGGAACCACGGATTGCCCAGATGGCAGATGACGAAGCGGACGTTGGGATAGTCAACGGCCACGTCGTCCACCAGCAGAGGATGGGCCTGGCGAACCTTCGCGCCCGTGGCGTAGGTGTCGCCACAGTGGATCATCACGGGCACATCGTGCTTCTCGGCGATCCGGAAGACCGATTCCAGCGACGGATCGTTGATGGCGTAGAGGTCGTATCCGGGATACAGCTTGATCCCCTTCACCAGTCCGTCGCGGATCCGTTCCTCCATTCGGAACAGGTCCGTGCGCGACTCGCTGCGCCATCGGAGACCTTCCACCACCGTGGTTCGAGAGTTTTCCGCCAGGGCTTCCAGTACGCGCTCGACTGAGGGCCGATCCAGATCGACCTTGTAGGACGTGAGGACGACGGCGTGGTCCACACCGTTGGCGTCCATGGCGGCGAGGAGTCTCGACACGTTCTCTTCGGTGGGGCGGCGATTGTGGCTATCCCCGGTGTAGTAGTTGTTCAGGTGCACGTGGCAATCGATGAGCATGCGGAGCGTTCCTGGCAGAGAGAGACAGACGGATGAGTGCTGAACGGCCGAGGGACAGCCTCGGGGAAAAGCTACGACTCAAAGACTTCGAGAAACAGATCAAGGTCCGTCGGCTAAGCACGGACGACTATGACGAGCTGATCGCCATGCAACAGCGCTGCTTTCCCGGAATGATGCCGTGGGGGCGCGATCAGATCGAGAGTCAGGTGACCCTCTTTCCAGAGGGACAACTGGTGATCGAATATGAGGGGCGGCTGGTGGCCTCCTCCAGTTCCCTGGTCGTGGAATACGACCGATACCAGGCATGGCACGATTGGAAACGGGTGGCCGACGCCGGTTATATCCGGAACCACACCTCCGAGGGAGACACGCTGTACGGGATCGAGATCATGGTGGACCCCGCGTACCGGGGCCTTCACCTGGCCCGTCGGCTCTACAACGCCCGAAAAGACCTCTGCCGCACGCTCAACCTGGCGCGTATCGTGATCGGCGGGAGGATTCCGGGGTTTGGAGATCAGCCGGACACGATGACCGCCCGCGAATACGTGGAGAAAGTCATAGACCGAGGCCTCTATGATCCCGTCCTCACGACCCAGGTGGCCAACGGTTTTGTCCTCCGAGAGTTGATTCCCGGCTACTTCCCGTCAGATCGGGCTTCCAGAGGATACGCCACCCACCTGGAGTGGACCAACCTGGACTATGTGCGCGATCCCAGGAAACAATGGCACCAAGTGTCCGTCGTGCGCCTTTGCGCGGTGCAATACCAACTCCGTTCCATCGCCAGTTGGGAGGAGTTCTGCACCCAGTGCGAGTACTTCATGGACGCTGCGGCGGACTCCAAGGTCGATTTCGTGCTCTTCCCCGAGCTCCTTACCACCCAACTCCTGGGCCTGGAAGCCGAACAGCGACCTGCGGAGGCCGTGCGCATGTTAGCCCAGCGAACCCCTGCGTATCTGGACTTCTTCACCCGGTCTGCGGTGAAGTACAACATCAACGTGATCGGGGGATCCCAGTTCACGCTGGAGGGCGACCGCTTGTTCAACGTGGCGTACCTGTTTCGCCGGGACGGCACCATCGAGCGCCAACCCAAGCTTCACGTAACCGCCGACGAGCGGAGATGGTGGGGACTGGGAGCCGGAGACGAATTCCAGGTCTTCGACACCGATCGCGGGAAGGTAGCCATCCTGCCTTCCTACGATGTCACGTTCCCGGAGCTCTCCAGAATCGCGGCAGCCCGGGGGGCGAAGATCCTCTTCGTGCCTTTCAACGCCGACGATCGGACCAGCTACCTTCGAACCCGGTATTGTGCCGTAGCCAGGGCAGTGGAGAACGATGTGTTCGTGGCCATTTCCGGGTGCACAGGAAACCTGCCATTCGTGCCTAACGCGGACGTGCACTATGCCCAGTCGGGCATCTTCACTCCCCTGGATTTTTCCTTTGCACGTGACGGGATCGCTGCAGAATGCACTCCGAACATCGAAACCCTGGTGGTGGCCGATGTCGACCTGGAGCTTCTTCGACGGCACCGGTACTCGGGGACAAGTCAGCCCTGGAATGACAGGAGGAGCGACCTTTATGGGATCGCCTGGGGCGCTTCCGAAGAGGAGGGCGGGAAGGTCTGACAGGCAAACCGAAGTCCGGGACCCGTCCCGACAATATGATCCTGAAGGAAGTGGGCTGGGATGGCCGGGGAGCGCCCTGGCGTTGATGGACGGGGACGGATTGGCCGGGCGGGGCCGGGGCCAGCCCGGCGGGCGGGCGTCCGCATCGCCCGGAGGAGCCCTCCTGCAGGCCGGTTCACAGACCCTGGAAGAGCTCCCTGAGGTCCAGTGAGGGCGTCCGCGTCTTCGTCGCCCGGGTCAGATACCCCCTGGCCAGGGCGTCCTTCCCGATTCCCAGGGCAGTGGAGATCAAGCCGAGGGCCTCGGCCTGTCTGTCGGGTGGTAGAGCCTCCAGGGCCTCCCTCCAGATCGACTCCTCCAGGGCGTTGAAGGCCGTTTGGACCTCCAGGAGATCGAAGCCAGCGGCGTGACGCTCTCCAGCTACACGGTCTGCGTGAGCCATCATGGGTCCTGCCTGGCGGGTGGTGATCGTCCTGCGGGTGGTTTCGTAGAGAGCGGTTACCATGTGGCGCGTCTCGCCGGCTCCCAGCTCGGTGTAGTGCGCCAACCGGGCCCCCTCCATGGATTGGAGGGCCCGGTCGACGATGGCCTCCTCCCTGTCGCGCAACAGCTCCTCGAGATCCATCTCAAGCGGCTCCAGTCCGAGTTTTTGTGTGCACCGAGACGTGGTTCGGAGACCCGTCGCCTGCGGTGGACGTCCGTGTGGTTACGAGGCCGCGCGGCCCGGGTTCAGCCCACATCGGCGTCGGCGATGGGGAGGTCGGGGTCCTCCCGCAGGGAAACGCTTCCTTCAACGGTTCGGCCGAGAGCCGTGAGGCGCACCCGGTAGCTCCCTGCTTGGGCCTCTTGACCTCGGAAGCTCCCCGGTCTGCCGACCTGCGCCGGAGCGACGGGTTGGTCTGCCGGCCGCAGCTGGAGGTTCCAGTAATAGCGGTTGATCCCCCGGTGGGTGTGGGGGGCGAATACCACATCCGAGCCGCGCGGAGAGCGAGAGGTGGCTGCCAGCGTGTCGTCGGGGAGGTTTGAGGAGTCTTTCAGGAGGCGGGTTGGAGGAGGAAGGTACCCGGATGGGTGGAATCAGGCCCGACCAAAGGGCATTCCGGCACTGATCAATAGAGGCTTACCCGCCTGGGGTAGCCGACAGGGAAAAGGGCCTTGGGGTGAGGAAGAGGACGTCAGGCCGCAAGCTGGCGGCCGTACCGATGGTGGAGCCCGCCGACCTGGGGTTGGGCAACCAGCTTCCCCATGTCGGCTGGTTCAATGGGCCTCGGTTCAGGGCAATCGTCGTCCAACGACCGGAGTGTTCGCGATGCGTGGTAGTAAGACGCATAGCGACGAAGAACCCGTAAGAGGTGCCTTTCGTTGAGAACGATGACGTGGTCGAGGCAGTCTCTGCGGATTGATCCGATCAAGCGTTCACAGAACGGTGCCACCTCACAACCGTAGCGGGCTGGACGAGAGAGAGTGCGCCGCGCCAATCGGGCCAGAGTCGCAGGAGGGTGATCCAGAAGAGTCGATCACGGTTCTTGATCCGTGGCGCTTTCGACTGGCGTTGGAGCACCATCAGCTGGTGGCGGAGCGCGGCGTTCTCGAGGACGAGATCGCGCTTGCTCCTCAGCGCAGAAACCACAAATCGGCACAAGCCGCTGACCATCTCCCCCATCAATGCTCACTCCATCTCACCCAGCGAAACCCGAATAATCTCAGGGCGGATGGGGTTTTGACCACCCACACCGGGAAGGTTCCCCGCCTGGATCTTCCGGACCCGCGGCGGGTGGCCCGGACCCGTCGAAAAGCCCAGCTTCCACTCGTTCGCCCCCAGCTCAAAGGCAAGATGCAGGATCGGCACCGCTGTCGTAGGTTCCATCTTGTGGGCTGCTGTTGGCATCTCTTCCTCCTTGGCTTCGGTGAGCCTTTACCTCCCACGGAAGAGCATACCTCCAGTGGCCCGCTCTTGCTTCCCTTCTGTCAGGCCCTGCCTGACAACCCCCCCACATAGGTTCTATCCCTCACCGCCAGGTAAGGCATAGAATAGGAAGATTCGATTCACTGATCCCGAATTGGCGAATCCCAGGTCCAAAAAGCCGTCGCCGTCCAGATCGGCGGCGGCGACGCCATAGGTCGCATCGGTTCCCTCGCCCACCTTCAACTCGGTCCAATTCCGGCCAGACCCGTCGTTGAAGTAGACCGCGTTCCGCTCTCGGACGTTCGCGACGGCGATGTCGAGATCCCCGTCCCCATCGAGGTCGGCAACGGTCAGGGCATAGGTGTCCTCATTCGCGCCAAAGGTGACACCGTTGCTGAAGCCGCCTCCGCCCAGGCCCAGGTAGACGGCGTTGGGCTCGCCGATGTTCCCGACCAGGATGTCGAGGGTTCCGTCGCCGTTCAGGTCCGCTACGGCCACCGCCCGGGTCTCGTCCGTGCCAGTCCCGAACTCCTTTGTCTCGCCGAACCCTAGAGAACCGTCGTTCACCAGGATCTGGTTGGCCTGACCGTCCCGGTTTGCCAGGACGAGATCCAGGTCTCCGTCGGCGTCCAGATCTCCCACGGCCACGGCGATGGTGGAGCCATCGGGATTCCCGAACGGGTGTTTGGGCCCGAACCGGCCCGTCCCATCGTTCAGGTAGAAGCCGTTGGGTGCACCTCGGTTGGTGAGAAGCAGGTCGAGGTTTCCATCCCCGTTCAGGTCGGCTAGCTGGGCGGAGCGGGTGGGTTGCATTTCCGTGGCCACATCCCATGCTCTTTGGAAGCGTCCATTTCCGTCGTTGAGGCACACCCAGCTGGCCGCCATGTCGTTGGCCACCACCACATCCAGATCCCCGTCCCCATCCAGGTCACCGGCCGGCACGGCATACGTGGTGGCCTTCTCCGGACCCAGAGCGTACCCCACCGTGAATCGCCCACGGCCATTGTTCAGGTAGACCTCGTTGCTCTGGGGCCAGTGCCGACCGTTGGCCAACAGAGCGTCCAGATCGCCATCTCCATCCACGTCGCCGAAGACGATGGAGGCGGTGAGGTCGGCTGGAGCGCCGAGAACCATCCGGTCTGTGTTGCGGAAGTCCATGGACTGGCCAGCAGCGCCCGCTGGCGTCGTCACCGGAGCGGACACAGGCACCGCTACCAGGAACGCCACGGTTAGCCACCTCATCAGTGAATCCTCACCGTTTCGAGGTGAAGAGGGGTGATCACGGTGGATCCCGGGGAGATGGTCCGGACGGCCTCTATGAACGGCACCACATTCCGCTGATAGTTCTCGTCCTGGGGAAATCCGTACGGGTACCTGAAGTTGTCCCAGTGGGCGGGGGCCACCACGGGAGGGAATCCCGTGGCGGTGAGGAGCCGGCGATCGTAGTCGTAGAGGCCGAGCCGCGATCCATTGACCCCCGCCAGAAGAACGTCGGGTTGGAGGCCCTGGAACTCCCGTTCGATGAAGTTCATGGACCCCATGGCCAGGACGGTGTGCCGCTGGAAGCGGGCCAGGAAATTCAGGGATCCACCCTCGATGAACTGGTTGATACGCAGTGGAGCCCGCAGCTCTGTCGTTTCATCGTACCTGCGGGAGTCGTAGTAGTGCTTCTCGTTCAAGGCGGAGTGGAGCCCCGGCACCACTCGAACGCTGAAGTCTGCGAACTGATAATCCTCCCCGCCCTTCACCGTGTAGAGTTGCTCATCGGGGATCCCATAGGTCCGGAGGATCGTGATGGCCGTCTCATGCCCGATGACCTTCGCCCCAGTCTTTCGGGCGATGTAGGGAACGTCCCCCAGGTGGTCGAAGTGTGAGTGGGTGCAGAGGATGAAATCGGCCTCGCTGATGTGGGCGTCGATGGTAGCGGTGTCGGTCCAGGCCAGGTCCTCCCTGGAGAAGGCTGGGCGATCGTCGTCGGGATGGCCTCCCTCGCCGTAGTTCAACCGGGAAAGGTAGGGGTCAACCAGAACCACTACCGTCCCATCTGAGATTCGCCACCCGGCGGTCCCGAAATAGGTGAGCTCCAGGGGCTCCGTCCCCTCAGGCGGGCCAGAGACCGACCCCGGCTGGACCTCTACGACCAACTCGATCTCCACCGCTTGTCCTCGTGGAAGGGAGGCCAGCCCAACGGCAGCTCTGGCGTGGCGTCCCCGGTCTCCGAAGACCTCGACGATCAAATCGGAAAAGCCGTTGATGACCGCAGGTTGATCCACGAAGCCCGGTGCAGAGTTCACCATCCCCAAAACCTTGACCACGCGAACCACCCTGGACAGGTCACCGATCATGGCCCTGAGGACCGCGAGCTGATTGATGGCTGTGATGCGTGCCGCCTCATATCCCTCTTCGATGGAGAGATCGGCGCCAAGCTTGCCATGCACTTCGGTTCCGTCCGGCCGTCGCGGTCCCTTTCCTGCCAGGAAGATCAGATTCCCCGTTTGCACGCCGTTTACATAGTTCGCCACGGGACTCGGCGGCTCCGGTAGCTGAATACCGAGCTCGGCGAGTCGACCCTCGGGATCGAATCGGCCGTCCTGCGCCACAACGAATGGAGGGAGGGCAACGAAACAGAGGACCGCGAGGAGCCAGGGTCCGAGAGGGCGCACCATGGGAGTTCCTTCCGGGCTGGAGGTCTCTTGGGGGGGAGGTGATCCCTCCTCGACGCGTGTGGTTCGTTGCCGAAGGTACACCGGCGGTCAACCAGGAGCCAACTGCCGGCGTGTGCTTTTCACGGCGTTGATGCATGGCTCCGGGCATGGCCTGAGTACGAGGCTGGTCTACGAAATCGTGGTGGACTTTGTCAACTTAAGGAAACCAAGCCGGTCTCAGACAGCCTGGAGTAGACGTCCTCCAACTCAAGCAGCCGTTACCTCCCGCCATTCCCGAAACGATCGGTCCCGCAACCATCGGTAGTTCTCTGATCTCAGGTGATGCCGTCCCAGTCTGAACAGATTCTGAACCTCTCCGTGGACCGCAAGGAACCGCTGAGCTTGTCCAGGTGACTTGAACCGCCGCATCTGGCGCTCTCGTTGCCGGGTCGGTTGGTGGGAGACCTCCGCCCGGTTGTTCGCATACTGCCGGGTGGCGTGGACGACGGAAGGCATGACTTGGCGGTGCGCCGCCGAGTAGCTCCTCAGCTTGTCTGTCACCACCTGCCACGGCACGGTTCCCTGCCCTTTCAGCAGTTTGCGGAAGAACCGTCTTGCCGCATGGGCATTGCGATATCGCTGAACCAAGATATCGATCACGTCTCCATCCTGATCGACCGCCCTCCAGAGATCGTGCCGCTTCCCCTGGATGTTCACGAAGAGCTCATCCAGGTGCCAGATGTCTCCCAGCCGCCCTCGTTTGCGCCGGAGTTTCCGGGCGTAGTGTAGACCGAATTTCTGACACCACTGCCGGATGGTCTCGTAGGTGACGACCACTCCTCGCTCTGCCAGCAGTTCCTCGACGTCCCGGAAGCTCAGAGCGAATCGATGGTAGAGCCAGACGGCGTGACTGATGATGTCAGGTGGATACCGGTATCCGTGGTAGCAGCTCTGATTGGTTTTCATCAAGCGAGTCTGCGAAATACTCGCTCAAGTTGACAATACCATCTGGAGGGATGGGCTCCCCATCGGCGGGGCCCCACGAACCCTCCTGGACTTGGGGCGGGCTCCCCTCGTTGGCGCTCCTGCCGAGTCGAGTCCTCGCCTCCCGTGACAGGGAGTGGACAGCGACCTGTCCCCGTCTGAGGACGATCTCCACGCCGAGCGACGCTTTATCTGGGTCGGCCGATGGCATGATCGTTGCTTTTCAATGCGAGAAATCCGGAGCGAACTCTTCCCCAGGGATGCCATGACCGGCCTGATTCGTCTCCGTTGGTGCAGGTGCTTGCGGGTTGCCGCGACAGGGCTATTTGGATCCGTCGCCGCCTCCCATTCGGCTCTTGCGCAAGAGGCGACCGTCACAGGCGTCGTAGTGGAAGCCTCCAGCCTCTCCACCATCGGTGGCGCAACCGTTCGGCTCTCCGGATCGCCTCCCTTCTTCACGAATCTGGATGGGGCGTTCCAGTTCCCGGAAGTGGCGCCTGGCCGACACACGCTCACCGTGGAGGCCCTGGGTTACCGCACTCGCTCCACGCAGCTGATGGTCCGTGAGGACACTGCTGTCGTCATCCAGATGGACCCGGACCCCATCGTCCTGGATTCCCTCCTGGTGAGAGCAGGAGACATCAAAGGCATCACCATCAAAGGGGACATCCGGGACGCGGAAACCGGACAGCGGGTCCTCTACGCCGAGGTTACCGTGGAACCCGGCTTCTCGCCGGTGGGGGCCCTCTCCGGGCAGTTCAAGGTCAAGAAGGTCCCCGTCGGCAGACCCGTGTCCGTCCTGGTGGAGGCCGTGGAATACCTGCCGGTCCGGATTGCTCTTATTACCGAGAGGGATACCACCCTTACCGTGGAACTGGAGCCCGATCCGGTCGGGATTCGACTCATCGCTCAGCAGGCCCGAAAGCTCGAGGCCCGGTCTCGCGGCCAGCCCTACCGCAGGCGGGTCCTGGGCGAAGACCGCCTTGCCCTCTTGCCTACCTGGTCCATGTACGAAGTGGTCATCAGGGAGTTGGGATTCGCCAAGAGAAGCTGGAATCGGAGCAGCAGTCTGTCGAGAATGGCGCCGGGAAGATCCCCGGGGGTGAGCGCCCAATGCCTCTTTATCGATGATGTGCAACAGATGCACTTCGCTTTCCTCTGGGGGCTCTGGCCGGGGGAGGTAGCGAGGGTGGAGATCTACGATGGCGGCGGGATGGTCCGGGTCTACACCAAGCGCTATCTGGTGCGGCTGCTGGGGAAGGAACCTGGGCCCATGTTCTATTCCAGGGGTGGGCTCATGGGCCCCATCTGTCGGTGAAGCCGGGCCTCGGGCTCTTCGCCATTACGACAGCTCAAACAGGATTCCTCGCACCATCGAAGACCTCACGGTCACCCTTCTGGTTTTGGACTGCTTGGCTCTCGCACAGACCCTGACGGACACCGACGGCTTCCTCACTCTTTCGGCACGGGAGCCGGGAGACGAACGGATCCGCATTTCCTTCCCGGGCTACGAGACCCGCACGCAAGCAGTCTCTCCGGAGCCGGGTCCGCCCGCCTTTCCGGCATTCATCCTCTGTACGCAGGCCGGCGAGCAGAGGAGGGCCCGGGCATGGAGGGGATTACCCTCCGATGCCGCGAGCGCCGGAGCCGGTGAGACAGCGCCACCTGCTGGCACTTCCGCCCGACTCCGGCGCAGGCCTTCAACGGCGTTCCCAGCGGCCCTATTCGCTGGTAAGCGCTGCGAGTCCCTTCTGAACGTCCTCTCCTGTCATGACGGGGGCCCAATCGACCTTGGCGTGGAGCTCATTCCAGAAAGGCTCAGCCGCCGAAACCATGTCCGATTCGGACTTGAGGTCGAAGACCAGGAACACTGTGCGTTCTCCGGCCTCCGTGGTGAAGTATGCGGCCTCGGGGTGAAAGCGCTCTGTGAAGCGCTGGAACACGCTGGCGAGCGTCCCATCGACGACCGCTTTGTTGCCCAAATCGCCGTGTGGGCTCACCTTCAGGAGCATTCGCATGGTACCTCCTAGCCTTTTCTGATCTCGCCGGGGACAACTTCGCGATAGACGGGCGAGGCATCTACCGAGGCCTCTCCTTCACACTCGACTTTCCCCCTTACCTAGCGATGGCAAGGGGCGCGACCACGCGACCCAGTCGAGAACGAGTCGAACCGGCTCGCGGGATATCAGTTCCTATTTGGAGATGCCGACGGAGTCCCCTCCGCTGGGTTCCGCGATCACGGAGGATCGGTCGTCCCAATGAAGAACACCCGTCGGCTGAATGGGTTCACTCTGCACCCTGTCGCAGTCGGGGATCCGCTCTCTTGATGGATCTCCGTCGGCTGGCCCGGGCCTGGCCGAATTCTACGCGTCGGCTCGGCCTCGTTTCAGGAGGTCAGGTCAACAGCTGGTGCAGAGGTTGTGGGAGCAACCGATGACAGCATGAAGGATGCAGGACCAGGCCTCGGACGGGGGGCCTGTAGGTCTCCCTTCGTATCGCATCCTATTTGCCTACAGAAACCAGAACGCCACCGTCAACCCGACCAGGATCACAGCCCACCTCAGCGCCAGCTTCGGCAGCTGGGATTCGTCCATGCGCCGGAGCACCGCGTGAGCGACCAGCATGGAGAAGGGCAGACCGAGGAAGGCCGTTCCGATTCCAGCCAGGACGTCGCTGAGGTAGTGGGCGCCGAGGATGATCCGGCCGAACGCCACACCGACAGCCAGAAGGGCAACCACCCCCTTCAGCGTTCTGTGGCCTACGGACTTGTTCGATACCAGGAAGAGGAAAGGGAGAGCCAGCGCCATGGTCTTGGTAGCGTGTCCTGAGGGTAGAGCCTGGGACGTGGCTTCGCTGAGAGCGACGATCCGATCCCCGAACACCGCCGACGGACGGGGACGGGCGAACACCATCTTCAAGAGGTCCCCTGCGATCCCCGAGAGCCCGAAGGAGAAGAGAACGGCTTCATCCAGCGTTCCCTGACTCCAGAGCGCCAGGCCAACGATCCAGAACGCCACTCCCGACGCCAATCCCACAACCCAGACCGTCTTCATTGGGGGAAGGGGAACGGGGTTCATCACCCGGGCCGGGCCCTTCGTCATGTCTTGCAGAAACCTCCCGATCACTGGGGTCTTCCTTCTTTCCTGACGAGAGGCCGGGTTTCTCTCCTCCATGCCGCGTGGACGGAGGAACGCCACCGCAAGCGCGTCACTTTCATTCCCACATTAAGCAGCGAGCCCCGGCTACCATCAGTTCTCGCCGCCTTCGGGCTGCCCGCGGTTCCCCCCGGGTCGGAAGGAGGCCACATGATCAGCCACGCCAGGAGCACGCCCACTGCGGCGGCAAGGTGGACATTGGATCGGGCTTTAGAGGATTCCGCATGTCGCAATGGCGACCATGACGAGATGCTTCGGCGAGCCCCTCTCCTCGGCTGGTCAGGTGTGCTAGACGAGGCCCGTTCTCGACCCCGGTGTTGTCCTCGTCTCCTCTCCCTCCCTTCCTCTCCTATCCTCCAAGCTCCGGGATCTCTTTCTTGATCAGTAGGTTTGGGGCTCGAATCCCTGACGGCGCACTCAATAATGACAACGACTTACGGTCCTTCTTCTGTCCCGGAAGGGATCTTCACTTGGGGCGTGCGGGCCCGTGGACGCATACCGTCCCATGGGGTATTCTGGACAGAAACGTGGCGCCTGGCTCGGAATCGGCTATCCTGCAGAAACGTGGCGCCTTGCTTGGAATCGGCTGTCCTGCACCGCAGGAGGTTCACATCACTGCAATGGCGGAAGACGCCCGGGTGGAGTTCGCCTACTACGTGGTGGAGAGTGAAAGCTCCCCCGCCCATGGGGAGTTCAGCAACGCTCCCGGAACGTCAAGTACGCCAAACCGTTGGGGCCGGTGACGAGATGCATGGTCTGCTGTCCGGTTCCTGGTGGAAGAGCCATCTGCTTGAGCGTGGCACTCACGTGGGACCCGTTGGGGCCGACACCAGTGTTGTCCATACCCGAGATGAGGGCCCTGAACGACCGGCCCCTGGGGAGGCCGGTGGTCACGTCGATGGGGGTCACCTCCAATTCTCCGCGCAGCGTGTTATGGCTCTCCAGCCTGCCCTGGCTGTTCACCCGCGTTCTGGTTGTTAGGTGCAACGGGCCTTGAATGAGAACGTTGTCGGACTCGCTCTGCGGGCAGAAGGGCTTGGGGACGACCATGTCGAAAGGAACGACGAAGTCGGATTGAGTTTCACCGGCAGCCACGGGCGCCCGCTTAGCCAGATTCAGGATCGCGGCTTGCCCGTCACTCATTACGGGTACGGGGGCGGTGGTGGACCCCGGCGTCAGCCCCGCCAAGGTCTTCAGATCCTCCGGGATCTCGTTGTAGAGGGCAGCGGGAATCTCCTGAACGCCTCCGGGGGCCGTCAGGGGTACAACGGCAAACGGAGCCGATGGGTCGAGGAGTCCACTCCTTTGAAGATCCGCAAGGATCAACCGCTTCGGAACCTCCCAGCTGAGAACCTGGTGGTAGGGTGTGTTGGGAATCAGATAGTCGAGGTGTACGCCCCCCAGGATCCAGGTTCCTGCCTCGAAGAACCGGATGTGAAAGCGCAGGGGATCATAGCTTCCGCATTGGAGCTGCACCGGGTTCGACACCCAACCTCCATCGGCGGAGTATGCGGTGAGCATGTCGCCGCTGGCATCGGTCCAGGTACAATCGAAGGGGTATCCGGCGGGGAATCCAAAGTCCGTGCGATCACCATCGAGGGACATGAGTGCTGCTCGAAGGGAAACCACATCCACCTTTCCGACGAAGATGAGGTTGACAGGGTCCGAAATCAGGCCGGCGAAGTCTCTCCCGAGCCAAGGGAAGATTTCAGCGGTCTCCGAACCGAAGGAGACGGAAACGAGTCCGGGCGGCGGGGCCGGTGCGGGGGTAACTGCCGACATCTCGGGCTCCATGTCTGTGGGCAGGTCCAGAGGATTACCCTGGCTGTCTGCGCACGCGGCAACCGGCGCCAGAAGAACCACCGTCGCCACCTTTCGAAAATTGAGGGAATACGACAGCATCTTCATTCCTCCTTCCGCGTCGACCCGATCCTATCCCTCGGGAGGCGTTGGCACGCGGGTGATCGATGGTTCGGGTCTGCGAACACGGTCCTGGGCTGGGCACAAACGGGACGATGATGACACGGATGCGCCGGCTCCTCTCCATCTGCCCGTCCCCTGAGGATCCCTTGAGGTCACGGAAATCATCAGCGGGCCGGACTGGGTGACTCCCCCCGTGCGGAGGCTCTGACTGGAAGAGAGCCCTGACCAATGATCCACATGGGGAAACCAACCGGTACGGCCGGCCGGCTCTTGGAGGGTGACGCCGGCCGAGTCCCAACGGGTGGGCCCAGCCATCATGGATGAGCGGTCGTCTAAATGAACAACACCGATGGGCCGCAGCGGTTCATTTCGCGCTCGGTCGCAGGCCGACCGCTGTCGTGGCGGGAAGCGCCGTTCTCTTCACGGGCGGCAGGAAACGCCGTCCCGCGCCTACCCTGAGCCGCCCCATTCTCCTTCTTCAAGCCATCCGCTCATCCGGCGATGGGCCGTGCCGGGAGAGGGATTCGATGCTCGGCCGGCGCGGGGAGGGGTTCTGTACCGCAGCCCAAGCTCACGATCCCCAACTCGGGATCCTCAGCGATTCGCCACCCAGGCGTTCCGGCGTCTTCCGATGGAGGTGGAATCCCCGCGAGGCGATCCGGGAAGCCACCGGGGGGATTCTTCGGTGGGCATGTCCTCGACCTCGCGGGGTTCCAGGAGGCTGGGGGGGCGGCCGCGCGGCCCCTGTGCTGACGGCTCAGAGTGGCCCTCGCCCCGTCACTTCAGCTTCGTGTACCGACCCGGGGCCCACCAGAGACTGGCCCAGACTCCCGCGTGGTCCGACGGCCACATCCCGGAGGGGGACGTCATTTCGCTGACCTTGACACCCAACACCCCCGTCTCCACCGCCCCATTGAAATGCCCCTTGAAGGAGGACGGATCCTCAGCCCTCATGAAGATGAAATCGATTCTCTTCTCCATTCCATCGGCGGGATCCCGAAGATCGGAATCATGGCAGCAGGTGTATCCCGGGTTGCTCCTGCCCGGGTTATCCATGCTCCAGAGATCCGTGAAGCCGGCGGCCAGGACGTCGTCGTAGGTGGAGGTGTAGCCTCCCTCCCCGGGGAGCAGACCCGCGGGGGAGTTGAAATCCCCCACCATCAAGGTGATTCCGTCCAGCCCATGGACGACGTCGTCCAGAAGCTCCTCCGTTTGAGCCTCCTGGGCGGCGCGGAAAGACGAGATCTCCATGTGGACGTCGACGAAATGGTAAGGGACCCCATCAACATCCGCGTCCACTCGAATCCAGCCCCTCTTCATCTGGAGAATCCCGCCCAGGTCCTGCATGGCCGCGAAGTTGTCCTGCTGGGTACCGGTGACGTCGATGTCGTCATGAACCAGGACGGCGTCCCGCTCGATGAGGGTGACGGCGGCCCAGGGAATGAAGGTGCTCCCGTCCAGAACCCCCTTCAAGGGAACGGTCACCACGGTATTGAGTTGGCTGGCCTCGAAGGAGTAAGGCAGGCCTCGAAGGTCGATCTCTGCCTGGAGGACGTCGATGAGGTCGATGGCGTAGGTTTCCGGAACCGTACCATCGATGTACTCGAACCGGACCACCTCCTGGAGCCCCACGAAGGCGGGCTTGGTCTTCTCGATCTCGTCCACCAGGGCCACAGCCCGCTCGGCGAAATCGTTGTTCAAGACCTGGGCCCAGACCTGATTGGCTGCGTCCATCAATGCGAAGGGGTCGGAGAATCCGACAGCAAGGACCAGGTCGATGTCACCTCCGTGGAAGACGTTCCTGGACATGACTGTCAGAGGGGCCTTTGTCGGTGAGAAGACCGGCTCTTCGAGGAGTAGAGGATTTTTCGGCGATTCCTCCGACATCGGGTTGGAGTCGTAGTCGCAAGCTGTTGGGAAACCTGCGGCCAGCAGGAGCGTCAGCCAGCATGCTCGTGGGCATCTCGGGGCTCGCATGATCTTCCTCCGGTACAGGGTTCTGTCTCGGTTCGGGTCTTCGTCCGATTCCGCTTCACCCAAGGTGTCTCTAAGGCGGGCGCCCCTCCCTAGGTCGCGTTACGTAGCGCAGAAAACGAGATGACGTAGACAGGCGTGTAGGCTGTGTGGGTCAGCGGCGAATTGACCCGGAGCTCATCCGGCAGGCTCTTCTTGGCGATTCCAGGGGGAAGACGCTTCCCGTTCTGGAGGGCTCGGCGGATGCCGGGAGGGAGTGCCTTGGCACCCGAAGCGGGGCGGGCGGCCAGGAGAGCCGCGGCGAGCAGCAGGTGCCCACAGAGCTCCCTCCAGGGATCTCAGTGTTTCCTGTCGCTCGGCTCCTGGAGGGCCGACTTCCGGGGATCCGCCACCCCCCTCGTCCCAGACGTCACATCCTCGATGTGTGCGTGTAGGCGAGGTTGGATCGTTGCCGCACATCGCCATCTTCTTCTGGGGAAGGCCACCTTGGTGGCTCGCCTTCCCAACGGGCTCGCCGCTCTACGCTGCTTCCCCCAGCGGTTCAAACGGGAATCTCGACAAGGCTCTCAATGGAATAGGGAGGTGTGACAATGGCAGACTCCGGCAAAGTGCTCGTCACAGGTGCGACGGAGAATACCGGTTCGGCATTGGTCCCGGCGCTGCGAGACGCTGGGATGGATGTTCGAGCATTTGTGCGGAAAGAGTCCAAGGCCCAACCGTTCAAGGAGCTGGGGGTCGAGGTGGTGGTCGGCGATCTGGACAAGCCCGAGACCATTGGCCCCGCAGTTGAGGGCGTTGACAAGATCTACCTCTTGACCTGGAACGGTCCCACCCAGGAACAGCAGGCGAGAAACGCCATTCAGGCCGCAGTGCGCCCTGGACATCCGCACCTCGTGAGGCACTCGATGTAGGGGCCCGATAACAACCGCGTCATCAAGCAAGGTACCGCGGTGGATGAAGCGATCAGGTCCTCCGGGCTGCCCTGGACGATCTCGAGGCCCACCTTCTTCATGCAGAACACCGTGATGGCTGCGCAGACGATTGCGGCAGACGGCGTGATCTACTGGGATATGAGGGATGGGGAGCTGAGCATGATCGATGTCCGTGACATCGTTGACGCTGCGGTGGCCGGCCTCGGTGGAAGGGGCCCTGGATGGATTGCCCAGGGTTACGGAGAACTATCGCAGGGTTTCAGTGAGAACTTCGCCAGTAAGGCTACAGGCAACGTGGCGGAGCTCTCCGGCCATCCGGCGCGGTCCTTCGAGCAACTCGTCCGGGATCTTGCGCAGGTCTTGGGCGGCTGACGCCGAACAGGTCGGGATTCGAGGGAGGCCAGAGGCAACGAGGAGAGCTGGCCTGAGTCAATCATCGGTTCTCTCTCCCGGGCATGCCCGTGCCCGGGCATTCCTGGTCCGGGGTAGTCCCTGCTCCCAGGGCGGGCAGGGCTCACTTGAGCGAGTCTCCCGGGGTCGGCCTCGTGAGGTGGTACATGCGCAAGTAGGGCGTCCCGAGATCGTCCCGCCAATCCGCCAGCACATGGTCTTCGCCGATCTCCAGGATACGGCCCAGATCCTTGGGGAAACGGACGGTGCCAACCCAGCGGCCATCGGTGTCGAATCCATCGAAGATCTCAGCGCCATCCGGGTCAGGGGCCCGTCGCCCGACCCAGAGGTCACCCGAGCGGTCCCACTGAAGACTTGCGATGGCCGGGAGGCTGTCGGGAACAGGGAGATGGTCGTCCACCCATTCCCCTCGCTCGGGAGGGAGGCGGAACACCAGGGCCCAGTCCACCAGGTACTCCCTGCGCTCAGCCCGGACCTCCGAGGTCACCGGGAGTCGGGCGATGGGAGCCCTGAGGATCCGGCGGAGCCCTCCGCTTGAATCGAGGAACCGGATTTCCCACTCCTCAGGGGACGAGACCGCCACTCGAAAGGGTCGGGGGCCGAGGGCGACCTCGCCCTTCGGAGCGAACCAGTCCTCGAAGAGGACCCCAACGTCGAGCATCAGCTCCCGTCCGAGCGGAACGACACCAAGGTCCTGGGTCTCCCCCGTCGGACCGTCGATGAGCGCAACGCCCCGGTACACCGTGCTGATGCTCGTCCTCGGTCTTGGAGGATTCGGCCCGGCCCAGAGCACCGACCCATCGGCATCCACCTGCCAACCCTGGCCGCCGGGGGCCAGCGAGAAATCAGCCAGGGCGGCGGAATAGGAGCGCTGCGCCAGGAGGTTCCCCGCGGGGTCGTAAAGAGAAAGACGAGCGTGTCCGCCGTCCCACACTACCAGTGTGTCCGGTTCTCTCACCGCGAAGACTGGGGCCGCTCCGAAGCCCGTTGGCCCAGGGCCCTGGCCGCCCCAGCTGTGCAGGTGCGTCCCGTCCGTGCCGAAGACGCGGACGTCCATGGACCGGCGGTCGGTAACGACGATCCGGCCGTCGCGGAGCCTCGAGGCGCCGCCGATCACCTCGAAGACATAGGCCGAGTCGCCGTCCGTGCCTCCAATCTGCAGCTCGGGATCCGGAGCGATTCGCCACCCGAGCGTCTGGGTCCCGTGTCCTGGCCCGCTCCGGACGATCTCGACCCCAGCGCTGTCGTGCGTCTCGAACACCGGGGGACCGGGGCTCGCACCGGGTCCACAGCCGCTCAGCATGGTCAGTGCCGAGAAGAGGTAGAGCAAGCAGACTGGTTGCGGTGAGGAGCTGCCCATCCGCCTCTGCTCAAATGGAGTGCCATCCCTTCCTGGAGCCCCAACAGAGGGAGGCCTGATGGAGAGCCCACTACGTGGAGAACCTCTCCGGTCCAATGTGCGCGTAACAGACCTCGATGCCGAGTCTGACCAATCCGATGCCATCTGGACCGTTCAAGCGCCCCGCCCGGGGCGGCCAGCAGGAGGAAGAGTGCGACCCACGATCAGGGTGATGTTGTCCGTGCCGCCGTCGTCCAGGGCATCCTGGACCAGCTCCTCCGCTACCTGCCGGGAGCTGGTCATGGACGCCAGTCGTTCCCGGATGCGTTCGTCCGAGACATGCTTGGTCAGGCCGTCGCTGCACAGGAGGACCACCGTTCCCCAGTTCCGAAACACACGGGTCACCACAGGTTCGGCCTGGCTCCCTCCGACGGCGCTGGACAGAACGTTGGCCCACCGGCTCTTCTCAGCCCGCGTGCGGCTCATGACGCCCTGATCCACGAGGTCCTGGGCCAACGTCTGGTCTCTGGAGATCTGGGTCAGGGCTCCGTCCTGGAACACGTAGCAGCGCGAATCGCCTACCTGGAGGAGGTACGCGTGGGGCCAGAGCCCCAGAAAGAGGGTGAGCGTGGTGGCGAACCGGCGTCTCCCTCCTTCCCGCTCCGCCCTTTCCAGCAGACTCTCATGAACGGCGAAGGCCGCGTCATGAAGGAGCCGGGAGAAGACGTCCGGGTCCTCGGCCTCCCGGTACTCCGCTTCCTGGAAGAAGGAGGAGACCGCCGAAACCAGTCCCTCCACGGCACGGCGGGCAGCTTCTTCGCCTCCCGCCTCGGCGCCCACCCCATCTGCCACGACGCCGAGGGACGCCAGGCGCTCGAGGTGGAGGATGTCGCCCTCCCCAACCACTTCCCCTTCACCGTCGGAGATGCTCGCCTGCTCCACGCGAACACCCCGAATGAGGGAGCCTTGGAAGAAATGGTCCTTGTTGTCGGGACGAACCTTCCCTCGGCTGGTCATCCCCCATGCGTCGATATCCGAGAACCGCGGTCTTGCTCGGTCGCTCATCGGCCTCCTCCCGGTTGGAGACTGGCCTTCCCGGCTCAACTTCCCCTTTCGTTCTTGCTGTAGGATCTGCTTCAACCGGCTCCCGCTGCGGAGGCCGCCCCCCCCGATCCGTCCCTTCCCGCCGGCCGGTCTCAGGATTCCGGCTTGTCGCGGTAGCGTTCGAACCACGCCTTCACGTACAGCTGCGTCATGAGCCGGTGCGCGACGCTCCGTGTGCCGTGATACTCGTCCGGGATCTTCACGTGCAGGGTCTCCACCCCGAGCACCTTCATGGCCCGATAGAACTCCTCGGCCTGTCCCATGGGGGTCCTCAAATCGATGGTCCCCGACAACATCATCGTGGGCGTGGTGACGTTGGCGACGTAGTGCAGGGGCGAGCGCTCAGCGTATTCCATGGGGTCTTCCCAGGGCATGGACCGGAACCGCCGGTACCAGCTGGCGCCGTCGGTGGTGCCGACGAAGGAATGCCAGTCAATCACCGGGCGCTGAGAGACCGCGGCGCGGAACCGGTCGGTGTGCCCGACGATCCAGGCGGTGAGAACCCCGCCTCCGCTACTTCCGGTCACGAAGAGGTTGTCCTCGTCGATGAAGCCCCGGTCGATGGCGGCGTCCACGCCGGCCATGAGGTCGTCGAAGTCCTTACCCGGATAGAGGTAGTTGATTCCGTTCACGAACTCCTGGCCGTACCCGGTGCTTCCCCGGGGGTTCATCCAGAGCACCGCGTAGCCGTCGGCCGCGAAGTTCTGCCAGTTCCAGTTCCATCCAACCGTGTACATGGACACGGGTCCTCCGTGGATCCAGAGGAGCATGGGATACTTCTTCCCCTCCTCGAAATTGGCCGGCTTCATGAGCCAGCCCTGCACCCGGAGCCCATCCGACGACTCGGTCCAGATCTCTTCCACCTGTCCCAGCTTCATCCCGTCCAGCACGTCGTCATTGAAGTCGACGAGGGGGGTGATCCGATCGGGCCGGTCCAGGTCGAACGTGATCAGATAGCTCGGGCGGTAGAAGGTGGAGTTCGTCGCGGCGACGGTTCCATTCTCGGCGATGGAGATGCCGGAGATGTAGTGGACGCCGTCAGTGATCTTCCTGATCGCCCCGGACGTGGATACGAAGTACAGGTTGGACGATCCCTCCTCCCCCATGGTGTAGTAGAGGCCGGAGCCGTCGCGGGCCCAAGTGATGTCGCTGGGGGAGTTGGGAAGGTCGCCGGCCAGCAGCCGCGGATTCTGGCCATCGCTCTCCATGAGGTAGAGGCTGGAGAGGTTGCTGTAGTTGTCGTTCTCGTCGTAGCCGGTGTAGGCGATGTACCGGCCGTCGGGGGAGGGCAAGGGACCATTGTCGGGGCCCAGGCGGTGGGTCAGCGTGGTGATCTCCAACGTGGCCAGGTCGATGGCGTGGACCTCGGAGTTGCTCCTCTCGTAGCCCTCTTCCGGGATCAGGTCCCCCGAGAAATAGAGCGTGGACCCGTCCGGCGACCACTGGGGATTGCCGTGGGATTGATCGCCGGAGGTGATCTGACGCGGCGTCCCCCCCAGCTCGGCATCGATGATGAAGATCTGGGTCGCACCCTTCGGATTGTACCCGCGGCCGTCGCTCTCCCAGGCAATCCGGTCCTCCACCACGGCGGGAGCCGCCAGGTTCGCACCTCTCGGGAAGGACGGCATCTTGATGGGCAGAGGAGATCGGGTGTCGGGGATGAACATGGTGAACGAGATCTTGGATCCGTCAGGAGACCACCGGATCCCGCTGGGCGAGCGGTCCAGATTCGTGAGCTGGATGGTTTCCCGCGTGTCCAGCCACATCGTGTGGATCTGACTCGTGCCGCTCATGTTGGAGATGAAGGCGATCTTGCTGCCGTCGGGGGACCATGTGGGAGACGACACGTTGAAGCTCCCCGTGGTCAGCTCCCGGACGCGGCGTGTGGCCAGGTCCATGATCATCAGGTTGCTCTGGTTTCGATCGTTCATCTTGTCCACGCTGCCCCGTGTGAACAGGATGTACTGTCCGTCCGGGGAGATCTCCGGACTTCCCACCGATTCCATTTCCAGGAACGTGTCCACGTCCAGGAGCTTCTCCTCCTGCTGCCGAGCGGCGGCCGGAGAAAGCCCCGTCCACAAGAGCAGGAATCCGACAGCCAGGAATGGGGGGACGACGGTGCGCATGATCACCTCCCGTGGGTGCGAACTATCAGCGGCTTGGTCGGGCCGCCAGGAGCCTTCATTTTGCGCATAATGGTTGGGGGGAGAGCCCAGGGCAAACCGGTCCGCTTCTTTCGGTCCGCCGCCTCGTTTCCCCTCCCGGCTCCGCGGGCACACCTTCGACACCAATGGGTAGGCCATTATGGATCGCTGCCACACATCGCCTTCTCGTTCTGCCTGGTTCCGCAGCAGGCTGCCCCGGGGGCCGGCTTGCCCGGGGTAACTCCCACCCGAGGACGTGACGGCGTCCGAAGGCCTCCGGATTAGAGGCCAAGAACGATAAGGAGACCGAATCATGTCAAACGCTGGCCGAGTGCTCGTTACAGGTGCAACGGGGAATACAGGGTCTGTATTGGTCCCGGCGCTCCGAAACGCGGGCGTTGATGTGCGCGCGTTCGTCCGGAACGAGTCGAAAGCTCAACCGCTCGAGGACTTGGGAGTCGAGGTCGTGATAGGCGATCTGGATAGGCCCGAGACGATTGCCCCGGCGGTCGAGGGCGCAGACCGGATCTACCTCTTGACCTGGAATGGACCGACCCAGGAACAGCAGGCAAAGAACGTGATCGAAGCCGCGAAACAAGCCGGAAAGCCCCACCTCGTCAGACATTCGATGTGGGGATCCGACAAGAGCCGCATTATCAAGCAAGGCTACCGGGTGGACGAGGCGATCAAGTCCTCCGGGCTACCGTGGACCATATTGAGACCTACGTTCTTCATGCAGAACACGATGATGGCGGCGCAGACGATTGCGTCAGACGGCGCGATCTATTGGGACATGAAGGACGGGAGGCTGGCCATGATCGATGTTCGTGACATCGTGGATGTGGCGGTGGCTGTAATTACGGGAACGGGTCACGAAGGCAAGAGCTATATCCTCACCGGGCCCGAAGCCATCTCATTTCATGATGTAGCCAGGACTTTTTCGAGCGTGTTGGGCAAGGACGTCAAATATGTCAATGTACCCGACGAGGCAGCGATAGAGTCCATGGTGGGTATGGGACTTCCTGAGTGGATTGCCCAGGGTTATGCCGAACTCTCGCAGGGGTTCAGCGAGGATTTTGCGGGGACGGCTACGGAGAACGTGGCGAAGCTCGCCGGCCACCCTGCGCGATCCTTCGAGCAATTCGTCCGGGACTATTCTCAGTTCTTCGGTGGATGAGCCGGAACCGACGGGGTCCTCACTCCCGTTGCCTCCCGGGCCGCGCCTCGTCCAGGGCCCTCCGCACACCCTTAGCGTCCAGGTTCGTGGCGTAGACCGGGGTGCCGGGCTGCTGGCGCCAGGTCTCGTCCAGGCCCCCTGCGTCCACGGCGTCGAAGCCCAGCTCCTCCACCAGCCCCGAAACCACGGACTTGGCTCGGTCGTCGTCCCCGGCCACCGGAAGGGCGATCCGGTCCGGGTCGCCCTTGGGCCGGCCGAGCTCCATCAGGTGCTGCGCCCGGATGTTGTTGAAGGCCTTCACCACCGGTCGGCCGAGCTGCCGGGAGACCCACCGGCTCTCCGTCACTCCCTTCTCGATTTCCTCGATGCTGCCGTCGCGTTGGGGGTAGTAGTTGCCCGTGTCCACTACCACTACGTCTTCGGGGACGCCGGCGAAGATGTCATCCGGGAGGTCGGGGACCTTTCCCTCGGGGATCGTCACCACGACCACTTCGCCGGAATGGGCCGCCTCCCTCGCGGTGACGGGGGTGGCGCCGGTCTGCTCCGCCAGCTTCGAGAGCGTCTCCGGCCCCCTGGAGTTGGCCACGAACACTTCGTGTCCCAGGGCCGTGAGCCGTCGGGTGAGCGTGCCCCCGATATGGCCCGCACCGATCATGCCGATCTTCATCTTTCCGCCTCCGGCTCGTTGTTCCTCGACCTGTTCTCAGGTACCAGGCAGAGGCGAAGAGGTGCCCGGGATGCCTGTCGGCAGCCCGATCCCGGGCTCAAGGAACCGCGGCGGCCGACGAGAATCGCACCGCACACCGTGGGATCGTAAGCTCAGAATCTCCTTCGGTCACGCCCGCGCGCGGATGGTCCGACACCGCGAGGCAAGGGGCCTCACCGGTGAATCTGCAGATTCCCGGCCTCCAGCGGGAGGAGCGGCTGATCCGTGGGCTGGCCGAGGCAGAAATCCTCCGGGTTGTTTCCTTCCCCGGGGAATGCCCGCCAACGGATGCCGAGCTCGTCCGGTGCCGACCCTGCTCCCTCTCCGTTGTCGGCTACGCGAATGCTGGCCCACTTACCGATGTTGGCTGGATTCTCCGCCTTCTCGAAGACGACCGCCACCCACGCCTGGTTGTCCGCGACGCTGAAACAGACGACCCTCCCCTTGACCTTGGAACCCGTCTTGCCAAGATGAGCCCTCCATTCAAAGCTCCCTTTGACGGCCCCGTCGCCCGTCTTGACCCCATGGACGGTGAACGTCCTCCAGTCGCCGTTGGTAGAGGTGTGGAGCTGGCCGCTGCCCGTCACCGCTTGGACGATTCCCGCGGACCTGTCGCCATACGGGGCCAGGAATGAAGACTGACTGGCGGTGGCGTGGATGCCGCGTTCAAGGTTGGGTTCTGTAGGGGTGTCGGAACATCCCCAGACCATGAGGGAGAAGACAAGGAGCAGCGGGACGCGCTTCATGGCACACCTCCGTGCGGAAATGTTGGGATTATCGTCAACCTAGTTGACCAATCCCCGAATCGCCAGGGCGAGCCGCGAGGAGCCACGCGAAGGCCGCCTCGTGGCAATTCCCACCGCCGGGAGGTGGGGCCGTGAGGGCAGCCGCGGCCAACTGTCGCGGTGTGGCTACCCTGTCTTCTCCTCTCACCCTGACGCTGGGCGACGCCCTGCCGAAAGTCCGGCGTATTGAAACCCCGTCCCCGGCCGGGACGTATCGTCCCTTGTCGCCCGCGTGGCACGGCGCACACCCTTGCACACTGTTTTCCATGGAGGCCCAGGATGCATGGTCGGTTCCTTCTTCCCCTCCTGCTGCTCTTCTCCTCTCTCTCCCCACTCACGGCTCAAGAAACCCGACTCCTCAGGCAGCCGACCCTGAGCGCGGACCACGTCGCCTTCACCTACGGAGCGGACCTCTGGGTGGCTGCCCGGGACGGGGGCCTGGCTCGGCGGATTACCGCCACGCCTGCTGTGGAGAGCGACCCCCACTTCTCTCCCGACGGCCGCTGGATCGCCTTCACTTCCAATCGCTCCGGCGTGCCCGCCGTGTACGTGGTGAGCGTGGACGGGGGAGACCCCGCCCGGCTCACCTGGTATCCGGCCGCTTCCTACGCTCAGGGCTGGACCAATGACGGCCGGCGGGTCCTCTACTCCTCCACGCGGGAGACGGCGCCCGTGGGGTACGAGCGCCTCTGGACGGTGTCCCGGGAGGGTGGACCGTCCACCATGGTTCCGGTTCCCCGGGGCCACGCGGGATCCTACGCCCCCGACGACGGCCGCATGATCATCGAGCCGCTGAGCCGGTGGGACTGGGAATGGCGGAGCTATCGAGGCGGGCAGAACAAGCCGTTGATCATCACGGACCTGGGTTCTCTGGACGAGACCCGGCTGCCGAACCCGGACCGCTCCACGGACCGCTACCCGGTGTGGATCGGGGACAAGGTCTTCTTTCTCTCGGACCGGGATTGGGCTATGAACGTTTGGTCCTACGACGTCTCGTCCGGAACGCTGGCCCAGGTCACCCACTTCACCGACGTGGACGTCAAGACGCTTTCGGGGGGGGGCGCCGGTCTGGTCTTCGAGCAGGACGGTTACATCCACACCCTGGATCCCGCTTCCGGACGGACCCGGCGCCTGGAGATCACGGTCCGGGGCGACTTCCCCTGGGCTGAGCCCCAGTGGGAGGACGTGAGCGACGCCGTCTCCTCGGCCTCCCTCTCCCCCACGGGCAAGCGCGCGCTCATGGAGGCCCGGGGGGAGATCTTCACCGTCCCCGTTGAGTACGGCGATTCTCGAGACCTGACCGGAAGCTCCGGTGCCGACGACCGTGCCCCGGTGTGGTCGCCCGACGGGGGCCAGGTGGCTTGGTTCAGCGACGAAGGAAGCGGTTACGAGCTCCTCATCGCCAATCAGGACGGCCTCTCGGAGCCTCGACGCCTCCCCATCGGAGAGTCGAAGATGGTCTGGGAGGTGACCTGGTCGCCCGACGGGAAGAGAATCGCCTGGGTGGACGACGATGTGCGGATCCAGGTCCTGGACGTGGAGTCGGGTGAGATCACCACTGCCGACGTGGGGGGCACCAACCTGGAGCGGGGGAACATGGGCATCACCTGGTCCCCGGACTCGAAGTGGTTGGCCTACGCCCGGACCTTTCCCAACAACTACCGCCGGATCGTGGCCTGGTCCGTGGAAGACGGTCGGAGCGGCGCCCTGACCGATCCCCTGGCGGACGCCACGTCGCCGGCGTGGGACCGTGACGGCCGGCACCTCTACTTCCTGGCCAGCACCGACCTCGCCCTGGGTTCCGGGTGGGCGAACACCAGCTCCATTGCGGCCGATCCCACCTATGCTGCCTACGTCATGATCCTCCGGAGCGACGATCCCTCACCCTTCACCCTCCGGAGTGACGAGGAGGCAGTGAAAGGTGAGGAAGGGGAGGCCGGTGCCCAAGCCGGCGGCGGCGCTGCGGGCGCGACCGGACGCGGAGCCGCGGCCCCTGCCGGTTCCCAGTCCGGGGAGGGGGGGACGCAGGAAGCGACAGAGGAAGAGGTGCGCATCGACATGGACGGGATTCAGGAGCGCATCGTCGCCCTCCCGATGCCGGTCCGCCGATACGCCATGGCTCTGGCCGGGCCCGAGGGCACCGTCTTCATCGGCGAGCAGATCGAGAACCAGCCGGGCCTCGCGCTCCACAAGTTCTCCCTGGAGGAGCGGGAGGCCGACGTCTTCGCTCGGGGCGTCTCTTCCGTCTCCGTCTCCCGTGACGGGAAGAAGATGCTCTACCGGTCCAACGGCCGCTGGAGCGTGGTGGGGACGGAGAGGCCCCCGGAGCCGGGGAGTGGAGCTCTCCAGGTGAGCCTCCGCATGCGCCTCGACCGGACCCAGGAATGGCGCCAGATCTTCGACGAAGCCTGGCACTACGAGCGGGACTTCTTCTACGACCCGGGGATGCATGGCAACGACTGGAACGCGGTGCGCCGCCGGTACCGGCCGCTGGTGCAGTACGTGCGGCACCGGGCGGACCTGAACGTACCTCCTCGACCAGGTCAACGGCGAGCTCTCCGTCGGCCACAGCTTCGTGGGAGGCGGTGACTATCCCGCGGTGGACACGCCTCGCGTGGGCCTGCTGGGTGCCGACCTGGTGGCCCAGAACGGGCGCTGGCACATCCCGCGCATCTACACCTTCGAGAGCTGGAATCCGGGCTTGTCGGCGCCCCTGGACCAGCCGGGCCTCCGGGCGGACGAGGGCGACTACCTGCTGGGCGTTGACGGCGTGGATCTCACGGCCGACCAGGACCCGTACCGGCTCCTGGACGGCACCGCCGGCAACCAGACGGAGCTCAGCTCAACGACCAGCCCTCCACCGACGGAGCACTGGACGGCGACGGTGGTGCCCATCCGCTCGGAGTCGCAGCTCCGCCAGCGGGCCTGGGTGGAGGACAACCGCCGCAAGGTGGACGAGCTCTCCGGCGGCAAGCTCGCCTACGTGTGGGTGCCCAACACCGGAGGTCCCGGCGTCGTCTCGTTCGACCGCTACTTCTTCGCCCAGCAGGACAAGGAGGGCGCGGTCATCGACGAGCGGTACAACGGCGGGGGCAACCTCGACGACTACATGGTGGACTACATGACCCGCCACCTGCGGGCTGCCGTGACCAACGAGGTCCCCGGCGGCGCGCCCTTCAAGCTGCCCCAGGGGGTGCTGGGACCCAAGGCGCTGCTCATCAACGCCCGGGCCGGCTCCGGTGGCGACTACTTCCCGTGGGTCTTCCGCGAGGAGAAGGCGGGCCCCCTCATCGGCACGCGCACGTGGGGCGGGCTGGTGAAGTCGTCGGTGCACTATGCCATGGTGGACGGCGGTGCCCTCACGGCGCCGGACAACGCCGTCTTCGACCCCATCCACAACCAGTGGGTCGCCGAGAACCAGGGCGTGCCGCCGGACATCGAGGTCCAGATGGACGCCAGGTCCGTGGCCGCGGGCCACGACCCGCAGCTGGAGCGCGCCGTGCAGGAAGCCCTCCGGCTCCTTCAGGAGCAGGGGACTGTCCAGGTGACGAACCCTCCCTATCCGAGGCCGGCGAGGAGGCCAGGAGGGGGATGAAGCCGGGGGTCGCCGCGACATGCGCCCAAGCTGCGGACTCATCCGTGTCGTTTTGACCACGTAATTGCAAGGAAAGGGACATTCAACGCTGCGGATAAGGTGGAGGATGTCGTCGGGCTCGATCCCGTCGAGGATCCGCGTGATCCGACCCCTTGTCTGGTCCTCCACACACGCGTTCACCTCGTCCTTGGCGCCCGGCGCCATGAAATCGAGGGTTCTCGACTCCGCGTCGAAGTACTCCTCGAGCCGGTCGACGAAGGGTGGCAGGAAGGGTGTACCCTCCTTTATCCAGGCCGGATTCGCGATGCCCAGCTCGATCGACGGGTCGAGGGGCAGCAGGAGGTTCAGGAGCCTCCGGTAGCCTCGTTCATGTCCCCCCGGCTCAGGTGGCTCGCGCCGGGTACGACGCGCATGGAGTCGAAGGTCGCGCCCCGGGGAGCGACTCGAGGGTGGGGGGGCGGCGGTCGCCGATCCCGGTGGGGGATTCGCAGGAAGCGAACAGGGGACAGGTTTCGTTCGGCCAGGTGTACCCAAGGCCCCCGAACGCCGAGAAGCGCCCGTTTCGGAAGTACCGCTCGCCCTGGGCGCCGAGCCAACCCATGGCGTTGCCCACGCCGGCCAGCATGGTGAACCGCCGGCCCTCGGTCAGCGTCTCCGGGCTGCGGGAGATCCCCTGGCCGACGGCCGGGGAGAAGGGTGCCGAGATGAGGAGCAGGCCGAATCCGAGCACTCACAGGGAGCGGGACCCGAAGAGGCGTACCCACCGCGGGAGGACGAGCCGGTTTCCCGTATTTCCCCCTCGGCTGGACAAGGTCCACCAGGCACGCCCGAACGTACGGGCAATCAAGGGCCCGAGTGGTCGGCCGGGGGAGGCCGCGATTCTTCTTTGCCCAACGTCGCGGCGCGTGGCTTACTCGCGTAAGGACCGCACCGGCCTGTGGGAACCGAATACGAGACCCTCAGTATCCCAGGGTAGGTCGGGGGATTCACTGGCCTGGGCCATCTCATCGTCCACAACCTGTTCGTCAGCGGCAACTGACCCCGCCTCCGCGGAAGTCGGCGGGGAGGATGGGTTGCCGAGCTGCTCCGTCGGCGTGGCCGACGGTCTGCGGACCTGGGGCCTCAGCCGCGTCCTCCACCGACCCTGTGAAGCGCGGCCCGCGAGGGCGAGTCGGGCTGTTTCCCACAACGGGATCAGAACAGGAGAACCTCGAAATGCATACGCCCACGCGTGTGATGATACTGGTATTCGCGGTGTCGGCGGCGCTTCTTGCCGGCTGCAATTCATCTTCCACCTCGCCCGTGGTTCCTACGGGAACTGTGAGCTTCGGCGCTCCGGCCGGAGGCGAGAGTTACCAGATCGGGACCACGGTGACGGTCGCCTGGAGCTGCACCGACTGCGCGGATGTACCAAGTGGCGACTACATGCAGATCTACGCCTACGACGGCGTCAATGCCTACCTGATCATTGACGGTGCCCAAATGAGCGACAGTGGCCCCTGGGTGGTGGGCTCCACTCTCGAGAGCGTCGACCTCCTGCCAGGGACCTACCAGCTGCTGGCCCAGGATGCGGCGGGTTACTACGCGGCCCAGAGCCGGTTCTTTCAACTGGTGAATGGGTCCTGAACCAGGGTCCGTTCAAGTCGATCGGGGAAACCGGGGGCAGACGGCCTCACCGGGCCAGGCTTCGATGGGTGGAGCCTGCGTGCCCTCCTTGCCGGAGATTCGGCGTGGGAAGGAGCTCGGCGGAAGTCCACGGCCGTCGGGCCCTATCGGTCGGTTTCCGGCAGCGTGTTGGACTTCAAGGGGTCCCGAGATCCGGGAATCCGGATGCCCCGTTGGCGGATCACCGCTCGGATCCGGTCCACGTCGTCCGGCTCTGCGTGGAGTTGGCCTGAGTATTTGCCGGAGAAGTGGAGTCTGAGAAGGCGGGCGAGCCGATTTGGAGCAATGAGTCTCTTGTAGTACTTGAACCCCGAGCGCGTCGGCACAACGTGGCTCAACTCATCCCAGAGAAATAGGTCCTCGAAGTCTCGGGGCTCTTTCCCCGTGCGGGCCCTCCGCGCAACGCCCGCCTCCGTGGCTCGGTACTCGACCCTTCTCAGGATCATGGGAATCAGCGACACCATCGACGCGACTCCCGCCATGAACAAGGCCTTGACGGCTTCCGGTGAGTGGAAGCCGAACTGCGCCAGAGCGATGAACCCGCAGAAGACTCCGAGGACGTAGAATGCCACCGCCGGCCGCACGCTGCGGGCACTCCAGGTGGTCGCCGTGCCGGCGTCGCCCTTGTTCATGACCAGCCGCTCCGGTGCTCGAGAGCCTCGCATCCCGCGACGGAATCTGCTCCAGGCCGACGCTGTGCGCCACACCCTGACGCGACCCCGAATCGAGAGTCAAACGACGCCGGAGGGGGAACCGGCGACGGGCTGGAGGTTCCGGGGCCTGTCCGTGGAACCTCCTGGCCGGTGGCGGCTACCCGAGATGAGGGGCTGAGTATCCCCACACCGCGCTCCGACGGACCGTTGGCAGCACTTGGCGCTTGGCGAAGAGCCGCGGCGGCAGCCGCGAAAGCACCGAACGCTCGGCGCCGAACCGCGGCTGAAGCCGCGAAAGGAAAAGGAGAGGGATCATGGTCATGGTAAGGGAAGTCATGAGGTGCAAGCCCGGAAAAGTGAACGAGCTGGTGAAGAAGTTCAAAGCTCTGGGAGAGGTGATGAAGGAGATGGGTCTCGCGCCCTTCCGAATCTATACCGACGTGGCTGGTGAGCACTTCTGGACCATGGTCCTGGAGAGGGAGTACGAGTCCGTAAGTGACGTCCAGGCCGAGGAGTCGAGGGTCCTGGCCGACGAGCGGGCCCAGTCGGTGATGGCCGGCTACCACGATCTGGTGGTGAAGGGCCGGCGGGAGATCTACAAGGTGGAGGCGTAGCACCCCCTCCTGCATCTGCCTGCGCGACCGGCCCGGTTCGCCGAGGGACTATTCCGCCCGGAGCACCGTCACCGGATCCACCTGGGTGGCTCTGAGGGCCGGGAGGAGAGACGCCGATGCCGCCACCGCCAGGAGGAGGAGGGTGGTGCCTCCCAGAGCCAGAGGGTCCCTGGGTCCAACTCGGTAGAGGAGGGACTGGAGAGGGCCGCCGGCCAGGAAGAAGCCGCCCAGACCGAGTACGATCCCCGTCAGGGCCAGGAGAACGCCCTCAGCTACCACCATTCCGCGCACCTGCGCCCGGTCCGCCCCCAGGGCGATGCGGACGCCCATCTCCCGGCGTCTGCGGGCCACCGAATAGCCCAGGACCCCGTAGAGCCCAACCGAGGCGAGGGTCACCGCAAGCCCGGCGAGGAGGCTCATGAGGATCACCAGGAAGCGGGGGTTCTCCTCCTCCGCCGCCAGAGCCTCGGCTCCCGTCCTGAGTCTCCAGATGGCCTGCTCCGGGTCCATCTGCCTGAGCTCCTCCCGGATGATGGGGAGTAGGGAAGCCGGATCGCCCGAGGTCCGGACGGTTACTTCCAGCACGGCCCCCGCGTGGTCCGGAGCCGCGGGGAGGAGAATCTGGTACGGGCCCCTCCGCTCGTCCCTCCCCATGAGCCGGAGGCTCCGGGCGACGCCCACCACACTCAACCAGTCGCCGTCCTTTCCCATCCTGAACCGCCGCCGCAGGGCGGACTCATCGGGCCAGAGAAAGCGGGCCAGGGCCTCGTTCACCATCGCCGCTCCGGTGCCTGCGTCACCGGCTTCGAAGTCCCGTCCCTCTGCAAGGTCCAGCCCCATGACCTCGACGTAATCGGGTCGTACCGAGGTGCGGGGAATGAGGAACGGCTGGTTCGAGGACGGCTCTCGTCCCTCGGCCTCTAGCTCCGCGCCGGCCGTGAAACCCACCCCATTGGAGACGGTGACCCCCTGGATCTCAGGGCGGGCCTCCAGGGCCGCCTCCAATCGCCGGGCCAGCTCCACCTGGGAAGCCTCCGTCCGGTACCGGAGGGCCGAGGGCTCGATGTCGGCGAAGGCCAGGTGCTCATAGTCGAATCCGGGGTCGACGCTGAGGAGTTCGGTGAAGCTCCGCACGAGCACCCCGGCGCCGGTGAGAAGGATCATGGAGAGCGTGACTTGAACGACGACCAACCCGTTCCGGAGGCGGCGGCCCCGGGCGGAGTCGTCCGCGTTCCGCCCCGGGGTTGCCAGGGATGCTCGCCCTCGCCGGAGAATGCGGTGGGCCGGGAGGAGCCCCAGGAGCGTGCCCATCAGCACCGAGGCCCCGAAGGCGAAGAACAGCGTTCTTCGCTCCACTCCCAGGGCATTGGGGCTGAAGTAGAGGACCTCCGAAGGGACAATTCCGGGCATCCCCTGCAATGCCGCCCAGCTCAGGGCCAACGCCACCGTCCCCCCGGCGAGGCCGAAGAGCAGGCCCTCCAACAGGAGCTGCCGGAGGAGTCGGGTCCGGGAGCCCCCGACGGCGGTCCGGACCGCCATCTCCCTCTCGCGGGCCGCTCCCCGCATCAGGAGGAGGTTCACCCCGTTGCCGAGGGCGATGAGAAAGAGTACGGCCACCGTTCCGGCGAGAATCCACAGGGCCCTCTTCACGTCGGGATTGGCCCGGAAATTCCCTACCGGGATGAGGCGCACCTTCCAGCCGAGGCGGCTCGGCTGGTTCTGCTGGAGGCCCTCGGCCAGGGCGTCGGCCCTCGCCTGAGCCTGGGAAAGGCCGAGACCGGGCCGGAGGCGAACCCAGATCCCCTCGAGCCTCCCGGGGGGCGGAAGGCTCGCCATGCTGTAATCCGACCGGAGGGGAATCAGAAGATCGGGAGCGGGCCCCCAGGTCGGGAACTTGATCCCGCCCCGGAGCACCCCGATGACCGTCACGGCTCCGCTCTCCAGCTGGATCGTGCGTCCCACCACGGCCGGGTCCCCTCCCAACCGATCGAAATAGGCCCGCCCGAGCAGCGCCACTTCGGATCCTCCAGGGAGGGCATCCTCGGGGGTGAAGGACCGGCCCAGGAGAAGAGGAAGTCCCAGGAGGGCGTTCCATCCCGGGGTTGCCGCGACCACCGAGAGAGACTCGGTGATGGGGCCGTCGGTCCGCACCAGCGTCATCCGGTTGAACACCAGGCTTCCGTCGGCGAGCTCCGGGAGAAGGGGCGCCCACTCTCGGAGGGCTTCGGGCGCGAGACCCGGGACGTAGTCTCCGTCCTCCATGGCCCGATTCACTTCGACCAGGCGGTCCGGGTCTCGGTAGGGGAGGGGCCGGAGGAGGATCGCATCCACCACGGAGTAGATCGCCGCCGAGGCCCCGATCCCCAGAGCCAGGGTGAGGATCAGGGGAACGGCAAAGCCGGGCCCGCGGCGCATCCCCCGCAGTGCAAAGCGAACATCGCCCATCACCGATCGGATCGACTCCAGGGCTCCGGACCCGGGCCCCCCGCCCTGAATCTCCACCAGCTGCGCTCGAATCGTGGCCGGGTCGCCGAACCTCCGCCTGGCCTCACGGACTGCCGCATCCCGCTCCCAACCCTCAGCTTCCAGCCGGTCGGCGCACTCCTCGAGATGGTGACGGATCTCGGCTTCGGCGTCGTCGTCGAGGCCGGGCCGTGAGAACCAATCCCGGGGTTCGGTCCGTTTCTTCACGGGGCCTCTGCGTCCAGGACCACCCGTCCCACCGCCGCCACGTACCGTTCCCAACCCTCCACTTCCTGGGCGAAGGCCTTCCGGCCCGGGGCGGTGATGACGTAATACTTAGCCCGGCGCCCCTTCTCCGATACGGCCCACTGGCTCCGGAGCCACCCTCGCTTCTCCAGCCTGTGCAGGGCGGGGTAGAGGGCTCCCTCCTCGGCCAGGAGATCGCCGTTCGTGGCCTCCTCGATCCACGCGAGGACCTGGAATCCGTGCAAGCGCCCCCCACGGGCAAGGGCGCCCAGCGCCAGGAGCTCCATGGTTCCGGGGAGAATGGAAAGAGAGGTTCGGGCCATGGGAAGACTATATTGGCCTCAATTGCTTAGGTCAAGAACGATGTGGACAGGCGGGCCAGGCCAGCCTATCTCACCCCGGACCCCGACGTCGGCGGATCCGGGCGTCGCCGAACCCTGACGCCACCGGACGGCGCCGTCGCCCAACCCCGACCCCAGAGCCGCTCGAAGGAAGCCCGGACCTCCGCTCCCGTCGAAGGGTGCGTGGTCTTCTCCCGGAGAGGCCCCCACGTCCGACGAAGGGAACGCCACGGTGATCCCCTGGTACGATGCGCTTACGCCCGAGGACCTCGCCGCGGTGGTCTGGCCCGCGCCTGGTATCGCACCCCTGAACAAGGACTCGGAGTGGACGTTCGGCAGACTGCGAGCCGTCTTTGGACCGCACCGCCCCGGATCGGCATTCACCTCTTCCTCGCCCTCTCTCTCGTCGGGTGCAGGGGGGGGACACCCGGATCTCCGGGGCGCGCGGGAGCGGTCGCTTCGAGGGCGCCGATCCCCGATTCCGCGTTCGCTGCACTCTCGGCGCGGCTTTCGGAGCCCGGCGGGTACTTCGACACCGACAACCTGATCTCCAACGAGGCGGGCTATCTCAAGGTCCTCGGCGCCCTGGAACGACTCGGGGTGCACGGGGGCGCGTACGTGGGGGTGGGACCCGACCAGAGCTTCTCCTACATTGCAGCCATCGGCCCCGCTATCGCCTTCATCGTCGACATCCGACGCGACAACCTGCTCCAGCACCTCCTTCTCAAGGCACTGGTGGAGCGCGCCCCCACCCGGGTCCAGTTCCTGGCGGGGTTGCTGGGACGGCCCGCACCCCCCGACACCGCCGGCTGGAGGGAACGGAGCGTCGACGACATCGTCTCCTACCTGGACCGCACCCCGGCCGATGCAGCCACCGTCGCTGCACTCCGCCTCGAGCTCACCCGTAGAGTCCAGTCGTACGGGATCCCCCTCGATTCCGCGGACCTGGCCACCATCCGTCGGTTCCACAGGGCGTTCATCGATCAGGGGCTCGGCCTCCGCTTCAGCAGTGCCGGACGGGCGCCCAGACCGTACTACCCCACGTATCGGCGCCTCATTTCAGAGACGGATCTCGCCGGCAACCAGGCCTCCTATCTCTCTTCCGGGGAGCGATACGCCGTGGTGCGGGAGCTGGAGACGGCGAACCGGGTCATTCCCGTGGTGGGGGATCTCTCGGGAGACCACGCGCTCCGGGAGATCGGGGCCGTGCTCCAGGAGATGGGACTCGAGCTCACCGCGTTCTACGCCTCCAACGTCGAGTCCTATCTGTGGCGGGACGGGACCTTTCCGGCGTGGGTGGAAAACCTGAAGGCGCTGCCCTCCAAGGCCAACGCCGTGGTGATCCGGAGCTACTTCCCGGGCTATGGCTGGGTCCACCCTCAGCCCTACCGGGATACCACGCCACGCAGATCCTCCAGCCCGTGGACACCCTGGAGCGAGGCGAGTTCCGGACCTACTTCAATGTCGTGACGCGGGGGATCGTAGATCTGGGGCGCCGCTAGAACGGGTCCACCCGAGGAGTCCTCCATCTCTCTTCGCTCCGGTGGCAGGTTCGCCCAGCCCCGGTGCTACCGCCCGGGCCGGTCGGGCCAGGGCGTCTAACGCCCGAGCCAGTAGGTGAGCTTGACCTGGAAGACGTTGATGGGCCGTTGGTCGAAAATCGTGGTGCGAGCTCGGTCGTAGTCGAGGGTGCCCACGGGGTCGCGGCCCGAGCGGTACTGGGTCCAGACGAAGAAGAGGGTCGAGCCCGGCCGGTACTCCCAGCGCAGGACGGCCGTGCCGCGCAGTGCCCCCGTTGTGAAGTCCGGGTCATCGAAGGAGAACTCGGGCCCGGGCCCGGCACCGTCGGGGTCGACCCGATAGGTGGAGTCGGCCTCCTGGTATGCGATCGTGCCCATGTCCTCCCCGTACACTCGTTTCTCCAGGGTCCGGGGCGCGGCGAACTCCCGGAAGGAAGAGTACTCGCCGCTGGCGACGAAGGGCTGGGCGAAGAGCTGAAGTGTCAGGTTCGGCGTGAAGGTCCAGTTCAGGCGTGTGCTCAGCGACAGCGTCCGGGTTCGGATGAAGGCGAAGACGTAACGGCTGCCGAAGAAATCCACCGCCGTGGGATCGTCCACGGTCGTGACGTACTGGGCGGCGTTCTCGTCGTAGTCGAAGCTCGGCGAGAGCTGGACGAAGATGTTGGAGGCCGGCTTCAGCGCAATACCGGGGATGAGGCTGAAGGAGCGCGTATGGGCGCCGATTCCGCGCGATCCCCGGATCTGCACGTCGAACACGACAGGCGCGCGGGCGTCGGTGGAGACCTGGAGGTGTCCGAAGTCGTAGCCTGTGCGTTTCACGACGGGCCCGCCCCGGGTGAGGCGATCGTCGAGGGCGGGCACCTCGTGGATCCAGAAGGTGCGGAGGTTCCAGTAGTTCGGGAACTCCATGCCGTAGAACGCCTGTAGGGTGGTGCGGGTGAGGTCCCCATCGTAATTACGCTCGAGGGCTCCCCCCAGGGTCGCGAAGAGGCTCCGGTACCAGTTCGTGGGCGTGGTGAGGCTCATGCCGGCGTTGCCGTTCATCCAGACGTAGTCGGCCTTGTTGAGGAAGGCGAGATCGTTGTTCTCGAGACCAGGGCTCCGGACGTTGGTCATCAGCTCCCAGCGGAGGATCCCGCCGCTGTCCTTCCCCACACGCGTGAAGAGACCGTATCCCCGAAGAGAAGTGGCATCGGGATCGAAGGCGGCGTCGAACACCCCGTCTCCCGTGACCTTTCGGTCCGGCCGCTGGAAGTATCGAGCGCTGGACTCTTGGGTCCGCTCCAGGGCTGCCGGCGACCCGGACACGTTGGTGAGGAGGGTGCTCCCCATCCAGGAATAGTCCCGCCCATGCCAGGTGTGGTACCAGTCGACCCCCGCCGCCTCGGCGTGGCGGTGAAGCCGGTCGGCGACCCCCGGGTCACCCGTGCGCCGTGTCACGGAGGTGAGGATCCCGCCGATGGTGGTGGCCCCACCCCCCATCTCCTTTTCGACCCGGCCCACGAGGTAGTTCGTCAGGGGTTCCACGATCTGGGACGACTCCTTGCCGCCGCTCCCGGGCATGTACCGAGCTGTTTCCTGGCCCGTCACGGCGTCGAGGAAGCCGATGGTGTAGCCGCGGTCGGTGCGCCCCGTGATCTTGGCCGCACCAAGGATGGACGTGTTCTCCGGGACGTCGGCGTAATCCGACATGTCATCGACGTACCCGGCAAGCTGGGGCGGCCGCCCGATGCGCCGGGAGTAGAAGGCGCTGAGGCTGGAGCTGTTGTTGCAGAACATGCAGCGCATGCCGCCGAAGCTGAAGGCGCTCCTCCCGGCCACGAAGAAGGGCCGCTTCTCGTCGTAGTAGGTCTCGAATGCGCTGAGGTTGAGGACGGATGGATCGACCTCGACCTGGCCGAAATCCGGATTGATGGTTGCGTCCAGGGTCAAGTTCGTGGTCAACAGGTACTTGACGTCGACGCCCGAGTCGAGGCGGAACTCGGCGTTATCTCCGTACGGATCGCCTGGGGCGGTGTGCTCGAACCGACTCCCGGTGACCGCGTAGGGCAGCACCTCGAGCTGGCGGGGCTGTTGCGGGATGACCAGACCCTCGAGGTGTCCGTAGAACGCCGGTCCGCTGGCTGCGTTCCGGGGCCGGAACGACCACATGTCCTGCTCATTCAACCGGTCCACGTAACGCCAGATCTGGAGCCCCCAGGTCTGAAGGGAGTCGGGTGAGAACCGGAGCTGGCTGAAGGGGATGCGCAGCTCGGCGGTCCACCCGAGAGAATCCACGCTGGCAGCTGCCTCCCAGACCGGGTCCCACGACGGGTCCCCGTTGAACTTCTCCCCCTTGGCTCCAGCCGGGTTCACCTCGAACCACACGTCGTCGAGGTGATTGTGGTACGGATCGAGTCGGATGATCAGCTTGTCGGTGGTCAGGGAGTTGAACGAGCCGTTATCGCCGCTGGCGTCCAGGAGCTGGTCTCGACGGGCGAGGGGCGCGATCACGCCCCCTGTCTGGCTCATCCGAGCGCCAATGTAGAGCGCTCGGTCGTCGAACAGGATTCGGACGTCCGTAGGAAGGGACGCGGGAGCACCTTCGTCGGGCTGGATCTGACGGAGGCCCGTGGCAGGCGTCGCCCGCTGCCAGGAGTCCTCCACGAGCCGGCCGTCGAGGGTGATCACGCCTTCAAGCCGGGCTGCTTGTGCGCTGGGGGTCGCAGGTTCGACTGCAGAGCCGGGGCCCTGGGCGTAGGCGAGCGCGGGAAGAGCGGCCAGGGGGAGGCAGGTGACGGCAATGCGGCACAAATTCTTCATGCAAGCGGCCCCGGGGCGCGGAGGTTCTATGGTCTCTCTTGGGTTGGACGCCGTCATGGGCCCGATGGTTTGGGATAAGCTTGCGGGGGGAAGCGCTCCTATTCCATTTCCGCAGCAAGGACGACGCTCTCCTGGCGGTGGCCGTCCAACGTCCGCCTTTCCGCATTCCGGGGTGAAAATCCCCATCACTCGCACCGGAGACGTCAGGCATGTGTGGCTCCCTTCCCCCGATGGATTTTGCCCCTGCACCTCGCGACCCGGACAGGGCCGACGACGGTTCCCGCCCTCCTGAGCCGGAGTTCGACGAATCGCGGATGCGGGCCTTCGGAGAGCGGTTCCTCGGGGCCCTGAATGAGGCGGCCACGGTCCTGATGATCTCCGTGGGCCACCGGACGGGGCTCTTCGATACACTCTCGGAAGTGGGTCCTGCGTCGAGCGAGGATCTGGCTGCCGCGGCAGGCCTCCAGGAGCGCTACGTGCGGGAGTGGCTACACGCCCTCACGGTGTCGAAGGTGGTGGAGCTGGACGAAACGGGCCGATTCCGGCTCCCTGCGGAGCACGCAGCTCTCCTTACCTACTCGCGCAAGGAGAACCTTGGTGTCTTTGCGCAGTACATTTCCCTCAGCGGAAGCGTGGAGGACGACGTGGTCCGCTGCTTCCGGGAGGGGGGTGGCGTCCCCTACGAGCGGTTCGGGCGGTTCCACGAGGTGATGGCGGAGGATAGCGGCCAGACGGTCCTATCGGCGCTCCACGACCGGATCCTGCCCCTGGCTTCCGGGTTGGAGGAGCGCCTCGCCGGGGGGATCCGGGTCGCCGACCTCGGATGCGGCCGGGGGATGGCCCTACTGGATCTGGCCGCGCGCTATCCGGCCTCGGACTTCACGGGGTACGACCTGTCGGAGGAGGCCGTCGCCTTCGCGAGTGCCCGGGGGAGAGAGCGTGGGTTGGAGAATGTCCGGTTCGTGGCCCGGGACCTTTCGGACTTCGACCGGACCGCGGAGGAGCGGGCCTTCGACCTGGTTTTCACCTTTGACGCCGTTCACGACCAGGCCCGACCGTTGGCCCTTCTCCGGGGCATCGCCAGGGCCCTGCGGCCCGACGGGATCTACCTGATGCAGGATATCCACGCGGCCTCGGATGTTCGAGGAAACATGGACCACCCTTTGGGCCCCTTTCTCTACACCATCTCGGTAATGCACTGCATGACCGTCTCCCTGGCTCAGGGCGGGGCGGGCCTGGGCACGATGTGGGGGCGGGAGCAGGCGTTGGCCATGCTCTTTGAGGCCGGGTTCAGCCAGGTGGAAGTGCACCGACTCGAGCACGATCTCCAGAACGACTATTACATCGTACGGAAGGCCGCGGCCTGAACGAGTCTGGAAACCACGCTCCAGGCAAGGGCGGCCTTCTATTCCGCCCGCAGGGCGCGGCTGGGATCCAATGCCGCCACGCTGCCCCGGGGCCCCAGGGGATGCGGGACGCCCTCGACACCCGTATCGTACCCGAGGATGCCTGGAAGCCGCCCCGGCGGGATTCCAACGCCGCACTCCCCTCCAGCGAGGACGGTACTCATGCTTCGACTCCGCGCCTTTCTCCTACCAGCGGCCATCTCCGTCTCCCTGGGCTTCTCGGCCATCGGAGGTATCGCCGGTCAAGAGCAGGGGCAAGCCCCTGTCAACCAGAGTGACGACCCCCTCCTCAAGGAGTTCGTGTGGCGCTCCATCGGGCCCGCCCTCATGGCAGGGCGAGTGGACGACATCGAAGCCGTGGAGGGAGACGCCAGCACCATTTATGTCGGATTCGCAACGGGAGGAATCTGGAAGACCACGAACATGGGGACTACCTGGACACCCATCTTCGACACGTACCCGGTCTCCTCCATCGGGGACATCGCCATCGCCCCATCGAATCCGAACATCGTCTACGTGGGAACGGGGGAATCCAACAATCGGCAGAGCACCACCACCGGCAACGGGATGTACAGATCCACCGACGGGGGCCGAACCTTCGTCCACGTCGGGCTGGAGAACACCCACCACATCTCCCGAGTGGTGGTGGACCCGTCCGACCCGAGCACGGTTTACGTGGCGGCCATGGGAGCGCTGTGGGAACCCAACCCGGAGCGGGGTCTCTACAAGAGCACCGACGGGGGCCGGACCTGGACGAACACGAACTTCATCGACGAGAACACGGGCTTCACCGACATCGTTATCCATCCCCGCAACAGTCAGGTCCTCTTCGCCGCGTCCTACCAGCGCCAGCGCACCGCATGGGGATTCAACGGGGGCGGGCCCGGAAGTGGAATCTGGAGGAGCGACGACGGGGGGCGGAACTGGACCCGCCTCACCGGCAACGGACTTCCCACCGGCTACGACAACATCCTGGGGCGGATCGGCCTGGCCTTCTCCCGCTCCAACCCCGACATCGTGTACGCCCAGATCGAGGTGGGAAATCCCGAGCGGGCCAGCCAAGGGGACACTGTTCCCGATCCCACCCGTAGCGGCGTGTGGCGTTCCGAGGATGGGGGGCGGACGTGGGAGTTCCGGAGCAACAACGACAACCGGCCCATGTACTATAGCCAGATCCGGGTGGACCCATCGAATCCGGACATCGTCTACACCATGGGAGCTTCCTTCTACAAATCCGTGGATGGCGCAAGGAGCTTCGAGACCGTGCGGGGGATGGGCCACGGAGACCACCACGCCATGTGGATCGACCCCTCGAACCCTGAGCACCTGATGCTGGGGAACGACGGGGGCTTCAACTTCAGCTGGGACGAGGGCGCAACTTGGGACTTCGTGAATACTCAGGCCGTAGGGCAGTTCTACGCGGTGGGCGTGGACATGCGGCGCCCCTACTTCGTCTGCGGCGGCCTCCAGGACAACGGGAGCTGGTGCGGGCCCAGCGCCACCCGCACCGGGATCGGAATCGCCAACCATGACTGGTACCGCGTCGGCGGCGGGGACGGGTTCTACGCCCAGATCGACCCCAGAGATTACCACACCGTCTACGCAGAGTCCCAGAACGGCAATCTCTCCCGCCTCGATCTCCGGACCGGGGGATCCTCGAGGATCCGGCCGAGTGGCCCCAGTGAGCGAAACGGAGTGGTTACGCCGGGCAACGTCTTGAACTGGGAGGAGAACGACAGCTATCGCTTCAACTGGAACATGCCCGTCCGCCTCTCCCCGCACGACCCCAACACCGTCTACGCCGGGGCCCAGCGCTTCTTCAAGTCCACGGACCGGGGAGAGACCTGGGTGGCCAGCGCGGACCTCACCAAGGCCATCGACCGGGACGAGCTCTCCATCATGGGGGTCCCGGGCAACGAGTACATGACCTCCAAGAACGACGGCCTCTCCAATTACGGCAACATCACCACCCTCGCCGAGTCTCCCAGCGTGCCGGGCCTCATCTGGGTGGGGACCGACGACGGGAATGTCCAGGTGAGCGAGGACGGGGGGATGACCTTCCGAAACGTGGCTCCCAACATTCCCGGCCCCGCGGAGAATTACCAGGTGTCCCGCGTCGCCCCCTCGGCCTACGACCCCGGCACCTGCTACGTGACGCTCGACAATCACCGCTTCGAGGACTGGAACCCCTACGTCTTCGTCACCCATGACTTCGGAGAGACCTGGCAGTCCATCAGCGGCAATCTCCCCCAGGGGAATGCGAACGTCATCTACGAGGATCCCGTGAACCCCGACCTCCTCTACCTGGGCACCGAGTTCGGCCTCTTCATCTCCCTGGACGGAGGCCGGGAGTGGAAGCGGTTCCAGAACGGGCTCCCCACGGTTCGCATCGATGATATCCTGGTGCATCCCCGCGACAACGATCTGGTCGTGGGGACTCACGGCCGCAGCATTTACATCCTCGACGACATCACCGCCCTCCAGAACTTCACGCCCGACGCGGCCGGGAGCGGGCCCTACCTCTTCCCGGTACGGGAGGGCGTCCAGTGGAAAACCAACACCCAGGAGGGGACGAGCCTGGGCGGGGCCCGAGCACTTCCAGGGCCAGAATCCCCCGGATGGGACCGCCATCAGCTACTATCTGCCCCGGGACGTGGGAGGCCAGGTCAACCTGACCGTCACCACCCTGGACGGCACCGTGCTCCGGACCCTGTCGGGCCCTGGGGCCATGGGAATCCACCGCGTCCAATGGGATCTCCGGGAGGCGCCCCCCGAGGCACCGGCGGGAGGCCAGCAGCGCGCCCGCACAGGCCCACCGGTGAGCCCGGGCACCTACCTGGTCAAGCTGATGGTGGGCGGACGGGAGATGGTGCAGTCGGTGGTGGTCCTGGAGGACATCTGGATGGATCAGGTGGGAGGGTAGGTCGAGCAGTGAGGGGCTCCCCCTGCCGCGAAGCAGGGGGAGCCTGAATCGGAAGCGACGGGCGCGAGGATCGGGGGTGGGATGCCTGTCCTCCTTGTCCCCCGCAGGGTCGTGATGATATCATTATAAGACGATGGATGATATCAATAACTCGAAGCGCTTGTCTGCCACCCCATCCGGCCGATTCCTCCTCCGGATGGATCCGTCCCTTCACGAAAGGCTTCGGGAGGAGGCCCGGAGCGCACCACCTCTCCATGAACGAGTATTGCGTGAGGAAGCTGGCGGGCTCCGGCTCTCCCGTGGAAGGGCCCGGCACCGAGGCGGTGGCACGGGCCAAACTCGTCCTCGGGCAGGCCCTGGTGGGAGTCGTGGTGTTCGGCTCCTGGGCCCGACGAGGAAGCCCGACCGGAATCGGATGTGGATCTCCTCATCGTCCTGGAGGAGGACACACCGATCCGACGGACCCTCTACCGGCGTTGGGACCGGGAACCGGTGTCCTGGAAGGGACACCCGCTGGAACCGCATTTCGTGCATCTCCCGGAAGCCGGAGCAGGACCCACCGGACTCTGGGCCGAGGTGGCCGTGGACGGGCTCATTCTCTTCGAGAAGGACTTCCGGGTGTCCAGGCGATTGGCGAGGCTCAGAGCCTACCTCGCATCGGGACGGATGTCTCGCCGGGAGGTCCACGGGCAGCCTTACTGGGTGGAGGAGGAATAGCATGCAGAATCCCGATCTGGCCCGGGACTACATCCAGCGGGCGAGGGTTCGGCTGAAGGCGGTGGACGTCCTCTTCCAGGCCGAAAGCTGGGCCGACGTGGTCCGGGAATCGCAGGAGATCGTGGAGCTTGCCCTGAAGGCTCTGCTGAGAGGTGCCGGGATTGCCCCGCCGCGCATGCACGATGTCTCCCAGGTGATGCTGGCCGAGCGGGCTCGACTACCGGCGAAAGTCCAGGAAGATCTGGAGACTCTCGTGGGTATCTCCAGAGACCTGCGTCGCGACCGGGAGCTGGCCTTCTACGGGGCTGAGGATCTCACCCCGTCCGGGTTCTATTCCAAAGAAGATGCGGAAAGGGCCCGGGACGGAGCCCGGAAGACGGTGGCGGCCGTGGAGCCTCATCTTTGAGCTTCGTGCTCATCCGCTCCTGCCTCATTCCCGGCCCGTCGCCGACAGCGCCTGAGTCTCGACGTTCCATCCCTCCAGGCGCACCCACCCCTCCTCCCCCTCCAGCCGAAACCGGTCCACGAGTGCCACGACGCTCTTCGTTTCCCCGGGGAGGATGCTGAAGTAGTTGTCGCTCCAGAACGTGGGGAGCACCTCGTCGCCTTCCGGCCCACGGGTCAGGATGGGGTGGACGAAGAAGGCCAGCTCCTCGCCGGGGTTGGTGAGGTCGAGGGTGACCCGCAGTTGCTCGCCGTCCTCCTCCTCCTGCCGCGCCGTCGTATCGAGCTCGACGGCAGGCAGATCGTGGAGCGCCGTGAAGTCGTCGCCCCGGGCGAGCCAGTACAAGTTGTCCGCGACCACGTCGCCCGAAGGGCCCTCGAGCGCCAGGTGCACGAAGCGGAACGTGCCGGCGTCCCAGCGGGGCACCTCGTCCAACCGCAGGACCTCCAGTGATCGCACCGCCTCCACGGACACGGGGCGCGTCGCCTCGCCCACGGGACGCCCGCTCGGATCGAAGAGATTGACTCGGAAGGTCAGGTCCCCGGTGGGGGAGAACCGCTCGTTGACCACCGAGGCGGCGTACGTCCCCGGGTTCAGCTGGACATGCAGAGGCTGGGAGGCCTTCTTCGCATAGTAGTAGCCCGCGTTGGGGCGCAGGTACCAGTCGTAGACCTGCCAGATGACGCTGGGCCAGGCGGCGTTGGTCTTCCACAGGATCACGCCCGCCGTCCGGTCGAGATCCTCGCTGGCCGCCTCGAAGATGGCCCGGTAGCTCTCGGCGTTCAGGAGTTGGGCTTCCCAGGTGTACTCGTCCATGTCCGCGGGCTCTCCGTAGCGCTCCCGTATGGCCCGATCGTAGACGCTGAACCGCCCGTTGCCTTCGGCCGCGTCGTGGTAGCCCCAGGTGTCCGTGAGGCTGCTGGAGGCGGGATCCAGTTCCGGAAGAAAGCGCTCCAGGCTGGCCAAAGGAGGCACGGCGGGAAGCCCCACTTCGTCCTTGAAGAGCCAGTCCCGGCCTTCGTCCGCAAGGCGGAAATACTCCTGGGGCTCCACCCAGCGGTACGGCCCCCCGCTGTAAGCCCCCGTCTCGTGGTCATCGGGCCAGGAGAGTCCCCACGACGAGTCGGGGTTCGTGTAGCCCGAGGTGGGCAGGAAGGGCCGCGTCCCGTCCAGGTCCGCGGCGATCTCGTTCCGGAGGACCTCGTAGAGTTCCCGGCGGGGGAAACCCTCGTTGCCCGCGCTCCAGGCCAGGAGGCTGGGGTGATTCCGGAGCCGCTTGGCGGCGCTGATGGCGTTGGCGATGAAGACGTCGCCCTCGAGGGGCCATTCCCGGGTCCCCTTGTTCCAGGTGCCCTGGCAGTCGCCCGTGATCCAGAAGTCGTGCCAGACCAGGAGCCCCAGCTCGTCGGCGACGTCGAAGAACTCCTCGGGCGGAGTGACGCCTCCGCCCCAGATCCTCACCATGTTGAAGTTGGCTTCTTTCGACAGCCTCAGCTCGTCCAGGTACCTCTGCCGGTCCCGGGCCAGCATCATGTCGGGGACCCAGGCCCCTCCCTTGATGTGGATGCGCCGGCCGTTGACCGTGAAGTCGCGCCGGCCCCAGTCCTCGACCGTGGCGAACTCACTCCCGACCTCCCGGATGCCGAAGGCCAGGCTCTCCCGGTCCCAAAGACCCACGTCAGTCGTGAACCGCAGCTCCAGGTTGTACAGGTGAGGCTCGCCGTACCCGCTGGGCCACCACAGGACGGGGTCCTCGAATGTGAGTTGGGGATCGTCCTCGGGGCTCAGGGTGAGGAGGCTGTCCTGCCGGGCGCCGAGCGTGACCGGACGGCGGATCCGGGCGACGACGCGGCCTCCGTCGCGGATGTCCACTTCCAGTGTTCCGCTGACCGGCTCGGGCGAGGTGCTGTGCAGCTCGACCGAGACGGTGAGCTCAGCCCGCGTGGTGTCGGGCAGCGGGAGGTCCGTCACGATGTGCGGGAAGCGCAGGTCCACCGGTCCGGTGAAGCTCAGGAAGACGTCCTGCCAGATGCCCATGTTCCGGTCGCGGACCGCCGGAATCCAATCCCAGCCCACCGAGGACTGCATGGTCACGTTCTTCCCGATGTCGCCCGTGGGCCCGCCGTTCATCCCGAAGTCGCCGAAGACCTGGAGCTGGGGATCACCGGGAAGACCCGGCTCGTCCAGGGGGTGGATCCGAACGGCCAGGACGTTGCGGCCCGCGTGTACCTGGTCGGTGACCGGGAAGGTGAAGCTCTCGAACATTCCCACCATCTGGCTCGAATCGGCGACCTGCCGTCCGTTCAGCCACACGTCGGCCCGGTAGTTGATCCCCTCGAAGTTGAGCCAGACCTCCGTCCCGGGCGCCAGGTCGGGAAGCTGGACCAGGGCCCGGTACCACCAGGGATCCGACCAGGGGTTGGCGTGGTCGGGAAGGTGACTGAAGCGTGCCAGGTCGAACCGCCGATTGAACCCGTCGCTGGCGTCGGGGATGCGCATGTTGTTCATCCCCACGTAGGGATCCGGATATACGCCGTTGGCCACCAGGGCTCTCAGGACGGTGGTCGGTACGCGGGCCGAATACCATTCCTCCGGAACGAAGTCGTCGCTGGAGACCGTCGCCCCGTGGGCCTCGACGAGAATGGAAGACTGCATCTGGAAGTCCCGGACGAAGATCTTGCCCGGGAGATGGTCCGCTGCCGGCGGGGTGCCGCAGGCGGAGGCGGTCAGGGCAACGGCGAGCGTGGCGGCAAGCCGAGCGCGTGTGCCGCCCTCTCTTATCCGCGCGTTGGCGGTCTTGGATTCCGGGGCGATGGGCGAGAACGGGGCGGATGGCTTCATCGTTCGACTCCTCGAGTTGCGACCAATTACGCACACCGGGTCGAGGTTGTCGAGGCGGGATTTCCTGACAACGCCTCGAGGGCTCGCTTCTTGCCCAGAAGAGCGCCGGTCCTGCCGACAAATCGCCGGAGGGCTCCCCGGTCCGGTTCGTCCCGTCGGCCCTCCCCCAGCACCACAAGACCACGGGAATGATCGAGTACCGGTGTCTACCGGCGACGGAGCTCACCCGAGAGGAATGGTCGCACTGGTCGGCCGTGCAACTGGCCGATCCCTCCCTGCACAGCCCCTGGTTCCGGCCGGAGCTCGTACGGCTGACGGCTTCCGTCCGGAAGGACGTGGAGGTCGTGGTCATGAGCGACCGGGGCGGCCGTGTCGGCTTCTTCCCTTTCCAGCGCGGCCGACATGGAAAGGCGCAGGCCGTGGTGGGCCGCCTCTCCGAGTTCCACGGCGCCGTTTGTCCCGCCGGCCTCCTCTGGTCTCCAAAGGACCTGTGCAGGGCCTGCGGCATCACCTCCTGGCACTTCGACCACGTGCCCGCGTCGCAAGTGGCCTTCAACCCCTATGTCTGGGGTAAGGCCCTCTCCCCCTACATCGACTTGGCGAGCGGCTACGGCGAATACCGGCTGGACAAGAAGAGGTCCGGGTCGAGGCTCGAGGAGGTGGACCGTAAGAGCCGCAAGCTCGAGCGCGAATGTGGTCCGCTGCGGTTCGAGTTCCACTCCCAGGACCCGGAGGTGTTCTCTTCACTGCTCGAGTGGAAGTCGGCCCAGTATCGTCGCAGCAAGATCCTCCAGGTCTTTCGATTTCCGTGGGTGGTCTCATTGCTGGAAGCGGTGCGTGCCTGCGATGCGGAGCTCTGGGGAGGGCCTCTGTCCGCACTCTACGCGGGCGACCAGCTGGTCGCGGTCAACATGGGCTTGCGGAGCCGCAGCGCGCTGCACGTCTGGTTCCCCGCCTACAACTTGGCGTATTCACGATACTCGCCCCGCCTCATTCTCCTCCTGCGACTCGCCGAAGCGAGTGCGGAGCGGGGAATCCGACGCATCGATCTCGGCACGGGGAACGAACGCTACAAGGCGGAATTCAAGACCGGAGACTCGGTGATCGCAGAGAGCTCGGTGGGCCGACGATCCCATTCGGCCCGGATGCATGGTGCGTGGTACGGTGCCAAGCGGCGCATCCAACGGTCTCGGTGGCGCCCCCAGCTGGAGATCCCCCTGGTTCTGACCCGCCGGATGCGCCAATGGCTGAGGTTCCACTAGGGTAGTCGGATTCCGGCGGCACCGAATCTCCCACCCGGGGTAGCCTCGCTTGTCGCCCGTGACCGAAACCGACAAGGGAGGCTCCCCAATGCGCCGCACCCTGATCCTCGTCGCCGGGATCCTCGCCATGGCCCTCGCCGCATGCCAGGACCTGTCCCAGCCCGTCGCTTCCGTTGACTCCGTTGCCGAGCCTTCCGCCGAGCCGAGCGCCCTCGTTCTTCAGCGGGCGGAGCGGGTTATGCCCGGGCGCGTCCTCGCCCGGTTGGCGCCCGAGGCAGATCCCTAGGCCGTGGCCCAGGCCAACGGCGTGGCCTTCGAGCGCTCCGGCGCACGGGGGGCTTTCGCCGTGTTCCGGGGAGCTGTGGGGAACGAGCGGGCCCTGGCGGCGAGGATGAGGGGCGACGCTCGGGTCGTATGGGCCGAGCCGGATTACCTTCGTCAGCCGACCGGGATCGATTCCCGGCTCTGGGCCTTCTACAATCCGGGCGACCTGTCGGTGAGCTTCACACGGGGCAGGAACAAGAACCAGCCCGTATCCTCCTACCTCTCCACCGATGACGCCGACGAGGACAATGTCGAAGCGTACGCGACGGGCGGCGGGTCCGTCTCCATCGCGAGCATCGACACGGGCGTGGATTTCGGACATACGGAGTTCGATGTCGCGGCCGGAGGGGCAGATCTCATCGCCGGCCATGATTTCTACAGCGACGACGACGATCCCACCGACGAGGACGACCACGGCACTCACACCACGGGGACGATGGTGGGAAGGACGGTCGGTGTAGCCGGCGTGGCCGGCGCGGCCAGTAACGTGACGGTCTACGTGTACCGGGTATGCGGCCCCCTGGGCTGTCCGACCTCGGCGATCGTGGATGCCATCTACGCCGCCACCGATGAGGGTGTCGTAGCCATGAACCTGAGCCTGGGGGGGAGCTCGGAGAGTCAGGCGGAAGCGGACGCCATCGACTATGCCACGAGCCTCGACGCCCTCGTCATCGCCTCGGCTGGGAACGGGGGCACCGGTACCGTGAGCTGCCCGGCTTGCGACCCCAACGCCATCTCGGTGGCGGCCAGCAACTGGCAGGACGGGCTCGCCTACTACTCGAACTGGGGCGATGGACTGGACATCACGGCTCCCGGGGGTGAGCTCTACTCCAACACCACGAGCGAAGCCGGGATCTACAGCTCGGTCCGGGGAGGGTACGCCTACTACCAGGGAACCTCCATGGCCGCTCCCCAGGTCACGGGTACGGCCGCCGTGGTGGCCTCGGTGGATGGCCTCAAGGGAAGCGCGTTGCGGTCGCAGATCCTCGGCACAGCGGACGACCTCGGGCCCGCCGGTTACGACACCCAGTTCGGGAACGGCCGACTCAACAGCTACCGGGCGGTGACGAATAGCACCTTGAATGAAGGGGCGTCGTCCCCGCCGCCTGGGCCGCTCACCGCCGCCTTTACCTATTCCTGCAAGGGCCTGGACTGCAACTTCGACGGGAGTGGATCCACCGGAGCCACGAGTTGGGACTGGACGTTCGGGACCGATGGGTCGGACTCCGGGGAGAGCGTTACCCATACCTTCCCGGACGTGGAAGCCGACTACGGCGTCACCCTGATGGTGTCGGACGGGACCGGCACGGATCAGGCTACTCAGACCGTCGTCTGCCGGACCCGGGGGAAGGCCGTGAGGTGCGGCTGAAGCGCTCAACGGCCGGTACAGCCCTACGGCATCGAAGGCAGGCGGGCCGGAGCTCCACGGCTCGCCTGCCTTGCCCTGCGGCACCGGCCGCGGGGCACGTCCTTTCCCTCGGGATCCGGGAGGGGCCGGCGGCGCATTCACCTCCCCTCGGGGAAAAACCTCCAGTCGTCCTTGGCCCTCTCCAGCGTGTCGTAGAGCGGGTGGGCGGGCACGACCCGGGAAGGCTCGTCCGCCACGGTGACGGCCAGGATCCGGATCCGGTCGTTGTCGGGTAGCGTCAGGGTTCTCGCCCCGGCGGGGGCATCCACGCCGTAGGCGAACAGGTACGAGTACTGGTACGGCTCGTTCGTGCCGTCGGTGCCGTGACGGTGGGATGCGAACCAGGCCACCGGGGCCCGTTTGACGAACCCTGGGATCAGCCCCGTGGCTTCGCTCACGGTGCGCACCCGGGGCGGCGCGCCGGCCGGTGCGTCGGGGCGCGGCGGCACCGGCTCCTCTCTCGTGGTCCATGTGCGATTGTCCCACTGACCGATGTAGCCGGTCCAGTCCTGAATCGTCAGTTCCACGGAGGTTCCACCCACCTCGAACTCTGCCGTCTGGTCGCCATCGGCGGCGGCCAGCAGGTAGATGCGGTTCCAGTCGCCGGCGGGGAGGGCCACGGTTTGGCCTCGCGCGGTCACGGCGTTCATCTGGCTTCCGGGCGCTACCATGAAGGGGACCCCGCCAAACCGGATCTGGTCCGGGAGCATCTCTGCCGGCAGGCTCCGGCCCGAACCGTCAAACCGTCCGGCGGCCACGGTACCGTCAGGGCTCGCTACGGCCTGGTTGTAGGCCAGGGTGACGGCTCGCACCCGATGCACCTCGGCCTGGGCCGGCGCCGGCGCGAGACGAAGGGCGAAGGTCCTGGGCTGATAGGGCCCGAGGTCGGTCACCAGCTCGCCGTTCCGGATCTCGGCCGGCCCCACGGGCATCTCCGATCCGTTGACCTCCCGGGCCGCCGTGACGGGTGCGGCAAACGCCACCCGCACGTCGGACGCCGGCTGCCCGGCGAGCTCCACGAGGCGGATCACGTACTCGTCGCTCTCCTCCGCCCTCTTGAGGGCCAGAACCCGCACTCGATCGCTGGACACGCGGAGAAGCGAGAGCTCCCTGCCCAGCGTTCCGGCGTGGCTCGAGCTCTGGAAGGCGACCAGGGGCTGATCCAGCCGCTGGGCCTGCCAGTCAGTCCTGGCCTCCCTCCAGCCGGATGCGTGGGGCGCGAGACCGTACACGAGCTCGTGGCGGCCGATGTCCTGTGTGCCCTGGTCCTCGTATCCGCCCTGGGTCCCCGGCGTGCGCATGAGCGTGAGGCGGAGGGTGTGGTCGTCGGGCTTGTCCGATCCGAGCTTGGTATCGGAGAGGACGGTCACGCCGAAGCTCCCACTCCGGTCCGTGAGATCGAACCATTGGTGTGAGGCGACCTCGAACTGGCGCTCGTCGTCATTGCCCCGCTCGATGGTGCCGACGTCCTGGTTGTACGTCGCAGAGGAGTTGGAGGCCGTGAAGGGGAAGACGGCCTTCAGGTGCGCCTCACGGGTCGCCCAGTCGATGACGTTGGCGAACTCGATCCGGTTTCCGGCGTCACCGGCAGCGAGGCGAATGGTCTGGATGAAGCGTGAGCCTTCCGTTTCCCGCTCGACTTCGAGCGCCACCCGGGCGGGGCCGCGCTCGGTGATCCTCACCCGGGCCGGCCCCTCCACGTACGCCCTGGGGGCCCGTTCCTGGTCCTCCCAGTCCATGTTCCATGCCGGCCAGTTGCGGGGATTGTCGGTCTTGATCTCCAACCGTGCGGGGCCCGAGAGCACCTCTTTCTCCAGGTCCTTGTCGTAGATGCTAGCAATGTCGCCGTTCTCGTCCAGGCGCACGCGGTACCGGCCATTCTCCAGGGAGGACTCGGTGACCGCCATGGCCGTTTCGGCCGGAGTAGGCGCGTCGGCGGGAGCAACGTCGTAGACGGTGAAACCCACCGACGGCACCGTGGCCAGGAAGAGCACCGTACCGTCCGCAGTGAGCTGAGCCGGCACCGGCTGGCTGTCGGGTCCCGTCACTCGCACCGCCCTGGGCGTGCCGCCGGGGAAGGACACTCTCGCCTCCACGACGTCCTCACGCCGGATGTTCAGGGGATTGTAGACCACGATGGCGCTACCCCGGACGTTCGTGTCCAGCGTGGAAGCCACGGCGCCCACAGCGTGGGTGAGGATCCCGGAGAACTGGTTCAGGGCCAGCAACTCGTCGTTCCACGCGTACTCGTAGGCTTTGGGAATGCTGGTTCCCGGAATGATGTCGTGGAACTGGCTCCCCATCACCAGGGTCCAGGCCGAGTTCAGGCGCGCGATGGGGTAGGGGGCCCCGCCCAGCCATTCGGCGAGAACCGAGGCCCGCTCGGCATCGTCGGCCAGAACCTCGTTCTGCCGATTCCACCGCTTCATGTAGGCCTGGGAGGTGATGGAGCCCGCCGAGTGGTTGATCAGCTCCAGGTCGCCCTTGTAGCGCGGTAGCCGGGAGGTCTCCTCCGGGCCGATGGCCAGGAACATCTGCTCGGCGGTGGCGCGGGACGACGTGCAAGGGGCCGTCGCCCGACCAGGGCCTCCGCCGCAGGAGCGGGGGTCTCGTCGCTCCACCTTCTTCCGAATGGTGGCGGGAGGACGGTACGGCTCCGGGTGACGATGGCCTCCATGAGCTTCACCGATGCTTCCGTCGGGGAGCCTCCCGTGTCCCCGGTCCCGTAGTACATGTAGTCGGCGAACAGACCGCTGGACTCGCCGTTCCACTGCACGCGTCCGGGCCAGTCGACGAGCTCTCGGGGCCGTCGCCTCGGGTTGGTGGAGTCCGGCGGTGGCGGCGCCGGTGGTGTCCTGGTCAGGTCATACGTGACGGAGCCGGAGTAGCTGCCGGGGTTGAGGGCGGCGATGATGCTCGATGCCGTCCGGCCCTTCCCAGATGCCGACATTGAAGGGGATGCCCTTCGGGGGTGCGTTGCGGGGAATCAGGGCCGCCCACCCGCGCGGCGGGCTGCCAGCTCGAGGACAGCTTCTGCGTCGAGAACCCTTTGATGCCCGCATGTGCCAGGATGCTGGGCAGGGAGGCGGGGAAGCCGAAGCAGTCCGGAAGCATGTACTCGGCGCTGGTCCTTCCGAACTCCCGCCTGAAATACTGCGTGCCGTACAGGATCTGTCGGAAGATCGATTCTGCCGAAGGAGCGTTGACGTCGTTCTCTTCCATGGAAGAGCCGGAGGGGAACCAGCGGCCTTCCGCCACGTACGCCTTCAGCTTCTCGTAGTCCTTCGGATAGTACTCCTCGATCATCCGGTAACGGTTCGCGCCGCTGAAGTTGAAGACGTAGTGCGGGTACTTCTCGAAAAGGGCGAAGTTCTCCCGGATGGTCTTGGGCAGGTACTCGCGGATGGTGGTCTCGTAGTCCCAGCGCCACTCCGTGTCCAGGTGGGCGTACCCTACCACGAAGAGTGTCGGGTCCCGGGCCAGCTGGCTATTCTGGGCCGCCGCCGGGATGGGACCGGAGGCCGCGAACAAGGCGACAAGAAGCAGCCACTGGGGAGTCGGCACGAGTGCCGGGCTTCGGTGCATCATTTTGACCTTCCCGTCCAAGTCGTGAGGGGAGAAGAGCGGCTGATTTCCGCTCGTCGACCCTGGGTCACCATCCGGAGGCCAACATACGGGAGCGGCCTCCTCGGCCGAAAGGCGAGGGAGACTTCGCACGAGGGAGACTTCGCATGGGCCGGGATACGGGCGAGCGCCGCGAGGGTCGATGACGCCGTCCGACGGTTAGAGCCAGCTGCGCGGTGGCCCATGGGGCAGCGGTGGCTGCGCCCCATCTCGTCGGACCGGGGCGGTCGGTCCGGGGGGATCGGGTGGACCGGGAAGAGGATTGTCCGGGAAAAAGGTGCTCGATCCGGAAGAGTTTTCTGCCGTTTCCAGCCCGGTGTGCGTGTATGGTATTGTCCGGTAAATGACGTTCAATCAACGCATTGCGCCATCGTCATCCCCCAGGGCACGACCTTTGCTCCCTCCGTCGATCTTGGGAATCGGGGAGGTATTGTCCCACGGAATGGAGGATAGCCCATCATGGCCGACCACCAGGACCAGCTGCACAGGTTTCACCAGACTCTGGTGCGGCAGTTGACGAGCAGGGACGAGTGGGACCTGAGCGCTCCCCTCACCGTAGCGGAGATCTACCGGGACCTGGTGCCCCCTCCGATCCAGCCGGGCTGGCCGGACTCGGGAGACGGTGCCGACTACGAGCAGGTTCTCCTTCGTCTTCTTTCCGGAGAGGGGGATTACCTCCGGATGGAGTCTGAGGAAGCCAGCGAGAGGATCCGGGAGGAGCTGTTCGCCTCGGATCCGGACATGGGCATCTACCGGGATTTCGCCCGGGCATGGGTCCGCCTCAATCCGGCCCGGGTGGCGGACGGAGTGGAAGCCTTCATCCTGGGGGACTGAGCGGCAAGCCGCGCCCTGGAGTCCCCGCTCACTCCGTCCTGAACGCGATCACCGGCTCGACCTTCGTGGCCCGCCGGGCGGGCAGCCAGGCCGCCAGCCACGCCGCCAGCGTCAGCGCTCCTGCCACGGTCATGTACGTGGGGACATCGGTCGGCTGCACTTCGAACAGGAGGCTGGCCACGAATCGCGAGAGGCCGTAGGCGCCGGCCAGCCCAAGGGCCACCCCCAGCAGAGCCGGTCCCATGGCCTGAGCCATGACCTTCCTCAGGATCTGGCCCCGGCTGGCCCCCACCGCCACTCTCACGCCGATCTCGGGGGTCTGCTGAGCCACCGAGTAGGACTGGACCCCGTAGACACCTGCCAGGGCAAGCATGAGGGCCAGGGCCGCAAAAAGGCTCACCAGCACCACCAGGAAACGCTGGCCTCCCACCGACTGCCCCACCACATCCTCCAGGGTGGCGATGTCCGACAGGGGAACGCTCGCGTCCATATCGGACAGGATGGACCGAAGAGCGGGAACGATGGATGTGGGGTCGCCAGCGGAATGCACGATGATGTCGGGAGGCCAGCCCGGGGCAACATACGGCAGGTACACGGCCATCGTCGGACCTTGGTCGATGCCCCGTTCCCGCATGTCTCCCACCACTCCCAGCACTTCGCCGGGGGTGTCGCTCTGGCCGGCCCAGAGCGTGATGGTCCTCCCGATGGGGTCCTCTCCGGGCCAGAGGAGCTCCGCGATCCTCTGGCTGATGAGAATGGGCAGGGGGCCCTCCCCGGCGAAGGCCAGATCGTCCTGGTTGAAATCACGCCCCTTGAGGATGGGAACCCCCAGCGTCTCGAAATACCCGGGTGTGACGAGGCGCCAGGAGGCCCAGGGCGTGCCCCCTTCGGGATTCGGGGCGTCGGGCCGAACGAAGCCCAGGCCGGTGCTTCCCCCCGCCAGCGGCCGAATGTGCACTGCGGCGGCGCTGATCACCGGGGGAAGGGCGGAAACGCGGGCCAGGAGGCCCTGGGTGAACGCCAGGGATTCCTCCCGAGAATAGGTCGCCGGGAGGTTCACCGAGGCGACGAGGCGGTCCTGCGTTTCGAATCCCCGGTCTGCCGTCATGAGCCGTCCGAAGCTCCGAACGAAGAGACCGGACCCCACCAGGAGGACGAGGGAAAGGGCGACTTCTGCCGCAACCAATGCTCCCCGCAGACGCTGCTGCGCCCGGTTTCCCGCGATGCTTTGCCCTCCGGCCCGTAGGGTCGACGCTGCGTCTCCACCGGAAGACTGAAGAGCAGGAATGAGGCCGGTGACGATCCCTGTCAGGACGCTTACCACCAGGGTGAAGGCCAGAATCCAACGGTTGATGGTCACCTCGGAGAGCCCGGAGATCTGCGTGGGCGCTAGGGCCACCAGGGCATCGATGCCCCATGCGGCCAGTCCAAGCCCCAATCCCGCTCCCAGGAGTGACAGGACGAGGGATTCGGTGAGACCCTGGCGCACGAGACGTCCCCGGGAGGCTCCCGCAGCGGCCCGGATCGCCGTCTCCCGGACCCGGCCCGTGGCCCGGGCCAGGAAGAGGTTGGCCAGATTCACGCACGCGATCATGAGGAGGAAGCCCACGGTTCCCAGGAGGATCCACAAGGCCCGGCGGGTCTGGGCATCCGCGACCCACTCGCTGGACGGAGCTACTGCGATTCCGATTCCGGCGAGGTCCTGGGGAAAGGTCTCCTCGAGGCGCTGGGCGACCCCGGTCAGGTCGCTCTGTCCAGCTTCCGGGGTCACTCCCGGGCGGAGGCGGCCGATGACCGCCAACTCGAAGCTGGTTCGCGTGTCGTCCGGGTTCCGCACCAGGGGAAGGTAGAGATCCGCATAGTCCAGCCATGGTCTGCCGGGGGGGAGCACGCCGACCACGGTCACGCTCTCTCCATCCAGAGTGAGATGGGTTCCCACCACCGAGGGGTCCGCCCCGAAGCGCCTTTGCCAGAAGAGGCTGCTCAGCAATGCGATCCGGGTGTCGGCCTCCGGTTGGTCCTCGCCTGGAAGGAAGGTCCTTCCCAGGGCCGGCCGGACTCCCAGGACCCGACCGAAGAACCCCGAGGTCACCCGGCCCACGTTGAGGCGCTCGGGGTAGTCCAATCCCGTGAGATTGGCCGAGGAGAACCGGTACGCCCCCAGGTCTTCGAAGGCCCGGCTCATCTCCCGCAGGTCCCAGAAGTTCGCCGGGGCCACGGAGGTCCGGTCCCATCCCTGCTCCACCCGGGACTCCCAGATTTGTACGATCCGGTCGGCATCGGGGAAGGGGAGGGGCCTGAGAAGGACGGTGTACACGACGCTGAAGATGGCGGTGTTGGCGCCGATCCCGAGCGCCAGCATGGCAAGGGCGATGGCACTGAACAGGGGCCGCCTCCAGAGCTGGCGGAAGGCGAGTCGCACATCCTGACGCAGGTTGTCCATGAGCATTGCTCTCTTGTGTTGCCGGATTCGGGACCGTTCCGCCGTGAATGCCTTTCGCCGGGCCCGAGCCGGATCTCCGAACCGTGCCTCGGCCGCGCGTCTGGCAGCCTCGGGCTCCAGGCCTCCTGCCTCGTATCGGCGCGTCAACATCTCCAGGTGGAAGTCCAGCTCGTCCTCCACCTCGCGCCTCAGGCTACGCCGGAGGAGGCGGGACCACATGCGCGTCCAGCGATCCAGGGAAGAGGACATGACCGGTCCTCAGGACACTTCCCGCTGGAGGACCAGGGACATGGCCTGAACGAAGCGTTCCCAGCCCTTGGCCTGGGCGTCGAGCTGGTCACGACCCCGAATGGTCAGCTGATAGTACTTCGCCCTGCGGTTCGAGTCCGAGAATCCCCATTCGGACCGGATCCACCCTCGCTTCTCCATCCGGTAGAGGGCCGGGTAGAGCGATCCTTCCTCGATGCGGAAGAGGTCCCCGCTCGACTCCTCCAGCCACCGGGCGATGCCATACCCGTGTTGGGGCCCGAAAGTGAGGGCCTTGAGGATGAGAAGGTCCAACGTACCCTTCATCAGGTCGGCTCTGGTGTCGGCCACCGTCGTCGATCTCCGGTCATCGAGGTGCGGAGCGGGCGGGGCATCCACCACGGCCCTTCCGCTCCCCCCTAGGAGTTCTAGGGATATAGACGAAGACCACGCCCGAATAGTTTCATCCCTCCTGACGAGGATCTGAGATTGCCCCTGAGGGTAAGCAACGACGATGAAACGGCTCGCCACCGACGGATCCGGCTACACGTCTCCGGAAGGGGAGGTCTCACTGCTGGCGCGAGCCTTCCCTTCGCTCTACTTCTACGGCGTTCTCCTGCCCATCGTCTTCAGGTCCAGCGCACAGGCGAAGCGGGGGCTGTACGGAGACTCCGAGTGGAGTCAGAGCAGCCACGATGTGGTCCGGGCATTGGAGCGCGCCGGGATCCGTTTCGAGATTACCGGCCTCCACCACCTGGAGAGCCTGGATACCCCCTGTGTGGTGGTTGGCAACCACATGAGTGTCCTCGAGACCTTCGTCCTCCCCGGTCTGATTCGTCCTCTGATGCCCGTGACTTTCGTTGTCAAAGAGAGCCTGATGACCTACCCGGTCTTCGGCCACGTGATGCGGTCCCGTGACCCGATCGCGGTTACCCGCACGAACCCGCGCCAGGACTTCAAGGCGGTGATGGAGAAAGGGAAGGAGCGTCTTGCGAAGGGCATCTCGCTGGTCGTCTTCCCACAGACGACCCGATCCGCCTCCTTCGATCCGGACGAGTTCAACACCATCGGCGTCAAGCTTGCCCACCGGGCCGATGTACCCGTAGTTCCCCTCGCGCTGGTGACCGATGCCTGGGGCAACGGGAAACGACTCAAGGATTTCGGCAAGATCGACCCGGCCAGGAAGGTTCATCTGGCGTTCGGCCCGCCGCTGGAGGTCCAGGGTCGAGGGACCCGGGAGCACGAGGCCGTGATCGCCTTCATCCAGGGCAAGCTTGCGGAATGGGGTGGGGCGGGGCCGTAGGGGGCGCTGGCTCCCCCCCTGCAGCAATGCGGGATAGCGCTCAACCCGATCTGTGGACACATTATCGGGGTATCCGCCTCCCGGTCGTACTGGAATGTTGGAGGCCCCCGCGCCGCCCCTCCGGTCACCGGCCGGCTTCCCGCCGTGCAAGAAGTGAGAGGAATTCGCATGCGCATCTACAGGCCGATTGAGGGGATGTTCATTGCGCTGGCCATCGCCGGCATCACCGCCTGCGCCAGTTCCAGCGGAGGCGCGGCCGGCGAGCCGGAGCCCAGCGGCGAGGGCATCTCCATCCAGGTCGTCAACGACATGACCCCCCCCACCACCGTCGTCGTGTGGGCGATTCCGGAAACCGGGAACCGGCGACGGTTGGGCTCCGTGCCGCCGAACGGCCGACGGTCGTTCAACTACGTCTCCATGCTCCAAACCGGACGTGTGTACCTCACCGCCGAGCCGGAGGGCCCGACGTCGGGTACCATGGGACGGACAGGCGAGCTGCGTTCCAACGACTTCAGCGTCGTTGGCGTGAAGACGGTCGAATGGTCTGTCAGCCAGCGGAACGTCCGGGTCGGAGGGGGCTGAGTCCACAGTCCCCTGATGGAGGCTTCGACCAGCCCCAGCGGTGCCACGCGTGCTGGAGGAAGTCTCCCGAACAGAAGGAACGTTCGGACCGGGAGCATGTGCCGGGGTCGGAGCGGGTCGCCCGAGAGGGCATCGGCGGGCAACGGGTTGTGGATTTCTCTCGTGTGGCGCTCGGACCGGCTCTCATCGCCCTGGCGCGCACAGAGGGGTCTCTTCCGGAAACCCGCGACCGCGGCATCGCGCGACTCAAGGACCTCATGTACCTGGACCCCATCGTCAGCGTCGCCCTCAACCTGCCGCTGGCCCAGGCGTTGGAGGCCGAGGGGCGCTGGACGGAAGCGGCCGGTGCCTACAGCCGATTCATCGCCTTCTGGGAGGAGGCGGACCCGGAGCTCCAGCCGCGAGTGACCGGTGCCCGCCAGGCCCTGGAGCAGCTCCGGGAAGAAGGATCCGGGACCTGACCAGCGCTGCTTTCGAACCGATCTCCTCTCTTGGGGTCATGAACTGGCAGGCGCCGACGCATCGTCGGCACCCCTGAAGCAAACCAAGGAGCTACGGGCTCGGAAGAGCTTCGCGGCAGGCCGAGGTCGCGGCTCGATCGTCGGCTTGGGCAGCGGCCCTACGCTGCCGGGCCGGCCCTCGGGGGTCCACCAGCAGCTGGATCGAAAGGAAGGGTCCGATCATGAGACAGGGAATGCGTTTGCCGGGGGCTTTGCGTTCCACGATACACCGAGTCCTTCCGGGGCTCATCATCGTGGCGATGGGCTCCTGCCAGCGCCCGGCCGCCGACACGGCCCCGGAGACCGGGATGAGCTCGCCGCCCCACGTCATGGCTACGTCCGACGTCCAGGCCGGCCGGTACCTGGTGATCGTCGGGGGCTGCAACGACTGTCACACCGAAGGATATCTCCAGAGCCAGGGGGACGTCCCCGAGCAGCAATGGCTGGCCGGGTCGCGGATCGGCTGGCGAGGCCCCTGGGGGACGACCTATCCTCGGAACCTCCGTCTGCGGGCCCAGGAGTGGAGCGAGGACACCTTCGTTCAGACCGTCCACGAGCGGAAGAGCCTTCCGCCCATGCCCTGGATGGACGTCAATCAACTCTCGGAGAGCGACGCTCGGGCGATCTATCGGTACATCCGTTCCCTCGGGGCCCTTGGCGATTCCGTGCCCCAGCCGGTGCCGCCGGACCAGGAACCGACCACGCCGTACATCTCCCTGATGCCGATCCAGCCGGAGGCAGCTGCCGCCGGCTCGTCCGGCGGGGACTGACCCGAACCAGGGCATCCGGGGGGGCGGGAAGGCAGCGGCGGTCCGCCAGGGGGCCGCCAAGGGCGATTGCGCTCAGGTGACCTCGCGACGTAGGCTTCGCGGGCGCGAGGCTCACCTGAGCCGGCCGTGTTCGGGAGCCGGAGGATCGGCACCGGCGCACGGTGCGCCAAGGCAGTCGATCTTGGAGGATCTGGATGGAGTACCTGGTTCTGGCTGGAAACCAGCTACAGGCGTCCCTTGCCGACACGCTGGGGGAATACGGCCCGCTCTTCTGGTCCGTCATCGCCCCCATCGGGCTTCTGATACTTTGGGCGGGCGCCGTGTACGCCCTTTGGGAAACCTGGTTTCACCAGGGAAAGGGAGACGAAGGCCGGGGGGGAGGATTCATCAAGCTGGTCTTCAGTCTGCTCATGGTCGGCCTGATCCTCTGCTCGGGCACGGGCCTCGAATTCCTCGTCTTGGGTGGTGGTCACATTCACGCCAAGGTGCTGGCGGGGGTCGTGGACCTGGTCCGCCCCCACTGAGGCAGGCTGTCGACTCGCGGATTGGCCGAACATCCATGGCCGCGCGCCGCGCTCTCCTCCAGCTCGCCCCCCTTTCCGATCAGGCTCCTGGGCCATATCTGCCGCGGGGTGAGGCGGTGCAAATCGGTAGCGTTACCCACCCGAAGAGCCACACGTACATGTGGGCTGTGCCCATTCGGCGCAGGTGCCTCTGGAGTCCGCAGCGTACGGATCCAGGGAAAGGCAGACCGACCTCGAAGGCCAGCACGAGGGCGTCCCGAGGTCCCGATTGGACGAGGCGCCGCACTCCCTGGCACACCCCCGGCATGAGATTGTGGGCGAGAACAGGTGTCGACTCTCAGCTCGTGAAAGGCCCTTTCCACGTCATGCTTCTCGCCTACCTGAGGCCGAGGAAAGGGAGGACCACGATGACCAGGAGGTCCTGGAGGAGATGCATGGTCATGGGCGCCACGAGACTCCGCCGCCAGAGGTAGATGAGGCCGAAGATGAGGCCCATCACCCCGACCGTCACCACGCCTGCCGATCCCTCGTAGCCGTGACCCAGGGAGAAGACGAACGCAGAGGCCACCACTGCGAAGGCGGGGCTCTTCGATATGGCCTGGAAACGCAGGATCAGATAGCCGCGAAAGATGGTCTCCTCCGCCACGGCGATGACGAGAACCAGGACGCAGGCGAGGAGGAGCTGTGACGTGCCCTGGGGATCCACGGAGATGGGTGGGGTGGCGGGCGCCGACAGGCCCAAGGACTCGAGCATACCGGACAGCCAATCGCTGAAGAAGAAGAACGGGACGAAGAGCAAGGCGCCGACTCCCATGTCCCTCCACTCCGGGCGCCACCCCAGGGAAACCACTCCTTCGCCATTTCGCCAGAAGAAGAACAGGATCAGGGCGACCAGGGAGAGGTCCCGGAAGATCGTGGCTACGGCGGTGATTCCGAAACCGACGATTCCTTGCTTGATGGCCAGGAAGGAAAAGGCCATGGAGGGGACGATGAGAAACAGGAAGATCGCGAGCTCAATCCCTTGGATCCTGGTGCCGGGGTGTACCCCTACCTGGGGAAAGGCGGCGGCGCTGTCGGCTTGATCGTCCACGGTCATTCCTCCTCGTCAGTCCTACCCCCGGGGAGGCCTCGGGGTGCGGCCGTCCTCGAAAAGCCCCCAGAGGGGCGGGCCCGTTCCCCAGGGTCCGGGAGGGGACGGGGGAGGAAACCGGATGGGAGAGGAGACCACCTTGCCCGATCGTAGCGTCCCCGCGCAGACTACTCTCGTGCGGGCCGGCCTGCCCGCACCTCTCCCGTCCTCGTTTCCCGATCCTCCCGGGCCGGGAGCCCGGGCACCGTCGGGGGGCCAGGGGCTCCCAGAGGGGTAGCGCCATGATGGTCCGAGCTTTCCCTGTCCGGCTCCCAGCATTCGCCAGCCTTGGCGCGATCACCCTCGCGGTCCTGCTGCCGTCGAGGGCCCTGAGAGCCCAGGAGCGGGGGCAAAGGTGTGGGCTCCTTCTAGACCTTCCCTGACTAGCCCCCGAGCGTAAAGCCGATCCCGGCCTGCAGCGTCCAGTTCCGGTTCTTCAGGTCGCCGACCACGTCGCTGGCCTTGCTGATGTCGCTCAATCCGAAGTGGTAACGACCGTCCGCCCAGAGAGACACCGAGCTCAGGTAGATCGCCACATCCGCTCCCGCGATCCCGGAAAAGTCCGTACTCTTGAACTCGTTTCCACAGTCCACGCCGTCGTCGTCGCAGCTGGTCTTGAACCCCAAGCCCACACCACCGAACACGCTGGGTTTGAGGACCCCCAGGGGGAGGCCCAGCTTGACGACGGCCGGAATCTCGAGGTAATCCAGGCTGAGGTTGTGGATGGCTCCCCCAATGTCCAGATCCACGCCCTTCTGCGTGTACTCGGCGCCGAGCTGGAGACCAAGTATGGCGGCATCATAGTTCAGGAAGACGCCCCCGGCGAAGCCTGTTCGGTTGCTCTTGGAGAAGGTCTGGGAGACATCGAGCGACGCGCTGGCGACGGAAACTCCCCCCCTGAAGCCCAGCACGACCCCTTGCTGGGCCCGGAGCCCCGAGACCGTGGCGGTGACGAGGCTCAACGCTAGCAGGATAGACCACCCCCATCGATTGCTTCGCATAGACTCACTCCTATCAGATTGACGGTTGCGGAAGTCCAGGCTCGGGCAGGAAAGGAAGCCACGATGCGAACCCGTGGATTCAGCCTCCGCCTCCTGTCTTGTATCACTACGGGGGGGGTTGGGTTCCTGGGGGCGAGCTCTCCCGCGGAGGGGCCAGCGCTGCATATGCAGCCTGTCGGGGGAGGCTCACTTGATTCCGTACTGTTTCAGCTTGTCGTAGAGCGTGCGTTCGCCGATGCCCAGGGCCTCGGCGGCCTTCTTCCGGTGCCCGCCCGCGGCCTCCAGGGCTTCCCGGATGGCGTCCTTCTCGACTTCCTCCATGGTCCGGGGTCGGTGGCCGGGCCGGTCGCCCACGGCCCCACCCAGAGAAGACGAAAGATCCTCGGCACTGAGTCGATCCCGCTCGCTCAGGATTGTGGCCCGTTCGAGGGCATTGGCCAGCTCCCGGACGTTCCCTGGCCAGGGTGCCCGCCGGAGCAGGGCACCCACCGAGTCGTCGAGGCGAAGGGGGGGGCGCCCCAGGTCCCGGCAGATGCGGGCCAGGAGGCTCTCGGCCAGGGGAAGGAGGTCCTCCTGGCGCTCCCTGAGGGGTGGGAGGGTCACGGGGAAGACGGCCAGGCGGTGGTAGAGATCCTCCCTGAACGAACCCTCCTGGACCATGGCTTGCAGGTTGCGGTTGCTGGCCGCGATCCATCGGACATCGACCTGAATGGTCCGGGTGCCTCCCACGCGCTCGAATCTCCGCTCCTGGAGAACGCGAAGGAGCTTCGATTGGAGCTCCAGTTTCAACTCCCCGATCTCGTCCAGAAAGAGCGTGCCACCGTCGGCCAGCTCCAACCGGCCTCGGCGGGAGCCGGTCGCCCCCGTGAAGGCCCCGGCTTCGTGCCCGAAGATCTCGCTCTCCATCAGGGTCTCGGAGATGGCGGCACAGTTCACGGGGACGAACGGCCCCTCCCTGCGCGTGCTGCGCTGGTGGATGGTCCGGGCGGCCACTTCCTTGCCCGTGCCGCTCTCGCCCAGGAGGAGGACCGTGGCGTTGGTGGGGGCCACCTTTTCGAGTGCCCGCACGACCGGGACCATGACCGGGTCCCCGAAGGTGAGAGGGGGAGTGGCCTCCACCTCCCGGCGGCTCTGGTCCTTCAGGGCGAGGAGCCTTCGGTGCTCCAGGGCCCGCCCCACGAGGAGGCGGAGCTCGGCGGGGCTGCCCAGGGGCTTCTGGAGATAGTCGAAAGCCCCCAGCTTCATGGCCTCCACCGCCGTGTCCACCGAGCCGTGGGCGGTGAGCACGATGACCTCCATCTCGGGGCTTTCGGCCTGGGCTTTTCGCAGGAGATCGATGCCGTCCAGGGCGCCGGGCATACGGAGATCGGTGATCATGCACCTCGAAGGAGTGTTCCCCCAGGTGACGCAGCGCCTCCACCCCGTCGGCCGCCTCGGCGACCGTGTCCTCTTCTCCCGCCAGCGCCTCTGCCAGGTACTCCCGGATTCCCTCCTCGTCGTCCACGATGAGGATGGAGGCCATGTCAGCCCGCCTTTCCCGGTAAGGTGATGCGAAACTCGGCTCCGCCCTCGGGCCGATTCCGGGCCGTCAGCGTTCCCCCGTGGAGCTCGACGATCCGGCGCGCCACGGCGAGGCCCAGGCCGGTTCCCCTCGTTCGGGTGGTGTAGAAGGGCTCGAAGATCCGATCCAGGCTTTCCTCCGGGATCCCTTCTCCCCGGTCCAGGAACGATACGGAGAGGGATGGCCCGTCTCGGACCACCTCGACCTGAATGGGAGTTCCCGCGGGGGAAGCTTCCACCGCGTTCCGGAGGAGGTTCTGGAGGACCTGATGCATGCGCCGCTCATCCAGGGGCCACGCCGGTGGGGCCCGGGAGGTGTCCACTTCCACCTCCCCGCCTCCCACGTCCGTCGCCACCGCCCGGAAGAGCTCCTCGAGGTCCACCTCCTCCACCTCGAGGGGACCGGTCCGGACGAAGTCCAGCAGATCGGTGGTGAGGGCCTCCAGGCGGTGTGCCTCGGCAACGATCCGGTCCACCTTGCGTCGTTCAGGCGCGTTCTCGGGCGTCCGTTCCGCCAGAAGCTGGGCGTGACCTTTCAGGCTCGCCAGGGGGTTGCGAATCTCGTGGGCCAGAACCGCGGATAACTCGCCGAGGGTGCTGAGCCTCCGTTGCTCCTCCATCACTCGAGCCTCGGCCTCACGACGCACGGAGGCGCGCCAGAAGAGGAGCGCCATGAGCATGAGGAGGGCTGCAGCCAGGACTCCGAGGATCAGAGATCGGAAAGCCCGGTTCACGAGTTGGCCAGCCACCACGGGCTCGAACTCCACCACGAGATGACTGTCCCGCTCCATGCGGCTTCGGCTCCGGGTGGGCGGCGAGGGAAGAAACACCCGCATCCTGTCTCCCACGTGGATCAGATCCTGACTCCCGCCCCGGCGTGGGACCTCCATGGGGTTGGACAGGGGAGTCCCGCCGAGAAGGGTCAGTCCCTCATCCGGCGCGAACACGCCCACGAAGCGGAGGCCGGTGTCGGAGTGGGCCGCGACGAGGCTGTCCAGGTCCGGAAGCTGACCTCCCGGCCCTGCCGACCGGAAGGCACTCATCACGATTCCCTCGAAGACTCTGGCCTGCCCAACGTCCAGGGTGGAAACGGCGGCCCGGGCGCTTCGGTAGTTGGCCCAGGAGGCCAGGGCCAGCCCGACGCCCAGGGCGAGGGTGGTGAGGAGCCATCCCCACCGGGCACCGGACGTTCTCCGTTTCGTCTTGGCCATGATCGGTTCATTCATACCGCAAGGCGTCGATGGGGTCCAGACCCGCCGCTCGACGAGCCGGATAGAAGCCGAAGAACACGCCCACGCCGCCGGCGAATCCCAACGCCAGGAGGACGACTTCGGGGGAGATGATCGTGTTCCAGCCCGTCACGGCCCTCACGACCTCGCTCCCCGTGAATCCCAGGGCCACCCCAACGAGGCCACCGACGAGGCTCATGACCACGGCCTCCACCAGGAATTGCACGAGGACGTCCGACCCACGGGCTCCGATGGCGAGGCGCAGACCGATTTCCCGGGTCCGCTCCGTCACCGAGACCAGCATGATGTTCATGATGCCGATTCCTCCCACGAGAAGGCTGATCCCCGCGATGGCCGAGAGGAGCAGCGTCATGACCTCCGCCGTCTTCGACGCCGTGTCCGTCAGCTCGCTCTGGTTTCGCACCTGGAAGTCGTCCGCCTCGTTCCGGCCCAGCCCGTGGGAGTCCCGGAGTATGGCCCGGATTTCTTCCTGGGCGGCGGGAATGTCCTCGGGATTGTACGTGCTCGCCAGGATCTGGGGAATGAACTGTCGCCCGGAGAGGCGGGTCTGGGCCGTCGTGTAGGGGACCAGGATGACATCGTCCAGGTCCTGACCGCTCGCCGTTTGCCCCTTGGGGGCGAGGACGCCGATGATCACGAAGGGCACGTCCCGCACGCGGATCTCTTCTCCCACCGGATCCTCATAGGGGAAGAGGGCGTCCGCCACGGTGCTTCCCAGGACCAGCACCTTCCGGTTGCTGGCGACGTCTTCTTCCTCGAAGAACTCACCGCTGGCGACGGGCCAGTCCCGGATGGTGAGGTAGTCCACGTCTACGCCCTCGGCCGAGGTCACCCAGTTCCCGGTTCCGCCCACGATCTGCGCCCGGGACACGATGATGGGGGAGACCGCGGCGAGGAGGAACGCCTGCCCATCCAAGGCCTCCACGTCCTGGATGGAGAGGCGGTTGAAGCTCTGGGCGCCCTGGCTCACTCCGCCCTGGGTGGCCGCACCCGGGGTGATGACCAGGAGGTTCGTCCCCAGATTCCTGATCTGCTCTTCGATCTGGCTCTTCGCGCCGGTTCCGATGGCAGCGAGAACGCTCACGGCACCTACGCCGATGATGACCCCGAGCATGGTGAGGAGGGATCGCATCTTGTTCTTCAGGATGCTCTGGCCCGCGACCTTGAACAGAATCTGTTTCTTCATGATACACCTGCACCTTCCGGCTCGTGGTAGAGCATCGCGTCTTCCGCTGCCTTCCGGGGAAAGAGCACCGGCTCGTCCCGGATCACCGTTCCGTCCCGGAGTTCCACGATCCGCTGGGCGTAGCCGGCCATGTCCGGCTCGTGGGTCACCAGGAGGATCGTGGTTCCTTCCTCGTTCAGCTCCTGGAAGAGGCTCATGATTTCCAGGGAAGTCCTGGTGTCCAGGTTTCCCGTGGGCTCGTCGGCCAGGATCACGGCGGGCTCCGTCACCAGCGCGCGGGCGATGGCCACTCTCTGCTGCTGGCCCCCGGACATCTCGCTGGGCTCATGGTCCATGCGGTCCGCCAGACCGACCTTCTCCAGGGCGGCCATGGCTCGCCCTCGAGTATCCAGCTTTCGGCCCGTGCGGTCATAGAGAAGAGGCAGCTCCACGTTCTCCAGCGCCGAGGTGCGGGGCAGGAGATTGAATCCCTGGAAGACGAAGCCGAGCTTCTGGTTTCGGATGGTGGCCAACTCGTTCTTGCCCAGGGAGTCAACGCGGATCCCCTCCAGCGTGTATGTGCCTCCCGTGGGCCGGTCCAAGCACCCGAGGATGTTCATGAGGGTGGACTTCCCCGACCCTGAGGCCCCCATGATGGCCATCATCTCTCCTGCTTCCACCGTGAGGTCCACTCCCCGGAGAGCCTGGACCTCGGCGCTTCCCATCCGGTAGATCTTCCGGAGGTTCCTGGCCTGGATGATCAAGGGCGTGCTCTGCGTGCTCATGGCTCTCTCCTCCTCTACATCATCCCCGGCCCGCCGGGGCGACGTCCGCCACCCTGGGACTGGAACGGATTGGTGGTCTCCGTCGCCGCTTCGGCGACGCCGGTGGTGACGGCGGCGATGACCGGCGTCCCATCGACAATTCCGGGGCCGCTGACGACCGTGCTTTGCCGGTCGGTGATCCCCGTCTCGACGGGCGTGGCGGTGAGCTTTCCGCTCCCGTCCAGAGAATAGAGCACGGAGAGAGGTCGGTCGGACTCACCGGGCCCCTGAGTGGGGGGGCTCGACGCGGCCTCACGAGTTCTGGCTCCGCTACCGGCCTGTCCCTGTCCCTCGGCCGCCAACTCTTCCCGCATGGCTTCGGTGGGCTGGAAGCGGAGGGCGGAGTTGGAGACCTTCAGCACGTTCTCGGCGCGGGCCACGATGAACCGGACCGTCGCCGTCATTCCGGGGAGAAGTCGTCCGTCGCTGTTGTCCACGGTGATCACGACACCGTAGGTGACCACGTTCTCCACGACCGTGGACTGGATCCTCACCTGGCTCACCGTGCCGTGGAAGACCTGGTCGGGGTAGGCCTGGACCGAGAATTCCACGTCCTGGCCCGGCTGCACCAGACCGATGTCACTCTCGTCCACGGAGGCCAGGATCTCCATACGGGAAAGGTCCCCGGCGAGAAGGAAGAGGATCGGAGCGGACATGCTCGCGGCCACGGTCTGCCCAACGTCCACGGCCCGCTCGATGACCACCCCGTCCACGGGCGCCCGGATCACGGTGTACTCCAGGTTGCGCTTGGCCCGGTCCAAGGCGATCTGGGCCTGCTCTGAGGAGGATTGGGCCACGTCGTACTGGTACTGGGCCGTCTCGAGGTCGGAGGTGGTGGCCACCTTCGCCTCGAAGAGCTCCTTGGTTCGGTCCAGGGTGCGGCTGGCCTGGCTGAGCTCCGCCTGGCTCCGGGCCAGGCTGGCCTCGGCCGAGCGCACCTCCTGCTGAAGAAGCGTCGGGTCGATCTCGGCGAGGAGCTCGCCCTTCTTCACCCGATCGTTGAAATCCACGTAGATGTTGGAGATCTGACCGGAAACCTGGGTCCCCACCTCGACGGTCTCCGTGGGCTGCATGGCTCCGGTGCTGGTGACGACCTCCTCCACGGTTCCCCTCTGCACCTGTACAAACCGGTACGCGACCGCGTCGCCCGACCGCCTGGTCGTCAGGCCGTAGGCCACGGCGGCGGTGGCGAGGACGGCCAGAGCAATCCAGATCTTCTGCGATTTCATGGTGTCCCTTCCTTCTTCGTGTCGGTGCCCCAGGATCGGGAGTCACCGGCCTGTTGGCGCGCGGCCAGGGCCGCGATTGGCCGTCCGGACTGTTGTACTACCGTCCGCAGCCGTCGCTAGAGAAGGAGGGCATGAAAGGTGCCGTGCCGAGAATGTTGACTTTCCTGGGTTTTTCGGCGTTCGAGGCGCCGGACGGGTGCGGATTCGGCAGGTGGACTGCGGAAGTCGCAGGAGAAGACCCCCGTCGCCCGTCCTTGGGGTCCCGAGCGATCCGCTTCACTATGAGCCGAGCATCATCTGGAGCATGAGGAGCGACTGGGGAGAGCCAGTGAAGAGGTCCGAAGGGAAGCGGGCCTGATCCAGGATTTCCCGGTAGATGGACGATTCCTCGTAGCGGTTCAGGCTGAGGCCGGCGAGATACATGAGCCGGAGGTCCCGGTCCCGGTTGATCTGGCTTCGTCCCAACCAGGCCCTCAGATCCTGGGCCCGCCCCGCGTAGGTCGAGAGCAGCTCGAGGGCACTGGAGAAGCCCACCTCATCCAAGGACTGCCGCACCCAAGCGTACTCGGGCCGGCGGAGACGAGCCGTGAGTGCGTCCACGTCGATGGTGGGGGCGCCGTCCGGCGCGGCCAGGACGAGGTCGTAGCCGTGGCCGTCCTTGGTGTTGCCCCAGACCAACCCCCGGGGGAAGACTTGGAAGAAGGTCGCCATCTCGCTCTTCACCACTTCGGTGGTGCTCTCGTAGAGAGGAACCCACTGGGTGATGACCCCTCCTGGATTCAGATGCCGGGCGGCCAGCTCGAAATACTCCTGGGTGTAGAGGGCGGCGGCGCCCTTCATCCAGGGATGAATCGGATCGGCGGTGATGAGGTCGAAGGTCTCGTCGGTGGTGAGGAGGAAGTGTCGGGCATCGTCGAGGATCAGCTCTACCCTGGGGTCCTTCAACACATCGTAATTGACGTCGGCGAAGTACCGGGAGGCCACATCCGTCACCAGGGGCTCGATCTCGACGATGACGATGCGCTCGATCCCGGGATGGGTGACGAAAGTGCCGGCCGTGACGCCGGCTCCGAATCCCACTACCAGGACCGTCCTGGGCTCGTCCGCCAGGAGAGCGGTCATGTGGCCCAGCATCCTCTGCAGTCGCATGTCCTGGGGCTCGGTGGAGGCAACGATCTTCCCACCCACGTGGATGTTCCGGTCCCCGTTGGCCAGCTCCGTAACCGCGATGGAGGAGTTCATTCCCTCCCCCACGTAGAGAGCGTGAGGCGGGTAGTACGTGGGCGCGTAGCGGCCGTAAGCCACCAGGACAGGTGGCACGGGCTCCAGCTGCAGGACGAGGAATCCCACTATTGCCACGGCGCCCGCTGCCCAGGCCCACCGGGCCGGGTGCCCCCTGCCTCCCTGGGCGGCCGAGGGCGTTCCCGCCCTCCCCTTCACCATGCCGGGCGCCAGGAGCAGCGCCGCCGAGACCACGGTCAGGATCATGAGGAGCCGCTGCGAGTCCTGCGTGCCAAGCCGGGGAATGGCCACCAGGCTGAATCCCAGCGCGCCGACGATGGCTCCCACCGTATTGGCGGCGTAGACCCCAGCCATGAGCCGTCCCGAATCCCGTCCCCTTTCCGCGGCGGCCGCCACCGCCAGGGGGAAGCTGGCCCCCCAGAACAGAGGAGCCGGCAGGAGCGCGAGGACCGCCCTGAAGAGGTCGATCTGAAAGAGAAACCAGGGGCTCGAGGTGATGGAGGGGTTGATGGGCCAGTAGGGCAGGGCCGAAGTGATCATGTAGGCGGTCCAGGCCACTCCCAACGCCACCAGGGCCTGGCAGATTCCCAGGGCCGCGCGGGGATTAGCCATGGTCCGGGCGAGGTAGGAGCCCACGGCGCTGCCCACCCCCAGCGCTGCCAGGAAGACCGCAAGAATGATCGAGAAGGTGTAGGTCGTGGCCCCCAACAGGAGCGACATGAGGCGAGTCCAGACCACCTCGGCCCCCAGGGCGGTGAGCCCGGAGAGCCCGATGGCGACGTAGACCCCCCTTCGGCCGGGAGTGAGGATGGGGCCGTCCTCCGCTCTCGGCTTCGGCGCGGGGGCCCGGCTCGACGATGCCCAGGAGAGGGCCAGTGCCCCGAGGGCCACCGCGGCGTTCAAGGCCACCGCCACGCCCGTCGCCGTGGGGATGTCGTAGGACCGGAGGAGGTAATAGCCGGCCAGGAGGCAGCCGATGACGGCCCCGGCGATGTTGCCGCCGTAGAAGAAGCCCATCCACGAGACGCCTCGCGGCGTGGCCTCCACGTACCGTGCCACCGCCGGAAGCGTTGCCCCCATGAGGATCGTGGGAGGGAGCAGGAGGAGGGCGCAGAGGAGGGTACGCACCAGCACGCTCAGGAGACCGGGGGGAACAAGGGATCCGTAGAGTCCGCTCACCCCCGGAACGGCCACCAACAGGAGCGCGCCGAAGACCCCGATGCCACCTTCGATGACGCTGTAGACCCGGAGCGGGTGTCTCGACGGAGGCACGAAACGGGGAAGCAGGAGGCTCCCCAGGAACATACCCCCCATGAACGTGCCCAGGAGGACCCCCAGGGAAATTCCCGATGCCCCGATGACGAGCTGCAGCATCTGGAACCAGATGATCTCGTAGATCAGGGCCGCGCACCCGCTTCCCAAGAAGAGAAGGAGGAGGGCCGGGAGGAAGGGAGGCTGGAGGTCGACGGGAATCCGGCGATCCGGGGGAGAGCTCTTCATGGACGTGGATTCCCGACTTGGGGTGAATGAACCGCATTCTCCGAGGAAGATGGGAGGGACCCCGGGGCGCGGGTCAATCTGGCCACCGGGACTGACGCCAGGAGAGGCTATGAGGTGGTGGTCTGCTTCGGAACGCGGGGGGAGAGAGGGGGGCGGGTGAGACTGGCGGCGAACACCCATCCCGCGCATCCTACCGTGTGTTGCGCGGACCCGAGCTTCGTTCCTGCCCGCAGACTCGAGAGATGAGATCGCCCCAGGGGAGCCACACGATGAACCGATGTCCCGTTCCACCGCTTCGCCTCCTCCTCGCGGCTCTGACCTGCTGCCCAATCGTCTGGGGGCCGGTCGCGGCCGAGGCACAGGAAGGTCCGGAAGCCCCCTTGCCCTCTCCTCAGGGCTGGTCGCCCGTCGCGACGTTCAGCATCGTGGGCTTCGATCCAGCCACCGGGGAGGTGGGCGTCGCGGTCCAGTCCCGGGTGTTCTCGGTGGGAAACGGGGTCATCTGGGGCGAGGCGGACGTGGGCGTGGTGGCCACGCAGGCCTGGGTGGACGTGAGCTACGGGCCGAAGGGACTCGGCCTCTTGAAGGCGGGTCTCTCACCCCAGGAGGTGGTGGATTCGCTCCTCGCGGAAGACCCCGATCCCCTTGGCGAGCGGTGGCCCAGGGCCGGACGCCAGTTCTCGGTCATGGACGCGCAGGGAAACGTGGCAACCCACACGGGACCGGCCGCCAGCGAATGGGCCGGTCACCGGATCGGCCAGTACTGTTCGGCACAGGGGAACATCCTGGCGGGGCCCGCCGTGGTCGAAGGAATGGTAAGAGCCTTCGAAGAGACGGAGGGGCATCTCTCCTACCGGCTGCTGGCAGCCCTGGAGGCGGGCCAGGCCGCAGGGGGTGACACACGCGGCATGCAGTCGGCGGCGATGCTCATCGTCAAGAAGGGCGGCGGCGTCTGGCTCAACAACGACGTTGTCCTACGGCTCCAGGTGGACGATGCCGAGGACCCTTTTGCGGAGCTGCGCAGGTTGGTCGATATTGCGGCGCGGCAGCGTGGGGGAGGACGAGGTCGATCCTGAGCAGTCTGGAGCCCGGAGTTCGAAGCCGATGCGAATCGAAGCGATCACAGGCCGTTCCGAGGAGCATCTGTGCACAGCCGATGAAGCCCAGGCCCTCGGCGCCCGGGTTCACGGGCATGTGGTTGAGTCGTTCCTTCGCCTCAGGGAAGAGGCTCGGCAGAGCGGGTTCGAGCCGGTGATCTTCAGTGGTTTCCGGAGCTTCGACCGTCAGCTCTCCATCTGGAACCGCAAGGCGAGGGGAGAGCTCCCCGTGCTCGACAGCCGCGCCAGGCCCCTCGACATTGACCAACTGGACGAGGGAGGGTTGGTCTTCGCCATCCTCCGATGGTCTGCCCTTCCCGGGGGCTCCCGGCATCACTGGGGGACGGACCTGGACGTGGTGGACGGGAACGCGGTGCCCGAGGGGTACGAGATCCAGCTGGTCCCGGCCGAGGTGAACGCAGGCGGGATGTTCGGGCCCCTTCATGCCTGGCTGGACCAGCGGATGGCCTCCTCCTCGGCCTTCGGGTTCTTCCGACCCTACGACGGGATCGGGGAGGTGTGGCGCCGGAACGGTGGCACCTGAGCCATGCCCCCGTGGCCTCGGCGTTCGAAGAGGCGCTCACCCTCGAGCATCTTCGGATGGTCATCGCCCAGGCCGACATGGAGCTGAAGGAGACCGTCCTGCAGCACCTGGACGAAATCTACGGCGGTTCGTGGTGAACACGGCCCGACCGGCTTCCCCATGAACCGTCACCACTCCTTTTCCCCATGAAGCTTCGCCCGAGACGAGATATCGGCACCCTCCCCTTCGATCCCAAGGTCTACGGCCATTCCCACCTGGGCCTGCCCCTGGAGGTGTGGCACCCTTCCAGCACCTGCAAGATCCTGATCCACGCCGGCATCCACGGTGAGGAGGGGGAGACGACGGTGGCTCTCTCCAGGGCGCTCCGCCTTCTCACCGAGCCGTCCCCTCACTGCGCCGTGGTCCTGGCCGCGAACCCGGACGGGCTGGTCCGGGGGACCCGGGGCAATGCCCGGGGCGTGGATCTGAACCGCAACTTTCCCGACCCGGGATTGGAGTCCCGATCCCGTCCTGCACCGGTCCACCCTGGACGACCCCAGGGATGTCCGCCTGAGCCCGGGCACACACGCCGGGTCGGAGGTCGAGACCGGGGCCTTGATCCGCCTGATCGAGGAGCTCGAGCCTGAGACGGTCGTAGCCCTGCACGCCCCCCTTGCCTGCGTCGATGACGCCAGGCAGGGCGACCTGGCTCACTGGATCGCCGAGAAGACCGGCCTCCCCCTGGTGTCCGACGTGGGATACCCCACGCCGGGCTCCTTCGGGACCTGGGGCGGGGAGCGAGGCATCGGAGTGGTGACCTACGAATTCCCGCTCACATCCATCGATGTTCTGGTCCGTGAGCATGTGCCCGTGCTCGCCGAGCTGCTGGCCGGGGACGTGCCGTGGTCCTGAACTTCATCTGGATCGGGTTCTTCCTGGTCTCCTTCGTCGTGGCGCTGGTACGCCTGGTCTTTCTGCACGACACCGAGATCTTCACGACCATGGTGAACAGCACCTTCGAGATGGCCGCCACGAGTGGTGGACATCTGCCTGGGCCTCATCGGGGTGCTCACTCTCTGGCTGGGCCTCATGAAGGTGGGGGAGCGGGGCGGCGCCGTCCGGGTGCTTGGCCCGGTTGTGCGGCCCTTCTTCCTGCAAGCTCTTCCCGGAGGTTCCCAGGGACCATCCGGTCTCACGGCTCCATCATCATGAATTTCGCCGCGAATATGCTGGGCCTGGACAACGCGGCGACCCCCCTTGGGCTCAAGGCCATGCAGGAGCTCCAGGAGCTGAACCCGGACCCGGAGACGGCCTCCAACGCCCAGATCATGTTCCTGGTCCTGAACACGTCCGGGTCTCACGGTCATCCCCATCAGCATCATGGTCTACCGGGCCCAGATGGGGGCCGCCAACCCTTCGGACATCTTCCTTCCCATTCTCCTCACCACCTTCTTCTCCACCCTCGCGGGGCCTCATCGCGGTGGCCCTGGTTCAGCGGATCAACCTCCTGGACAGGACCAGTCCTCGCCTATCTGCTGGGCCTGACCGGCGTCGTGGGCGGGACCATCGTGTACTTCTCCAGCCTTCCCCAGGAGCAGGTCGAGACGGTCTCCAACGTCATCGCCAACGTCATCCTCTTCGGCATCATCGTGGGCTTCATCACCCTGGCCATGATCCGGCGGGTCAACGTCTACGATGCCTTCATCGACGGGGCCAAGGAAGGGTTCGCGGTGGTCATCAAGATCATCCCCTACCTCGTAGCCATCCTCGTCGGCATCGGGGTCTTCCGGGCCTCAGGCGCCATGGATTACCTCGTCGCCGTCATCGGAAAGGGGGTTGGGGCGATGGGCCTGAATACGGACTTCATCGAGGCTCTCCCCACGGCTCTCATGAAGCCCCTCAGCGGGAGCGGAGCCAGGGGGATGATGGTTGACGCCATGCAGACGTACGGGGCGGACTCCTTCGTGGGGCGCCTGGCCAGCACCTTCCAGGGCGCCACGGACACCACCTTCTACATCATTGCCCTCTACTTCGGCTCCGTGGGGGTGAAGCAGACCCGCCACGCCGTGCCCTGCGGGCTCTTTGCGGACCTGGTGTCGGTGGTCGCCGGCATCTTCATCGCCTACTTGTTCTTCCACTAGGCTGGCCGGGCTATCCCCCGATCCGCCCCAGCTCGGCGTCCATCTGCTCCTTGAGCTTGAGCTCAAGGGTGCCGTTGGAGACGCAGTGGGTGGTGCCCGAGCGACTGGCGCTGACCATCCGCCCGAAGGCTACCGTCTGCACGAAGAGCTCGGCTCCCCCGTCTATGGCCGCTCTGGGCTGGGCGCTGATGCCGAACTGAACGCGATATTGCCCCAGGGAAAGGCCCGAGCCGGCGGCGCACCGAAAAAGATCCCGGGTGGCCTTGCCCGCCACAGACGTCTCGGTGACGGTGCCGTTGCCGTAGACGCGAGCCCGGGCGTCTATGATTCCGGCTGGGATACCCAACGCCTGAAAGGCTCCGGGCAGCACCCTCCAGAGGTCGTCGACGCTCGCTTCGGGGAAGGAGAGGACGGACGGGAGCGTTTCCTCCACCCGGGCCTCGGGCCCTCCGACGGTGGCCGGCATCCCGCCACCTACGTCGCCACTGGTCATGGACGCGCATCCAGCGGCCAGAATCGGAAGAAGTGCCACCGTGAGCCGAGGGATCGTGGGCCTCGTGGCCATAGCCATTGCCTCCTGGTACCGGGGGTGGAACGGGGCCCCGAGTCGTCCGGACCCGCGGAGCCGGCGAGGACCCGCCCGGCGACCCCTCGCAATGATGGCAAAAGTAATCTCCGCGGCGCCCCATGCAACGTACCGCTTCCACCAGGCCCACCCGGCAGCCTCCGCCTCCCGCAGCGACGGTGGGCCGTCGCGGCTCAGGCTGCCTTGCTCTCCCGCGGGTGGACCAGGATGTAGTAGAGCGTGGGGGTGGCCACCAGGGAAAGGAGCACCGAGATGCACAACGCGCCGATAACGGCGATGGCCAGCGGCCGAAGCATGTCCGCGCCCGACCCGATTCCGTAGGCCAGGGGGAGCATCCCCAGCGCCGCCGCGAGGGAGGTCATGAGGACGGGCCGGAGCCGCCGCCGGCCCGAGCGCACGAGGGCTTCGGCCAGGTCCAGGCCCTCGTCCCTCAGGTGCTGCACGTAGTCCAGCATCAGGATGCCGTTCTTCGCCACGATGCCGACACCGATGATGGCTCCCAGGAAGGAGACCACATTGAAGGAGGTGCCGGTGAGCCACAGCGCCAGGACCGTGCCGAACATGGCGAGCACGGCTCCGAAAATGATGGCAATGGCCTCCCAGAACGAGCCGAACTCAAGGAGGAGAACGGTAAAGACCAGAGTAATGGCCATGAGGAGCACGAACACCAGGTTTCGGAAGGACTCCTGCTGCTGCTGGTAGAGGCCGCCGTACTCGATGGTTCCCGCCGGGATGGATGCATCCTGGCCGAGGGTCTGGCGGATCTCGGCCATGGCGCTCCCCATGTCCCGCCCTTCCAGACGGGCGGTTACGGCCACGTCCTGGCGTGCGTCCTCCCTGCGAATCTCCAGCTGGCCCGGCTCCTCCACCACGTTCACCACCTGTGACAGCTTGACCAGCGTACCTTCCGGCGTGCGGATCGGGAGCTCCCGGATCTGGCGGAGCGTCAGGACTTTCGTCGAATCCACCCGCACTCGGATGTCCACGACCCGGTCGCCTTCCAGCACCGACGAGGCGGTCTGCCCCAGCATGGCCGTGTTGGCGGCATTGGCGATGTCATCGGCGGTGAGCCCGAAGCGTCGGGCATCCGCCGTTCGCGTTCGCAGACTCACGGTGGGGCCGGTGTAGACGAGGCCGTCGAAGACGTCCACGACCCCAGGGATCAGCTCCAGCTGGGAGGCCACCTCGGGAGCCTTTTCCTCCAGCCATCGCTGATCGGTGGAGTAGAGCTTCACCTCGACGGGCGAGGGGGCCCACATGAGGTCGCCGATCAGGTCCCCCAGGATCCCTGGGAACTCCCACTCCAGCCCCGGCAGCCCGGTGTTGAATCGTCGGCGCAGCTCGGAGATCACCTCGTCGGTGGACCTGCGGCGGTCCCGGCGAAGCTTGACAAGGAAATCACCCGTGTTGGGTTCGGCAATGGCCAGGGCCAGGCGGGCGCCCGTTCGTCGAGAGTAGCTCTCCACTTCGGGCACCGTGCGGAGAATGGCCTCGGCCTGGAGAAGCTGGCGGTTGGTTTCCTCCAGGCTCGTTCCAGGAGGGGTGAAGTAGTCGATGACGAACCCCCCCTCGTCCATGGGGGGGAGGAAATCGCTCTCCAGGCGGCCGTAGACCACCACGCCCAAGCACGAGGATCAGGGCGCAGGCACCCATTACACGCCACGGGTGACGAAGGGCGGGTCGTACCGCCCGCTCATAGAGGTCGATGAGCTGCTGGAGCAAGGGGCCTCCCTGCTCGGCGGCGGCTCCGGCGTGGGCTCCACCCCTCTGCTCGCCGAGAGGGGTGCCCTTTCGGGGCCGGATCAGCCAGGCGGCCAGAGAGGGGGTCAGCGTGACGGCGAGGACCAGGGAGGTCAGGAGGGAGACCACCATGGTCATGGCCAGGGCCCGGAAGAAGACGCCCGTGATGCCGCTGAGGAAGGCCAGGGGGATGAACACCACCACCGGCGTGAGGGTCGAGCCCACCAGGGGCCGGAAGATCTCGCTGATCCCGGTCTGGACGGCATGAACCCGACTCATCCCCGCCATGAGCCGGGTGTGGATGGCCTCCACCACAACGATAGCGTCATCGATGACGAGCCCGATGGCGGCAGCGATCCCCCCCAGGGTCATGAGGTTGAAGGTCAGCCCCGTGAGCTCCATGGACACGAGAGTGATGAGCACGGTCACGGGAATGACCATGGTCGCAACGAGGGTCGTGCCCCAGCTCTTCAGGAAGAAGTAGAGGATCAGCACCGAGAGGAAGAGCCCGAAGAGAATGGCCTCCCACACGCTGTGCACGGAGGATCGAACGATCTCCGATTGGTCGTAGAAGAATGCCAACTTCATGTCCGGCGGCAGCTCCTGACGCAGCTCGGCGATCTGCTGGCGCAGATCCCTGGCGATGTGGAGCGTGCTGCCGTCCGGTTGGCTGCGAACGTTCAGGAGCACCGCATCGTGCCCATCGGCGGTGACCACGTTGAACACGGGTTCGGGACCACGCTCCACCTTCGCGAAGTCCCCCACCCGAATGGGGTGCCCGCCGGGGGCGGTGACGATGAAGTCCTCGATGTCACGGATTGAGTGGACCCTTCCGTCCACCACCGTCAGGTAAAGCGTGTGGTTCTCCTGCAGCATGCCAGCCGAAGCCACCAGGTTGTTGGCGTTCAGGGCATCCACCACCTCTGCGAGGCTCAGGTGGGCGTTGCTGAGCAGAAGGGGGTCCACGACGATGTGATACTCCGGCGCCCGGCCCCCTACCAGATCCACCCGGGCCACCCCCGGGATGCGCAGGAAGCGCAGCTTCAGGTTGTAGCGAGCCGTTTCCCAGAGCTCGGTGATGTCCCGGGTATCGCTGGTCAGACTCACGCCGAGGACCGGAAAGGCCGCGAAGGTGAGCCGGTAGACCGTGGTTTCGGCCGTGGTGGGGAGGGTGCTTCGGATCTGGGAGAGACGGCTCAGGACGTAGAGCTCGGACTGGATCATGTCCACGTCCCACGTGAAGAACACGTTGATCTCTGCCGAGCCCCGGCCGGTGGCGGATTTGACGGTGGTAACGCCCCGGATATCGTGCATGGCCTCTTCGATGGGGCGTGTGATGGTGGCCATCATCTCGTCTGCCGGCATCACCCCGTTGTCCACGAGGATGACCACGCGGGGGAAATCCGTCTGGGGGAAGACCGAGGAGGCGAGGCTGACGGCAGCGTAGATGCCAGCCAGGCAGAGAGCGATGCTGATGAAGACCACGGGGACCGAGTACCGCGTGGCGAAGCGCCCTAGCACGTCAGCCCTCCACGATGTGGATCGTCGTCTCCGCGGGGAGGCTGTATGCGTCCTCGGTGACGATGGTGGTCCCTTCCCTGATCCCCTCCCCGGACACCTCCACCCGACCTCCCTCCCGCAGGCCCACCGTCACCGGAGTCCGGACGGCCTGGTCACCTTCCACAACCATGACCCAACTGCCCTCGCCGGTCCGGGTCACCAGACTCACCTCGGGCACGACGAGAACGTCCTCATGTTCTTCCACCACGATCCGAATATCGGTGAACACACCAGGATCAAGGCCGGCGGACGCCGGAACGGAGGCCAGGACCCGGAAGGTGCCCGTGCGCGGATCCACATCCCGTCCTACCACGATGAGGGAGCCTTCCAGCAAGGAGCTATCCGCCTCGGATCCGCTGGGCCTCACCAGGACCCGCTGGCCTACCTGGAGCCCGGCCGCTTCACGAACGGGCACGTCGGCGGAGACCACCAGGCGTTCCAGATCGACGACTTCCCCAAGGACGGTGTTGGCGTCCACGAACTGCCCCGCCCGAACGTTGACCTGGGTCACGGTTCCCGTCAGCGGGGCGGCGATATTCATGTAGGCCAGCGTGGTTTCGGCGGCGGCCACGTTGCTCCGGGCCTCGTCGAGGCGCTGCTGGGATTCCTGGTAGGCTCGCTGGGACGTTCCGTCGGACGACAGGAGCGCCTGCTGACGCTCGAAGGCCTTCTCCGCGAAGTTCGCCTGCTGGCGCGCCTTCTCCAGCTCCACTTCCGCCATGCGGCTGTCCAGACGAAAGAGAACCTCTCCCTGCCGCACGTGACTGCCCGCAACGCAGTCGATCTCGGTGAGAACGCCGCCCACGAAGGCGGAAACCAGCGCACCCGCGGCGGGAGCTCCCTCGGTTGCGGGTGCCGGCTCTACGTAGCCGTAGGCCGTGACGTAGCCGTGCAGGGTGGCTCGTGACACGGTGCCCACGTGGACGCCTACATCGGTGACCACCTCTCCCTCCTCGGCGGGTGATCCCATCACCCTCCACACCACCACCATCACCACGAGCAGCGCGGCAATGGCGACCACGCTGATGACGGCTCGACGCCTATCCATCGCTCCTCTCTTCCTGCCCAGGGACGCGGGATGGCCCCTGAAGCACGAAGGCCTCCACGTTCAGGGGACTCTGCATGGCATCCTCCAGCCGGCCGATGGCCCGTTGCGCACCGACGAGAGCCTCCAGGCGGGAAAGCTGAGTGGTGACCATCTCGGCCTGGAGGCCCAGAAGCTCGAGACGTGAGATCTCCCCCACCTGGTAGGCCGTCTCGGCCGTTTGGCCACGCCGGGACAGATCCAGCAGGAGGCTGTCCGCAGCGCCAACCTGGTCGGTGGCGGCTCGGGCGGAGGCCAGGGCCGCCTCGATCTCTCCCAGCGCCCGGGATTGGACGTTCAGGAACCGTGCGGCGACTTCCTCCCTCCGGGCGGCGGCTTCGGCGATGGGCCCCTGGTTTCGATTCAGGATGGGCAGCGTCAAGGTCAGCCCAAGGGTCCATTTGTCGTCCGTCTGATCGAGTTGGTATCCCGGTCCCAGGCTGATGTCCGGGTACTGCCTCCGCACCTCCAGCTGGAGGGCGGCCTGGCTCGCTTCGTATTCCGCCAGGGCGCCCAGAACGTCGGATCGACTGAGAAGGGCCCGGCGACGGATCTCCGACGCGGGCAACGCCTCCGATACCTGACCCATCTCCCGGAAGGAGAACGGAACGGAGTCCAGGGCCGAGGGGGGAACGCCGATGGCGTCGGCCAGGGCACTCCTGGCCTCGGCACGCAGTTGGGCGGCACCCAGTCGGGCCAGCCGGCTGTTGGCGAGGGCAATGCGAGCCTGGGTGAGCTCGAAAGGTGAGACCTCGCCAACCGCCAGTTGATTCTCCAGGATGCTCACGGTGGCCGACTGGATCTCTTCCTGGCGGGTGAGGAGAGAGTCCGATTGCCGCGCTGCGTAGAACTCCAGGAAGGCTTGTCGGACCTGGCTGCGTACCTGCCAGGCCACGGTCAGGACGTTCAGGCGCGCGGCCTCCGAGAGTTGACTGGCTTCCCGGATCCGGATGCCCCGCTTGCCGGCGACCTCGATGGGCAGGTCCAGGACACCCTCGGGGATCCAGGGACTGACCTCGCCGGTGGGGGTGGTGCTGTTGTATCCAAGGGCGCCGGTGAGGGACGGGTTGGGTCGGGCTCCCGCGGTGACCACTCCGCCCTGGGCCACGCCCCACTGGGCCCGTGCCTCATCCAACCTGGGGCTGTAGTAGAACGCTGCCAGGGTCAGGGTGCTCAGCCCCCAGGCGGCGGGCGGCCAGGCGAGGCTACTATCCCGGCTGGTGAGAAAGGCCCCCAGGGTCGGCGCGTCCAATCGCCGCCGCTGGAACTCCTCCAGGGTCTGGGACGGACGGATGGGCGCGGCGTGGTAGCGGACACATCCCGTGAGGAGGACAGTGGCGGTCAGGAGGGAGCGGAGGATGGCGGCTGGCACGGCGCGGTGACCGCCCGCCCGCGGCGGATGCCTCACCGAGCCCCACCCTGATCTTGCTCCCATTATTCCTCCAGGTTGACGAATTCGGTGAATCTAGTGCACCGGGCCTGGATCTCGCGACCCCGCCACCGGCGTCAACCTTCTGCTTCCTCCGTGGTATCAGGAATTGTCCCCAGAAGAGATCCACCATGGGCCCGGGCGCCACCCCTCCAACGGTGCACGCATCGGACCAGAGCCAGGGAATGGTCGTACGATGATCCAGGTTGCCATCATCTCCGAGGATGGCCTCAACGGCGACGCGGTGGCTACGGTGCTGGAGGGGCGCCAGGACATTCAGGTCGCGGGCACCGGCACGACCGTGGAGGCGGGGATGGCCCTCTCCGGAGAGGTGGATGTGCTCGTAGTCAGTCAGGGCCTTCGAGAGGAAGGAGCCCTCAGATTGGCCCGCCACGCTCGCTGCCGGGAGGGTGCGGCCCGCGTCCTCGTGGAGGGTCTACCCCCATCGGTTGGCGTCGTCCTGGAGTACCTGGAAGCCGGAGCCGGGGGCTACCTCGTCCGGGAAGCGACGACGGAAGAGTTGGTGGAGAGGATTCGGGCCCTCGCCCGAGGACACTCCATCCTGGAGCCGGAGGTCGCCGGCCACCTGTTGGCGCGCCTCCACCACTTGATCGACCGCCCCGCCGGAAAGGTCGGGGACGCCGCCCGCGTCCACCAGCTCACGCGCCGCGAGGAGGAGATCCTGCGTCTGCTGAAGCGGAACCTCACCAATCGAGAGATCGCCAAACACCTCTCGATCAGTCTCGGCACCGTGAAGAACCACGTTCACCACGTGCTCCGGAAGCTGGATGTCCGGAGTCGGGAGGATGCGGCATTCCTCCCCCTTGCCGATGGGGATGGCCTACTCGAGAAGGAGGAAGGGCGGGCCTTGACCGGAAACGGACGGCCGGGACGCAAAGAAGAGCCACCGAGGGCCGGGCCCCCACGGTGGGAACACCGCGGGACCCGGCCTCTGGAGGGACAATCAGGTTAATAGGGCCAGGTGACTGCAGTCACGGAGCCCGGGTCGGGATCAATAGCCGAACATGGCGAAGAACCGCACGGCCAGCGCCGAACCGTTCAGCATACCGGCGGCGCCGACGCCGAGCATTGCCACCAACGCCAGCGTGAGCGGAGCCCAACCCGTCAGGGACAGGATGCCCAGGACGATCGCGCCGGCTCCCACCAGAAAGTCCGATCCGGCGGCGAGACTGACTGCCTCATGCGATGTCTGGTGCGGTGCCTCGCTCGAGGTCATCCGCGACAGGTCAGTCTCCAGGCGGGCCGTGGCCGCGCTCGCGAGCAGGAGCGCACCGCCCAGGACGATGGCCGCGACACCCATGAGGGTGAGGGAACTGATTCCGAGCAGCGCCAGGAGTCCGAGAACGGCTCCACTCGCGCCGGCAAGCGCCTCCATCCCCAGGCCGGCCATGATCTGCCGGCGAGCTTGCTTGCCTCCGGGCCCCTTCTCGAGCTGTGCCGAACGGGCGGCAATGGATCCACCGCCCAGGAACAGACCGACCCCAACCGCGATGACCGCGATGGAGCCCAACACCATGGGCAAGACACCGATGATCGCCAGGATAGCCAGGGTCACTCCCCCGGCACCGGCGATGGTCTCGGCGAACGATCCGCCCTCCAACTCATGCACGGTACTCGCCGAGATGGCCCCGTTGCCATACTGGGGACGAGGCTGCGCCGGCGTTCCTTGCTGCTGATCCTCCTGCGTATACGTCTGAATTCTGCTAGCCATTTTATTCTCCCTCCATTTCTTGCTGGTCTTCGTTTGCCGCTGAAAGCACCGTTGAGCATCTCCCGGTGCCTTCGTCGCCCGGAGACCTGCCGGACGCCGAAGAGAAGCTTGTCGTCACGTCTTCTCATGATTGCGCCGTACGAATAAGCTAGGGGGAGCGGGGGAGGTCTTGAATGGATCTCGGCACAAGCGGAAGGCACATCTTTCGATCTATCTTTTCAGGGTTGAAGAAGTCCGGTGAAGGGAGGAGCCGAGCGCCTCCTGGGCGCCTTCCCTTGCGCTGGCCGGGAAAGGAAGAGCAAACTCGCCCCAGTGGTGTAGGGACGCGTATGGGATGATGACCGGGAGAAGGAGGGCCCATCCTCCTGAACTGGACCGGAGAATCCACCATGCCACCTGCCCGAGACACCATCCAAGCCCTCCTGGGAAGCGCCTCCATCGGCACCAACGGCGGCGACCCGCGGGACCTGTGCGTTTACGACGACCGATTCTACTCTCGAGTGCTGGCTCAGGGTGCACTGGGCCTCGGCGAGGCGTACATGGACGGGTGGTGGGATTGCGAGCGCATCGACCAGTTGACCGACCGGATCCTCCGAGCGGATCTCGAGCACGAGCTTCGCCCGAACCTGCCCGTGGTCTGGCACGGTTTGAGGGCGAGACTCTTCAATCGCCAGTCGCCGAGGAGGGCCGGTCAGGTAGGGAGAAAGCACTACGACCTGGGGAACGATCTCTTCCAGGCAATGCTCGATCCTTATCTGCAGTATAGCTGCGCGTACTGGGAGGAGGGGGCGACCCTGGCCGAGGCCCAGGAACGGAAGATGGACCTTATCTGTCGGAAGCTCGGGCTGAGGGAGGGAATGCGGGTTCTGGACATCGGATGCGGATGGGGCGGGTGGGCACGGTACGCCGCGGAGAGGTACGGGGTTTCCGTGCTGGGCGTTACCATCAGCGAGGAGCAGGCGTCCTACGCCCAGGAGGCGACGCGGGGCCTACCGGTGGAGGTGCGGCTCCTGGACTACCGCAAGGTGGAGGGGGACTTCGATCGGGTCGTATCCGTGGGGATGTTCGAGCATGTGGGGGAGAAGAACTACCGACGCTTCTTCTCCGTAGTGCGCCGCTGCCTGGCGGAGGACGGGCTCTTCCTTCTCCACACCATCGGCAAGAACACGCCGTCGGCCTCCACCAATCGCTGGACGGATCGGTACATCTTTCCCAACGGGCAGCTCCCGAGCCCTTCTCAGATCGCTCGGGCCGCCGAGGGCCGGTTCGTGCTGGAGGATTGGCACTCCTTTGGCGAGCACTACGACCGGACCCTTCTCGCCTGGTGGGAGAACTTCGAGAACGCTTGGCCTCGGCTCGGGTCCCGGTACGGAGAGCGGTTCTACCGCATGTGGCGCTACTACCTCCTCACCTCTGCCGGAGCCTTCCGTTCCAGAGGGATCCAGCTCTGGCAGGTCGTCTTCAGTCCCCGGGGCGCGGTGGGAGGATACCCGGCCATCCGGTAGGCCGGAGGGCGGGGGTGCCCTCCGGCGTCCTCTCGCGTTGCCTCAGCGGAATCCTGACCCTCAGCCCTCGCTCGGGGAGCCTGGGGCCACCTCCAGGTCGTCGTAGTTCATCAGAGCGTTGAAGACCATGTTGAACTCACCGTGGTTCTGCCACCGGTAGACCGGGTTGGTGGAGAACATGAGCAGGCGGCCCTGGCCCACGGGCATGTTCACGATGGCGGGCCGGTCCCTGATCTGGTCCGCTCCGTTCATGAGCCCGCTGAGGACGGCCCCCTGGCCCCCCACGAACTGCATCATCACCACGTTGTCTTCGTCCTCGTCCCGTACCTGGAGGAGCGGGCCGTTGGAGTACTTGATCGGGATGGTGGTGTCCGAGTACCCATAGAAGAGCGGGTGCTCAGGTTTGAGAATCTCGGCCTCGACGATGGGCCTGGGGGCGTAGAAGGTCCCCGAGGTCCGGGTGGCGCTCAGATCCCGGGCCAGCCCGAAGTCAGGCGGGAGGCTCGTGGCATTGCCCAGCGTGATCAGGAGCCCCCCCTCCCTCAGGAAATCCTGGAGCTCGACGATGCCCTCCAGGCCCATGCCTCCCGTGATGTCGTCAGAGGAGCCGTACATTCCGAGGTTCGGATACTCCTCGGTCCTCGTGTAGGCGATGGGCTCGTCCACGGGCGTGATGCCGAACACGATGCTCTTTCCGTCCCGGCCCTGGCTCGGCATGACGATGACATCATAGTCCGCCCTGAGATTTCCCCGTCGCACACGCTCCTTGAAGATGAGGTCGTAGGGGATCGCGAACCGGTCGAAGGAGTACCGCACCCACCCGACCTCCTGCGTGCTCCCCCACATGCTGAACATGGCGATGCGCGGAAGGTCCAGCTCGTGCATGGGCACATCCGGCTCCGTCGCGAGCCCCACTGCCGTGAGTCCCAGCTCCTCCACGGCGGCGCGAATCCGATCGGCGGCTCCCGTGGCGGGGATGATGAAGGAGCCTCCGGGCATTTCCGTGCCGGCGGCATCGAAGGACGCTTCCACCGCCTTTACGTCCAGGTCCTTTAGACGGTAGCGCAGCGTGATCATGTTCGTGGAGCCGAAGTGGGCCACCGCGTAGAAGGCGGGTGAGCCGTTACCGGCGACTGTCCCCTCCAGATTCACCTGGTCCACGGAGGAGACCCTGGCGTCCAGGATGGCCTTGTCGTCCACCGGAACCACCTCGGTCTGGAACATGAGCCCCATGGTCCAGCCGCTGTCGTCGTACGTCCGGAGGCTCGGGTCGGGGAAATCCTGGATCTGCAGGAGAATGTGGGCCAAGCGGCCGTAGGGTTGGTTCCGCTTGACGACGTATGAACCTTCGGGGAAGCTGTCGCTCTCCAGCTGGATCGGTCGGGTGGCGCGGCCCACCTCGATGCCCTGGAGCCGGAGAATGTTCACCAGCCCGGCCACCCGCGTCATGTCCCGCTGCCCGGCCGGCAGGACGTAGGCGTAGGGGGCCTCGCTCTCGCCCTCCTCGAGGGAGTGACGGCTCTTCAGATAGAAGTTCTCCAGGACCACCTTGGGGAACGCGGAGGTGAGCTGTAGCCCCAGCAGGACACCGGTCTCCATGTAGTTCGTGTTGTTTCGGATGGACCATTGGACCGAGTCGTACGGTGGTAGAGGACGGTACCATTCCCGGGATGTGCGGCCGCCGCCCCCGCCCAGGTCCCGCTTCATGGTGGTGGCTCCCCCGTTTCCGAAGGTCTCGTACATCCTCATCAGGCCGTTGTGGTTATACGCCATGGACCCGAGATAGCCCGGGGACCAGGCGTCCATGAAGGCATGGGTCCAGACTCCGGGCATCCCGTACTTGATCATCTGGGCCATCTCGTAGTTGGCATACCAGGGCAACTCGCCGAACAGGATGGGATCCAGGTCGGGGTTCTGGGGGGCCGCTCCGCTGTAGTCGTACATGAACGGGATGGACTCGTGCAGGTCGTGCATGATGGGCGGGTGCCAGTCGAGGTACCAGTCCAGGAGCGTCCTCATCGTGATCTGGGAGAAGTTGATGTCCCGGTTGTTGTCATGGAGGACGTACTTGCCCCAGTACGGCGGCCCTGGGATCCGGGCGTCCTCGTCCTCGACGTCGACGAGGTAGCGGTAGTACCAGTCCACGTATCGGTCCCGTCCGTCGGGCTCCGCGACAGGGGTGATGGACACGATGACGTTGTCGCGAATCTGTCGGACGAGGGGAGAGTCCTCGGTGGCGAGGCGGTACGCCAGCTCCATGAGCATCTCCGGCGGCCCGGTCTCGCCACTGTGGAGCCCCCCCATTACATGGTAGAGGGGCTTGGCGTCGGCGATGACCTGGTGGGCCTCTTCCTCGGTCAGGCCTCGCGGATCGGCCAGCTTCGCCAGGTCCTCCCGGTATCGATCGAGGTTACTGATGGACTCCTCCGAGCCCACGAAGACGACGACGGCTTCTCGCCCCTCGTCGGTGGCGCCGATGGACATGACGCGCACCCGCGGCGACGCGTCCGCCAGCGCCTGGTAGTAGCGAAGGATATCCTCGTAGTAAGTGAGCTTCTTCGGGGCCCCGATGTGGTAGCCCAGCACCTCTTTGGGTGTGGGCACGCCCTCCACCAGGGGCAGGTGGTCCACGAGAGGACTCATGAACTCGGGCATGGTGGTCCATTCCGCCACGGCCCGAGCGAAGTCCTCGTCCTGAGCCTGGTTCGGGTTCCGGGTCTCCAATACCGATTCCTGGGCCCGAAGAACGAACGCGGCCTGAGGGGCCGGAAGGGCGACGGAGAGCGCACCGAGGACGGTCACCAACACGGTCCGTCCCAGGAAAGACGACGCCAGACGGGAGCCGGACATACCTTGCCACTCCTTGTGTCTCGAGTGAGAAGCCTGTTCCCTCTTGGGCGGGAACAGTGGGCCCCTTGATGGGGAAGGGGAGGGTAGGCGACGCATGTCCCCCTGGCAAGGAGGCCGCGCTCTTCGTGCCGTGGTCTCCGCGCTCCCGGTTCTACCTTCACGTGCGCGGCAAACGCTCTTCGTCTAAGTTCTTCACATTGCCGTCGGTGATACCGCTCTTGCTCCCGTCCCGGGTCGACCCATGAAACCGTCGTGCTGTGCCTCCTCATCGGTGCCCGCGTCCACCGCGGGCGCCCCCGCCGCCCAAACCCGTCTGCTTCCCGGGTCCTTCGTGGTGGCCCTCTCCGTTCTGGGCTTGTCATTGGCGGCGGCGCCTCTGCCCGTCTCCATTTCGCGCCTTGCCGCCCAGGAGTCCGTGGTCCTGGACTCGGCCTTCCTGGCCGGGTACCGCTGGCGGAACCTGGGCCCCGACCGAGGGGGGCGTTCCATCGCCGTGACCGGCGTGAAGGGGCGGCCGGAGGAGGCGTACTTCGGCGCTACGGGTGGGGGCCTGTGGAAGACGACGGATAGGGGCGAGACCTGGCGGCCCGTCACCGATTTCCAGATCACCTCGGCTTCCGTGGGGGCGGTGGCGGTGAGCGAGACCAACCCGGATCTGGTCCTCATCGGGACGGGCGAGAGCTGCATCCGGGGCAACATCATGCCCGGGGACGGCGTGTACCGGAGCAAAGACGGAGGGGACACCTGGGAACACTTGGGCTTCCGCGATTCCGACGCCATCTCCAAGATCCGCATCGACCCCACCAACCCTGACGTCATCTTCGTTGCGGCCTTCGGGAAGTATGCGGTGCCCAGCGAGGAGCGAGGGGTCTTCAAGAGCACCGACGGGGGGAACACCTGGCGCAAGGTCCTCTACCGGGACGACAGGACAGGGGCGGTGGACATCAGCATCGACCGGAACAATCCCCAGGTGGTCTACGCCGCGCTCTGGGAGGCCTACCGGAAGGAGTACCAGATGTCCAGCGGCGGACCGGGTAGCGGCCTCTTCAAGAGCACCGACGGCGGCGAGACCTGGACCGAGATCACCCGGAACCCGGGCATGCCCCAGGAGGGCCTTATCGGCCGCATCGGCGTGTCGGTCTCCGGCGCCGACTCGAACCGCGTCTACGCCCTGGTGGAGAACGACAACGGCGGTCTCTTCCGGAGCGACGACGCCGGCGCCACCTGGAGCCTGGTCAACGACAACCGCGCCATCCGGCAGCGAGCCTTCTACTACACGCACGTCTTCGCCGACACCCGGGACCCCGACGTGGTCTACATGGAGAACACCAGCCTCTTCCGCTCGGACGACGGGGGCGCGACCACCCAGTCCATCAACAACGGGACCCACGGAGACTTCCACGACCTATGGATCGACCCCGACGATCCCTCCCACATGGTGGTGGGCAACGACGGAGGCGGTGCGGTGACCACCGACACCGGGGAGAGCTGGACCGACGAGGATTACTCCACGGCCCAGTTCTACCACGTCATCACCACCGCGCACATTCCCTACCACGTGTGCGGCGCCCAGCAGGACAACAGCACCCTCTGCATCCCCTACGACTGGAACGCTTCGGCCTACGGCTTCGGAGGAGGCCGGCGACGGGGTGGCGGAGGCGGGGGCGGCGAGGACATCACCGCCGGGCGCCATGGAGGTGGCATACCAGGTGGGCGGCGGCGAGCCGGGCTACATCGCGCCCGGATCCCCTGGACATCGACCTCTACTACTCGGGCACCAACAACGGCGGCTACATCGACAAGTACAACCGGCGCATCGAGACGCACCGGGAGGTGAACCCCTATCCGTGGTTCTACTCCGGAGAGCCTTCCAGCGAGATCCGGGAGCGCTGGCAGTGGACCTTCCCCATCCTCTTCTCCCCGTTGGACCCCCATACGCTCTACACGTCCTCCCAGCGGCTCTGGAGCACCACAGACGGAGGCAAGAACTGGACCGCCCTCAGCGGAGACCTCACCCGGCACGACCCCAGCACGATGGGACCGTCGGGGGGCCGCATCACCCACGACATGAATGGCCCCGAGGTGTACGCCACCATCTTCTCGGTGGGACCGGGCAAAGTGGACATGGACGTCATCTGGACCGGCTCCGATGACGGGCTGATCCACGTAACTCGGGACGGCGGGGACCACCTGGACCGACGTCACGCCGCCCGACATGCCCGACTTCGGGCGGGTGAGCCAGATCGACGCGTCGGCCTTCGACGCCGGTACGGCGTACGTGGCGGTAAAGAGACCCCTCCTGGACGACAAGGCACCCTACATCTTCGTCACTCACGACTTCGGCAGGAGCTGGACGAACGCCGTGAACGGGATTCGGGGCGACGCCTACGTCCACGTGGTCCGGGAGGATCCGAGCGACAGGGGCTCCTCTACGCCGGGACCCAGCACGGTGTTTACATCTCCTACGACGATGCGGCGCAATGGCAGCCCCTGGATCCCAACTTCCCCGACATTCCGGTGGTAGACCTGGTCGTGGAGAAGAATGAGCTGGTCATGGCGTCGCACGGGCGGGGGTTCTGGGTCCTGGACAATATTGCGCCCCTGCGGCAGCTGACGCCCGAGACTACCGCCAGCGATGTGGTTTTGTTCACGCCTCCCACGGCCCTTCGATCGGGGCCGGGCGTGACCCTGAGCTGGTGGTTGGTCAACGGGGCGGACGAGGCGAGACTGGAGATCCTGGACGGCTCCGGAGCCGTGCTACGCACCTTCGAGGCCAGTCCTCGCGAGGAGCCGGGTGGGCAGGGCGGGGGAGGCTATGGCGGCGTCGGCGGAGGCGCGGCGTCCCTGCCCGACGAGCCAGGGCTCAACCACATCACCTGGGACCTCCGGACCGAGGGGTACGTGACCTTCCCAGGGATGATCTTCTGGGGTGCCCGATCCCAAGGTCCCGCCGTGCCACCGGGACAATACACACTGCGCCTCACGGCGGACGGCGAGACGGCCACCGCTCCCCTGAAGGTGGAGCGGAATCCCCTCATCACGGACGTCACCGATGCCGACCTCCACGCCCAGTACGAGTTCTCGGTTCGGGTCCGGGACAAGGTGACGGAAGCCAACGAGGCGGTCATCGCAATACGCCGGGTGAAGGACCAGCTGGAGGACCGGTACGGCCGATCCGATGATGCCCGGTTGGGGGAGCTCGGACGTCGGCTGGGCACCGACCTCTCTGCCGTGGAGGAGAACATTTACCAGGTTCGCAACCAGAGCGGCCAGGACCCTTTGAACTTTCCCATCAAGGTCAACAACCGTCTGGCCAACCTTCTGGCCATGAACGAACGGGGCGACGGTCGGCCCGGGAACATGATGCCCGAGATCTTCGACATCCTGGTGACGGAGCTGAAGGGGTACACGGATCGGCTGGAGCAGATCTGGTCCACCGAGCTGCCGGCCGTGAACGCCGAGCTCCGGCGACTCAATCTGGCCCCCCTGGACCCCGGATGCGGCCGGCCCGAGGGGTGTGTAGTGGGCTGAGGGCGGGGTGCGTGGCGGGGTGGGATGGAGCCGGTCGTATCTACCGCGGCACGGGATAGGGTAGACCGCCGTCCAGGCGCAGGCTGTCGAGATAGGCTCGGGTGCCCTGCACCAGAACGGGCTGGGCCTGTGGGTCGAGCCACCGCAGGACGGCAAGGAGGCGGTCCTCGGTCATGGCGGTGCACCCGGACGTGGGGCTGCCCGCGGCCCGCCACACGTGAAGAAAGATGCAGGATCCGGCCCCTGGCTCAGGGGGCAGGTTGTAGTGGACCACGAGGCCCCACTTGTAAAGGTCGTCCCCGTCGGCGAGGTCCCGGCGCATGTCTTCGTAGGTGGTCCAGTCCGTATCGCCCGTGAGCGTATCGGCGTCGAAGACCTCGTTGTAGTGGACGGAGGCCGGATCGTCCACGCAAACCGAGCCGGCGGACATGGGCTGGTAGGGGAGTGTCACGCCGGGTGGGGGCTCGGGTGCGTACCCGAACACCGGTCCCAACTCGAACACGCCCTGGGGGGAGCGGCCGTCTCCCTCGCGCTTGGGCCCGATGCCGCTCCGGCCGACGACGACCGGGAGGGAAGGGCCGACCTGCCTCCATGAGGCGTTTCCCGACCCGGACCCTGGCCTCCCCCGTCCTCCTTCGGCTCCGCCCACCCTCTCCATCCGGTGCAGCGTCCCCTCGACCTCATTTGGGGCCTCGGTGATCACGAGGAGATGCTGCCGGCTCCGGGCCAGCGCGCCTCCCTCCGACGATTCGCCCGGTGCCTGGCCCGGAGCCTCCTCCGGTCCCGGCGCCTCTCTCGCCGCCTCGGTTGGTGCACCGGCGGGTGCGGGCGCCTCCCGAGCGCAAGCCCCGAGGAATGCCGCGACCACTCCCACGAGCACGATCCTCATGCCTCAGCCTAGCGCGTCCACCTTGCGGAGGGAAGGGAAGAGGCGAGCCCAGAGCCCGGTGACGAAAAGGGAGGCCGCGCCTCCCAGAACCGCCGCCAGCACCGGTCCGAAGAGGCGGGCGGTAACGCCACTCTCGAACTCCCCCAGCTCGTTGGAGGCCCCGATGAAGAGGAACGACACGGACGCCACCCGCCCCCGCATGGGATCGGGAGTCACAATCTGGATCAGGGTTTGACGAATGTAGACCGAGACCATGTCGGCTCCTCCCAGAATGGCCAAGGCCCCCAGGGAGAGGGGGAACGATCGTGAGAGCCCAAACACGATCGTTGCAACCCCGAAGATGGCCACCCCCGTGAACATGGAAAGTCCGGCCCGGGTCCGGATGGGCCGGCTCGCCAGAACCAGAGCCACCGCGGCGGCGCCCACCGCCGGGGCGGACCGGAGAAGCCCGAATCCCTCCGCTCCCACGTGGAGGATGTCTCGGGCGAACACCGGCAGGAGCGCCGTCGCTCCTCCCAGGAGCACGGCGAAGAGATCCAGCGATATGGCGCCCAGAACCACCTTTTCGGTCCAGATGTAGTGGAGCCCGTCCCTGACCTGTTGGAGCCGGGATCCACCCTGTTGCGCGGGCCTCGTGGGCCGGGACACGAACCAGAGCCCCACAACCGGGACCAGGTAGAACACCAACGAGACGCCGTAGGAGTGAGCCGACGACCAGTGGCCCACGACGAACCCGGCCAAGGCGGGGCCGCTGATGGTTCCCATCTGGGAAGCGAGGGAGTTCCAGGCGATGGCCCTGGGAAGGAGGGCTCTGGGCACCAGCATGGGGGCGAGAGCCACACCTGCGGGGGCGCGGAAGGCCCGGGCGATCCCGAAGGCGAAGGCGATGCCGATGAGGGTGTGCACGGAGAGGATACCGGTGGCTGCGGTCCAGACGAGGACACCGGCACAGACCGCCTCGGCGGCGAAGCAGGTGAGGAGGACGATCTTTCGCGGATATCGGTCGGTGACGACGCCGGCGGGCAGGGCGAGAAAGAAGAGGGGGAGGAACGTCGCCAGCCCCAGAAACCCGACATAGAGCGCCGATTCCGCTACCCCCCTCTCCACCCTGGCCAGGTCGTAGACCTGCCACCCCATGGTCACGCTCTGCGCCACCGTGCCCAGCACGCCGAAGGCCCGCGTGGTCAGGAAGACCATGTAGTCCCGCTCCCTCAGGAGCGCACGGCCACTGACGTCTTCGGTCATTCCTCTTCTGGAAACGGGTGGCCGGTTCGGAGACGCGCGCCGCAGCCCGGGCGGCCCCGGGCCGGAGCCCGGGCGGCCCCGCGCCGCAGCCCTGGCGGCCCCGTGCCGGAGCGCCTACCGGCCCTGATTCGCCAGAGCGACCGTCAGCTCGTAGATGAACGCGGCGGCTTTCCGCATGCCGGCGATGTCGATCTTCTCCGGATCGTCGCCGGGGCGGTGATAGTCCTCGTGGGTGCCGTAGGGTGGGCTCCCTGCCACCGTGACGTTGGCGATGCCCGCCTGTTCATAGGCCATGTGGTCGCTTCCACCCATGAACTCATCGGGGATCTCCCACTCGTAGTCGAACCCGTTCCGGTTGACCTCCGCCACCAGTCGGCGCATGGCGTCGCCACGGGGGGTCCCGATGATGGCGAAGAGCCCGCCCGTTCCGAGGGGTCGGTGATCGAAGCGCCCGATCATCTCGATGTTGACGTTTGCGACGATGCGGTCCAGGGGGACGGGAGGGTTCTCGACGAAATACTGTGAGCCCAGGAGACCGCGCTCCTCTCCGGTGTAGAGGACGAAGATGGTTGATCGGGCAGGCGGGTCCATGGCCATGGCCTCGGCGATCTCCAGCACACCGACGCTCCCGCTGGCATTGTCGTCGGCCCCATTGTAGACGACCCCGTCCCTGACCCCGAGGTGATCCAGGTGAGCGCCGACGACGACGTACTCCTCTCTCAGGGCCGGGTCCGTGCCCTCCACCCACCCGACCACGTTCGGCACCTGAATGCCCTCGTAGGAGGCCTCGGTCACGAAGCTCAGACGGGCCCCGAGATCGGAGAAGGTCGAGTAGTCGCCCTCCAGAGTAACGGGATTGAAGCCATGCCCGGCGAACAGTTCACCCAGGATATCCTGGCTCAGGAAGGCCACCGGGATCCGCGTCCCGGGAAACTCTCCCGGAGGAGGGGCCTGCCCCGTGACGAGGCGGTCCGAGGCGTAGCGTCGAACGTAGGAATTCCAGGCCCGCCACCTTCCCGGTTCGAGGACCGCCACGACGGCCGAGGCGCCCTGCTCTTCCATGGCCCGGACCTTGGCGCCGAACTCCTGCCACGAATCGCCCGCCTCCTGGCTCGAGAAGGCCGGCGTAAGATCCTCTCCGGGCCGCCCGAAGAGGACGATGGGGATGGCCCCGGACAAGTCCAGCCCTCCCAGATCGTCCCATCCTGTCCCAGGGGCCTGCATGCCGAATCCGGCAAACACGAGGGAGCCGGCCACCTCCTCGGACGTCCCGCTCTCGTTCGAGATAACGAAGTAGTCCCGACCGAACGTCAAGGGCCGCTGTGCTGCGCCTCGGCTCAGGGTAGCGCTATTCCCGGGGCCGTAGGAGATCTTCCCCATGGGAATCTCCTGGAAGAAGGAAGCCGCTCCGCCCTCGTCCTCGGAGGAGGGGGAGGACGCCCGAATCCCGGAGCTGGTCCGCCGCGTAACGAGCCGCTGCAAAGTAGCCCTCCTCCCCGGTACCTCTCCCTTCCAGGTCATCGGAGGCCAGGTAGAAGATATGGTCCCGGATCTCGGCCTCCGTGATGGATCCGGCGGCGCTCTGGCCGCGGAGAGGTTGAGTCGTAGAGAGCGAGGCGAGGACCAGCAGCAGGCTGGTCAGGGCTGCATACATGGAGTTCCGCATGAAACCGCGTCCTTCACTGGTGGCCCGGAGCCCGGTGACCGCGACCGTGCGAACGACCACCTCCGGGCCAGGATCAGACGATAATGCTTGATGCCGGGGCTCCTGTCCACGGAAGGGCCACCATGGGGAAGCACTTGCCCACCTTCCCCACCTTCCTGCACTTTCTCCTCTTGACCCGTTCACTCTCCCTGGAGCTCCTTGCCCCGGGGTCGTTCATTGCCTCGTCAGATTCGGGGGACGCCATGTATCGGCTCTCTACAGTACTTCTCCTGGCTTTGGCCTCACTCACGCCATCCCCTGCCAGGGTGTTGGCTCAGGCCCGTGGAGCCCAGGCCCCCATGATGCAATCGGTGGACCCGGCATTCCTCCAGGGCCTCCACTATCGACTGGTGGGTCCCAACCAGGGCGGCCGGGTTACCACCGTTACGGGAGTGCCCTCCCAACCCACGACGTTCTACATGGGCGTGGCCAGCGGGGGCCTCTTCCGCACCACCGACAACGGAGAAACGTGGGTTCCCCTCACCGACGGTCAGGTTCCCGTGGGGTCCTCCGGCGATGTGGCGGTGGCCCTCTCGGACCCGAACATCATCTACTACGGGACGGGCTCCGACGGCGCCCGGAGCAACGTCTCCACGGGTCGAGGCGTGTACAAGAGCGTCGACGGCGGGGACACCTGGACCTTCGCCGGCCTCTACGACGTGGGCCAGATCGGAGCGGTCCGGATCCACCCCACCAACCCGGACATCGTCTGGGTGGCCGCCAACGGCGACGTCTTCAAGCCGACGCCCGAGCGGGGGATCTACAAGACCACCGACGGGGGGATGACCTGGCGGAAGACCCTCTTCGTCTCCGACAGCACCGGCGCCATGGACGTGGAGCTCCAGCCCGGCAATCCCGATGTGGTCTACGCCTGGATGAGCCGACTGGAGCGGAAGCCCTGGACCATCATCAGCGGATCCTACGAAGGGGGCTTCTACAAGAGCACCGACGGGGGAGAGACCTGGGAGAACATCAAGGCGGGTTTCCCCGGTGAGCTCATCGGGAAGGGGAACCTGGCGGTGACAGCGGCCAAGCCGGACCGGGTCTACGCCCTGATCGAAGCCAAGCCCGGTGGGGGGTTCTATCGGTCCGACGACTACGGTGAGAGCTGGGAGATGGTCAGTGACCAGCCCGCGATGATTCAGCGCCCCTTCTACTACACGACGCTTGGGGCCGATCCCACGGATGCGAACACGGTCTACGGGGGGGCGGAGAGCTTCTTCAAGTCCACCGACGGGGGCGTCACCTGGACCACCTTTCGCACCCCGCACGGGGACAACCACGACATCTGGGTGAGCCCGCGCGACGGCCGCATCATGGTCCAGAGCAACGACGGGGGGCCAACGTCTCCACCGACGGCGGGCTCGACCTGGTCCACCCAGATGAACCAACCCACCGCCGAGATCTACGGGGTGTGGATGGACGACCGCTTCCCCTACCGCCTGTACGGAGCCCAGCAGGACGACGGCACCCACATCATCTCCAGCATGGCCGACGGGGGTGAGCTGGGCGTGGACTCGTGGAGTGGGCCAGGCTGTGAAACGGGGCCGCTGATGCCTCATCCCCTCTACGACAACATCGTGTACGGCTCCTGCAAGGGGCAATTCACAGTCGAGAACATGGAGACGGGGCAGTCCAAGAACTACTGGATCGGCGCCCAATCCCTCTATGGCAACCCCGCCGAAGACTTGATCCTCCGCTTCCAGCGGGTGTCGCCCATGGAGGTGTCGCCCCACGATCCCAATGTCCTCTACTACGGTTCTCAGTACTTGCACCGGACGCGGGATATGGGGGTGCACTGGGAGACGATCTCCCCCGATCTCACCGCCACGCCGGAGGGCACCCAGGGGGTGAGTGGTGAGCCCATCACCCGGGACGTCACCGGCGAGGAGTTCTACAGCACCCTCTACTCCATCCGGGAGTCGGTCCTGGAGGCCGGGGTCATCTGGGTGGGATCCAACGACGGCCCCTTCCACGTGACCCGGGACGACGGGACGACCTGGACGGATATCACCCCCCCGGATCTACCGCCGGGGGGACGGGTCCAGAACATCGAGCCCTCGCCCCACCGCCCGGGCTCGGCCTATTACGCGGTGCATCGGTTCCTCCTGGGAGACTACCACCCCTACCTCTACCGGACCGATGACTACGGGAAGACGCTGGACCCTCCTGACCGACGGGACGAACGGTATCCCGGAGGACTGGCCAACCCGCGTCGTGCGGGAGGATCCCGATCGGGAGGGACTCCTGTACGCCGGCACCGAGTTCGGGATGTTCATCTCCTTCGACAACGGGGGCCACTGGCAGCCGTTCCAGCTGAACCTGCCCAACATCCCGGTGGCCGATCTCAAGGTGTACCATAAGGACCTGGTGGTGGCGACCCAGGGAAGGGCCTTCTGGATCCTGGACAACCTCTCCTCCCTGGCCCAGATCACCCCCTCCCAGAGCACCACGCAGGTGCTGCTCTACAAGCCCCGAGACGGGTACCGGACCCGGGTCCGACCGGACATTCTGGGTCCGAACATCGAGTACTACCTTCCCTCGACGCCGACGGGACCCGTGACCATCGACATCCTGGACTCTTCGGGGGCGATCGTGAACGCCTACAGCAGCGCTGCCCCCGCTCCCAGTGGTGGTGCTGGAAGAGGGGGCGGCTTCCGGGGGCGCGGGGGCTTTGCCCCCGCCTCCAGGGTAACGGCCAATCAGGGGCACAATCGCTTCGTGTGGGACGTTCAGCACCAGTCGGGAGTCGGAGCCCCTCCGGGGCAATATCAGGCCAGGCTCAAGGTGGGGAGCACGACGCTGACACAGCCGTTCACGGTGTTGATCGATCCCCGAATCGCGGCGGAGGGCGTCACGGTCGCGGACCTCGAGGAGCAGTTCGCCTTCAACCTGCGGATGCAGGCCATGGTGGAGGAGGTCAACGCCCTCGTGACCCGGGTCCAGGAGGCGCAGGCCCGCCTCGAGAGTGGAGCTCAAGTCAACGAACAGCTGGCCCAACAGCTCGATGAGCTCGCGCCCCGTCTCATTACACCCCCGGTCCGCTACAGCAAGCCCGGACTTCAGGAGCATATCCGCTACCTGGCCGGGATGACGAGCCGGGTGGACCAGAAGGTCGGTCAGGACGCCCTGGACCGTTACGAGGTGCTCCGTGCCCAGCTGGACGCCATGGAAGCGGAGGTGAACGCTCTGCTGGGGATCGGAGGGGGAGGCCTGTAAGCCCTCGAACGTGGCGCGCACCGCCCCGGGGAAATCGCCCCTGGACTCGCGAGACGGCGGGTCCGGGGGCTTCTCTTCGTGACTGGCCCGGACCTATCGTCCGGACATTCGTGTAGACCAGATCAGCACGTGTATGCCGTGAATGGCCGGGGTCCTTCTCACGGAGGGCTCCGGCAACCCGCTGGTACACAACGACGATGGCGACCATGAGCGATAACGTGTTGCCGGCTGCGGAAGCCGGCCCGACTGCCCGTCCCGTCCTGAGGGCCCTCCGCCAGCAGCGCGGTCGGGTGACCGTGGGGGACGTGGTGGCTGCCACGGGGATGCCCCGGGACGAGGCGGAGAGCACTCTCAAGAGCCTCCTGGAGACGCGGAGGGGGCACTTGGAGGTGGGAGAGACCGGGACCCTGGTCTACCGGTTTGACCCGAAGCTCCTTCAACGGGATGCCGAATCCCTCTGGGCCCGGATTCGGGAGAGGTCGTGGGCCCTCTTCACCCAGGCCTTCAAGGTCTGGATCGTCCTCATGCTGGTGGTCTACTTCGTGGTGTTCGTAGCCCTCCTCATCGCTGCTCTGGTGGCCAGCGAATCCCGGGGAGGTGGGCGTGGGGGCGGACGGCGCCGTTACGGGGGCCGAAGGGGCGGGTTCGGAGGCTTCCCCAGCTTCTGGATCTGGTACATGTTCTGGTCTCCCGGATGGGGCTGGGGATGGCGACGCCCCTACTATGGGCACCGATGGGAACAGCGCTACGCCTCCGGTGGCTCGAAGCCCAAGGTTCCGTTCATCATGAAGGTATTCGCCTTCGTCTTCGGGCCGGATCGGCCCAGGCCCAGCCAGCGGCAGAAGGACCGGAGCGTCATCCGCCTGATTCGATCCCGGCGGGGTGTCCTGACGGCAGCCGAGCTGGTCCAGCACACGGGCCTCCCCCTCCACGAGGCCGAGGAAGAGATGGCGCGCCTCATGGGAGCCTACGACGGGGACGTGAAGGTGGTGGGGGAGGGAGTTCTCACCTATGTGTTTCCGGAGTTGATGCTGAGTGCAGAAGGACGGGTGACGGAAACCGAGCCCGATCCGGCCTGGAGGCGCCTGGAACCGGACCTGAGCGTCACGGGGAACGAGGCCAAATCCAACGCCATCGTCGGCGGCATCAACGGGTTCAACCTCGTAGCCGCAGCCACGGCTCCGCTCTACATCTTTCCCCGTCTAGGGCTGGGTGGCCTCTGGGCCTGGATCGGACTGGTCTGGGTCCCCTTGGTGTTCAGTGCTCTCTTCTTCGCCATACCGGCTGTGCGTTACTTCCTGGTCAACCGGGCCAACGAGAGGCGCCGGAGACGGAACCTGAGGAAAGTGATCCTGGGCTACGCGTTCCAGGCCTCGCTGAACTCTCGCGGCGCACAGTGGGTCACCGTTGCCGGGACCCGGGAGCACGTACGAGGGGCATTTCCCAAGGGAGTCCCGGCCGGCTCCGGACCGGGAAAGGGGGCCGGTTCGGTGGAAGGGGAACTACAGTCCCTTCTCGCGGAGTTCGACGGTGAGGTGGAGGAAGGGGCCGAGGGGACCGTCCGGTACCGGTTCCCCCTCGTCAGGACCCAGTTCGAGGGCTCGGAAGTCCTCAGGAACCGACTTCGCCTTGAAGGGCAGACGGTGGGGGAGATCGTCTACTCGAGCGACCAGACGGAGGCCGAGGCCAACGAGAGGGAGTTGGAGGCCTTCGATCGGGAGATGGAGCGCCAGACCGAGCTGGAGCGATACGCGCAGAACCCGGGACGGGTCGACTACCTGGACGACTTCGAGCTCGTGGCCTTCGACGAGGAGCTGAAGCGAGGGCGGGCCGCCGCCTGAAGCAGGCCGGCGACGGCCCGTGCGTTCCGGGTCGGGCTCCTACCTGCCCTGCTCCAAGAGGACCATGGGGAGGGGCGTCGGCGTCATGAGCTTGTAGATGGGCAGCACGGGTGGGCCTTGCTGTCCTCTTCCCTGCATGAAGCCGCCGGCCGGGGGCCCCCCTCCCGCCGCCGGAGGTCCAGCCGCCCCTGCCGGGGGGCCGCCCCTCGGTGCGTTGCCGGCCTCGCCGGCCCCAGATTCATCGTCGGCCGGTCGCGGGATCCAGGCGTCCATGGTGTTCCAGTAGACGATGTTGTCCGGGGTTTCCGGCTCCAGCATGTGGGCCGCCAGGCGTCCCAGGAGCTGGGCCGTGGGGATCACGAAGGTCCCTTTGGGGAAGCTCTCCTCCAGCGTCAGGACCTCTCCCACCTCCACCCGTGTCGCGGCCACGTGGTTATAGGCCCGTTCGTAGGTCACGCCCGCCACCGTGTAGGCGTCCACCTGCAGGTCGGCCGGGGCCTGGAGAACCTCCACGGTGATGCCATGCTTGCGGAGCAGGGCGACGGCGTCCACGGCGTCCCTGGGGAGGAGATAGGCCCAGGGGCGTGGCCGCAGCTTGGTGGCCACGGGCTTCTTCATGAGTCGGGCGCCGGTGACCTCGATGGTGTCCCGGGGGGCGTCGGGGTTGTTCCGGCCGCCCCCCTGGATGAGGGTGTAGCTTACCGGGATAATCCTCGGCGGCGTACTCCATCTCGACGGCGATCTCGCCGCTGGGCTCCTCACCCATGGCCATGCGTCTCCATCCGGGCGGCCTTCACCGTCCCCATGAACCTGGTCGGGGTGTTCCGCGGCGTACTTGGACGACGGTGAGGTATGCCCAGGTATCCGGCTCGGGCTCCCTCCTCCGCGCCCTGGCTCGGGGCCTCGAAGAGGATCCCGATGGTGTTGATGAACCCAGCGTAGTTCCTCCCGATACGGGCCTCGGAGCCGCCTCCTCGCCACTCTTCCTCGTTGCCTCCCGAGTAATACCAGGACCGGAGACCCTCCGATTCCAGTCTCTCGTCGATGGCCGGGAAGATGTTCTCGTCGCAGAGTGCGGTGATCTCCTGGGCCGGGTCGTAGTGGCTGGGACACTGGTAGCAGAGGTTGTAGGGCTGGGCACACCCGTTGTGGCCGTCCACCATGACGTCGCGGCCTCCAGGCCTCCAGCACGTTCTGGACATAATTGGCCAGAGCCGGCTGCTCGAGCTTCACGTAGTCGCGGTTGAGATCGATCCCCCAGGCGTTGCCCCGGGTGCCTCGGTCCGAAGCCTCGTAGCCGTCGGGGTTGAGTCTGGGGGGCGACCACGCACCGTGACCTTGTCCAGCAGGGCGTTGGCGGCCGTTCCCGGGGTAGCGAGGTCCCGCATCAGGATCAGGAGTCCCTCCCGGAACGTGCGCTCCCCGCCGTGGACATTGGCTCCCAGCACCACGATGGGCCGGCCCAGCGCCCAGGCTTCCCAGGGCTCGCTCACCAGGGGGCGGCTGAAGACGGCGTAGGCGAGGTCACGGCCTTCCCAGGTCTTCCCGTAGCTTCCGAGGCGCATCTCGGTGCTGGCTCCCGAAAGGGCTTCCAGGTAGTCCCACATGGCCTGGTGATCGGTGTTGACCTCGAAGTTGGAGAGCTCGGCCGGGGTACGGGGGAATCCGTTGGCCACGGGGCTCCAGGCCTGTTGGGCATTCACGTCGGCCGGAGGTGTCGCAAGCATGGCGGCGACGAAGAGAGCGGCTCCCAGGCCTTGGATCCGGCCTACGGAAAGAACTGTACGCATGTTCGACCTCGACTGAGAGGGTTGATGCGGATATCTGTCGGGCGCCGGGACGCTCACGAGGACATTCGGGCTCCGCGACCCGGGCAACGGGCTCCAGAACGTTCGACGGCGCCCGTTCGGGGCCGGGGGCAAACTACGGGGGAGGGGGGCGTCCGGGCCAGGGCTGGGGCCGCCGGCGGAGCCGGCGGCAGCTCACATTGCCTGGGGTGGGGCAACCGGGGCTCGGTCACGGCGGGGAGTGTCCCCGCGCCTCTCGAGCCCGTAGCTTTCTCTTCGGATCTCCCTGACCATTGCCGAACCGAAGGAGAGGATCATGGCCCTTCACCTGCCGGCTCTGGAAGTCGCCCTCCTCCTGGCTCGCCTGCTCCCGCTTCAGCCGGGTCTCCAAGCCGATCTCAGCGGGGAGATTCGCTTCTCCGGAGACGATCGTGGCCCTGTGATCGTGTCTGCCTACCGCTTGGACGTGGACGCATCGGGACGTCCATCGAGGCTGAGCAAGGCCCAGGTCCTCGGCGGGGCCGAGCCGGTTCGGAGCGTCCGCCTTCCCGGCCCCGGTCCCTACGAGATCACCGGCCTGGACGAGGGGTTCTACAATGTCATCGCCTTCATGGACCTGAACGGGGACGGCGCCCTGGATTTCGATCCCACGGAGCCTTTCGGCTGGTACACAGTGGAGCCGGCGGGCCCGATGACCAACCTGGAGCTGGGGGCCGGGGCCCACCCCGGAATGAACGTGGTCCTGCGGAAACCTCGACGCTTCCCGGCCGACGGAGCCACGACCGAGCACGGAGCCCTCCGATGGATGAAGGGGCTGCCGGTACTCCAGCTCTGGGGCACGGCGGAGGAGCGGGGCTTCGCTCATGGGTTCCTGGTGGGGCCGCAAATCATCGATTTCTTCGAGTTCTACGTCCTGGAGGACAGCTGGCAGTCGGCCAGCAGGTATGAGGAGGACTTCGCCCCCTTCCTGGAAAGTCATTTCGACTACGACCCCGACTACCTCGCGGAGGCGGATGCCGTGATCCGGGGGATGAGAGCCTCGGGTATGGACATGGGGGTGAAGTGGCTGGGCCGAGACTTCGGCCTCTTGGACCTCCTGGCCATCAACGCCTACATCGAACGGCGCGCCACGCAGCCTTCTCCGCCGGCTGGGCCGTCGTGCTCCCAGTTCGCATTCTGGGGCGACGCCACCGAGGGACGGGAGCTTCAGGGAGGCCTCATCGCGGGACGCAACATGGACGGGGAGGTGGACCTGAGGAAGGTGACCGTCAGCCACTTCCTCCTGTTCGCCGTGAATCCCTCGGAGCCGGGGCACCGGCGATGGGTGTCTACCATGTGGCCGGGCTTCGTGGGGACCTTGAGCGGCATCAACGAGGAAGGCCTCTACAGCATGGAGAACGCCGGCGGGACGGGACCGGGACCCGTGGTCGACGGCCTCACGCCGTGTACGTGGGTGCAGCGCTACATCCTGGAGAACGCGGGGGCCGAGAGCACCCCCGAGTCCATCGGTGAGATGGTCGGGAAGTTCGGCTCCGCGGGGGGCGGGACCTTCGGCGCGGGGTCCATCATCCTCTGGGCCCTGCCGTATCACGGTCAGGAGGCTCCCGCGTTCGTATCCGAGGGGGACCGCTTCGGTACCGCCGTGCGGAGGCCGGCGGAGGTGCCGCCCCTGAGTCCCTTCGACATCATGGCCACCAACCACTACTTGAGCTACGGTGTGGACGCCGGCCAGCGTGGCCTATCCTTCGGCAAGGAGGCGTCTTTCTCCTCCCTCTGGCGGTACGAGGCCGGGATGAACACGGTGGAGGCCTGGAGCCGTCGGGGAAGGGAGATCACCACCGCCGACATGCGGCGTCTGCTCCAGAGCGTGGCCCACGGGACGACGGAGTACTCGGTCATCTTCAGGGCCAACGAGATGACGCTGGACGTGGTGCGGGACGATCTGGCGACGGATCTCTGGGACGCTCCCTACCAGAGCTGGGTCAGCTTCCACTTCGACGAGCTCTTCGAGGGACCCGACGAGGAGAGGTGAGGGGGTCAGGGCGCCTTGCGGTCCTCCGCCCAGGTGGCCCCCATGTACTCGATCTCCTCCTCCGTGATGCGCTGGGCCGCCGCCCGCATCATTCGGTTCCAGTGCTCGATCTCCCAGTCGGCCTGGGGGGAGCCGATGTTCCCCTTCTCGGGGTCGTCCGACGTGATCACCACCGTTCCGTCGGGCGGTCGCAGGATGGCGAGCCAGGGCAGTCCGCTGTAGCCGCCGTTGTAGCGCGACATCAGCTCCTTTCCCCCCTCCATCGCCTCCACGTCGATCTTCACGTCCACGAAATCCTTGGAGAAGATGGGCGCGATGTCGTCCCGCACGAGCCAGGCCTCCAGCCGGCGACACCAACTTCACCAGGAGGCTCCCGAGTGGAGGAACACGAGGCGCTTCGTGCGGTCGGCTTCGGCGAGTCCCGCCGCCAGGACGGCATTGGCGTCGACGGCCCCGGCGGGGCTCACGACGTGCCCGTTCTCGCCGGCGGCCGCGGAGGCTCCATCGACGGTCCCCGCAGGGGTCTCCTGAGCCGTTTCCGGCACGTCGGCTCCGTCGGCGTCCCCGGCCGAGGCGGCTGCGCCGGAGCTCTGCTCCGCACAAGCCTGCAGAAGCGACCCCAGTCCGAGGAGCAGGATCACGGGAATTGGCCAGAATGTCCTTGGGTGGCGTCGCTTCATGGGATCCTCCTTCCACGCCTCCCCGGGGGCTGAGAGCCTGACCCCCGGGTCCAGAAATCGAACGGAGGACAGAATACGGCTCCGGGGCCGATCGTGCACCTTCTCGCGCCGGAGTCGCGGGGCTGGCCATCGCCGGGAGGGCAGGCCTACCTTGAGGCACGATGAACCATGTGCTTCCTCTCGCCCTGGTCGCGGTTGCCGCCGCCGTCATCCTCTATTTCAGCTACCTGGGGGCGCAGAAACGGCGAGAAGCCCTGGCGGCGCTGGCCGGTCGCCTGGGCCTGACCTTCGATCCCGGCGACAACCGTGCCCTGCACCGGAGATTTCGCCACTCGGCGTTCCAGAAGGGCAGGTCCCGGCGGGGGTACAACGCGCTCTACGGCACCATGACCCTCGCCGGCCGCCCGGTCTACGTGCACATGGGGGACTACAGCTACGTCACGGGGTCGGGGAAGAGTCGGCAGACCCATCGCATCAGCTACGCCACCTTCCAGCTTCCCTTCGTGGGCACACCGGACCTGTTGATCCGGAAGGAGGGGATCGGGGACAAGCTCGTGGGCGGGCTCGGATTCGACGACATCGACTTCGAGTCCGAGGAGTTCAGTCGCGCCTTCTGGGTGAAGAGCGGGGACAAGCGCTTCGCCTACGACGTCATCCACCCGCGGATGATGCGCTTCCTCCTCCAGGGGCCCACGCCCCGGATCGAGATCCTGGACGACGTGTGCCTGATTCGGGAGGGATTGGGTCGCTGGGATCCCGACACCTTCGCCGGAGCGCCGGGTTGGTTCCAGGCGTTCCTGGAATTGTGGCCGGAGCACCTCACGCGCGAACTCCCCTCCCGGCACGGACCGAAGACATGACCCCTTCCCTGGCCGTCGTCCTCGGTGTCCTGGCCGTGACCGTGATCTGGGCCGTCGCCACCACCAACCGGTTCGTGCGGCTCCGGCAGCACATGAGGGAAAGCTGGTCCGACATCGACGTGGAACTCAAGCGGCGCTACGACCTCATTCCCAACCTGGTCAGGACCGTCCAGGGCTACGCTCACCACGAGCGGGAGGTTCTGGAGCGCATCGTGGAGCTCAGGAACCGGGCCGCGAGCAACCATGGAGCCCCGGACTCCCAGGCCCGGGACGAGTCGGAGCTGATGCGGGGAGTGAAGAGCCTGTTCGCCGTGGCCGAGGCCTATCCCGAGCTGAAGGCCAACCGCAACTTCCTGGCTCTCCAGAAGGAGCTGGCTCTCACGGAGGACCGGATCGCCGCCGCCCGGCGGTTCTACAACGGGAACGCCCGGACGCTGAACGTTCTCCGGGAGAGCATTCCCACGAATCTCATCGCCGCCCTCATGTCGGTGAAGCCCGCCGGCTTCTTCGAGCTGGATGACTCGGCCGAGAGAGTGGTGCCCAGGGTGGAGGGTCTCCGGGGACCTGGGGATCGGATCGAGGAGGCCCCGGGACCAACAGCCTGAACAAGGAATGGCGTTCTCCGACGGGAGGGGACACACTGTCGTTTGCGGACGTACAGTACTCACCCTCCAGGAAGGAGAACGCCACGCATGGACAGGGATATCGAACTCGACGTCCATGCGTCAAGCTGCACGGTGGCCACGGTGGGCCGGGGTGGGGTTCTTGGGCCAGGGAAGAGCGATCTGGCGCTTTCCGGGTGCGCCCCCGGCGGGTTGTTGTGAAGGGTGCCTCAAGCGCGGTCTCGGAACTCCTTCTCCACGTGGTTGGGCACACCCTTGGCCATGAGATTGGCCTCGTGGGCGAAGGCGGGGTAGATCTCGAGGTGCCTCGGTCAGGTCGCCGCGGCGGAGGGCCGCACCTCGGTTGCCTTCGGCTCTCCGGGGCCCGGGCGGCGCCGCCATCGTCCGATTCCTCCCCCGCCCAGGGGCCCGGTCTGGCCGCTCCTGAGGCGGCCAGCTCGCCGGATCCACGTCACAGCACCGCCAAGCGAGCGTAGCTCCGGGCTGCCTTCTGACGCTGAGAGGTACCCCATCCGCGCTAGAGGACATCCTCCATGACGCTTCCAGGCATAGCATACCGCAGGATCCATTCACGGAAGAGCGGATCGTCTATCTCCGGCTCCGGAGGGCCATCCGCGAGGATTCTGCGGTTCCGCAGAGCCCCTACCACGCGGTGAAGGCTGCTGGGCGCCAATCCGATCTGATTGTCGTGCGCGAAGAGATCCTCAATGCCGGAGGCGATGGCCCGAAGCCCGATCCGCTGGTTCGACGACAACGCCTCCCACACTCGCAGGTATCGATCGTGCTCTTTCCTGAGGAGGGATCGCAGGGCGTTGTCCAGTGTGGCCTCGTCCACTCGGCCCGTCGCCCGGGACTCGGAGAACACAGCATCGGCATACTGAATAATGTCCTGAGTCCGGTCACCGATCCGAGCGATGGCCATGGCGCTCTTGACCCCACACGCGACCCCGGCCTCCGTCATGCGGTGGGCAATCCAGTTGGCCAAATGGTCCTTGTCCATGGGCCCGAACACCGGGCCGAGGGCGAAGAATCGGAAGAACGCAGCGTCCTTCTCGTTCGCCATGGCCTCCAGGATCGACGGTTGGGATCCAGCACATAGAAAGCTGATATCCGGAGCCGACTGCATGAGATCCCTCAGGAACCAGTCGGGGCGCTCTTCACTGATGGAGAGAACCGCTTGGATCTCGTCCAACACGATCGCGATCGGCTTGGCGATCTCCCCCCTCCGCTGATCGATAGCCCGAAGGAGAAGGCGCACCTGTTCCCTGACTCCCGGGTCCTGCCGGCGTGCCGTGCCGGTCCGGAAGCGGTAGGCCAGAGCACCGGTAGCCGGATCCGAGACCACGACCTCGAGGATGGGGACGAGGTCGGGAAGACCCTCGAGAATTCCGAAGAAGCCCTTCGGAAGAGAGGAGAGAAGACGATCCCGCAGATCCGAGAAAGTGGCGATCGTGGACAGGTCGGCCCAGAGAAGAATGCCGCCAGCTTCGCGGAAGCGCCGCGCGGCCTGCGCCATTGCGGACGTCTTTCCCTGGCGCCGCGCTCCCCGGATCAGGAGCCGCGTGGGGTGCCTCATGGCGTTCAGCAGTTCGTTCACCTCCCCTGACCGGTTCGTGAAGAACTCCCCGGTCACCGGACCGCCGACGCGAAAAGGTGACGCCGCCATGTGTGCTCCCGTCTGGTTGCTTCGCAAAAGCGCGAATCGCAATTGAGCGAAACGCGGTATTGCGAAATGATAACGAGGGAAGGCCGCTCGGCCAAGGGAGCCGGGGGACTGATCAGCTCCTTCTCGCTAGGCCCTGGTCAAGCGAGGCGGGGAGAGCCCCGGTTCCGGTTACCGGTGGGCTCTTTCTATGACGGCCAGGGCTCGGTGGTGTTGGATCCGGATGAGCGGATTCGGGAGAGTGGCATGCCCCTCTGAAACGAGACCGAGTCCAGTCTCAGAGGTGTTGTAGGTTGGGGCTGGTTCCAACCAGGAGAGGGAACGAGATGGCGAGACGAGAGAACGCCACCCCGAGCCAGATTACCAACGCGCTCCCAAGGGCGGGGGTGGAGCTGCCAACGGGAAGTCGGTCCGGGAGGTCTGCAAGACCCTGGGCGTCAGCGAGCACACGTACTACCGCTGGAGACGGGAATACGGCGGGATGAACACGGCTCAGGCCAAGAAGCTCAAGGAGCTCGAGAAAGAGAACCAACGCCTGAAGCGCGCAGTGGCGGACCTGACCCTTGATAACCTGATCTTGAAAGAGGCCGCCCAGGGAAACTCCTGAGCCCCGAGCGCCGGAGGCGATGTGTGGTGAGAGCACGCCAGGAGCTTGGGGCGAGCGAGAGGAGACTCTGTCGAGTCCTCCGCCAGGCCCGGTGAACTCAGAGACGGAGTCCGAAGGGGAGAGCTGACGAGGAGGCCTTGAGGGATGATGTCTTGGACCTGGCCGGGCGGTTCGGGCGCGATGGGTATCGGATGATCACGGGGAGGCTGAGGGCCGAGGGGTGGAGAGTGAATCACAAACGGGTGGAGCGGATCTGGAGGCAGGAGGGGCTGAAGGCGCCAAGGAAGCAACCGAAACGGGGCCGGATCTGGCTGAACGATGGACCTTGCATCCGGCTGAGGCCTTTGTACAAGCATAACCTCTGGTCGAATGACTTCGTCGCGGATCGGACCCATGATGGCCGGCCCCGGTCGCCACGTCGGGGTTCTGCTCGAGGATCTTGCCCACGCGCCTGAACGGGCCCGCGGGCGGGGTCGGCACGGCGGAGGCCACCGCGTAGTTCAGCCCCGTCCCGCCGCCCACCGACCACATGGTAGTACCTCCCGTCCGTCAACAGCATGAAGGAGCGCTCTACGTGCCCCTCCGGGATGATCCCCCGGAACGTGGCGCCGCCGTCGAAGGGGACGAATTCGGTAGAGTCGTCGTTCAGCCGGGCGGTGCTGCAGTGGCCCCACCCGCCGTGGGCCATGTAGGAGGTGTCGTCGGTATCCCGGAACACGAAGGGGTCGATGGGCCGGGCCCCGTTGTGGAAGGTCCCGATGAGCGGCTTTCCCATGAAGTCCTTGAACGGACCGCCGGCGGTGCGGGCCCGGGCCACGCCGATGCCGCCGATCTCCTCGTCGCTCTGGATGTCGTTGGTCGAGAAGAAGAGATCGTACCAGCCGGGAGGATGGGGTTGCCGGAGAGGGACGTCCGAGGGTTGCCGGAATGGGCCGTCTGGCGCGCCCGGACCGGCCGGGAGCAGGGTGGCCAGGGTGGAGCCCAGGCCAACGGCCGCCGGCCCCCCGGAACCCCGACGTCGATTGTGTCCCTACCTGCCTGTTTCCGGCCTACTCGCCCGCCGCCCCACTGGTGTTGAAGGACTGGAGGGCCAGGTAGCTCGGTCCGAAGCGTTTGATGTTGTCGAGCTGCCTGTCGAACTCGTCGAAGTGGCTTTCCTCGTCGTTGACCAGGGCCTCGAAGACCTGCTTGGTGGCCGCGTCGGCGTTCTGTCCACACTGGACGGCAGCCCGGTTATAGGTGCCCACGGCGTCGTCTTCCATCTTTGCCGCCCTTGCGACGATCTCCTCGGGTTCGGTGATCTTCTCCACCGGCCCGGCCGCCACCATCTCCACCTCACCCTTGAGGAAGAGGATCCGCTCCGCGAGGATCTCCACGTGGCCCATCTCCACGATAGCGATCCGCCTGAACATGGCCGCCAGGGGCCCGAAGCCCTGGTCGTCCAGATGAAAATGCCAATACATGTACTGGTGCACGGCCTGCAGCTCGTCGGCCACGCCGCTGTTCAACAGCTCGATGCTCTTCGCCCCGTCCATGGATTCTCTCCTCTCCCTTCGGTTGTGAGAGCCGATCGCGCTCCACGGGTCAGGTCGCCTCTGGGGAGGCTCCCAACTCCTGCGCACGAGTGGCTGCTTCCTCGGGACTCCGCCGGAAGTGGGCGCGGACCTTACCCTGCCAGGTGTCCAGGTAGGTGTAGACAACGGGGGTTACGTAGAGGGTCACGAGCGAAGAGAACGCGAGTCCCCCCACGACCGCCACCCCCAGGGGGCGGCGGGATTCGCCTCCGGCACCCAGACCGATGGCGATGGGCAAAGTGGCCATCAGCGCCGACATCGTGGTCATCATGATAGGCCGGAAGCGGATGCTGCAAGCCTCTTCGATGGCCTGGGCCGGAGGGAGGCCGCGCCGGCGCTCGGCGTCCAGGGCGAAATCGATCATCGTGATGGCGTGCTTCTTCACCAGGCCCACCAGCTTGATCAGCCCCACGAAGGCATAGACCCCCAGGTCCACGTGGAAGACCAGAAGGGTGAGAAGGGCCCCGAAAGCCGCGAAGGGGAGACCCGAAAGGATGGTCAAGGGGTGGATGAAGCTCTCGTAGAGGATCCCCAGCACGATGTAGATCACGAACACCGCGACGGCCAGGAGCTCCATGATCACCTGGTATTCGTCGTTGGGGTATAGATCGTGTAGACCTGTCGAGATCCGTAGGCGTCGTAGAGAGCGCTTTCGATCTGGGCCGCCGTCACCCCGAGGGAGGCGGCCCGGTCCAGGTCCACCTTCACCTCGGGGTTGGCCACGAGGAGGTCGCTGGTCAGGTCCTGAAGCTCGGGCAGGGTGCTGAGCCGATCCCCGAGTCGGTGGGCGTTGTCGTAGAGCGTGTTGATGTCCGCGCTCTGCAAAAGGAAAGGGCCACGGCCGATCAAGGCCGGGGACCGGCCGGTCGGAAGGGGTCCTTTCCGGCGTCCGGCCCCGCTCAGCGAGCTTCGGGTGCCCGTAGGGTGAGGAGGGCGATCTCCGCCGTGGTTCCCAGGCGCATGGGAGGGCCCCAGAAGCCGGTCCCCGAGCTCACGTAGATCTGTGTGGCTCCCCGCCTCCGGAGCCCTCGGACGTAGGGCTGCTGGAGGTAGACGAGGTAGGTGAAGGGCCAGATCTGGCCGCCGTGTGTGTGGCCGCTGAGAACCAGGCCTACCCCGTGACGCTCGGCTTCGTCGATGATCCGTGGTTGGTGGGCGAGAAGCACGACCACCCGTTCGGGGTCTCTACCGGCCAGGGCCCGATCGAGGTCGGGTCCGTGGCCCTCCGCGAGCCCTCTTCCCTGGTGATCGTCCACGCCCGCCAGATCAAAGGAGTCCCCGCCCTGTCCGATGTGAACGCGTTCATTCCTCAGGACGCGGATTCCGAGGGTAGGGAGCAGCGCCAGCCAGCCGACGAGATCGTGGAAATACTCGTGGTTGCCGGTCACGAAATAGACGCCTTCCCGGGCCTCGAGGGCCCGCAGGGACTCGACGTCGTCGGCGTATTCGGCCGCCGAGCCGTCCGCGAGATCCCCCGTGATGGCCACCAGGTCCGGCTTCAGCGCGTTCGTTCTCTCCACGACCCGGGCGAGCCAGCGTCCGGCGCGGACGGGATCCAGGTGGAGGTCGGAGAGTTGTGCGATGGTGAACCCGTCCAGGGCTGCGGGAAGCCCCGGGAGCGTCACTTCCACTCGTCGCACGGCCAGGCGAAACAGGTTCCATGCAACGGCCCAGCACGTCGCGAGGCCCGCGACGCCGACCTCCGCCCCGGCGACGATCCGCCGGAGCCCGAGCTCTCCGCCTCCGGGAACGAAGAGCGGCCCCGCCCCTACGGTGCGGAGGATCCACCCGGCGGCCGCCCCGACCAGGTCCACCGCCAGGACCAGGGCAAAGGTCTCGAAGACGAAGCCGAGCCAGACGTAGGTAGGAACCAGGATGAAACGGGCGCCCCCTCTGCCCAGGATTCTCATGGAGAGGAAGGCCACGGGCATGCTCACGGTGCCGAGAGCACAGAGCACGGCCAGGATCTCCCACCAAGGGGAGGGAATCCCGGGGGCGGCCACAAGCCGAGCGAACAGGTAGCCGTGAACCCCACCCATGATCAGGAGGGCCACGGCGAGAAAGGTCAGGAACATCCGCCAGTTGGGCATCGGCAACCCAATACCCTGCGCGTCGGCCGTCGGATCCCCTCATCGGATCACAGGTGCTCAGGACCCGTGAAGGGTGATCCTGGACCCAGGGTGGAGGGAGGCCGATTTCGTTGCGGCGGACGCACGGATGCGGATGGACACAGACAAGGACCCCCCCGGCGCCCATGCGTCGGGGGGGAAAAGGAAAATGCTCCGTCTTGCCTCTTCCTCAGTCCTCGATCTTGACGACGTTCTCCGCAGCGGGCCCCTTCTGCCCCTGCACCACGTCGAACTCCACCCGCTGGCCCTCCGAGAGGGACTTGAAGCCCGAGCCCTGGATCGCGCTGTGATGACAGAACACGTCCTTCTCACCGTCGTCACGGGTAATGAAGCCGAATCCCTTTTGGTCGTTGAACCACTTTACCGTCCCGGTCGTGCGCATCGCTTGCCTCCTACGGATCTAAGAATCGTCGGAGCGCGCCGCTGCGCCGGTCTTGCGTGTGCTGCATGCCCTCCGACACCCCCTCACGAGAAAACGTACAATGGAAAGGCCGAATTGCCCACGTTTTCGTGCAAAGGAGTGTCAGAGAGCCCTTCAGCGTTTCGGCCGTTACCAGGCGGCGATTCCGTTCACGACCCCCGCCGGGAGGACCGCGTCGCTGTCCTGTAGATGCGTGAGGCTGCCGTCGTCCCCGATAACAAAGACACCCACGCTCCCCGCGCCGGAATTCAACGCATACAGGTAGCGGCCGTTATGGCTGAAGGCGATGTCTTTCGGCAGATCTCCGGCGTTGCTCATCCCTGTGACACCGTCCTGGTCCACCAGGCTGAGGGACCCGTCGGGGGCGATCCAGTAGCCGGAGATGGTGTTGGACGGGGTGTTTGCGGTGAAGGTCAGGCGACCATTGGGCGTCACGGCGGCCCAGCAGGCTGCCGTCTGGGTGTTCCCCAGCGCTGGCGTGATGACGTCGAGGGTGCCGTCCCGGGCCACGTGATAGGAGGAGGCCGAAGCGAGGCCCGCCGCCCCTCCGAACGCTTCGGAAACGATGAGCTGGTCGCGGAGCCCGAAGCCCAGGCCGAAAGGCGTTTCCCCCGCCGAAGGCTGAGCCATGGGCCCGGAGGGAGTCGCGTCCCTGTTCAGAGTGTAGATATCGATGAGATTGGTGGCCTTCTCCGACACGGCCAGGAACCGTCCGTCACGGCTGAAGGCAATCTGGGCGGGGCCAGGCGCATCGGCTCCGCTCAGGGGCATGGAGGATCCGGAGACGGGAGCCAGGCTCCCATCCTCGCCCACCCGGAAGCCCATGATGCTTCCTTTCCCACCCGCGTTCACGACGTACACGAGATCCTGGTAGGTGGCGACGCTCACGGGCTGCATGCCCCCGGACGACACCCGGCTCACGAGCTCCAGGGCTCCGGGCCGGATGGCGAAGGAGGATATATCATCGCTTCCAGCATTCACGACGAAGAGGAACTGATGGTTCCGGCTCACGACGATGGACCCCTGGTTCCCGAGATCTCCGCCATTTCCCAGTCCGCCCGTGGCCCAGGACCCCGCGGGCTCGAGGGTCCCCTCGCCGGACCGGGTGAACACCGCCACCGCGTTTCCGTCAGCGGCGTTGGTCATGGTGTAGACCGCTCCGGGTGTATTCAGGCCCGCGGAGCTGAACTCGGGCTCCAGCTTCGGACCCACTGCGTCGGTTCGGTCGCATGCCCCCAACAACGCGACGGCGGCTGCCGCGATGGCGAGGCGGGAAGTGTGTGAAAGGTGCATGGTTCTCCTCCCATGTGATGGTGATGCCAGTCGTCGATCCTTTGCGCCAGCTCGGAGGTGCATCATCCGGACCGGGGGCCACCTATGGTCGTAAATCGTTGTGCAGTATTAAGGTAGGTAGATCCGTCGGCCCTCTGTATGAAGAGTTGGGCGTTCCACGAAACGCCGGGAGAACGTTTCATGGAGAGGGAATGAAACACCCTCCGCCGGGGTCCCGGCGGAGGGGTGGGGGCTCGAAAGGGTGGGGAAGGGGGGGGCTAGCGCGCTCCCGGCTCCTTGGCGAGGAGCTCCATGGTCCTGGCCGTCTCCAGGAGCCGAACGAACTCGCTCCGGTATCCGTCCCGGTCCTCTCCCAGGGCGTTCCGTGCCAGGTCGGCTACCTGGGAGAGGGTGAACCCGCTGCAGTACTCGGAATCCCGCAGCAGCATGCCCCACGCCGCCACGGCGGTGGCGAAGCGGAAATCTTCCGACGGAGTTTTGGCCCGATCCAGCACCGGGGTCTCGAGAAGCCGGCTGGCGCCTCCCGCCGGGTCCTTGTAACGGAGCTTCACGAACAAGAGCTCCGGCGATGCGGTGCCGGTGGGGGGACTGGGAGCCTGGTACCGGAGGGAATCCAGCCCACGGACCTCGACCGGGCTATCGACCCCCACCGGGATCACCTCGTACAATGCCGTCACGGAATGGCCGGCGCCCAGCTCTCCGGCGTCCTTGGTGTCGTCTGCGAAGTCTTCGGCGGCCAGCAGCCGGTTCTCGTACCCGATCAGCCGGTAGGCGGCAACCTTGGCTGGATTGAACTCCACCTGGAGCTTCACGTCCTTGGCGATGGTGAGGAGCGTTCCGCCCATCTCATTTACCAGGACCTTCTTGGCTTCCAGGGCGCTGTCGATGTAGGCGAAGTTGCCGTTCCCGTGGTCGGCGATCTGCTCCATCTTGGAGTCCTTCAGGTTGCCCGTGCCGAAGCCGAGCACCGTCAGGAACGTTCCCTGGTCTCGCTTCTCCTCGACGAGTCGGACCATCTCCGCGTCGCTGGACACGCCCACGTTGAAATCTCCGTCCGTGGCCAGGATCACCCGGTTGTTGCCCCTGGCAACGTGGTGCTCTGCGGCCACCTCGTAGGCCAGGCGGATCCCGGCTCCTCCGGCCGTGGACCCTCCGGCCTGGAGGTTCTGGATGGCATCGAGGATTCTCTCCTTCTCACTCCCCGGCGTGGAGGGGAGCACCAGGCCGGCCGCCCCAGCGTAGACCACGATGGCCACCTGATCCTGCGGCCGGAGCTGGTTCACGAGCATCCCGAGGGCTGTCTTCAGGAGAGGAAGCTTGTCCGGTGAGCTCATGGACCCGGACACATCCAGGAGGAAGACCAGGTTGTTACGGGGGGCTTCACCAAGGTCGATTCCCCGTCCTTTGAGAGCGATGCGGACCAGCTTGTGCAGAGGTTGCCAGGGGGCCGGGGCTACCTCGGTGTAGATCGCCAAAGGCGCCTCCCCGTCCGGCTCGGGGTCGGAGTAGGGGAAGTAGTTGATGAGCTCCTCGACCCGAACCGCGTCGACAGGGGGACGTTGCCCGTCGCGGATGAACCGCCTGACGTTGGCGTAGGAGGCCCGGTCCACGTCGATGGAGAAGGTGGACAGGGGGTTCGCCGCCGTCGCCAGGAAGACGTTGTCCTGGATGAGAGCGTACGACTCGGTTTGAAAGTCGGGATTGAATCGGCCCGGGAGAACCTGAACGGCGATCGCCCCACTTATCTCGGTCATCTGGGCCGGGGTGGCGGCCCGGGCGGCGGACGCCACGATCTCGTCGAGGGCGATGCTTCGTCGTTGAAGGGCGATGTCCAGGGTGTTCGTTCCTTCGGCCAGCCTCAGGGCCCTTCGGACGCTCTCGTACCCGGGGAGCTCGGCGACGAGCATGACCTCACGCCCCACCCACGAGTCGTCGAGGGCCAAGATGTACTCTCCATTTCGGTCGCTGAGGGTTCCGGGACTCCTCCCGCCGTCCAACGTGATCCGGACGCCCGCCAGAGGCGCGCCGGATCCGGCATCCGTGGTTCGCCCGGCGAGCACGACGGCAGGGAGGACCTGGGGGGCCCCAGTAGTGGTGGTGGGGGAGTCGGCCGGGTATACGGGCCAGGCGAGGGCTCCCATCAGGGCCAGCAGTCCAAGTCGGTGCGTCATGGCGGTTCCTCCGGATGGAGGGTTCCAGGCCGAGCTGCCTCTTTGCGGCCCGGGCCTACTGACCCAGGTGACGTGCGAGGGGATGGCGGTTGCACACCTGGGCCCCATCTCACCGCCTGAGGACGGACCGGGCCTGGATCTCCACGGGAGCGGAGAGGGCGTCCATGGGGCCGAAGGACCAAAGCAGGGTGTTCCCGTCGGTCTCGTGGGCGTTGGAGCTCGTGACCTCTCCCGGCATTCGAAGCCGGAAGCGGATCTCCGTGTTCACGGCCAGGTTCAAGCCTGGGGCCGTCCCGGTCAGGAACTGCTCCAGGGGCTCGTCATTCTCCGCGTAGAGCTGCCGCATGGTCTCTCGCAGGAACGCCTCGCTCTCTCCGGGATAGCGCAAGCGGACAATCTTGATGCCATGCTCGGCGGAACGGTCGATGGCGGTGGTAATGAGCCGGTCCTCCTCACTGCCTTCCGCCTGGAAGTACCCGCCGTTCACCGCGACCCAGAGGCGTGCCCGAGCGAAGCCCACGACCTCGCCCCGCTCATAGTCCGGAAGCGCCGGGTACTTTGCCGCCAGCGTCCGGTCCAGGTCCGTCATGAGAAACTCCACGATCACGTCCACCCCGTCCTCCCAGGAGAAGGTCTCCCTGTAGCTGAAGGAGGTGCCCCCGTCGCTGAGCGTGCCGGTCCCCACCTCCACCGAGTTCCTGAATCGAACGTCGCCGAGACGCACGTAGCCGAGGGTCCGGGACGCATTCGCGCCAGGCGCTGCCGCTATCTGGACCCGGTCGTCGAGCCTGGACCAGGCGGACAGGTCCGGAATCTGGATACGCCTCTCGAGGACCTGGATGGAATCCCCCTTTTCGTCCACCCCTGGATGGTGGGTCCAGCCCTGGTCGGCTCCGGCGTACATCATGTCCACGAAGTCGGCGGGAGAGACCTGGACTTCCTCGTTCTGTCCAACCTCCATCTTCTCCGTGCGTAGCCCGCTCCCGTCGGGCCTCACGGTTGTTTCGATGGTGTATTCCACGCAGCCGGCCAACCCGAGCAGCGCCGCGAGCAGGAGTCCACTGCCGAGGGCTCTGGTCATCGCTATTCGCTTCATGCTTCGTTCCTCCGATCTTCCTCTCAGTTGAGCAGCTCTATGAGCCGGGAGGTGGCCACCGTGGCCTGCGGGTCCAGGCCTGCCTTCGCCAGAAGGCGAAGAAGGTCGCCGGCCGTGAGGCTCTCCCTCTCTGCCAGGGCGCCCAGGGCGGTCCTCCATCCGTTTGGAGTCCAGGAAGAGGGTGAGTCGAGCAGAGCCTCGACCTGGGAGGTATCCAGGAGAACGGCACGCGGCGGGACCGTCCGAAGCATGCCCTCCAACTGGGCGACGCTCACCCGCTTCTGCCCCGACAGGGCCCGGATCCAGCTCGTGCGCCCCGGGGGCTCACCGCTACGGACAATGCCGCCGGTCCGGGAGTCCAATGCAGCCAGGAGCCGGCTCTGCTCCGCGAGCTGACCGGCCAGGACCCTCTCATCTTCTTTGACTTGGCGGAGCTGAGCGAAGAGAACACCGGTGGCGATGAGGAGAACAGCCACTGCTGCTGCCGCGGTCGGCAGCGCCCAAGCCCGACTCGGGCCCCGAACGGAGGCCTCTCCGCCCCCCCTTCGCCGTCTCCAGGTGCGGGTCGGAGGCGGGCCGTGAGAGGAGCCGGAAGCGGCACGGGGCCGGTGCGGGACCTCTGCCCGAACGGCGGGCCACATGGAGGAGACCATCTCCGCAGGCACTCTTGCCTCGAGCTCTTCCAGGGTCGGTCGGAGGAGGTGCTCCTTGACCTTGAGCTCCAAAGCGCACGTGGCGCAGTCACGCGCATGCAGGTGCAGCTGCCGGAGGCCTTCCTCCGGAAGGCTGCCTTCGACGAGGGCATCCAGCTGGTCCTCGAAGACTCGACAATCCACTTCCTTGCTCACGTGCTCTCCTCCCACTCCTGGAGCAGCTGTGCCAGGCGCTTTCGTGCAAAATGAAGCGTGGTTCTCAGGGTCCCGAAGCGGATGCCCAGCGCCCGGGCCACTTTCCGCTGGTCCCCCTGCTCCACGTCCACCCGAAGGAAGACCTGGCGTTGGCTCTCGCTCAGCTGGTTCACGGCGGCCAGAAGCCGCAGGTGGAACTCCCGGCGCTCCACCTCCTCCTCGGGATTCCCCGGGGCCGCCCCCGCCAGGCCGAGGACATGGTCGTCCCCCGGGGAGGTTTCTTGCCGGACCCAACCTTTCCTCAGGTGGTCCACGCATCCATTCCGGTGAATCGCATAGAGCCACGCGCTGAACGGCCTTCCGGGCTGGTAGAGGCCGATGCGATCGTGGACCTTGATCCAGGTTTCCTGGGTGAGGTCCCTCGCCCACTCCCAGTCGGCCGTGAACCGGAAGGCCATGGCGATCAATGGCCTCGTCAGAGTCTCCACGAGGAGCCTGAAGCTGTTCAGATCGCCTTCCCGGAAGGCTGCTGCCAGTCTGTTCAGCTCTCCGTCGTCCAAGATCGGCTCCGTGGGTTCGGGGCTTTCCGGGCCTTTGAAGGGGATACGGAGTGGGAGGCCCGGATGTTAACATGGGGCGACGGGGGGCCTCCGATCGCGTCCCCGGTCCGCCGAGCCTAATATGAGGAGCCATTTTCCGTCCGGCTCCACAAGCGACCGTTCGACGATCCGTCGAAGGGTGAGAGATCTCGAGGTGTGGCCCATGAAGACCATCGGTTCCGCTGGTTGGCTGTTCCTGTGTTCCTCGATCCTTCTGACCCAGGCCGTGGTGGGGACTCCCGCGGTGCTCGGCCAGACCGTCCCCGACGTGGCGGTGGCCTCGGTGGACTCGATCTTCGCCTCCTTCGACGGTACGCGGACGCCGGGCTGCGCCGTGGGGGTCAGCGAAGAGGGAGAGCCCCTTCTTTTTCGGGCCTATGGGATGGCGGACCTGGAGCACGACGTGCCCAACACCGCCAATACCATCTTCGAGCCGGGGTCGGTCTCCAAGCAGGTGACGGCGGCGGCCACGATCCTCCTGGCGCTGGACGGGAAGCTGTCTCTGGATGACGACGTCCGAAAGTACATTCCCGAGCTTCCGGACTTTGGTGAGGTGGTGACCATCCGCCACCTGCTGAACCACACCAGTGGTCTCCGGGACTGGGGCTCCGTGGCCGGGATCGAGGGGTGGCCACGGACTCGCCGGGCCCACACCCATGTCCACGTGCTGGACATCCTGAGTCGCCAGGAATCGCTGAATTACCGACCCGGGGATTTCTATTCCTACACGAATAGCGGCTACAACCTCCAGGCGATTCTCATCGGGCGCCTGGCGGGAATGTCCTTCGCCGATTTCACGAGAGAGCGGATCTTCGAGCCCCTGGGGATGACGCGCACGAGCTGGCGGGACGACTTCACGCGGGTGGTCAAAGACCGGGCCATTGCCTACTCCCGGAGCCGGGACGACGGGCAGTGGCACACCCTCATGCCCTTCGAGGACGTCCACGGGAACGGCGGACTCCTGACCACGGTGGAGGATCTTCTGAAGTTCACGCGGAACCTGGAGACCGGTGAGGTGGGCGGCCCGCGATTCATCGAGGAAATGCACCGGCAGGGGGTCCTGAACTCGGGAAGGACCATCAGTTACGCCAGCGGACTCATGATCGGCAGCTATCGGGGCGTCCCCGAGGTCCAGCACAGTGGCTCCACAGCCGGATACCGCGGGCACCTGGCCCGGTACCCCGATCAGGGCGTGGCTGTGGCGGTCATGTGCAACACCGCCACCGCGAACGCTGGGGGCCTGTTGCACCAGGTCGCGGACCTCTATCTGGGCGAGGCCGTCGCTGAGGGGGGGCCGGAGCCAACGGTCGCCGGCGCCATCGACCTGACCCAGGAGCGTCTGGAGGCCCTGACGGGTGGTTATCGCGACACGCGGACGGGGGTCTTGGAGCGAATCGCCGCGACGGAGGATGGGCTCCGCGTCGGCGGTGCCGTTGTGCGGCCGCTCAGCCCCACGCGTTTCGAATCCCCCGACGGTACTTCCATCACCTTCGAGTCGGCTCCCTTCGCCGACGGGCGGCCGGCCGCGGTCATGGACACCCCCAGCGGGGACGGGATCCGGCTGGAGCCGGTGCCCACCTTCACGCCGACCCGGTCGCAATTGGCGGAATACGAGGGCACCTACCGGAGCGATGAAGCGGAGGCCACCTACACGGTAGTGGTGGACGAAGAGGGCCTGGTGCTGAAGGACCGCTGGGGAGAGGCGCGGCCTCTGCGTCCCCTCTACCCCGATGTCTTCAGCGGAGGAGGAAACACCCTCGTGTTCCACCGGGACGGTGCGGGTGGCGTCGCGGGGGTGAGCTTCAGCCAGAGCCGGGTCTGGGACTTGAGGTTCAGGAAGATTTCTTGATCCTGCCCGAGCTCCCGCCACGGGGGAGCCGGCCACGCAACCCTTCGGCGCCCTGACTCGTCTCATAAGAACCGGGGCGGATCGGAGCCCGGGAGCCGGATGGACTTCAGTACGGGAGGTGCAATCATGAGCCTGTCGGGAACCGACTTGCTTTCCCTGGCGTGCATCCTGGGCGGTGCCTCGGTGGGTGGTGCAGCCACCGTGGCCGCTTTGGATGCGAGCTCCCCATCGACGGAGAGCGCCTGTGCCGCGGTGGCGGTGAGCGGTAGCCCCCGGCTGGTGGTCATGAAGGGGGGGAGCGCTCACACCGTGGTCCTCTCTCAGAGCGTCCATGGCCCCTTGTCCGATGGCTGTCTGCCAGCCCTGGGGCGGGAGATCGAAATCCGCGTGGAAAGCGCCCGTATCCGCGAGGAGGTCCAGGTTCGGCTGGAGAAGGAGCTCGGCCGCTTGCAGGAGGAGCTTCAGAGCCACCAGGCCGAGATCCAGGCCCGCCAGCAGGAGCTTCAGGCCCGCCAGCAGGAGCTTCAGAGCCGCCAGCAGGAGCTCCCGAGCCGATAGCCCGGGCTCCAAAGCCGCCCGCTCCTTCTCCGCCCCTGGACCTGCCGTTCAACCGCTCCCCTGGTACGGGGGGTAGCGGTGGGGGCCTCCCTTGGCCCAGTTTCCCCTCCCCGGTACTTCCGGCCTCGACCTCCCAATCCGCCTTCGGAGGCGTCCAATGCGTCCGTGCCGTCCTTCTCCTCGTCCGCCGCGACCTTCCTCTGACCGCACCTCTCGTCCGGTCGCCGTCCCCCTGACGGATACCTCCCGCTCCTCAAAGGCAAGGACCGTTCTGTGGTTCCTTGTCCTGGGCCTGGCCTTTGCGGGCCCGTCCATGCGGGGCCTCGAGGCCCAAGCCTCCTCGGGAAAGGAGGCTCTCTCCATCGCTGACTACCGTCTCTGGCGTAGCATTTCGGGCGAGGAGATATCTCCCGACGGCCGCTGGGTGGCGTGGGCTCTCGGCGGAGAGCGCTCGGACGACACGCTCCATGTGTTGAACCTGGAGTCCCGGGCCGAGCACGTCGTTGCCCGGGCATCGGAGCCTCAATTCTCGGATGACGACGCCTGGGTCGCCTATTTCGTCTCCCCTGCCTTCCGGGACGCGGAGGAGGCTCGTGCGGCCGACGATCCCGTGATCCGGAACGCGGAGCTCCTGAACCTCGCCACGGGGGAGAAGCTCTCCTGGGACGACGCTTCGGCTTTCGGCTTCGCCAAGGGCTCCGGCCATCTATACGTCAAGAAGCGCCGGAAGGACCCGAGGGCCGAGTACGAGGGGAGCGACCTGATCCTGAGAGACCTGGCCGGAGGCTACGACGAGCTCATCGGCAGCGTGAACGAGTACGGTTTCAACAAGCCCGGGACCCTCTTCGCCTACACGGTGGATGCGGCCGACAGGGACGGGAACGGTCTCTACCTCTACGACCTCCGAACCGGCGTTCGCCGGGCCCTGGACAACGCGAAGGAGCGTTACGCCCGGATGACCTGGTCCGAGGAAGGTGCCGGCCTGGCGGTTCTCCGGGGTGAGACGCCGGAGAAGAAGGTGGAGCGGGAGAACACGCTCTTGGCCTTCACGGGGCTGGGGACGAGCGACGTCCGGCAAAGGGTCTTCGATCCTGCGAGGGACGCCGGGATGCCGGAGGGGTCGGTCATCAGTGACCGAGCCGACCTCACCTGGAGCGATGACCTCTCCACCCTCCTCGTCGGCACGAAGGCTCAGGAAGACGAACTGGAGGCCTGGCCCGCGGAGGGCCTGCCCCTGGCTGACGTGAACATCTGGCACTGGGCCGACGACCGGATCCAGTCGGTGCAGGAGCGATCCGCTTCCCGGGACCGAAACAGGACCTATTTGGCGGCCGTTCACCTGGACGAGGGCCGGATGGTGCCCCTGGCGGACCAGAAGATGCGCACGGTGGAGGTCACGCGCGACGGCCACTGGGCCATCGGCCGGGACGACAGCGATTTCCTCTCTGACTGGAGGCCGAGCCTGGCTAACTACTACCGGATCGACACCCGGACCGGCGAGCGCGTCCAGATCCTCCGAGGCCAGGATCGGACCCTGGGTCTTTCCCCCGACAGCAAGCACTTCCTTTACTGGCTGGACGGACACGTCTGGGACTACCGGATTGCCGACGACATCCATGTGAACCTGACCGCCTCCAGCCCCGTGGATTTCACGGATCAGGAATACGACCGCTTCGGGGAGAAGCCGCCCTATGGCTTGGCGGGCTGGACCAAGGACGGCAAGGCAGTGATCCTCTACCACCGATACGACGTCTGGCGCCAGCCCCTGGACGGCACCGCTCCCACGGACCTCACGGGGAATCGGGGCACCCGGGATGACATCCGGTTCCGTTACGTCCGGACCGATCCGGACGAGCGGTTCATCGACCTGGATGATCCTGTCCTTCTCTCCGCCTATGGGGAGTGGACCAAGAAGGAGGGCTTCTTCGAACTCCGGGACGGCAGCCTTCGTGAGTTGACGTTCGAGGACAAGAAGTTCGGACGGCCCCAGAAGGCTCTGGGATCCGAGCGGTATCTCTTCACGGTTCAGACCTTCCGGGAATTTCCCGATCTGTGGGTCAGTGGACGGGATTTCGCCGACCGGGAGCAGGTGACGAACGCGAATCCCCAGCAGGAGGAGTACCTCTGGGGCCACAGGGTCCTCTTCGAGTACACGAACAACGACGGCGTCAGGCTCCAGGGCACGCTGGCCATTCCGGACGATTACCAGGAGGGCCGGAAGCTTCCCATGATCGTCCGGTTCTATGAGAAGTACTCACAGGACCTGCACCTCTATCCCACACCCGGGTACCGCCACTCCCCGAACTTCGCGGGATACGTTTCCAACGGATACCTGATCATGCAGCCTGACATTCACTTCCGCGTGGGGAGCTCCCATTCCGATATGCTGGAGTGCGTGGAGGCGGCGACGAGAAAGGTCATCGAGCTCGGGTACGCCGACCCGGATGCGGTGGGCCTGAGCGGGCACTCCTACAGCGGGGGGGGAGCGCCTACATTGCCACTCGCTCCACCATGTTCGCCGCCATCGCCCACGGAGCGGCTCCAATCGATCTGGTGAGCGAGTTCAACCAGCTCTTCCTCTCCAGCGGACAGAACAACCACCAGTACGACATCTACGGGCAGGGCCGTTACGGTACAAACCCCTATGACGACTTCGACCTGTACTGGAACCAGTCCGCCATTTCCGGCGTGGAGAACATGAACACCCCGGTGTTGTACCTTCAGGGAGAGGACGATCCCACGGTGGGGTATGTACAAGGGTTGGAGTGGTACAACGCCCTCCGGTTCCTGGGCAAGCCCATCATCTTCCTTTCCTATCCCGGCGAGGGGCATGGCCTGAGGAGGCTGGAGAACCGTATCGACTTCCAGTACCGGCTGAGGGAGTTCTTCGATCATCATCTCAAGGGTGCGCCCGCGCCGAAATGGATGACCGAGGGCGTGCCCTACCTGGAGAAGGACAGGGCACTCCGGGAGTACGCGCCGGAGGTGTTCAAGACGCCCCCGGATACGGCAGGGGGCGGGGCCGTCGGGACTCGGGGACACCAACCATCGTGAGGAGCGCAAAGCCATGAAGACGATCCGCTTCCTGTGCGTCGGCGCCTTTGGCGCTGCCGCCCTTCTGGGGCTGTGGGTGCAGGGGGGCCAGGGACAAGAGGCCGCGGCCCCGGCTCAGTCCACGACCGGGTTCATCAAGGAATTCGGGACGATGTGGACGTTCGACGCGCCGCCGCTGGACTACTGGGAAGAGACCTACGGGTTCCGCCCCACGGAAGACTGGCTGGACCACGTGCGGCTCTCGGTGGCCCGTCTCCCCGGGTGCTCCTCCTCCTTCGTCTCGGCCAACGGGCTGGTCATGACCAATCATCACTGCGCCCGGAGCTGCATCAGCGCCGTGTCTCCCCCGGACACGAGCTACCAGGAAACGGGGTTCGTGGCTGGTAGCCTGGAGGAGGAGAAGGCGTGCCCCGGAATGTGGGTGGATCAGCTGGTGTCCATCGAGGACGTCACCTCCAGGGTCCGGGCGGCCGTCACGGAGACGTCGGCGGTGCGCCAGGTGGAGCAGAGGGACTCGGCGACGAACGCCATCGCCACCGAGTGCGGCGAGGCGACGGGACTGAACTGCCAGGTGGTGACGCTCTATCAGGGCGGGATGTACTCCCTGTACGGGTACCGGCGTTACGACGACGTCCGGCTGGTGATGGCGCCGGAGGAGCAGGCTGCCTTCTTTGGAGGGGATCCCGACAATTTCACCTACCCACGCTACGACATGGACATCACGCTCCTCCGGGTCTACGTGGACGGGGCGCCCAGGCAGACGTCGGACTTCCTCCGGTGGAGCCCCGCGGGAGCGGAGGAGAATGAGCTGGTCTTCGTGGTGGGAAACCCGGGCTCCACAGGGCGTCTCCTGACGCTCGCCCAGATGGAGTACCTCAGGGACGTTCAGTATCCGGCCCAGATCGCCGGATACGACCGGCAGTTGGCGGTCCTGCGCGTCCTCTCCGAGAGGAGTCCGGAGGACCGGCGTCAGTACGAGAACCGGATCTTCAGCCTGGAGAACTCCAAGAAGGCCACCACCGGGTATCTCAGTGGCCTTCTGGACGAGGACCGGATGGCCCGGAAGGCCGCCTTCGAGCGGGATTTCCGAACTCGGATCGCCCGGGATCCGGCTCTCGAAGCCAAGTACGGGGGCGCGTGGGACGCTATCGCCGCGGCCCAGGCCGAGCTGGCCTCCTTCGCCCCCGAAAGCCGCTTCTACGGCTTTGGAGGCTCCGATCTCCTGGGCCTGGCGGGGGACCTGGTCCGCTTCCCGGAGCAGATGAGTCTCCCCGACTCCCTCCGGCTGCCGGCCTTCCGAAGCTCCAGCGTGGACCGGTTGAGACGGCGTATCGGTGCGGGTTCGTCCTTTGATCTCCAGGCGGAGGAGCTCAATCTGGCGGCGCAGCTCGCCGCTGCGCAGGCGGCCCTGCCGCCGGGCGATCCATTCCTGCGCGCGGTCCTGGCGGGGCGGACCCCGGACGCTGCGGCCCACGCACTGGTGACCGGAACCCGGTTGACCGATGCGGCGGTGCGGCAAGCCCTCCTGGACGGTGGGGAAGCCGGCCGTGGCGGCCTCCTCTGATCCCATGATCGTGGCGGCCCGGGCCATTGCCCCCCTGGAGGCGGAGGTGGGGAGCGGGCCGCGCCCCTGAACGCCGTCATCACGGCCAACGCCGAGCTGGTGGGGCAGGCGATCTTCGCGGCGTACGGCCACTCGCTTCCTCCCGACGCCACGTTTACGCTCCGCATCTCCGACGGGTTGGTGAAGCGTTATCCGATGAATGGCACCTTCGCACCGCCCCACACCACCATGTACGGGCTGTATGCCCGGGCTGCGGACTTCAACCTCGAGGCGCCCTGGAACCTGGCCCCGAGCTGGGCGCAGCACAGGAGCCAGCTCGACCTGTCCACGCCTCTGGACTTCGTCTCGACGAACGACATCATCGGCGGGAACTCCGGGAGCCCGGTGATCAACCAGAACGCCCAGGTGGTGGGCCTCGTGTTCGACGGCAACATCGAATTCTTGCCAAACCGGTTCATCTTCAGCGACGTTGCCGCCCGGACCATCAGCGTGCATTCCGCCGGGATCATCGAGGCCCTGCGAAAGGTGTATGGCGCCGATCGCATTGCCGACGAACTCCAGGGTAGGGGCCCCGGAGGTCGCCAGGGACGGTAACGCGGAGAAGAGAGAGGAGTCTGGCCGTGCGCCCTGTAACTCCACGTCCAACGCCCGTCTTCAGGAGGGGCCGATACCCGGCTTGGGCTGCCCTGGCCGTCCTGGTGGCGGCCTGTGGAGCCGAGGGAGCCGGCCGGGCCCAATCTTCGCCACCTCCACCCCCACCGGAGAGCTGGGCCGAGGTCATCGGCGAATACGCCCTGGGGCGCGATACCCTCTCCGTGCTCGAGGACGGGGGTGAGCTCTACTTCCTCCCCTGGCACCGTGCGCGGCAGGCGCTGACGCCGGTGGGTGAGGGGAGCTTCCGGGTAGAAGGAGGGGAGGGGACCCTGGCTCGCCTCCCTGGAACCGAGCTTCGGCTGACGGACTCGGGCGGTATGGAGCGCATCTTCCCGCGCATCTACCTGGGCGGAGAGGGCGGAAGCACCTTTCAGATTACGCCTGTGGGGGACCCGGAGGAGCTTCGCCGGGAAGCGCTTGCCGCGACACCGCCGAACGAGGAGGGCGATTTCCTCCCGTCCGATCTCGTGGACCTGACCACGCTGGATTCGACGATCAAGCTGGACATCCGTTACGCCACGACCAACAACTTCCTGGGTGAGGTATTCTACTCCAGCCCTCGCGCCTTCCTCCAGCGTCCTGCGGCCGCGGCCGTAGCCCGGACCGCTGCCGCCTGGAGGAGCGGGGCTACGGCCTCCTGGTCCACGACGGGTACCGGCCCTGGTATGTGACGAAGATGTTCTGGGACGCCACGCCCGAAGCCCTCCGGGACTTCGTGGCTGATCCGGCCAGCGGGTCCCGCCACAACCGGGGCTGCGCGGTGGACCTCACCCTCTACGACCTGGCCACGGGCCAGGCCGTCATCATGCCCGGAGGCTATGACGAGATGTCCCCCCGCTCCTACGCGGATTATCCGGGAGGCACCACCCGGCAGCGCTGGCTCCGGGACCTGCTGCGGGAGGCTATGGAGGCCCAGGGCTTCACGGTGTACGAGTCCGAATGGTGGCACTTCGACTACAAGGACTGGAGACGGTACCGTATCGGAAACCAACGCTTCGAGGAGATCAGGGATTGACATATAGCAATATCCCTATTAATCTATGCGGCCATGAATAGTGAGAAACTGATTCGGTCGATCGATCCCGGCATCCTCCAGAAGGCGGCGGACGTCTTCCGGGTCGTGGGACATCCCGACCGACTGAAGATCCTGGAGGTCCTGGAGGAAGGGGAGATGGCGGTGGGGGAGATCCAGGACCGCATCGATCTTCCCCAGGCCATCGTGTCCCAGCATTTGGCGAGGATGCGGGGCTGGAACATCGTGGAGCCCCGGCGGGAAGGCATCCACGTCTATTATCGGATCACGGAGCCCAAGGTTCACGACATCCTGAACTGCATCCGTCGATGTGATCTCTGACCGGTCCGGGTCTGGGCCGGAGCCAATACCGAAAAAGCCCGGGAAGGGCCAGGCGGGTTTCTCTTCGCCAGAAAACATATGATTATACCTATAACTCTATTAATGCTTGGGGCCTACGGTGGAAACGGTCCCTCGGTGGCTCTCTCCGGCGACACGCTCTTCCTCTCGGTCCAGGAAGCCGTGGATCAGGCGCTGCGCTCCAACCCGGCGCTGCGGGCCGAGGAGGCAAGGGCAGAGGCAGCGTCCCAGCTTCCGCTCCAGGCCAGCCAGGCCTTTCTCCCGTCGGTTTCCCTGGGTCTGCAGGGAATGAGGACTACGGATCCGGTGGCGGTCTTCGGGCTCAAGCTCAGGCAGGAGAACTTTGCGGCGGAGGACCTCGCCCTGGACGCCTTGAACCGGCCGGCGGCCTACTCCGGGTACAACGCCACAGCCACGGTCCAGCTCCCGCTCCTGGCACCTGAGGGCCTATTCGGTTTTGCCGCGGCGAGAAAGGCCGCTCAGGCCCAAGGAGCCGGTGCAGAGCGCGCCGCGGGTGCCACTCGCTTCTTCGCGATCCAGGCCTATGTGAATGCTGCCCTGGCTACCCGTCGGGTAGCGGCGCTGGACACCGCCCTGGCGGCTGCCCGTGGGCACGTGACGCAGGCTGAAGCCATGCGGGACCAGGGCCTGGTCACCGGACTGGACGCCCGCCTGGCCGACCTCAAGGCCTCGGAAATCGAGGTGCAACGCGTGATGGCCCAAGCCCAGGCCCAAAACGCCCTCTCGGCCCTGAAGGCACTCCTCGCTCTACCCGACTCGGCGGGGGTGGTCCTCTCGGAGGACCTCGAAGTCATCGAGGGAGGGGCCCGGTGCGCCGATGCCGAGGAGTCCTACGCGGCGTGTGCCGTGGAGTCCCGAGGCGATCTGCGGGCCCGCGCGGCGGGAGTCGCCGCCGCGGCGGCGGGAGTGAAGAAGGCCTGGGCCGCTCAGCTTCCGGCCTTGGCCGCCTTCGGGTCCCTGGGCCAGTACGCCAGGAATACACCCTTGGGGCAGGGCAGTGGGGACTGGACGGTGGGCATCGGTCTCACGTGGACCCCCTTCCAGGGACTGGCGGGGGTGGGGGCGGTCCGTGCCGCCAAGGCGGAGAGGGTGGCTGCCCAGGCCCAGGAGGAAGAGACCGTTCGCAAGGCCGCACTGGAGGTCCTCCAGGCCCGCAGGATGCTCGAGGCTGCTCAGGAACGAGCCAACGTGACGGTGCGGGCCGCGGCGGAGGCCCGGACGACCCTGGAGCAAGCCCGCCTCCGGTACCGAACCGGGACCGCCCCCATCACCGAGCTGCTGGACGTTCAAGCGGCCGCGACCAACGCAACCCTTTCCGAGCTGGCCGCCCGGAGCGATCTGCTCATCGCCTACGCGGCCCTGGATCTTGCCTACGGAGTGTTCGACCGATGAAAGCTGGAATCGCACTGATCGGAGTGGCCGCCCTTCTCGTCGCTTGCGGAGAGTCGACCTCCAACGCCGACGCCCACACGGGGACGGAGGTCGCCTTGCGGCTTCCGGAGCGCGAGCCGGAGCGTCCGGCGAAGCCCCCATGGCCACCCCCGCGGTCCTGGAGGAGATCCAAGTGAACGTGCCCGTGGAGGGCGACGTGGTCGCCAGGAACCGGGCCGAGATCACCACCCGGATGATGGCCCGGGTCACCGAGCTCTCCGTCGACGTGGGAGCCCGAGTCCGGCGTGGAGACGTCCTGGTCCGCCTGGGGACCGAGGACGTTCAGGCTCAACCGGGAGAAGGCGGAAGCGGCCGTCCGGGTGGCCCGGGTCGGCCCGGGAGGAAGCCGCCAAGCAGGCACGCCCGGATGGACACCCTTTTCGCCCAGGACGTGGTGGCCCAGGTCCAGCGGGATCAGGCCCACCTCCACCTCACCCAGGCCGAGTCCCAGCTGGCCATGGCGGAGGCAACGCTTCGGGAGGTGGAGACGGCCAGCAGCTACGCCTCCATCCGGGCTCCCTTCGATGGCCAGGTCGTGAGCCGGATACGTGGATGAGGGAGACGTGGCGGCTCCGGGCATGCCCTCCTGGTGGTGGAGGAAGTCGGGGCCCCGTGAGGGCAGGCTGGCCGTGCCCGTGGAGGCGTCGGAGGCGCTCTCGTCGGGGATGCGATTCCACCGTCGAGGTACGCTCTCGGTGGGCGGTCCGCCGGAGGCGCCGGTCCGGGCGGTCGCGGGCGGTGCGGATCCCCAGGTCCAAGACGGTGGAGGTTCGGGTGACCCTTCCGGCCGACTGGCCGACGGGCGTGAGCCTCTCGGCGCTGGTGCCTGTGGGAACGACCCGAGGCGCTCACCGTGCCCGCGCAGCGCCGTGGTCCGCAGGGGCCAGCTCACCGGTGTACGGGTTGCCACGGCCGACGGCGTCGCCCTCCGGTGGGTCCGCCTGGGCGGACGGTGGACGGTGGGAGACCGCGTGGAGGTGCTGAGCGGGCTCAACCCCGGAGACGAGATCGTCCGATGAAGACCGGCCTTTCAGGGGGAATCGCCCGGCGGTTCCTGAACTCGAAGCTGACGCCCTTGCTCACCGCATTCTCCCTGGTGGTGGGGATCGGGGCGGTGTTGACCACGCCCCGGGAGGAGGAGCCCCAGATCCGGGTGCCCATGATCGACGTGGCGGTAGGCCTCCCCGGCGCCACCGCCAAGGGAGGTGGAGCGTCGGTCTGGTGGAGCCTCTGGAGCGGGCCATCTGGGAGGTGGCGGACGTGGAATACGTGTATTCCGCCGCTCAGTCCGACGGCGCCCTGGTCACGGCCCGGTTCAAAGTGGGCACGGAGCCGGAGCTGGCCCTGACTCGCCTCTACGGCAAGCTCATGGCCAACATGGACCGCATGCCGGCCGGAGCCACCCCGCCCTTCATCACTCTCCACGGCATCAACGAGGTCCCCATCCTCACCCTGACCCTCTCGGGTGGGAACGATGCCGGAGACGGCTACCTCCTGCGGCAACAGGCCGTGGAGCTGGCCGCCGAGCTGAAGCGGATTCCCGGACGTGGCCGAGAGCTGGGTCATCGGTGGGGCTCCCAGGGAGGTCAGCGTGACCCTGGACCCCCAGGCCCTGGCGGCCCGAGGGCTCTCCGGCGGGGCCGTTTTCCAGGCCCTGGGTGCCGCCAACGCCGATCTCCCCGCCGGGGACCTGGTGACGGGCAACCGGAGCGTTCCGGTTCGGGTCGGCCACCTCCTCAGGAACGTCGATGACGTGGGGGAGGTGGTGGTGGCGGTGGTGGGGGATCGGGCCATCCGCCTCCGGGACGTGGCTACCATCGAGGACGGCCCGGCCAAGCCGGACCAGTACGTAGCCTTCCTGCCCGGTGGGGGCCGGGGGCCGGACTTCGAGCCCGCCGTCACCATCGCCCTGGCCAAGCGGGAGGGGAAGAACGCCGCCACCATCGCCGCACAAAGCCATGGAGCGGGTGGAGGAGCTGCGGGGGAAGCTGCTCGCCGACGACGTGCGGGTGACGGTGACCCGGGACTACGGCGAGACCGCCACCGAGAAGTCCCAGGAGCTCCTCTTCCATATCCTGGTGGCGACCCTGGGTGTGGTGGTCCTGGTCTGGCTCGCCTTGGGCTGGCGGGAGGCGGTGGTGGTCCTGGTGGCCGTCCCTGTGACGCTGGCCCTGACTCTCCTGGTCTACCGGCTCTACGGCTACACCCTGAACCGAATCACCCTCTTCGCCCTGGTCTTCGCCATCGGGATCCTGGTGGACGACGCCATCGTGGTGGTGGAGAACATCGCCCGGCACCTGCACCTGAAGCAGCGGCACCCCGACGAGGCGGCCGTCCTGGCCGTGGACGAGGTGGGAAATCCCACCATTCTGGCCACCTTCACCGTCATCGCCGCCATCCTCCCCATGGCCTTCGTATCGGGGCTCATGGGGCCGTACATGCGGCCCATACCGGTGGGGGCCTCGGTGGCGATGCTCTTTTCGCTGGCCGTGGCCTTCATCGTGACTCCCTACCTCGCCGTACGTCTGGTGAAACAGGAGAACGGCCGTCCACCCTCGGGTGAGCCGGCGGAGGAGGCGGATGAAGTGGTTCCGGCCGGAAGGCTCGCCCGCTGGTACCGGCGGCTTCATGGAGGGCCTCATCGACCATCCCCGCCGCCGGCGCATGGCCTACGGAGGGGTCGTGGTCGCTTCTCCTCCTCTCCGCAGCGCTGATCCCGCTTCGCCTGGTGACGGTGAAGATGCTCCCCTTCGACAACAAGAGTGAGTTCCAGCTCATCGTGGACATGCCGGAGGGAACCTCTCTGGAACGGACGGCGGAGGTGGCCCAGGCACTGGCACTTGCCGCCACGCGGGATCGCGGCGGTGAGCGATGTGGAGACGTACGCAGGGGTGGCGGCGCCGTTCAACTTCAACGGTCTGGTGAGACACTACTTCCTGCGCCGGGGACCGACCGTTGCCGATGTCCAGGTCAACCTGAAGGCCAAGTCCGAGCGCTCGGATCAGAGTCACGCCATCGCACTGCGGATGCGTCCGGCGGTGGATTCCGTGGCCCGGGCGTTCGGGGCTTCCGTGAAGCTGGCGGAGATCCCGCCGGGGCCCCCGGTGATGGCGACCCTGACCGCAGAGATCTACGGGCCCGACTACCAGGAGCAGATTCGCGTGGCGGATGAGGTGAGGTCCGTCTTCGAGTCCATCGACGGGGTTGTGGACGTGGACTGGACCGTTGCGGCCGACCACGCCCAGGTCCGGGCCGCCGTGTCCCAGGCCGAGGCGCTCCGTGCGGGAACGAACCCCCAGCAGATCGCCCAGTCCGTGGCCGCGGCCCTGGGGGGGGCGCAGGTTGGGCTGCTTCACGACGAGTCGGCTGCGGAGCCCGTCCCCATCCGACTTCAGCTGGCGGACTCGGCCTCGGCCACCGTCTTCGACCTCGGATCGGTTCCCCTGGCAACACCCGGAGGGGCCGAGGCGCCTGGGTACCCTGGCGCAGGTGGACAGCGCTGCGGCTCCACAGCCCATCTTCCACAAGAACCTCCGACCGGTGGTCTACGTCACGGCCGACGTGGCCGGAGCACTGGAGAGCCCCGCATACGCCATGATCGAGATGGGCCATCCCCTTGCGGAGGCGTTGCCGGACGTGGAGCGACACTGGGCGGGATCGCCCACGCTCACCGAGAACACCTTCCTGGTGTGGGACGGGGAGTGGCAGATCACCCGGGAAGTGTTCCGGGACCTGGGGATCGCCTTCGCCGCGGTGCTGGTGCTGATCTACGTCCTGGTGGTGGCCTGGTTCCAGTCCTTCACGGTGCCCCTGGTGATCATGGCACCGATCCCTCTGACCCTCATCGGGATTCTCCCGGCACACGCCATGACCGGGGCCTTCTTCACCGCCACCTCCATGATCGGGATGATCGCCCTGGCGGGGATCATCGTGCGCAACTCCATCCTCCTGGTGGACTTCGTCCAGCTTGGCCTGGAGCGGGGGAGAGACGTGCGCCAGGCTGTGGTGGCCTCGGGTCTGATCCGGGCCCGCCCCATCATTCTCACGGCGCTGGCGGTGGTGATCGGTGGCCTGGTCATGGTCCGAGACCCGATCTTCGAGGGGCTGGGGATTGCCCTCATCAGCGGTGCCGTGGTGGCCACGGCTCTCACCCTGGTGGCCATTCCCTTGCTCTACTACGAGATGGCAAAGGGCAGAGCGTAGAGGTCGCCTTGAACGCGGTCCCTCGCGGCTCCCCACAGGTGAGGGACGATGAAGGGAATGGGATCACCGTGGAAGCGAGTGCTTTCGCAGGAAGCGTAAACGCCCGATTGACCAGGGAGAAAGGCCAATGAAGCTGCTGATGGTCCTGGTGGACTCCAACCACCAGAAGCACGTGGAGCGGATCCTCAACGAGCACAACGTGCCCGGCTACACCGAATTGACCAACGTCCTGGGCAAGGGGGAATCCGGGCGCAAGCTCGGGAGCCGGGCTTTCCCGGGCTCCAACACCCTCTTCTTCACCGCCGTGGACAAGGACATCTGCGAGACCTTGTGCGCGGATCTCAAGAGCCTCCGGGAGCAGGCGGGCCGGGAGGAAGGCCTCCGAGCATTCATCCTCGACGCGGAGACCGTGGTATGACCACGTGCAGCAACCAGACACACTACCTGATCCGGCGTCTCGCCGGCACATTCGTCCTTGTCTCGCTGGCCCTCGGATACTGGATCAGCCCGTGGTTCTTCCTTTTCACGGCGTTCGTGGGGCTCAACCTCATGCAGTCCAGCTTTACCCGATGGTGCCCGGTGGAGAGGCTATTCCGCGGGAAGGCGCCCAGCCCCGACCGGTCGGGGCTGGGCGGAAGCGCATGAGGGATGCTGGGAGCCCCTGACGCGCCGTGGCCGACTCGCCACGGGAGAGTGGACCTCCCGCAGCTCACCTCCCCTGGGGCGGATTGGGAGGGATCTCGCCGTCCCACATCGCTGCTTGGTAGGCGAAGGCCGCCAGCACGATGGCAGACTGCTTCAGGTCCTCCTCCGCCACGCGCTCGTGGAAGTCCATGTTGGTGTGGTGTGTGCGGACGTCATAATCACGGTAATCCTGGATGGCGCTGAAGGCCGGCACCCCTGCCTGATTGAACGCCACGTGATCGGTGCTGCCCAACGGCTCCATGACGTTCCGGATCGCTCCCACTTCTTTCAGGGGCTCGAGCCATGCGTCGAAGACGGGCTTCATGGCCTCGTTCCCTTCCATGTACCAGCCCAGGATCTTCCCGTAGCCCGGGTCGTTGTTGAAGAAGACGAAGAAGTCCTCCCGGGCCCTACGGTTGGCCTCCCCGGTGAGGTGTTGCTCCACCCAGGCCCTGGCGCCCAGCAGGCCCTCCTCCTCGCCTCCCCACAACCCGACCGTGATCGTCCGCCGGGGCTGGACGCCAAGGGCCTTCAGGATCCGCATCGCTTCCATGCTGGCCGCCACCCCATCGGCGTTGTCCGAGCCTCCCGTAGCCGAGTGCCAGGAGTCGAGGTGCCCTCCGATGAGGACGATCTCATCCGCCACGGCGGGGTCCGATCCAGGGATGGACGCCAGGACGTTGTAGCCGTTGGTGTCCGTCTCGTGGTACCGGCTACGGATGGCGACGCGGAGCCGTGGGTCCTCTCCCGCCTCCAGCATCCTCACCAGCATGTTGTAGTGCTCTGACGCCAGGACCACAGCGGGGACGGCGTCGTCTCCAGTGTTCCTGTTGCCGGCTACGAAGATCGTCCCGTGCTGTCCCTGGTTCGGCTCGAGGGTTACCGCCGCCCCCGCCTCCTGGAGGAGCCTGTTCAGCTCCCTGGAGCTTACCGTGCTCTGGGTCCGGAAGGAGCGCGGCGCGCCCGTGGACACCGGCGCCTCCGACGCGGCCGGCTGGGCTCGGTCCTCGGTGATGAAGTCGGTCTGGGGGAGGGTCGTGAGGACGATGGCCCCGGCCAGGCGGGATCGCATGGCTTCCAGCTCCGCGGCGGTCTTGTCGCCGACGTAAACGGGAGTGCCCACGATCTCTCCGTCCGTCGAGGGCGTCCAGGCCTCGGGGTACCCGGTGAGGGGAAAATACCGAGGTCCCACCATCTCCAGGGTAAGGCCCTCGAGGGTCCAGCCACGTCCGAAATCCCAGCTCTCGAGGTGCACATCCGCGAGGCCCCACTCCCGGAGCCGGCCCGCAGCCCAATCGGCCGCCGCCTTGAAGGCCGGCGTGCCTGTGAGCCTCGGGCCAATGACGTCGGTCAGGTGCGTGTACATCGCCTCGATCTGGGAATGCTCGGTCCCCTCCTGGATCATCCGCGCCACGGCGTCCTGGTCGGCGGTTGCCTGAGCCGTCAATGCGGACCGGGCCCCCGGACCCGGGACCATCAGGAGTCCCACGAGGAGGAGGACGAGAAAGACTGCAGGGTGTACGCGAGACATACGGTCGGTCACGGTTCTTCTCCCTGGGTGGTGTCGTGGGTGGGGCCACGTTGGCGGCGTCGTTGCACCGCTCACCTAAAGGCTCGAGGGGATTCGTGCGTCAAGACCCTGCGGTCGGGTCTCCACTCGGGTGCCCCGCCGCCTCGACCCGCTTCCCTCTCAGGTCAATGTGGCACGTCAGACAGTTCATCTCTCCGTGGGTGAACTGGCCTGCGGTGTAATCCCGGCCCATGTAGTGGCAGCTTCGGCAAACGGTCTTCTCGGCTGGGACCTGGAGTCCCATGGCTCCGTCGTTCATCAGCTCCACCGCCCTTGCCGCCACGTCCCCTGCCAGGCGTGCGCACCGCTCCCCCCGCTCCGGGGAGCTGCTGGCGAACCCGGAAGCCAGGCACCAACGGGTCAGGGAGACATGACAGAGGTTGCTTGCCGCCGTGCTCCGCGGGAGCGGCCCCGTGGGGGCGAGAGCGTTGGTGGGAAGGGCTGTCTCGGAATACCACGTCATGAGGTCGGAGATGAATCCACGGGCGTCGGCTCCACCACAGATCAGCCCGATGGCGGCTGCCGTGCCGTTCAGGGTCCCACAAAGGGAACCGAAGCCGGCAACCCCCGCTCCCGCCCAGTCCATCATCTGGGGCGGGATGGAGGTGTAGGGCGCACCGACGACGTCCGCCAGCTGTCCGATCAACGCGTTGAACGCCCCGAACGCGCACCCTGAATGCCGGGTCCGGTCCGTCAGGGTCAGCCCCTTGAATCCGTCGTATCCAAGCCTTCGTGTCCGCTCCACATCCAGCCCTCCCTCGGGGTACCCGAAGGGATGGCTGGCCCTGGCGGGCGCGGAGGCGGGAGCCTCGATTCCCATGCCCACCCGCGAGGCCCACGCCTGCCGCGGCACCATACGTTCCCGCGTTCCTGATGAACTCTCTGCGACTCGAGCTCGACATCGACTCTCCCTTTCCATCGGCGTCCCTCATCCGCCCAAGCATACGGTATCCAGGGGCTCTCGGCGAGGGAGCCTGTGCCGGCCGAGAGGGGGGGAACCTGAATGGGCTCCGATGGTTATAATGCTTTTAACTTGAAATAATTTGTCTTCCCCACGGAGGAGCCCACATGTCGGACAGGAGAATCCTCGCGGTGATGGGTGCGACAGGCGCTCAGGGTGGGGGCCTCGCCCGTGCCATTCTGACAGATCCCGATGGACCGTTCGCTGTTCGGGCCATCACCCGGAACGCGGCTTCGGAGAAGGCGCTGGCTCTCGCGGGTGCCGGTGCTGAGGTCGTGGAGGCCGACCTGGACGACGAGGCGAGCCTCGAGCGGGCCTTTCAGGGCGCCTACGGAGCGTTTTGCGTGACCTTCTACTGGGAGCATCTTTCTCCTGTCACCGAGCAGAGGCATGCCCGGAACCTGGCCCGTGCCGCCGGCGCTGCAGGCGTCCAGCACGCCATCTGGTCCACGCTGGAGGACACTCGGAAGTGGGTGCCTTTGACGACAACCGCATGCCGACCCTCCAGGGGAGCTACAAAGTGCCCCACTTCGACGCCAAGGGGGCCTCCGACGTGGCCTTCCTGGAGGCGGGAGCTCCCACCACGTTTCTCCTGAGATGTTACTTCTGGGACAACCTGATCCATTTCGGCATGGGGCCCCAGCGAGGGGAGGATGGCACCCTGCGTTGAACCTGCCCATGGGAGATCGAAAGCTCCCGGGTATCGCCGCGGAGGATGTGGGTCGCTGCGCCTACGGGATCTTCAAGGCGGGGACCCGATACATCGGCAAGCGGATCGGGATCGCCGGGGGTCACCTCACCGGGGAGCAGATGGCCGCTGCCCTGTCCAAAGCTCTCGGTGAGCCCGTTCGCTACCACGCCGTCCCCTTCGACGTCTACCGGGGTCTCGGATTCCCGGGCGCCGACGATCTGGGGAACATGTTCCAGTTCTAGCACGACTTCGAGGACTACTACTGCGCTGCGCGTCCCGTCGATGAAACCAGGGCCCTCAACCCACGCCTCCAGAGCTTCGATGACTGGCTGGCCGCCCACAAGGGTGAGCTGGCCGTGGACTGAGCTGACTGGGGGCTGAGCATACTGGGGGCTGAGCTGACCGGGGACCCAGGCTAGGCAGTCGGGTCCATCCGGGCGATGATCGCCCAGTTCCGCCGGTTGTAGGGGTCCTTCCCTTCCGGCGTGTAGAGGTAGTCCAGGCGATCCCGGTAGAACTCGGTGATCCGTCGTCGCACCATCTTCAGGTGCTGTTGAGCATCTGGTTCTCTTCCGTGAAGCCGTCGCCCAGGATGGCGAACGCGGCCGGGAGCCAATTGGAGTCGAACTGTCCGGCCCTCTCGCCCCCTCCCCGGAACGACTCGATCTCGGCCTGGAAGAGCTCCAGGGCCGCCAGCCTGCCCCTCCTCGGCGAGGCAGGAGAGCCCCTTCTCCGCGAGCACCTCCCGAACGGCCTCTCGGTTGGGTACGATCAGGGCGACGGTGTAGGGGTCCTGCTCGTTGTACAGCATGACCTGATCGACGAAGGGAGAGCCCGAGATGAGGGCCTCCTCGATTCCCTCGGGACTGTACTTCTCCCCATTGCTGGAGATGAGGAGGCTCTTCTCCCTACCCAATACGTAGAGGTAGCCGTCGGAATCCAGGTAGCCCACATCGCCGGTGAAGAGCCAACCGTCCTCGGATGGCGGTGGCGGTGGCGTCGGGATTGCGCCAGTACCCGGCCATGACGTTCTCGCCCCGGACGGCGATCTCGCCCTTCTCACCCACGGGGAGGTCCCGGTCCTCCGAATCACAGATCCGTATCTCCAGGCCTGGCAGGACCCGTCCCGAAGACCCGATCTTGTGCCCCCCGGGAATGTTGGTGGAGATGACGGGCGCCGCCTCGGTGAGCCCGTACCCCTGGTACATGGGAATGCCGATGGCGTGAAAGAAGCGCTGGGTATCGGCGTCCAGGAGGGCGCCCCCACTGACGAAGAACTCCATCGCTCCCCCGAGGCTCTCTCGGACCCTGGAGAAGACCAGACGTCGAAGACCCCGTGGAGGGGACGTACGAAGGCCTTCGAGGCCCTTCCCTCGATTCCAGCCAGCCCCGTTGTAGGCATAGGCGTTCCTCAGGGCGGCGTCGGAAGAGCCTCGCCACCCTGGGGCCCTGCTGACGGACTCCCCTTCTCGATGTTCTTCCGGAAGTTGGCCGCCAGGGCGGGGACGCTGAGCATGAAATGGGGACGGACCTCCCTGATGTTCACCGGGATATTTCGGAGCGTGTCCATGGGGGAGTCCCCCGGCTGAACCGAGGCCAGCTTGGCCCCGTAGTACATCAGGATGTAGATCCCCACGGTGTGGCCGAAGGAGTGGTCCCAGGGAAGAATGATGAGGCAGCGCCAGTGTGAGGGGATATGCAGCATCTTCGCCCCCTGCTCCACGTTGGCGGTGTAGTTCCGATGGGTGAGCACCACACCCTTCGGGTCCGCGGTGGTCCCGGAGGTATAGCAGATGTTCGCCGGGTCGTTCTCCCCAACGGACTGCCAGCGTGGCATCGAAGGCCTCGCTGTTCTCCGCCAGCCAGTCCTCGCCCATCCGCAGGAGCCGCTTGACGCCGATTTCGTCGGGTCCGTCTTCCTTCCCGTCCAGGAGGATCACCGTCTCGAGGTCCGGGAGATCCTGTTTGATGGCGGAGACTTTGGGTGCCTGCTGGCCGGAGACGATGACCATCCGGCATCCGGAGTGGGCCAGCCGGAACTTGATCTCGTGGGGCTCGTTGATCTTCACCGAAATGGGAACGTTGACGCCTGCGGCGTAGAGGATTCCGAGCTCGGCGATCACCCAGAGGTTCCGGGCCTCGCTGATGAGGGCCACCCTGTCCCCCTTCCGAAGGCCCAGGGCCAGGAGCCCAGCGGCGAAACGGCGGACCCTCTCCCGGGTTTCGCGGTAGGTGGTGCCCTGGTACTGCCCCCCGACCTTCTCCATCAGGTAGACCTCGTCGGCGAAGCGCGCCGCGCTCGATTCCATCAACGCGATCAAGGTACGACCGGGCATCAGCCTTCTCCTTGCCTGAATAGGTCCCGAACCGCCGGCTTCATGACTTTTCCCATGGCATTTCGCGGGAAATCGGGGACGACCTCCAGCTTCTTCGGAATCTTCGGGCTGGAGAGGTGCTCCCGGGCCCAACGTCGAAGGGCGTCCAGCTCCAGCGGAGCTCCGTCCCGGGTCACGACGGCGGCCGCCACGACCTCCCCCCACGTATCGTCCTCCACCCCCACGACGGCTACCTCCTCCACCGCCGGATGGAGCCTCAGCGCGTCCTCGATCTCCAGGGCCGAGAGTTTCTCCCCGCCGGACTTGATGATGTCCACGGACTGCCGCCCCAGGATCCGGTAATACCCCCCCTCCAGCACGGCCACGTCCCCCGTGCGGAACCAGCCGTCGGTGAAGGAACCGGCCGTAGCATCAGGGCGCCTCCAGTACTCGGCGAACACGGAGGGACCTCGGACCTGGATCTCTCCTGCCCGGGAATCACTACCGATCACGTCGCCGGCCTCGTCCACGAGCCGAATCTCCATTCCAGGAAGCGGCTGCCCCACCGCTCCGGGCCGGCGCTCTCCGTGGAGGGGATTGGAGAGTCCCATGCCGATCTCCGTCATCCCATATCGCTCGAGAAGCCTCTGCCCCGTTAGCCGGGTCCACGTTTCATGGACGCTCGCCGGCAGGGCGGCGGAGCCGGACACCATGAGCCGCATGGCCCCGAATCCCTCGATCCACCTCTCCCGTTCCCTCCGAGATGCTCCCTCCAGGGCTCGGATCAGCTTCACGTAGATGGTGGGCACGGCCATGAACACCGTGTAGGCCCTCTCTCCCACCCGGGCCAGGATCCGGTCCATGTCGAACGATGGGAAGGCGTCCACCAGGGCACCGGACCAGAGGGCACAGGAGAGCACGTTTACGATGCCGTGGACGTGATGGAGGGGGAGGAAGAGGGGGATCCGGTCATCGGACCGCCATCCCCATGCCTCGACCAACGACAGGACCTGGGCCCGGATGTTGGCGTGGGTGCTGACCACTCCCTTGGGCCTGGAGGTCGTGCCGCTGGTGTAGAGGATCATGGCCCGGCGCCGGGGATCGACGACGGGGAGCAGCGGGGCTTCGGGCGCCCTTCGCCTCTGCGGGGCCCCGGAAAGATCCGGGACCGGCACCTGGCCTTCCGGGTGCGTTTCAGGGAGCAGGGCTTCGGCGAAAATCAGCGGGATCCCCAATCGCCGGCATGGGGCAGCGACCCGATCCTCCGCCTCTCCGAGGACGATGGCTGCGCCCACCTCGGCGTCGGCGAGGGTGTATTCGAGCTCGGGCTCAGTGGCACCCACATTGAGGGGCACCGCGACGCCGCCGGCCCGCCATACGCCCCACTGAACCGCGGCGTAATCGAAGCTTCCGGGAAGCAGGAAGGCGATCCGGGTCTCCCCCAGGTCGCGTGGGCCGCTGGACGCCTCGGGGGCCCCTGCCCTCGCCTCGAGGAGTCTCGAGGCGCAGGACGTGGAGGCAGCGTCGAGCGCGGCATAGCTGTACCGACGATTTCCGGCCAGAATCGCGTCCCGTGGTCCGAACCTCTTCGCCCTGTGGATGAGCTCGATTCCAGTCACCGGATCTCCGTTCGGAGGAAGGGAGCGGGTCACTCTAGCCGAAGACGGCCCGGATGCCCACGAAGATGACCGAAGGGCCCAGGAGGCAACCGAGACCGGTGTAGAAGGTGGCCGTCATCGCCCCGTAGGGCACAAGTCGGGGATCCGTGGCGGCCAGGCCGCCGGCGACGCCGCTGGTGGTGCCCATCAGACCGCCGTAGACCATGGCCGATCTGGGGTTGTCCAGGCCGATGTACCTCGCCACGAACGGGGTCCCGGTCATCACCAGCATGGACTTCACGAGGCCGGCGGCGATGCTCAGGGCTACCACCTCGGAACTGGCTCCCAGCGCCGTTCCCGTGACGGGACCCACGATGTAGGTGGCGGCCCCCGCCCCCAGCGTGGTCATGCTGACCGGGTCGGTGTAGCCGAACCCGAACGCCACGGCGGCTCCCACCGCAAACGACACGAACACGCCTGCAAGAAGGGACAGGGTGGCGCCGAGGCCCGCCTTTCGGATCTCCTCCATGCTGACGCCGAAGGCGGTGGCGATGATGGCGAAGTCCCGCAGCATGGCGCCGCCCAGGATTCCCACTCCTGCGAGGACCGGGATATCTGCGAGCCCCTGGTCTCCGCCGGTGAGAACACCGCCCAGGTAGGCGAGGGCCAGGCCCAGGAGGATCGCGATGGCGGATCCGTGGATCCTTCCACGGGTGAGCGTTGCCGATATCCGATAGGACACCCATACGGTGACCCCCACGAACACGAACGCGGTCACCAGCCCATTGGCAGCGAGGACCTTCCCGACCAGCTCGCCCGGGCCGATCACTCCTCCTCATCCCCATGGCCCGAGACCGGCGCCCCCAGGCGGCTGAGCACCGGTACGAGCCCAAGGCAGGCGACCACCGCTCCGGCTCCCGCCAGGATCGCCGCAGGCCCCCCCCCCACCGCGGCGAGGACGTTCTGCTTGGCCGCCATGGCCACCACGATTGGGATGTAGATGGCGCTCCAGAAGAGAACACCTTGTTCGGTGAGAGGGCTCAGGTGGCCGCTCCTCCGCAACCGATCCGAGAGGAGGATCATGGCCAGCATGGCGATCCCGACTCCCCCGACGTTGGCCTGAACGCCGATAAGGACCCCGAGCAACTCTCCCAGGAAGAGCCCTGCAATCATGCATGCAGCCAAGAAGGCCACGCCGTAGATGACCAACGACTCCTCCAGAATCGAATCCATCGTCGGGCGGAACGCCGAACTTCCGACGCACAGGTAGAAGCCGAGGAAGCACGGTGTCAAGATGGGCACCGAGTCCGGGGAGCCCTGGCCGAGCGTCTTGACTCGGGGGCCATGGCCCGCAAAGATCGGTGATGGAGGCCGGCAGACGGCGGGGACCGCCGTGGGATGTACACACGCTCCGGCCACGCCAGCTCCCCACAGGAGACCCCAGCATGCGCACTTCCTCGTGGCTTCTCGCCCTGATCCCCACCCTGCCGCTGGTCGTCTGCAACCCGGCGGTCTGCCAGTCCGAGGCCGGCCCTCCTGATTTCTACGTGGTGGGGGCATACGACGAAGTTCGGGATCCGGCGGCCGACCTGGCCGTTGCCGTGGAAAGGGCCGGGGTCGAGAGCCGGCGCATTCTCCTCGAGGTTGGGGGGACGTGGTGCAGCTGGTGCAAGAGGCTGGACCTGTACATCCACGACCATGCCTCGGTGTCGGAACGCCTTGCGGCGGGGTTCCTCATCGTGAAGGTCAACTGGAGCCCGGGGAACAAGAACGAGGCCTTCCTCGCAGACTATCCGACGATTCCCGGGTACCCGCATCTCTTCGTCCTGGACAAGGACGGGACCTTCCTTCACTCCCAGGACACCTCCGAGCTGGAGGAGGGGCCCTCCTACAACGAGGATGCCGTGGTGGCTTTCCTCGACCGGTGGGCTCCACCCGACAATGAGTGATGGCGTCGACTCGCCGCGGCCGACGCCCCCCAGCATCTTCAACGACGTCATCGGCCCGGTCATGCGGGGGCCCTCCAGCTCCCATTGTGCCGCCGCCGTGCGCATCGGGCGAATGGCCAGGGACCTCGTGGCCGGGGAGCCTCGGGCCGTTCTGGTGGAGCTTCATCCGGACGGGTCCCTGGCCACCACCCATGCAACTCAGGGTTCCGACATGGGTCTCTTCGGAGGGCTCCTCGGCTGGGAGGCCAACGATGAGCGCCTACCGGACTCCCCTCGAGCGATCCAGGAAGCGGGTATCGAGGTGGAGATCCGCCTTTCCTCCTTTCCGGCGTTCCACCCCAATACCTATCGGATTACGCTGACGGGTCCGGGGAGACGGCACCGGATGACCGCCCTCTCCGTTGGTGGGGGAATGATTCGCGTGGTGGAGGTTGACGAAGTGCAGCTCCGGATGGAGGGGGACTACCACGAGACCCTGATCTTCCTGCCCGACGGTCCGCGGGACCCTCCCGAGGAGCACGGAGAGGCTCCCGTGGCCCGGACGTGGGAAGCCGTGGATGCCGCTGGAGATCCCCGCCCCGACGAGGTCGTCCTTGGCTCGGGCCCGGGGCTCCGGATCGTGCAGATCAAGACGGTCCGGGCTCTGTCTGCGGAGGCGCTTCGCGAGCTCGAGGAGAGGTTTCCCGGGCGGGAGATTCTCGCTCTACGGCCCGCCCTTCCCATCGGTTCGCGGCGGGAGATGAATGTCCCGTTCCGGACGGCACTGGAGCTTCTGGCCCGTGGCAGAAGGCTCGCCGGGGGTTCCGGGGAGCTCCCCCCCCTCTGGGAAGCGGCGGTCCAGTACGAGTGCGCCCGGGGGGACATGGAGGAGGGGCAGGTGCTGGAACGGGCCGAGGCCCTGGTCGCGGTCCTGGAGGACTCCATCGGGCGGGGACTCGCCGGGACCCAGTACGCCGACCGGATCCTGCCGGCACAGGCGCAACGCTTCTCGCGCCGGATGGAGGACGGAGGGCTCCTGGACGGCGGTGTGCTGAACCGGATCGTCCTCTATGTAACGGCCATGATGGAGGTGAAGAGCTCCATGGGGGTCATCGTGGCGGCCCCGACGGCCGGAGCTTGCGGGGTCCTGCCGGGCGCCCTCCTCGCGGCGGCCCACGAACTCGGCCTCTCGGCAAGGCAAAAAGCCCAGGGACTGTTGGCCGCCGGAGCGATCGGTCTGCTGATCGCGGCTCGCTCCACCTTCGCGGCGGAGGTCTGCGGCTGTCAGGCCGAGTGCGGGGCCGCGTCGGGAATGGCCGCGGCCGCTCTGGTGACCTTGAAGGGAGGGCCCATGGACCAGGCTCTTGCGGCGGCGTCCATGGCCCTGCAGAACAGCCTGGGAATGATCTGCGATCCGGTGGCGAACCGGGTGGAGGTGCCCTGCCTGGGAAAGAACGTCATGGCCGCGGCCAACGCGTTGACCTGCGCCAACATGGCCATCGCGGGATTCGATCCGGTCATCCCCCTGGATGAGGTCATCGAGACCATGGACCGGGTCGGGAGGAGCCTCCCTCGGGAGCTGCGCTGCACGGCCCTTGGAGGCCTCTCCGTGACCCCCGCGGCAAAGGCCATCGAGGTCAGGCTCTCCGGCGAGGCTTGACGCCGGTACCCCTTCTTGGATGGGTGCCCGGTTCGGTCCGGGCCCTCCTGAGGCGCCGGGGTCCCGGTCCCCCGGCCGGATGCGCGGCCATGAGCCGGGACGGATCTCCCGACCCTCCCGCCGGTAGAAGAATGACGGAGCATTGCGCATTCCGCCGCTTTCTCCCCTCGGTCACCGGAGCTTATCCAGGGGCCGCCGGTCACCATTTTCTCCTTCGTCGCCGCTCACGGCCAACGGATCCTTCTCCTTTCGGATCTCATGTTAGAGGAAGGTAAGTCTTTATTCTTACAGGGTTTCACCTAACGTTTTCCAATCCTAATCTGTCTGAAAGGGTGATCCGAAATCCTTTCTGGAGGCGAACCGCAGTGTCCATGAATCCCGGAAGCCGGCCGAATGGCTCGGCAGGGTTTACCCTGATCGAGATCCTGGTGGTGATTGCCGTAATCGCCATGTTGGCGGCCCTCGTGGCCCCGAATGTGTTTCAGCATGTGGGCACGGCGAAGGATGCCACGGCCCGCTCCCAGATCGAGCTCCTGGGGGCCGGTCTCGACGCCTACCGGTTGGACAACGGCCGGTATCCCACCACCGACCAGGGGCTCGAGGCTCTGCAGGTGGAGCCGACGGTTCCACCCCTCCCCTCCAACTGGCGTGGTCCGTACCTCCGCAAGGCGATTCCCCCGGACCCGTGGGGAAACCCTTACATCTACCTCTCCCCCGGGGAGGCCAATCCGCGGGGATACGACCTCCTTTCGCTGGGGGCGGATGGGGAGCCCGGGGGAGAAGGGGAGGATGCGGACGTGGTGAGCTGGTGACCGATCCGAAGCGCTGAGATCAGACCCGTGCCGTCCTTTGCTTACCGGGCCATCGACGCCCGAGGCCGACGAACCCGGGGGAGGCTCAAGGGCTCCTCGCCGGAGGCCGTGGTGCGTGACCTGGAGGGGCGGGGATTGGTCGCCCTGGAGGTGGAGGAGGCCGAGGCGTCCGGGGGGGGCGGTGGGCTGGGCATCGGCCGCCGCGCGGCCGTGCTGGAGTTCACTCGTGCAGTGGCTTCCCTCCTGCCGGCGGGGATGCCCCTGGCCCGGGCCCTGGCTGCGGGGACCACCGCCGCACCGGAATCGGTCCGGCCCGCGCTCGAGGCCGTGCGCGCCAAGGTGGAGCGTGGGGACGAGCTGGCCCAGGCCCTCTCCGAGCACCCGGGGCTCTTCTCGTCGCTCTACATCGGGATGGTCAGAGCGGGGGAAAAGAGCGGTTCGCTGGACAGTGCCTTCGAGCGCCTCACGGCTCACCTGGAGCGGCAGGGGGAGCTCCGCTCCAAGCTGGTCTCCATGTCGATCTACCCGGTGCTCCTGGGGCTGGTGGGGATCGCGGCCATCCTGGTCCTGGTCCTCTTCGTGTTGCCCAGGTTCTCCGACCTCCTTCTTTCCTCCGGGACCGCCCTCCCCACGACCACGGCGGCGGTGGTGGGTGTGGCCACGGCGGTGCGGGAGGAGTGGTGGATTCTGGGCATGGTGCCCCTCTTCCTGCTCGTGGGCCTGACCTGGCTGAGAACCACTCCCAACGGGCGCCGGCTGGGAGCGAAGATCCTGGTTCGCCTGCCCCTGGTCGGGGGGTGGAGGCGACAGCACCTGGGCGCGAGCTTTGCCCGCATGGTGGGGGAGCTTCTGGCGGGCGGAGCACCCCTACTCCTGGCCCTCCAGGATGCCAGGGATTGTATGACCGACTCCGTGGCCCAGGCCGAGACCGATCGCATCCGGACTCTCGTCCGGGAAGGGAGCAGCCTCCACGGAGCCATCTCGGAGGGAGGGGTGTTTCCCCCGGTCCTGGCTCAGCTCGTGGCCCTGGGAGAGGACGCGGGGCGCTTGTCCGACTTCCTCCTGAAGGCGGCCGAGCTCCTGGAGAAGAAGACCGAGCGGGCTCTGGAGCGGATGGTGGCTCTGGTGGAGCCCGCCATGATCGTAGGCTTCGGTGGCATCGTCGCGGTGGTAGCGTTGGCGCTCCTCCAGGCCATCTACGGCGTCAACGCGGGGTCGTTTTGATGACCGGCGCCTGGGGGGTCCGTTTCGCTGCCGGCCCACGAGAGCCCGGCCGGCCCCACGGCCCGGTGCCGGGCCCCACGGCTGGAATCACCCTCCTGGAGCTGGTGACGGCTCTCCTCATCATCTCCCTTGCCGTGGCGGTAGCGGTGCCCGCCTACCTGAGCCTGGGCACGGAGAACGAGCTCGCCCAGGCCACACGAAGGGTGGAGACTCTCTTCCGGCTGGCGCGAGACTCGGCCATCGCCAGCGGGCTACCGGTGACCGTGGTCATCGATTCCACGACGGAGCTCGTCTGGTTGGACACGCCGCTCCGGATCCAGCTCGGAACCGAGGGCCTTCCCGGCGACCGGCCTTCCGTCCTGGACAGATCGGCAGCGACCGATCCCAGTGCGAGCCTGGCCCTTCTGGGAGGCGAAGAGGTCCTTCAGGCCCTCGAGCCTGGTCAGCCCCTGGGCCTTCCGGCCGGGGTGGAAATGGAGCTCCCCAGAGCGCGGACGCGGTTCACTTTCCAGCCCACCGGTGCCGCCCTGGCCGACACCCTCGTGCTGAAGGGCCCCTTCGGGATGAGGGCCGTGACCGTGGATCCGTGGACCGGCGACGTGAGGATCCGCTGAGATGCGCCCGGCTCTGACCCGTCCGCCGCTTCGCAGCCCTGTGGGCCGGGGAGGGTTCGTCCTCCTGGAGGCCGTCGTGGCGCTGGCCATCCTTGGCGTGGCGTCCATCGTTCTCCTTCAGGTCCGCGCTCAGCAGATCCACGTGGCCACGCAGGCGCGGGAGCTTCTCACCGCCCAGGCGCTGGCGGAGGATCGCCTCGCGGCTTTGCGCCTCCTGAATTACGAGACCCTGGCCGATCCGCCGGATTCCCTGATGGAAGGGGCGTTCCCGGCCCCCTTCGAATCCTTCGCCTGGACCGCCCAGGTGGAGCTCATCGAGGACGAGTACGACCTCTTCGGGGTGGAGGTCGTGGTGCAGGGACCCGCCGAGCGTTTCCCTCTCCGCACGCTCATGCACCGTCCTCGGTCGGTCCTTACGGGCGCGGCCGGAGACGCCGCACAGGCCGGGTTCGGTGGGGAGATGGGCGGTGGGGGAGGGCGGATGGGAGGGGGGCCGGGGGGCCGAGGAGGAGGTGGGCGCGGAGGACAGGGCGAGGCCATGGGAGGGCGGCGGGGCGGGGGTCCGGGAGGGGGAAGCCTGCCATGACCTGTCGTCGTACGCGAGCCGCTGGGGGGTTCACCCTCATGGAGGTTCTCATCGGTCTGACCGTGGCGGCTCTGGCCCTCACGGCTGGATTCGCAACGCTCGGATTCTTGTCGGACTCCGATCAGCCCGTGGACGTGGCGTCGGCTCTGGCCCTCCGGGGCGCCACGACCCGGAATCTCCTGACGGAGTGGCTTTCGGAGGCCCGGTTCCAGGCCGGGAGGCGGGGGGAGCAGTTCCAGGGGTACGACGGGGAGGACTACGGAACCCCCATGGATTCCCTGGTCATGCCCACTTCGGCCTCTACTCCACTGGGGGTCGGGACCACCGTAGTGCGACTCTACGTGGACCGGGACGAGCGAACCCCGGAACGGGGATTGGTGGCGGCCCTCACGGAGCTGATCACCGACGAGCCGAGGATCGTGGAGCTGGTGCCCGAAGTGGGCTCCCTGGACATCTCCTACATGGTCCCGGTGGAGGGCACCACAGGGGAGTGGACGCAGTCCTGGTTCTCGAACCGCCTGCCCGGCGCGATCCGGGTGGTTCTTGGGCCGAACCGGAACGACACCCTGCCTCCCCTCCTCCGGTATCCCCTCCTCGTGCCTCTCGAGGCCTCTCGATGAAGAACCGGGACGGTTTCGCCCTGGTGGCGGCTCTATGGCTCCTGGTGGCTCTGGGGACGGTGGGTCTGCACGCCGCTCTGGCCTCCCGGACCCGGAGACAGGCCGCGGCGAACCTCCTGGACGAGGTCCGGGCCCGGGCGGCTGTGGAGGCCGGCACCGAGTACGCCCGATCTCGCCTGACCGCTGCCATGCTGGGCCAGGCCGAAGAGCTCCGCGCCGAGGCCATGGCCTCGGCACGCAACAGCCGACGCCAGAGGCAGGTGCAGCGGCAGAGCGTGAGAAGCCTCTTCAGAAGCGCGAATCCCTTGGAGGACCCCTGGCGGGAACCCCAGGAGCTCGTGGTGCCGGAGATGGCCTTCGGGGATGCCCGGTATGCGCTGCTCCTCAGGGATGTGGGGGCCGCCCTGAACCTGAATGAGGCCGACGAGGAGATGCTCAGGAAGTTCTTCTCGCAGGGCCTGGGGGTGGACTACGCCGAGGCCGACGACCTGGCCCAGGCCATCCTGGATTGGCGTGACGAAGACGATCTCCCCAGGATCAATGGAGGGGAGCGGGAGGAATACCTGAAAGAAGGAGCTCTCGTCCTCCCCCCCAACCGGGATTTCGTGGACGTGGACGAGCTCCGCCACGTGCGGGGGATGACCCCCGAGCTCTATGTGAAGGCGGCACCGTATCTGACCCTCCTGGGGAGCGGACAAATCAACGTCAACTCGGCCCCCGAGCAGGTGCTTTCCGCGATCCCCGGTTTGGATGAGGGGGGGGTAACCCAGCTTCTCCGTCTCCGAGAGTCGGGATACCTGCCTCGGAGTGACACGGAGCTAAGGGTTCTTCTCCCCGCCTCGGTGGTCCAGGCCATCGAAGTCCAGGGAAGGAATTTCAGGGAAATCACGACGTACACGACCAACCAGGTGGAGATCCTCGCCCAGGGGTGGGTGGAGGGCAGCGTCATAGAGGTTACGTCGAGAGTGGTCGTGTCCCGGGGAGCCACCGAGGCCCGGGTCGATTGGCGGGAGGTCTTCTGATGGCAGGGAAGAAGGGAATGAGGATCGGGGTCGCGGTGGGCGCTCAGAGCGTCGTGGCCGTGGTTCTCGGAAAGAAGGGGGGGGCCGCCGCGCGGGTGGAATTCGCCCCTGGAGAGGAGGCGCCGGACGGGCTGCAGCGGGCGGTGCGCGCCATCCAGGAGCTGAAGGCCGCGCTGGAGCGGGCCGGTGCCGGCGGCACCACGGGCGCCACGGTGCACGTCGCTCTCCTTCCCCCTCTGGCCGACGTCCGGCTGGTCCCCTTTCCTCCCATGCGTCGGTGGGAGGCGGAAGCCGTCCTGGGGCGGGACGTGGGCCGGTACTTCCTCGGAGCCCGCCGGCCTCGGCTGGTAGGGGTCCGGCTGCCCACCGGCCCGGGGAGATCCGGGGGCTCCGGTGACGGCGCTCTCGAGAACATCCTGGCTGCGGCGGCTCCCCTGGCCCTGGTGGAGATCCTGCGCCAAGCCATCGAGGAGGCCGGCTGGCATGCCGCCTCCTTCGCCGCCGGACAGGGGGCATGGGCCGGGATTCCCCGGGAAGCCGGCGGGCCGCGAGATGGCTCGGTCGTGGCCGTGGTGGCGATCCTGAATGGGACCGCCCATGTGCTCCGGCTGCGTGGACCGGACGTGGTGGCGGTCCGTCAGGTCCCCGAGGGGGAACCCGCCACCCTTGTCGCAGCACTTGGGGGGGAGCCCGGCCGCGCTCTCGTGGTGGCTTCCCCGGAGAGATTCCGGGAGATCCAGGAAGCGCTGATCCCCATGGGCTGGTCCGTCGCCAAGGACCCCGAGGGTTGGTCCGGGGCCGAGGAGGCGGCTGCCGCCCGGGCCGGGGAGAAGGGCCTGGAGCTGGTTCCTCCCAGCGTGGTCCAGGAGCGGACCGAGAAGGCGGGAAGACGGATACGTGCGCTGGTTTCGGCTTCCGTGGTTCTGCTCCTGGCGGCTGCGGGTGCTCAGCTCTGGGGAGCCCACAGGGAGCTGGCGTCCCTGCAGGCCCGGAGAGCGGAGATCGGGCCCGAGGTCGCTCCGCTGATCGCGGAACGGGATTCCCTGAACGAGCTCGCGGCCAGGGCTCGCTCCATGCGGGAGCTCTCCGAGAGCTTGCCCATGTGGACCCGTTCCCTCGTGGACCTGGCGGCCCAGCTACCCGAGGATTCGTACCTCACCGCATTCTACGCCAGTGGCGACACGGTGGAGATCGAAGCGGCGGGAGCCAGGGCCGGGGAGGCGATCCAGTCCCTGAAAGAGGCGGGACTGTTCGAGGAGGTCAGGCTTCAGGCACCGGTGGAGCGGGAGCTCCAGGGAGGGGAGACGGTCGTGGAGCGATTCCGCCTGTGGGCTCGGTTGCCCGGTAGGCAGGGTGGGGAGGAGGGGTCATGAACATTCTCGGCAAGGACGGCTTTCTGCTTCTGAACGGCCTGGCACCCAGGGACCGACGGGCGATCCTCCTGGGGGTGGTGATTCTGGTTCCGGCCCTTCTCTACGCGTTCGTCGTGCGGCCCTATCGGGCGGCGCTGTCGGACGTCCGGGACCGGATCGCCGCGGAGCGGGAGCTCCTCGTGCGGGAGCTCTCCCTTCTCGAGACGGCTCCCGACATGTCCGAGGCGATCCGTCGTGCCCAGGCGGACGCGCAGCGCTACGATGACCGGATGGTGAGCGCCGTCAACGGCCCTCTGGCCGAAGGGGAGCTCTCGGACTACCTGGAGGGTTGGGCGGGCCGCAACCGGGTCCTTCTGGAGGAGATCGGGTCCGGGGAATTGGAGCGGGGGGAGGTCCCTCCTCCAGGCCTCTCGGTGGTGCGCCTCCACGTTCGGGGCGAGAGCGACCTCGAAGGGGTCCTGGGCTTTCTCAGGGAGATCGAGGGAAGCCGGCTTCTCCTGCGCGTTCGGGGCGTGGCGCTGGAGCCCGAGGTGGCTCGTCCGGAAACGGGGGGGAGGGGTGGGGGGCCCGGGGCGCCCGTCCCCACGGGCGTGGTGCGGTTTCAGTTGATCGTGGATGGCTTCGCCCGACTGGGGGAGGCTGCTGGCCCGCCGGCGGACCTTGCTCTGGAGGGGACCGACTTGAAGGAGGGGACCTCATGAGAGGCGCAGTTGGAGTGTCCTTGGCGTTGGTTGCCGTGGTGTTCGCGGCTTCCGCCGTGACCTTTGGAGCCACTGTGGTCGGCGCGCTCCGGGTGGAGGAATCCCCCTTGGCCGTGGCGGCCGCCGGGCCCGGGCAGGAAGCGCCGGTGGCCGATCCGACGCAGGTGGCCAGCCAGGAGCAGGGAGCGGAGACGGCCCCGGGAGAATCGGGGGGCCGACCCGGCGTCTCCGGGATGGAGTCCCTGTCCGGAATCGTCTATCCCCGGGTCACGGAAGACGAGATCCTGGAAGCCGTCAATCACGATCCGTTCCAGCCCGATCGCACGCCCCTCCCGGAGCGGTACCGGCTCCCGAGTGAGCAGGTGGAGCCCGTGACGGCGGCCCGTGACGATCGAAGGCAACGAGGTCCGGACCTGCGGGTGGTGGGGGCTGCCATCATGGGCGACAACCTCGCGCTGGCCATGGTCCAGGTGGACGACTCCGTTCCACTGGCCCTTCTCCTGGGAGAGTCCGTGGTGGGCTACACACTGGCCGCCGTAGACGGGGAGAGCGCCACCCTTGTGAGTGAGGACGAGACCCTGACGCTGCCGGTGGTGGAGCCGATTCACTCCGCGAGCTCGGATTCTCGCTCCGCCCGAGGGAGAGCCCAGAGCAACGCCCGGGACATGGAAGCGCTCCAGAGCAGGGTACAGGAGATGATCCGGAACCTTCAGCAGCAGCGAGGGCAGATGCAGCGGGGAGGAGGTCAGGGTCCGGGAGGGGCCGTCATGATCCGCCCCCTGGAGATCGTCCAGCCTGGGACCGAAGTCCCGTTGACCGGTAGGGTGATTGTCCGGCCCCGGGGGGGTGGAGGAGGAGGGCTGAATCCATGAGGGAGAGACCGGAGCAGTTCATGCGTGCGATCGTTCTTTGGACCGCCCTCCTGATCACGGCGGCGGGGCCGAGGCCGGACACGGCTTCCGGGCAGGTGCCGAATCGACCCACGGGCCGGCAGCAGCAGGCGGTCCAGACTCCCCAGGAAGGGATCACCCTGAACTTCCAGAACCTGGACCTGGGGTACGTCGTCACGGCCATGGGACAGGCAGCCGGGATCAATGTGGTGTCCACCAACATGCCGGATGTGCTGGTGACGCTTCGGACCGCCCAACCCGTCACGCGAGAGGAGGTCGCTTCTCTCATCCGGAGCCTCGCCCTTGCCCACGGCGTCTCGGTCTCCGAGGAGCCGGGGTTCCTGAGGCTCCAGGGACCCGCTGTCCAGGAAGGGGAAGCGCTGGAGCCTCGGCAGCTCTACATCCACCGGCTGCAACATGCCAAAGCCCTGGTTCTGGCCGGAACCCTCCAGGCCCTCTTCGGGGGCTCGATCCCCGTGGGGAGCGCCGCCCGAGCCCAGGGTGCCCAGACCCTTTCCCAGCAGCTGCAGGCTTTGGAGCAACAAGCGACCCAACAGGCTCAAGGGATGGCGGTGGGAGGGCAGGGGCCGGTGACCTTCCAGGTGGCGTCCGGGGAACTGGAAGGGGACGTGCAGATCGTCCCCGACGAGATCACCAACTCCCTTCTCGTCCGAGCAACCGCCGGCGATTGGGGCATCATCGAGCAGGCGATCCAGGCGCTGGACCTCCGTCCGCTCCAGGTCGTGATCGAGGTGGTCATCGCCGAGGTCCGGAGGACGGGAGACCTCAACGTGGGGATGGACTTCTACGCCTCCGACGTCAAGGAGACGGGGGGGGAGGGCACCACGGTGTACCTCCCTGGCCCGGACCCCACGGGGAGCTTCACACTGGACGTTCTGCGGACGGGCGACATCGATGTGGGGGCCACCCTCTCCGCTCTGGCCGCTTCGGGGAGCGTCCGGATCCTCTCTCGTCCTCTGATCCAGGCCCAGAACAACCAGGAGGCTCACATCCTGGTGGGGAGCGAGCGTCCCTTCATCCAGGCGTCCTACACCACGGCCCAGAACGCCGGCGTCTCCCAGGAGATCGTCCAGTACAGGGACGTGGGCACATCCCTGACCATCCTTCCCACCATCAACGAGGACGGGTACGTCAATCTCGTCCTGACCCAGGGCGTCAGCAGCGCCACCGCGGAGACCCAGTTCGGAGCCCCCGTGATCAGCACCCGGGAGGCCACGACCCAGATCCTGGCCCGGAGCGGCCAGACGGTAGTCATCGGTGGGCTCGTGGATCAACAGACCGAGGAGTCCAGGACGGGCATTCCCCTGCTCAAGGACATTCCCATTCTCGGGTATCTCTTCGGGACGACCCGGGAGTCGGTGACCAACGCCGAGCTCTTCCTCTTCCTCACTCCCTTCGTCGTGGCCAACGACGAGGACGAGCGGCGGCTCAGGGAGGAAATCGAAGGGAACACCGAGCTGTTGAAGGAGCTGGTACCCATCAAGTCGCTGCTTCCCCCGTCGCTCCAGGGGTTGGTGCCCGATAGCCTCGTGCCCGACACGATTCGGTTCGACACCATTCGCCCGGACTCGGTCCGCCCCGATACGGGTCGCTCGGACGGGTTCCGATTGCTGCCCTTCCGGAATCGAGAGGACGGAGCGGGATGACCGAGCTGGACCTTACGACGGCCCTCCAGGCCTCCGAGAGGCTTTCCTCGGGCCTCACCGCGGAGTACCTGGAGCACCACGCCCTCATGCCTCTCATGAGGAGGGACGGGAAGATCCTGGCGGCGACCTGGGCCGAGGCGGTGGATGAGAGGGCCTTGGACGACATCCGTCTCCTGGCCGGCGTTCCGGTGGAGCTCGTTCGCCTCCCGGAGCCGGAGGTCCGGGCCGCCATCCGTCGGGTCTATTCCTCGGACGATCTTACGGCCGAGGGGGTGGTGGCAGGGATGGCTGAGGAGATCCGTCCCGGGGGGGAAATGGATTCCGCTCTGGACGACCTCGTAATGTTGGCGAACGAGGCCCCAGTGGTGAAGCTGGTGAACCTCCTCCTCCTGGAGGCGCTGGATGCCCGGGCCTCCGACGTCCACCTGGAGAGCTACCCGGGGGGCCTGAGGGTCCGGTACCGGATCGACGGGGTCCTCCAGGACGCCGTGGCGCCTCCGAAACGCCTGGCCGCGGCCGTGGTCAGCCGTCTCAAGATCATGGCGGAGCTGGACATCGCCGAGCGGCGCATTCCCCAGGATGGCCGGATCCGGCTCCGGATGCACGACCGCCAGGTGGACGTTCGGGTTTCCACCCTGCCGGCTCTCCACGGGGAGAGCGTCGTCCTCCGGCTCCTGGACAAGGAGGCGGGCCGGATCGACCTGGAGGAGCTGGGGATGGCCGGCGACACCCTGACTCGGCTTCTCCGCCATCATCTCACAAGCCCCACGGCATCGTCCTGTCCACGGGGCCCACGGGCTCGGGGAAGACCACGACCCTCTACGCTGCCGTGGACCGGATCCGAACGGGGCAAGGAGAAGATCATCACGGTGGAGGATCCGGTGGAGTACGAGCTTCCCGGGAGTCCCCCAGGTGCCGGTGAACGAGAAGGTGGGCCTGACTTTCGCCAAGCGCCCTCAGGGCCCTTCTCCGGCAGGACCCCGACATCATGCTGGTGGGGGAGATCCGGGACCAGGAGACGGCGGACATCGCCACCCACGCCGCGCTCACGGGGCACCTGGTCCTCTCCACGCTCCACACCAATGATGCGGCCACGGCCTTGACTCGCCTGGTGGACCTGGGGATCGAACCCTACCTGGTGGCCAGCACCGTCGAGGCCGTTCTGGCCCAGCGCCTGGTTCGGCGGATCTGCCAGACAGTTGCCGGGAACCGGTGGGGCTGACCCGGGAGGAGCGATCCGCCCTGGGCCCCGAGGCGACGGAGCTGGGCAGGTCTTTGCGGGGGAGGGGTGCTCAGAGTGTAGGGGCACCGGGATATCGAGGCCGCACGGGAATCTACGAGCTGCTGGTCATGGACGAGGACCTCCGAGCAGCGGTCCAGGAGGACGCCAGCGCGAGCAAGCTGGAGAAGCTCGGCCTGGCCCGGGGTATGCGCCTCCTCAAGGACGACGGCCTCCGCCTGATTCGGGAGGGGGTCACCACGGTGGAGGAGGTCCTCCGGGTGGCGAACGTCTGAGCCCACGATGGTGGAAACCCGTGGCGGCGCTGCCTCCCCGGGGCGGCTGGTGGTCGGCTTGCGTGGCCGCGCGAAGGCACTAGAATGGCAGGAGAGGGAAGGGGTGGTGGTCGAGGGGGCGCTGTGCTTCCATTACGCTGAACAAGACCCATCGTCGCGATCCAGAGGCGGCTCTTCGAGGCCCGCCTCCATCATGGATGCACCCTTCCAACCCCGAATGGAGGTGGCGCGCCATCTCATCAGCCAAGGAGAGGTACCGGGTCTTCACCCGGGACGACGTGGACGAGATCCCGGATCTCCGAGCCCTGTCCCGGACAGAGCGGCAGACGATGCGCGCCGTCTCCGCCGTCCTCCCTTTCCGGGTCAACGAGTACGTGATCCGGGAGCTCATTGATTGGTCCGCTGTTCCCGACGACCCTATCTTCCGCCTGGTCTTTCCTCAGCCCGGCATGCTGAGGCCTCATCAGCTTTCCGAGATCCTCGGCTTGGTGCGCGCGGGCGTCCCGGAAGAGGTCGTTGCCGGCACAGCCCGAAAGATCCAGCTCCAGCTCAACGTCCATCCCGCCGGCCAGAAGGCGTACAACGTCCCCCGCTTGGACGGCAAGCCCCTGCAGGGACTTCAGCATAAGTACCGTGAGACGGTTCTGTTCTTTCCCGCGGCAGGCCAGAGCTGTCACAGCTATTGCACCTACTGCTTCCGCTGGGCCCAGTTTGCCCAGCCCGATGCCTTCCGGTTCGAGTCCAATGAGACGGATTCGCTGGTCCGTTACCTCGAGCGCCACCCCGAAGTAACCGACATTCTCGTGACCGGCGGTGATCCGCTGGTGATGCGCACCGAAGTCCTGCGCCGTTACATCGAGCCCCTCCTGAGGCCCTCGCTGGGCCATGTGAAGAACATCCGCATCGGCACCAAGTCCCTCACCTACTGGCCCCATCGTTTTGTAACCGACGACGATGCCGACGACCTCGTCCGACTCTTCGAGGAGATACGCGCTTCTGCCAGGAACGTGGCCCTCATGGCCCACGTCAGCCATCCTCGCGAGCTGGAGCCCGACGTGGCTCGTGAGGCCATTCGCCGGATCCGGGGAAGCGGTGCGGTGATCCGGACCCAATCTCCCCTGGTCCGGGGGGTCAATGATGACTCGGGCACATGGGGCGCACTCTGGCGAACCCAGGTCCAGCTCGGCATGGTGCCCTACTACATGTTCGTGGCGAGAGATACCGGGGCCCAGCACTACTTCAAGGTTCCCCTCGTAGAGGCTCTGGAGATCTACAATGGTGCCTATCGCCAGGTCTCGGGCCTCGCCAGGACGGTCCGCGGTCCGGTGATGTCCGCCACCCCTGGGAAGGTCCTGGTGGGAGGCGTGAGTCGGGTGGCAGGCCAGGATGTGTTCGTGCTCAGGTTTCTCCAGGGCAGGGATCCGTCCTGGGTCGGTCGGCCCTTCTTCGCCCGGTTCGATCCCTCCGCTGCCTGGCTGGACGAGCTTCGTCCCGCGTTCGGTCGCTCCGAGTTCTTCTACGAGGCCGCATTCAGGGGCATCAAGGCGGTCCTCGCCCGGGGCGAGGAATGGCACGGCAGGGAACCGCCGGCGATCGGCCGAGGAGCACCGGGCTCCCAGGGACCCCGGGGCCAGGATACGGCTGCACCGGATCGGGTTCGGCGCCCCGGAGAGCCGCCTTCCGCCTGGTCCCACCGCCACGAAAGGCCCCCGAAGAAGAATCGTTCCGGGAGGGGCCCCCTGGGGCGGGGACGGGACGGGCCCTGAAGCCTCCCCTGGTGTCCCGAGTCGGGATCCCAGGACGACCCCATCGAGAAAACGAGATGTGCAAGAACCCCCGGGAGGCACGTCAAAGGGTCTGAGGGCTCTCGAGCGACCCGATGTCGGTTCTCGTCCGCGCCCCTTGCCCCGGCGGAGCGCCCTCACGGTTCTTCCGGCCGTCGGGAGCCCATCGCGAGAGGAGTTCCCGATGACCGCCAACGACCACTTCAAGAACTCGTTCTCCTCCTGGTTCTGGGGGTCCCTGATTCTCGCTACGGGGGCTCATTTCGCCTTGCTCAACCTCTGGCCGCGGTTGACCGCGCAGGACTTCAGCGTCGATGCGAAGGAGTTCAGGGTCATGGACATTCCTCCCGAGGTCACGGTGCCCCCGAAGCCCCGGGAGATCCAACGCCCGGCGGCGCCTGTTATCTCCACGGCGGAGATCGACGAGGGCCTCACGATTCCCCGGACCACCTTCGAGGAGAATCCGGTGGGGGTTCTTCCTCCCCCTCCGGACTCGGCCGCTACGTCGTCCATGGCCGAGACTCCCGGCTTCACCCCCATGACGGTGCGCCCCGACATCAAGAACCGTGACGAGCTCGAACGGGCTCTGGCGAGGGAATACCCACCCCTCCTCAGGGATGCGGGCATCGGCGGGACCGCGGAGGTATGGTTTCAGATCGATGAGGAGGGGGTCGTTCGTCAGACCCTGATCAAGACCGGCTCCGGACACCGGGCGCTGGACCAGGCGGCCCTCCAGGTGGCAGGTATCATCGAGTTCACCCCCGCCCTGAACCGGGACAAGCGGGTGCCGGTCTGGATTTCCCTCCCCATCACCTTCAGAGTCCGGCAGGAGACCCACTCCTCGGATCCAGCATTTACGGGGAAAATGATGGTAGATGAAAGATTCTCATTGCATAAATAACATAAAGACCAGAAATTGACGACATCTTCCTACACCCGTTCTCCGAACCGTGCGTCGAGGAATGATGGCGGCGACGAGCTCGGCCAACCTGACGGAGGGGTGTATGTCGTCTGGTGCCACAAGACCTGCCGGAATGCTCGGCACCCTGTACCGAGGCTTCGTTCTGCTGGCCGCCGTGTTCCTTGTGCTGTGGATCGGCTTCTCCGGACTCGTGGCGGTCTCCCGGAACCCCTATATGGTTCCGGCCTTCTGGTTTCTCGGGGTACTTGGGCTCATGGCGTGTGTCGTGGCGTGCCTCAACGTGCTTCCGGTTGGGGAGGAGGAGGCCGGGAAATCCCTCCACTTTGGACGCGCGGCGGCCTTTCTGGGCGTTTCCATGGTCGCCGCCGCGCTCCTTTGGACTCAGGGAAGACCCTCGATGGACGGCTCGGGCCCCGAGTTCGCGGTGGTGGGCGTCCTTCTCGTCACCCTGGCCTTCATCGGGCTGGCGGGCCTTATTCTTCTGCCCCTGTTCCTCTGGTTCTCGCCCGACGATGAGGTGGAAGAGGCGGGGATGATTCCCGCCGAGTAAGCGCCACCTCCCGCTCCAGCAGCGTCTGATACGCCAGGGGCAGGACCACCAGGGTGACCAGGGTGCTGGTCAGCAGCCCGCCGGCCACGACAGCGGCCAGCGGCCGTTGGATCTCCGCCCCGGGCCCCCGCGCCAGCAGAAGCGGCAGAATTCCGAACACGGTGGTAAAGGTGGTCATGAGCACCGGCCGGAGCTTCGTGCTCACCCCGTAGCGCACGGCATCGGCCGGTATCTCTCCTTCCGAGCGGCGCCGCTTGATGGTGGTCAGGAGGACCAGCCCATCCTCGAGGGCGATTCCGAAGATCGCGATGAAGCCGATGGAGGCCGGTACGCTCATGTACTGGCCCGAAATCAGCAGAGCCGCCAGCCCGCCGGTGAGGGCGAGGGGGATGTTGATGAGGATCACCCCCGCCTCTTTCGCTGATCCAAAGATGGTGTAGAGGAGGATCGAGACCAGGAGGAGGGTGAGGGGGGTCACCAGGAGGAAGGTTCTCCTCGAACGCTCCTGAAGCTCGAACTGACCTCCCCAGCGGACCGTGTAGCCGGCGGGCACGTCCACTCGCGCCGCGATGGCGGCTTCCGCGTCCTCCACAAAGCGGCCCATGTCGCGCCCCCGGATGTTCGCCTGGACCGTACTGTAGCGCCGTCCGTTTTCCCGGCTGACGACCCGAGCATCTTCCACCTCCTCCACCTCGGCGAGCTGGTGGAGAGGAAGCCGGGCTCCGTCGGGGAGGGGGATCAGGAGGTCCCGGATCTGTCGAACGTCGCCTCGGTATTCGGGCAGGAAGCGCATGAAGATATCGAAGCGCTGCCGGCCTTCGTAGACCTGCCCTACCACCACGCCTCCGATGGCTGCCTCCACCGTGCGCTGGACCCGGTCCACGGCCATGCCGTTCCGTGCCAGGGCTTCCCGATTGAGGTGGATGACCAGGTTGTTCTGCCCCGTGAACTGCTCCGTCTGGACGTCCACGGCTCCCTCCAGTCCCGACAGCACCCCCTCAACCTCTTCCGAGAGGATCTGGAGGGTGTCGAAGTTCTCCCCGTAGATCCGAACCGCGAGCTGTGCGCGAGTGCCGGTGAGAAGCTCGTCCAGGTTGTGGGCGATGGGTTGGGAGAGGTTGAGATTGATGCCCGGAAGATCCGCGAGGCGTTCGCCGATGGCGGCCTGTACGGACTCCAGACTCCCTCCCTCCCAGGCCGAGCGCTTGTGGTCCAACTGGATCAGGATCTGAAGGTCGTTCACGAAGTGGCCGTGGCTTCCCGCCTCCCCTCGCCCGATCCGGGTGAGGACCCCCTCCACCCCGGGCATCTCCAGGAGCCTCTTCTCCACCTCCGTTCCCATGGCCACCGAGTTGTCCAGGCTCACATTGGGATTCATGGTGACCTCGAGCTGGAGGGTGCCCTCCTTGAGGGTCGGCATATACTCCCTGCCCATGAAGGGTAGGAGCAGAAAGCCGATGGCCAGCACACCTCCCGTCACCAGGAACACCCCTCGTCGGCGCTCGCGGCACCAGTCGAAGAAGGGAAGGTAGTAGTGTCTCAGGCCCCGGATCAGCACCGGGTCCTCCGGTGCGTTCTCGGCCGGGGCCTTCAGGACGTACCATCCCAGGGCGGGGATGGCCACCAGGGTGAAGAGGAGGGAGCCCGCCAGGGCCGCCGATATGGCGAAGCCCATGGGGCGGAACATGATCCCCTCCTGGCCCTGGAGTGTGAAGATGGGGAGGAAGACCAGAATGATGATGAGGATGGCGAAGAAGAGAGGCCGGGTCACCTCCTGTCCGCTCCTGACGAGCGCATCGAGACGGTCCGTTCCCTTCTGCAGGTGCCGATACGTGTTCTCCACGTAGATGATGGCCGCGTCGGCGATGAGGCCGATGCCGATGGCCAGCCCTCCGAAGGACATGAGATCGGCGGCCATCCCAGCTCGTTGCATGAGGATGAAGGCAAAGAGGACCGAGAACGGCAACGTCAGCATGGTGAGAAACGCCGACGGGAGATGCCCCATGAAGAGGAAGAGGACCCCGATCACGAGGAGGACCCCAACCGCCAGGTTCCAGGCCACCGTGCTGAAGCACGCCCTGACGAAGGATGCCTGGTTGTAGAAGGGAACGATGCTGGACGCCGTCGGGAAGGCTGGCGTTCACGGCCTCCATTCGCTCTTCCAGGCGATCGATGACGCGGGCAGTGTTGGAGCCGAAAAGCTTCAACACCATGCCCACGACCTTCTCCCCCTCTCCGTTCGCCAGCGCGGCGCCCCGCCGGATGGCGGGAAGAACTTCCACCCGAGCGACGCTGGAGAGGTAGATGGGAGTGCCGCCCCGGTAAGCGACGACGATCTTCTGGAGATCCTCGACGCTCTGGACCAGTCCGATGCTCCGGACCACGAATTCCTCCGGGCCCCGAGTGATGAAGCCCGCGGCGGCATTCCGGTTGCTGGCCTGGATCCTGTCCATCAGGTCAGTGAGGGTCAGGTCATAGCTCAGAAGAGCATTGGGATCCACCAGGATCTGGTACTGTTTGATGTCACCGCCGATGCTCAGCACTTCCGAGACCTCGGGCACAGACTTGAGCTCGTATTTCACGAGCCAGTCCTGCAGGGTCCGGAGCTCCATCGTGGAGGTTCCGTCAGGCCCGTCCAGGTAATACAGGTAGACGAGCCCCAGGCCCGTGGCGATGGGTCCCAGGAAAGGGTCTCCGGCCTGGGGGGGGAGGTCGGCCTTGATCTCGTGGAGGCGAGGGGCCAATACCTGTCGGGCCCAGTAGATGTCCGTGCCCTGCTCGAAGTAGACGTTGACCAGGGAGAGGCCGTAGGTCGACGTGCTCCGGATCCGCTCCACCCTGGGGAGTCCGGACATGGCGGCCTCCACCGGGACGGAGACGAGCTGTTCCACCTCCTGGGGTGCCAGGCCTTCGGCCTCGGTATAGATCTGCACCAGGGCCGGGGAAGGGTCGGGGAAGACGTCGATGATGAGGTGCCGATAGGCAACCACGCCCAGACCGGCGATGAGCAGCGTAACGCCGGTGACCAGGATTCGCTGGCGAATCAGAAAACGAATAGCCTTCTCGATCATCGGGAACCCCCGGCACAGGTCATCGGGGGTGCCCCCTTATTCCACCAGCGGCGAATGGGCTCAGTGCACATGCTCGTGTCCCCCGGCCCCCTTGGTGAGCTCGGCCTTCAGCGTGAAGGCTCCTCGCCTCACCACCCGCTCCGATCCGTCCAGGCCCCCCAGGATGACCTGGCCTACGGTCAGCGTTTCCCCGGGGATCACGTCCACGGCTTCGAAGATCCGGTGGTCCTCGCCCTCTTCGGGAGGCCCTTCGACAAACACCACGTGCCGGCCCTCCAGGAGCTGGACCGCATCGGCGGGGACCACCATACGCTCCTGGGTCGGATCACGGACTCGGAGAAAGCCCGACACGTACATGTTGGGCTTGAGCAGACCCTCCGGGTTGGGCACCTCGAGGCGGACCCGTACCGTCCGGAGCTCGGGGTCGACCTGGTCGGAGATGAAGATGATCCGGGCCGGGAAGTCCGCGTCCGGGAGGAGCGGTGAGCGAACCACGACTTCGGCGGCCGGGTCCAGAGAGGAGAGTTGGTGCTCGTACGCGTCCATCTCTCCCCAGAGGGTGGACAGGTCCGAAACCGTGAACAGGACCTGGCCGGGCTCGACCTGGTCCCCCAGGACGGCGTCCCGGGTGAGCACGGCGCCGCTCAGGGGGCTACGGATGGGGAGAAGGGGCTCCACCGCGGCGTGGTCCTCCACCGGGACCGACACGTCCACTCCAGCGGAGATGGCCCGGAGACGCTCCTCTTCCACGCCCAGGGAGTGAAGAATGACCTCTGCGGCCCGGAGCTTGGCCAGGTCCTGCTCGAAGAGGGACTGGCGCCGGAGGAACTCCCGCTCCTCGATGGCTTGCCGGTCCCGAAGGGCCACCGACCTCTCGTAGTCCTTCCTGCTCAGCTCCGCCTGGGCGTAGGCCTGGAGGAACTCTGTCTGGGCTCGCGTGAACTCGGGGGCGTTGAGGAGGACCAGGGTCTGTCCGGCCTTCACCCGATCCCCCAGGTCCACCCGGACCTCGTCGATCTGGCCGGCCACCAGGGGGCCGATGCGCGCCGTCTGGTTCTGGTTGGTGGTCAGGACGCCCGGCAGCTCCAGCTCGGCGGTGACCTGGGTGTACCCCACGGAGCCCACGTCCAGGTTCCATGCCTCCACGTTCCCCGGCTCCACGTGCACCACGTCGGCGTGCGCCTCAGGTTCCGGCTCGCCGCTCGCATCGGGGGTCCCGGCCCCCCCCGGCGAGCACGCCAGGAGGAAAACCACGAGGAGAGAGATGTGTCTGCCCGTGAAACGGGTCCACCGGACCGTCCGCCCTGCTCCTTCGTACTCCACGAAACGCCTCCTTGCTACCTCCGTGGGGAGGGCCTTCTCCAGGGTGTCCTTCCTGCTCACAGCGTCCCACCTCCCGCGGCTCTGTCCAACGCGGCACGCTCGACACTCCAGTCGTAGAGCGCTTGGTGGTACTCGATCTGAATGGAGTGGTAGGTCCGCCTGGCGTCGAGATATTCCACGAAGGAGATCTCTCCTTCCCGGTAACTTGCCTCGGCGATCTCCATGCTGGCCTCAGACTCCTCCAGGAGTCCGTCCTGGAAGAGGTTCAGGGTCTGCCGAGCGAGGCGAAGATGGTTGTGGTGGATCATGAGCTGGGCCTGGAGCTCCAGGAGAAGGGCGCTCTCCTTCTCCTCCATCTGACGGACCCGCTGGCGGTCTCGCTCCAATGCCGGACGGGGGAAGCTCCAGAGGGGAATGCGGATTCCGATCCCCAGCGTCCGGATATCGCCATCCAGCTCCTTCCTGGAAGACCCCGTCAGAACGGGATCCGGAATCCAGGCCACTCCCGTGGCCTTCATGGTTGCCACTGCCGCCTCCCGCTCCATCCCCGCCCGAGCCAGGTCGGGATGCTGGGGTAGGACATGCTGGACGAGGGAGTCCAGGTCGGGTTCGGGCTCGTCCGCAGCCAGACTGCCCGTCAGCTGAAAGTCCGCGGGAAGCGCGTTGCCGAGAAATGTATTCAGGTGCTTTCGGTACTGCTCCAGCTCCATTTCGGCGGCCTCGGTCTCGTTTCGGGCCCGGAGAGCCTCCACCCGAAGTCGGATGGCTTCCAGCTCCTTCACCTCCCCCAGCGCGGCCCGGGTCTCGATGAGACCGCGGATCTCGTCCAGGGCCTCCTCGTTGATCCGGGCCAGGCGGGAGAGCTCGGAGAGGTAGAGGATCCGGTAATAGTGAAGGCGGATCTCATATTCCAGATCCAGCAGCCCGGACCGAAACTCCTCCCCTGCCGCATCGGAGAGGGAGCCCATGGCGCTCAGGCGGTAGTGGCGGCGGAAAGGGTTCTCCAATGTCTGGCTCAGGGTGAACCCTTCCAAGGACCGGCTCGCTCCCCCTTCAGAGGGGTCCCCGGTGCCGGTTTCGAACCCCAGCTCCGGGTTTTCCCAGCGTCCTGAAGCCCTGCGATCCGCCTCCAACGCGGTCTCGTTTGCCCGGAGGGCCTGGAGCGTGGGATTCTGTTCCCGCCCAAGCCGCAGGAGCTCCTCGAGGGAATACGTCTCCTGGCTCGCTGCGGTGGCGGGAAGGACCAGCGCGAGAAGGGCCCAGAGAAACACCTTATTCTGCATGAGAGACGTCAACCTGGTTGGGGTCTCCTTCCGACCGACTTCTGCCCCGGCCTCGTGCGGGTCTCGATATCCCCGCTCCGGGAGGGGCCGAGGCCGAAAAGAAGGGGGCGGGCCGAAAATGGCAACGTTCCTTCCCAGACACGGGTCCGGAGCCGAGTGTTGAAAGGGGAAGAATATGTAGGCAGATGTTGAACCAGGGACGGTGGTGGGGGTTGGGCCCATTCCGAACCTCCCGGCGCCGGCGGCGGGGGGGGTGGAGTGGGGTCCGGCGAGCCCCGCTCCCTCCGTGACGTCCGGTCCCTCCTTTCTCGTCCCCGGACTCCGTGATATGCTCCCCACGGGGAACGGTGCCGTTCCCCCAACGAGATCCTCACGCACGGGTCCGGTGATGGCTCCAACCCTCGTCCTGTTGTTTCTCGCGGCCGTCTGGCTGGGATTCCTCGTCGCGGAGTCGGTTCGACTCGCCCGGCACCGTCGGAGCATTCCTCTTCGCGTCGCCGTTACGGGGACCCGGGGGAAGACCAGCGTCACCCGACTGCTCGCGGCGGTACTCCGGGAGAGCGGACGGACGGTTCTGGCGAAGAGCACCGGCTCGGAGGCGGCGTACGTCCTTCCCGACGGCAAGGAGGAGGAGATCCGGCGGCTCGGCTCCCCGTCCATCATCGAGCAGAAGCGGCTGCTTCGCCTGGGGGCGAGGCTCGGGGCGGACACCGTGGTGGCCGAGGTCATGAGCCTGCACCCAGACAACCACCGCGTGGAATCCCAACGGATCCTCCAACCACAGCTCGTCCTGGTTACGAACTTCCGGGTGGACCACATGGAAGCCCAGGGGACCTCTCCGGAGGCGGTGGGGTCCGTACTGGCACTCGACGTTCCTCCCGGGGCCAGGGCCCTCGTCCCGGAAGTGGAGTGGCAGCAGGTCTTTGCGGACCAGGTCGGGCGTGCCGGTGGCTCGGTGGAGAGGGTTCCGGCCGGGACGGCGCCGGTGCCCGGTGGAAAAGGCAGGTTCGCGTCGAACCTGGATCTGGTGTGGGCGGCTGCCCGGTCCCTGGGCGTCCCGGAGGAGGCCATTCACAGGGGCCTCTCGATGGCCCACGGGGACCTCGGCGCTCTCAGGGTCTGGAGATATCCCCCTCCCGATGGACGGGTGGCGTGGCTTCTCGTGAACGCTTTCGCCGCCAACGACCCCGAGTCCACCCTCCGGATCTACGACCATGTCCTGGGAGAGGAGGATCCGAACGTGGGTGGTTGCGTCGGACTGTTGAGCCTCCGTGCCGACCGGGGAGATCGGACCCTCCAATGGGCCGAGGCCCTGAGGGAGGGATTCCTGGGGCGCTTCCGGCGCCTGTATGTCACGGGCCTCCACGCTCGGGCGTTGAGGTACCGCCTCAGGCGCCTACCCGAGGCGGAACGCGTGGAGATTCTCGCTCCGGCTCACCCCAGGAAGCTGATGAGGCGGATCACGACAGGGTCGGGGGTCGGGGAAGGGGAGGAGGGGATCCTCTTCGGCTTCGGGAACATCGGGGGATTGGGCGCGAGCCTGGTCCGATACTGGGACAAGGTAGGTGAGCCCTATGGGATTTGAGCTCCCCTTCATCGGACTCCTGATCTCCCTGGCAGTCATCGGACTCACGGGAGTCTATCCCGGCGGGATCATCGTCCCCAGCTATCTGGTCCTCTTCATCTCCGACCCGCAGCGCATCGTCGGGACCCTGGCTGCCGCGCTTCTCACTCTCTGGGTCTACGCTCTTGCGAGCCGATGGCTGATCCTCTTTGGAAGAAGAAGGTTCGTCTTCCTGATCCTCGTCGGGGGAGTCTGGTCCATTCTGTGGCGCGCCTTCCTTCCCGCCGTCTTTCCCCTTTCCCTCGAGTACACGGTGATCGGTTGGGTCATTCCCGGGCTCATCGCCAACCATTTCGAGCGGCAGGGGGTTCTCGTGACTCTGGGGTCACTCCTCACCGCCACCGTTGCCATCGGGTGGCTGGGCCGGATGATGGGTCTCCTGTGAGGCGGGAGGCGACCGGCCCGGGCGCTTCCTCGATGCGCTTTCGTTGGATGGGGGCCGGGGTGGTCTCGCTGGGCGGATGGCTCTTGCTGCGGATGTGGGGTCCCGGGCCCCAGATCCCCTGGACTCCAGCCATGCTCGATGCAGCCCGGACAATGGAGGAGTCACTGGAGATCGCCGCGGCCCACTGCGGGGAGGAGAACCTGCCGATGCCGGCGGCTACCGATCCGAACGGGACCTGCCTCATCGGACCGGAATACTCCGAGCTGTTCACGACCCTCGGCCAGATCGAGGCCAAGCGAACCACGACGAACCCTGATTTCGCCGGCCTCCTGGTCCACCTCCTTCGGGAGGCCGGGCTCTCCTCGGGGGACACGGTAGCCGTGGCGGCCTCCGGGTCCTTTCCGGCTCTTCTGGTAGCCACACTCTCGGCCGTGGAAGCGGTTCGCGCGGTTCCCGTGGTCATCCTCTCCCTGGGAGCGTCCTCCTACGGAGCCACGCGCCCAGAGTTCGATCTCCTGGACCTCCACGAGCTCCTCCTGGAGCGGGGGGTCCTCCACGCCCCCGTTTCCGCTGCTTCACTCGGGGGATCCGGGGATGTAGGAGGAGGGTTCGATCCGGAGGTGCGAGGGCGCCTGACCCGGAAGATCCGGGCTCGCGGGATTCCCCTTCTGAACGAGCCTGACCTGGCGGTCAACGTGGCGCAGCGCGTGGGGATCTACGGAGATCCGGCGGTCTTCGTGAACATCGGAGGGAGCGAGGCCACCCTGGGCGCCAGCCCGGAGATCCTGAAGGTCCCGCCCGGCCTGAGCACGGAGCTGGCGAGCCGTTTGAGCCTTCCGCCGCCGGCGCAGCGGGGAGTCCTCTTCGAGATGGCGGCGCGAGGAATCCCCATCGTGCATCTTCTCCACATACAGGGGCTCTCTCTACGCTTCGGCGTCCCGTGGGACCCCATCCCCCTTCCTCCCCTGGCCACGACGAGGATGAGGGACGGAGCTCGGGGGAGCGGCCCGGGATTCTGGCTCCTGAGCCTGGCCTATGTTTGCGCCTTGGCCGCGCTGGGCCTGTGGGGCCGGGGACGTGCTCACGACCCCGACGAGGGCGCTTCAGCCAGTGCGCCGACCGCGTTGATGACCTAGTTTGCTTCCGGTAGCGTTTGCGTGGCGTTTTTCACGGAGGAAGGATCATGACGCGGCAGAGCCGTTGGATGGCACGGCTGGTGGCTCTCTTCCTGATGACGGCGGCCGGATTCGGGCCGCTACGAGCCCAGGGGGCGCTGGTGACGGGGGAGACCCCGATCCTCCTCACCTCCTGCGGCCAGAGCCCGGGACCCACCTATGTGAAGCTGTTCCTCGGCCGGCTCGGTCTGGACCACGAGCTCATCGAGCAAGCCACGGCCCAGGACCTCATCGACCGGCAGCAGGCCGGGAACCCCGTCAAGTCTCTCATCATCGTCGCGGGAGCCTCCCTGAAGGGCATGGGAGCCGCCGGCGTGTCCATGCCGGAGGAGCTCGGCCGGACCGAGGCTCTCATCGCGGAGGCGAGGAAGCAGGGGATCATCGTCGTTGGCGCTCACGTGGAGGGGATGGACCGGCGCGCCCAGGGAGCGGCTCCGGGAGACAACTCCGACGAGCAATCCATCGACGCCGTGATGCCCTTCTCCGACGTCATGATCGTGCGGCAGGATGGCAACGAGGACCGACGGTTCACGGTCATCTCCGAAGCCGAGGGAATTCCCCTGATTCTCTTCGAGAAGAACATGGAGATGGGCGACGCCTTCGGGAAGGTCTTCGGGAAATAGCGTGAGGCGGGAGGCCTCCTCATGAGCATGTTCACCTATGCCGAGCTCGTACTCGGCGTCATGGTGGCTGTGTACGTCGTCGCCAAGGCCTTCAGGGTCTCCACGGAGCTGGCCATGTTCGCGGCGGCCCTGGGCGGGTCCCTGGCCGGGGGCTTCGGATTGGCTCCCCGCCACCTCGCCGAGGGGGCCATGACCTACCTGGACATCAACCTCATCTTCATCACGGCCACCCTCTTCATGAACATCTTGAAGGAATCAGGGGGCGTGGCGTTCGCGGTGACGGGGGATCCTCCAGCGATTCCATTGGAGCCGAACGCTCCTGGTCATCCTTCTGACGCTCCTGCTTCTCCTCCCGGGGGCCCTCACCGGGGCGGGAAGCGTGACGGTCCTGATCACCGGGGGGATGGTGGCCGTGGTCCTCCAGACCATGGGAGTGTCCCGGGTCAGGACGGCTGCCGTGGTGTTCATCATCGCCGGCCTCAGCGCCGCCGCGCCTCCGGTGAGCTTGTGGGCGATGATGACGGCGGCGGGGGTGAACATGCCCTATGTGGGCTTCTTCTGGCCCCTCCTCCTTCCCTGTGTCCTCCTCTCCCTGGCCACTATCTTCCTTCTCGCCTGGCGGGGAGAGAAGATCGACCTGGAGAAGGCCCTGGCGGAGCTTCCCCTCCCTCCGGTGGGGATGGGGTGGGGGAAGGTCTTCCTTCCCTTCGTGGTCTTCGCCTTCCTCATCTTTGTCGGCCGGGAGTGGCCCCACGACACACCGATCCTCGGGCTGCCCTTCATGTTCGCCTGCGCCGCGGCCACGTCGTTCTTCTTCTCGCCGGTGAGGCTGGACTTCCTCAAGATTTCCCGGGACACGGTTCATCAGCTCCTTCCCCTCGTAGGAACGCTCACGTGCGTAGGGGTGCTGGTCCAGATCATGACCCTCACCGGGGTTCGTGGATTGCTGGCGGTAACGGCGGTCACACTTCCTGTCGTGCTTGTCTTCGCGACGCTCTTCCTGGTGCTGCCCGTGTCCGAGGCAGTCCTCATGTGGGGAGCCGCCCCCGTCCTTGGGGTCCCCCTGGTGCTCCTCTTCAACAACATTGGGCTGGACCCCATCGTCGCACTGGCGGGAATGAGCGTCGTCTGGCCGCTGGGAGACGCACTCCCCCCCACGGCCATCATCGGACGCCTGACGGTGGAGGTCGTGGGGTACGGGGAAAGCTACGGTCGCTTTCTCAGGGCCTGCGTCGTGCCGGGGATCATCATCATGGTGCTGGGAACCTTGATGGTGGTCTACTCCGGGCGTCTCTCCTTCCTCACGGGTTTGTAGGAGGATCGTGGCCATGGTCGTTCTGCAAAGGGTCGTCTCTCTCCTCTACTACCTCCTTGTGGCCTACGTGGCGGTGCTCCTGATCTGGAACTTCGTCCGAAGCCGGAAGTGGGAGGAGGAGATCCTCTACGTCATCGTGCTGGTTCCATTCCTTCTCCGCCTTTTCAGGCTGAAGTAGCATGAACGAGCGCACCGCCGGACCACACCAGGACGCGGGCCCGGAGATTCAGGATCGGGCCGGCAGGGGAAGTTGGGGGCGAAAGGTCCTCTTCGGAGCTTTCGGGCTCCTCCTTCTCGTGACCTCGGGAGCCAGCTTCTACCGTCACCGTCACCGGGAGGAGGCGGTGGTGCTGGGGCCCGGCGTCACCGAGGTGAAGAAGCTCGGAGATTACTTCGCCGGCGTGCGAGGCACGGTGAACGACTGCAACGTCTACATCCTGGAGGGGGACGAGCCGGGAGGGACACTTTTCGTCATGGGGGGCACCCATCCCGAGGAGCCCGCGGCGCGCCTGGCCGCGTGGATCATGGCGGAGAACGCCGAGATGCAGGCAGGCCGCCTCATCGTGGTTCTGAGCGGCAACCGGAGCGCCACCACGGTGACCCGGGTCGGCGGCGCCTATCCTCCCGACTTCACCCTTCCCACGGACTGGGGGGAGCAGACCTTTCGCATGGGGGATCGCTGGGCTAATCCCCTGGACCAGTGGCCCGATCCAGAAGTCTACATCCATTATCCCAGTCGCCAGTACCTGGCATATGTGGACATCCGCAACCTGAACCGGGCGTGGCCGGGACGCCCCGACGGCACCCTCACGGAGCGCACGACCTACGCGTACATGGAGCTGATCCGGCAGGAGGGTGTGGACGTCTTCATCGACCTCCACGAGGCCGAGCTTCAGTACCCGGTCATCAGTACCATCGTGGCCCACGACAGGGGGGAAGAGCTGGCTGCCTACGTCTCCATGATGCTCAGCGACATGGAGTTCAACATCGGGATGGAGTACTCGCCTCCCACCCTCCATGGACTTTCCCATCGGGAGGTGGGGGACTTCTCCGATGCCGCATCTCTCCTCTTCGAGGCTCCGGAGCCGTTCCTGGATGCCACCCGGGGGAGGACCACCCGTGAGCAGCTCCTCACGGGAAAGGACGAGTTCGTGGTGAGGGCGGGGGAGGCGGGTCTCCTCTACGAGACCATCGACGAAAACGGCTGGCCTTTCGACGTGCGGGTCGGTCGCCACACCTCCACCGTTCTCCAGACCATGGAGAGCTGGACGGAGCTGAACCCGGACAAGCCGATGAGAATCCGAGGCGTCCCGCGCTACCGGGAGGTCATCGACGCGGGGGTCGGGCATTTCCTCCGCGACCCATCCACCGCGGGACCGGGCCGCGTGGTCGTTGAATAGCTGGAAAATGATTGGACCCTAGACGTCACCGGGGAGAACCCCTCCGGACGATGAACATCCAAAGAAGGAGCGATCCCGTGAAAGGCAACATTCGCATCGCCCCCCTGACCTGGCTGCTGCTGGTCCTGGCCGCATGGCTTGCCGGCGGGGTGGAGAAGGCCTCGGCCCAGTGGGACAAGATGGTGCCCCAGGCGACCTCGCCCTGGGGGACTCAACTCCCCGGGCCCGTTTGCACCGGTGAGCCCGGAGACCCCAACTGCGGGTGCGACCCGGAGGTGCAGGACTGTGGCTGCACGAGCATCCAGGTGAGCAAGGGCGCGTCAACCGACGGATCCGTCATGACGGCCCACAGCTGTGACGGCAACTACCGAACCTGGCTCCAGATCGAGCCCGCCCGGGAGAATCCCGCCGGCACCATGCGCCCCGTGTATTGGGGGAAGCTCCACAACGAGACCCCCGACGACATGCGGGGACTGCGGCTCAAGGGAGAGATCCCGGAGGTGGCCCAGACCTATCGCTATTTCAACGTGGCCTACCCCGCCATGAACGAGAAGGGGCTGGCGATCGGTGAGACCACCATCGGGGGCCGCCGTGAGCTACGAAACGACGAGGGGCTCTTCCTCATCGAGAACCTCCAGGCCATCGCCCTTGAGCGGACCACAACGGCCCGGGATGCCATCAAGCTCATCGGGGAGCTGGTGAAGGAATACGGCTACGGCGACTCCGGGGAATGCCTGACCTTCGCCGACTCCAAGGAAGTATGGCACTTCGAGATCATGGGGGCCGGTCCCTTCCAGGTCGGTGCCGTGTGGGCCGCGGTCCGGATCCCCGAGGGCAACGTGGGGGTGAGCGCCAACATCCCCCGCATCAGCACCTTGGACCTGAACGATGCGGACCACTACATGGCCAGCGACAACGTGCACTCCCTGGCCCAGGAGATGGGGTGGTGGGATCCCGACAGCGGTGAGGAGTTCAGGTTCTGGAAGGCCTACAGCGGCAGGCAGCCCTACGCCATCCGGGAGTTCTACATCCTGAGCACTCTGGCGCCGTCACTGAACCTCACCATGGACCTGGAGGAGCTTCCCTTCTCGGTGAGGCCGGACGAGAAGGTCTCGATTCAGGATGTCCTGGCCTACTACCGGGAGACCTACGAGGGCACCGAGTTCGACATGACCCAGAACATGCTCGTCCCGAACCGGTACGCCCGGAGCCCGGACGATCCGGAGATGGTCAAGAGCCCCATGGTGAACAACTGGAACCTGAGCCGGGATTGGGGCGCCCTCCTCAACGCCGTGGCACCCGGTAGCGTGGAGAACCAGCGGACCATCGCTGCCCAGCAGTGCTCCTACTCCCAGGTGATCCAGGCCCGGGATTGGCTCCCACCCGAGATCGGGACCGTGGCCTACTTCTCTTTCGACAACCCGGGGCAGAGCCCTCGGATTCCCATCTACGCCGGAACCCTCTATCTCCCGGAGAGCTTCAAGGTGGATTGCCAGCACAGCTACCGGGAGGACTCGGCCTGTTGGTGGTTCCGGCGGGCGAACCGTCTGGCCCAGATCAAGTGGGGCTGGGCCCGGGACTACCTGGAGCCGGCGGTGGCGGAGTTCGAAGAACAGCTATTCATGGAGCAGCCCCTCATCGAGCAGAAGGCCCTGGAGATGTACAGGGAGAGGAGCACGGACGGGGACGCCAACGGGGACCCCATGGCCTTCCGGACCTTCCTGACCCGGTACACCAACAACTTCGCCGGCGCCACCATGCAGAAGTGGTGGGAGCTGGGAGACTATTTCTGGGCCTACTTCGCCCGGGGCTGGTAGAAGAGGGGCGCGGGCGCCCCGGGTCGGGCACCCCGCTGAAGAGGAGGTTCCTGGAGAGGAAGCCCCCGGGGCGCGACACCGCCCCGGGGGCCCCCACACTTCAGTTCACCGGGTTCCCATCCACGTTCAGGAGGATGGGCTCACCGAGGCCCAACTGGCGGAGTGGCGCAAGCTGCGTGGCCGCGTCCCCCACCACCAGGTAGATCATCCGGTTCGGGTCCAGGTACCGCTGGGCCAACTCCCGGTGCCGCTCCAGCGTCATGTCCCGGATCGTCTGCTCTTCCTGGAGGACGTAGTCGAAGGGGAGGTCATAGGCTGCGATCTGGTTGAGCATGCTCAGCAGCGTGCTTCCCGTCTCGAATCGCCTCGCGTTCGAGAGGATCAGGGCGTTCTTCGTGAACTCCAGGTCCTCGGGGGAAATCCCCTCCCGGTACCGGGCGATCTCGTCCCGGAAGATCTCCACCGATTCCTTCGTAGCCTGGGACATCACACTGGAAGCGCCCCGGAAGGTGCCGGGGTAGCTCCCGCCGCTGAAGCCGGACGAAGCCCCGTAGGTGTAGCCCTTCTCCTCCCGGAGGATCATGTTCAGGACACCGTTGAAGCTGCCGCCGAGCTGGTAGTTCATGACGGTGGCCGCGTGGAAGTCCGGGTGGGTCCTGGGGAGGGCCAGTTGTCCCACGTAGATCTGGGACTGGCGGGAGCCGGGGACGTCCACGAAGTAGAGAGCCGGCCGGGTCCGGGGCCCGGGCTCGGCGTAGGACGGCTCGACCACGTCCTTGGCGGCCCAGGCGTCTTCCAGGGGCTGGAAGAGTTCAATGGCCTCCGCCTGGGTGATGTCCCCCACAACGGCGATATAGGAGACCGTCGGGGAGAAGTTCCCCTCGTAGAACGCCCGGAGGTCGTCCATGGTGATGGCCTGGACCGATTCGGCGGTTCCCAGTGTGCTCCGGCCCAAAATGCTGTTCTCACCGTAGACCAGGGCGGTGAACACGTTGTTGGCGATGGCGGCCGGGCTCACCTTCTGCCGGTTGATGTTCTCCACCGTCTCGTCCTTGATGCGGGTCAGCTCCGTCTCGTCCCAGCGGGGCTCTAGGAGGATCTCCTGGGCCAGAGCCACGATGTCGGAGGCCTTGGACCGGAGTCCGTTGGCGCTGAGGACGATCGATTCTCGTCCCGTGTACATGGAGAGGTAGGCCCCCAACTCGTCGATGGCCTCCTCGAGCTCCAGGGGAGTCCGACTGGCGGTCCCTTCCATCATTATGTCACTCATGAGGTTGGCCACCCCCGCCTTGTCCAGGTCGTCCAGGATGGCACCTCCCTCCATCGTCAGGGAGAACTGCACAAGGGGCACCTCGTGCTGCTCGATCCCATACAGCCGCAGCCCGTTGGCGTAGGTGTGGGTCCACACCGGCGGGGGAGTGACGGAGGGGGCGGGCCCCTTCTCGGGCTCCCGGGAACGGTCGAAGCTGGAAGGGAGGGGCTCCACCGCCGGCACTTCCACGCCGGCCGCGGCGCTGACCAGGTTTCCGGGATCCGGCTCGATGGGGAAGAGCTCGGAGCCTTCCGCCACCAGCTCCGGCTGGCCCCGGGGCACGACGCTCGTCAGAACGAACGGCTTGCCTTTGATGTAGGTTTCGTAGACGCGCCAGATGTCTTCGGGGGTCACATCCAGAGAGCTCTGGATGTCCTGACCGACGAAGTCGGGAGAGCCCGCGAACTCCGCATACATCGCCAACTGGAACGCCTTCCCCATGACACTACTGATGCCGTTGTAGAAGCCGGTCTCGGTCTGTGCCTTGATCCGGTCCAGGTCCTCCTCGGTGAAGCCCTCCTCCTCGAACCGGGCGAAGGCGGTGTTGATGCCGTTCTCCACGTCGGTCAGGGAGACCCCGGGGAAGGCCTGTACGCTGATGTTGAAGGAGCCTGCGATCTCACGGCTCCTCTGACCGGCTCCTGCCGAAGGGGCCAGCTTCTCTTCCTCCACGATGACCTTGTAGAGGGGGGTCTTCTTCCCGTCGGAGAGGAGCTGGCCGAGCATGGAGAGGGCGTAGGAGTCGGGGTGGAACTGCTCCACGGTCGGGAACACCATGTTGAGCTGGGGCGAGCGGGCGAAGTTGTCCTCGTAATAGGCTCGCTTGGCCTCGACGAGGGAAACGGGCCGCGCCATGGGGTCGGCCACGGGATCCCCCGCCGGGATCTCCCCGAAATACTGCTCGATCCAGGCCTTCGTCTGGGCCGGATCGACGTCCCCGGCCACCACCAACGTGGCGTTGTTCGGGACGTACCACCGACGGAAGAAGTTCCTCACGTCTTCCACGGTGGCGTTGGCCAGGTCCTGGAAGGATCCAATGACCTGCCAATTGTAGGGGTGACCTTCCGGATAGAGGAGCTTGTCCATCATGTAGGAGGTGTGTCCGTAGGGCTGATTGTCCACCCCCTGGCGCTTTTCGTTCTGCACCACTCCCTGTTGGTTGAGGAGCGCCTCCGTGGTCACCGTGGGAAGGAGATAACCCATCCGGTCCGACTCGAGCCAGAGCGCCGTTTCCAGGGCGTTCTTCGGAACGATCTCGAAGTAGATGGTGTTGTCCGACGAGGTCCCCCCGTTCAGGGTTCCGCCGGCGGCTTGCACGGTCTGGAAGAACTGGTCCTCCTCGACGTGCTGGGAGGATTGGAACATCATGTGCTCGAAGAGGTGCGCGAATCCGGTGCGGCCCACCTCCTCCCGGTTCGATCCCACGTGGTAGAGAATGGCCACGGATGTGACCGGGTCCGAGTGGTCTTCGTGGAGGACGACCTGCAGGCCGTTTTCCAGCTGGTAGCCCTCGTAATCGATCTGGAATTCGGGTCCTCCTCCCTGACAAGCAAAGGTCCAGGGAAGGAAGAAGGCGACGCTCGAGATCGCCCGGAGCCACGAAAAGCGCATGATGCCCCTCCGTTGGGATGTTGCGGATCACCGTCGGCGGTTGAGGAGTGCTCAGTCGAGGAATTCATCATACTGACGGCTGCGCTCCGCTCGCGCCAGGCTTCGGACACCCCGTGCCCCCTTCCCATCCAACCACTCTCTCTCCATCGTTGTGGCTTTTCCAGGGGAATGGGGCTCGAGCATGAAGATTCGGCGTATCGTATCCCTGACCGTCTTTCTGGCGTTCATCTTTCTGGCCCTCTCCGGGATCATGCTCTTCCTGAGCCCCCAGGGGAGGGTGGCGTACTGGGCGGGGTGGACCCTCTTCGGACTGTCGAAGGAACAGTACACCGCCGTTCACACTACCTTCATGGTCCTCTTTCTCGTGGCCGGGATCTGGCACATCGTCCTCAACTGGAAGCCAATCGTCGGGTACCTCAAGGACCGGACCCGGCGAGTCCGCCTCTTCACACCCGAGTCCTCGGTGGCCATGGCCCTCGGCCTCTTCTTCCTGCTGGGCCCCTTGGTGGGCCTTCCCCCCTTCAAGCAATTCCTGGATGCCGGTGCGGGGGTGAAGGATTTCTGGGAGGCGAGCAGTGGATCTCCCCCCTGGGGACACGCCGAGGAGAGCTCCCTGCAGCGCTTCTGTCGGGGGATGGAGGATTTCGAACGCCTGGAGAACGGGAGCCCGGTGGTCATCGACTGCGAGCAGGCCCTGGCCGCCCTACAGGCTGAGGGGATCCGGGTGGCGAGCCTCACGGAGCGTCTGGTGGACATCGCCCAGGTGAACGGCACGACCCCACAGGCGCTGGGCGCCATCGTCATGAGCACGGCGACGCCCGTGGAGCCTGGGGAGGTGGCGCCGGGAGTGGACGCCGCCGGGTTCTATCACCGGCCCTATTCCGGCCTGGGCCGCATGACCATGCGGGAGTATGCGGAGGAGTACGGCTACGATCTCGAGACCATCCTCTCCACCCTTCGTGGAGAGGGCCTCGAGCTGGACCCTGACGCCCGTCTGCGAGAAGAGGCCACCCGGCTGGGATCAGACCCGGAGGGGCTTCTCGACCTTCTCAACGAGGCCGTGGAGAGAGGCGACTAGCCGCCGCTACGCACCACCCGGTAGCGAGAGAGCCACACCAGGCCCACCTCGTCCGTGCGAGTCAGGTAGGCGACCTCGGTTCCGTCCGGACCGTGGCCAAACCCCATGAGGCGGGTCCCCTCCGGAAGCTCGACACTGCCGATCCGAACCCCGGCGGAGTCGAACACGTCCATGAGCTGCGGCCGGTCCGCGGGAAGCCAGCGCTGGACCCAGACTTCGTTCTCGGGCGACACCCGGGAGCGGTCCGGTCGGAAGGGGGCGAAGCTCTCGGCCCACTCGTAGTCCGACACCGAAGGCTCCTGGCCCATTCCCATGGATCCACCCCGCATCATCTGCATGCTGGTTCCGCCGGAGGCGTCCCGGGTCACCGCCACCGATAGGCCGCCCCCGCTCCTCTCCTCCAGTGTCGCCTCCTTGTCCGCCTCTCCGATGGGTATGGTCTCGAAGGTGTTCACCGGGCCCGCGACGACGCGACCGTCGGGGAAGTGCCACTCCACCGAGTAGCCGTTGGCCCGGACGGCCGCCACCCGTCCGTCGGAGCCCACCGCCCAGTCGTCCCGTCCCTCCATCATGGTGGCCATCATCCGGACGCTATTGCCGGAGCGTTCGATCTTCGGCTCCGGCTGCCAGAGGACCACGGCCGTGTCCGTGGTTCCCGTGGTCCGATCGTAGCGCCCGATGACGGTGGAATCCGCGGGTCCCTCTCCAAGCCCTCGCATGCCGGAGAAATAGATCCTGCCCAGGTCGTCCATGGCCCGGGGAAGGATGATGCCCGGACTCCCGTCCTGGGCAGGCAGGGCCATGGACATGCCTTCGTGGAGGGCTCCGTCGGGACCGATGACGGCGAGGCGCATCTTCCCCAGGTCCACCAGGAGGGTCGAGTCACCGGGCAGGGGGTAGACCTGGTCCGGCTGCCGGTACTCCCCGGGGCCGTCCCCGACCCGGCCCAGCGTGTCGGCGCTTCCGGCGTCCATGTCCACCCGGAGAAGGACCTGGCTCAGAGGGTCCGCGGCGAACAGCCTTCCGTCCGGAAGCTCACGCACGTTGATCAAGGCGCTGAACGGCTCGGGAAAGGTGGCGTCCGGCTCCAAGGTGGCCACTGTTCCCCCCGAGCCCCCGCCGTCTCCGCCCCCGGAGCAGGCGCTGGCGGCCAGGAGCATGGGGAGAAGCCACCGGGCGTTGGGCTGCCCTCGGGTCGGGTTTGCTGCCGGTCTTCCTGTTCATTTCGATCCCCTCGGAATCCGGGATTGGGTGGGTTGCCTCATCTGGACTGAGACCACGGAACGGCTGTCTAGCGTTGCTTCTCCGCACGCGGAGGTCAAGGCCCCGGACGGCGGTGACGGGATGGAACAGCAGGTAGGGGTGTGGTGTTCGCTAGGACACGATTCCGCCGGGATGAGTGCCCCCACAACACCGAGGAGACTCAGCCAATGCAGGAGCAGGGAAGGGCAAAGAGCGAGCACGGTCTGAGTGCCCACGGCATCCGAAATGCCAATACCATCTGGTGGAACCTCTCGACCCCGGCCCTCTACGAGCAGGCCGTCCAGCGGCACGAGGGGCTTGGTGGCCCACCTGGGACCCCTGGTTGGTCCGGACCGGACAATACACGGGCCGCTCTCCCAAGGACCGGTACGTCGTCAGGGAGCCCACCACCCAGGACAAGTCTGGTGGGGGAAGACGAACCAGCCTTCGATCCCGAGGCCTACGAGGTCCTTCGGGCCCGGCTCACGGCCTATCTCCAGGGGCGGGATCTGTACGTGCAGGACTGCTACGCCGGGGCCGATCCCGATCATCGCATGCCCATCCGGGTGGTGAACGAGACGGCGTGGCACAACCTCTTTGCCCGGAACATGTTCATCCAGGAACACGACCCCGAGAAGCTGGAGGCCCACGTGCCCGAGTACACGATCCTCCACGCCCCGGGGTTCACGGCCAGTCCCGAGGAGGACGGGACCAACTCCGAGGCCTTCGTCCTCCTCCACCTCGGGCCGAAGGAGGTCATCATCGGCGGGACCGCCTACGCGGGGGAGATCAAGAAGTCCATGTTCTCCATCATGAACTTCCTCCTTCCCCAGAAGGGCGTGCTCCCCATGCACTGCTCCGCCAACTACGGAGAGGACCGAGGACGACGTCGCCCTCTTCTTCGGGCTCTCCGGAACCGGAAAGACCACCCTCTCCGCCGATTCCAGCCGCACGCTCATCGGGGACGACGAGCACGGCTGGAGCGACAACGGCGTCTTCAACTTCGAGGGAGGGTGCTACGCGAAGGTGATCCGCCTCTCCCCCGAGGGAGAGCCGGAGATCTACGAGACCACCCGGCGCTTCGGGACCATTCTCGAGAACGTGGCCATGGACAGCCTGCGGCGCCGCCTGGACCTGGACTCGTCCGAATTCACGGAGAACACCCGGGCGTCCTATCCCATCTCCCACATCCCCAACGCAACCCGGGAGCTCCGGGGCGGGCATCCGAGGAACGTGATCTTCCTCACCGCTGACGCCTTCGGGGTTCTCCCCCCGGTGTCCCGGCTGAGCCGGCCCCAGGCCATGTACCATTTCCTCTCGGGGTACACGGCGAAGGTCGCGGGCACGGAGCGGGGGATCACCGAGCCCCAGCCCAACTTCAGCGCCTGTTTCGGCGCGCCCTTCCTGCCCACTGAATCCCACGGTCTACGCCGATCTCCTGGGCAAGAAGGTCGCCGAGCGGAATGCCGATGTGTGGCTGGTGAACACGGGGTGGAGCGGTGGCCCCTACGGCGTGGGGAGCCGGATGAAGCTCTCCTACACCCGGGCCATGGTCACGGGCCATCCTGGACGGGACGCTGGCCGCAAGTGCCCACGGCGCGCCGATCCGGTCTTCGGGGTCGGTGTGCCCGAGAGCTGTCCCGACGTGCCGTCGGAGATCCTCCAGCCGCGAAACACCTGGGACGACAAGGAGGCCTATGACGCCCAGGCGAAGAAGCTCGCGAGGATGTTCGTCGAGAATTTCCGGCAGTTCGAGGGGGAAACGTCCAACGAGGTTCGGGAGGCCGGACCCGCGACCGGATGACGCATGCCGCACCCTTACTATGACGCCGGGGACCTCCCCCGGTTCAGGGAGATCGGCGAGTTCGCCCCGGAGCTGGCCGAGCGGTTCTTCTCCTGGTACGACGCCGTCTTCAAGGAGGGGGCGCTGACGGAGAGGGAGAAGGCCCTCATCGCCCTTGCGGTGGCCCACGCGGTTCAGTGTCCGTACTGCATCGACGCCTACACCGAGGCCTGCCTGGAGAAGGGGTCCGACCCAGAGCAGATGACCGAGGCGGTGCACGTGGCGGTGGCCATCCGTGGCGGGGCCTCCCTGGTCCACGGCCTGCAGATGAAGAACCGTCTGAAAGGGCTGGGGATGGGATGAGCCGGGTCCTCCCGACCCTGCACCGACGAAACGTCCCCCTTTCTCGCCCCGCGGTCCAGAGACAGGTCCTGGGAGCGCTGGGTCTGCGTCGTGGATTCCCCGAGGCACTCCAGGAGGTGGGACTCTTCCCCCTGGAAGCGATCGGCCTCACCGTCCTCCAGGTGAACCTCGGCTGGAAGTGCAACCAGACCTGCCGTCACTGCCACGTGGATGCCGGGCCGGATCGAACCGAGGTCATGACCGACGCGGTCGTGGATGCGGTGCTGGAGGTCCTGGAGAAGACCCGGATCCCCGCCTTGGATCTCACGGGTGGAGCCCCCGAGCTACACCCCCGGTTCCGGGAGATCGTCCTCCGGGCGCGGGAGCTGGGCCGTCACGTCATGGACCGGTGCAACCTCACGATCCTACTAGCGCCACGGTTCCGGGACCTCCCCGGGTTCCTGGCCGAGAACCACGTGGAGATCGTGGCCTCCTTGCCCCACTACAGCCGCCATCTCACCGATGCCCAGCGCGGGGATGGCACCTTTCGGGAGTCCATCGAGGTGCTGCGGAGACTGAACCGCCTCGGCTACGGGGAGGAGGGCACCGGCCTGGTCCTGAACCTGGTCACCAATCCGGTGGGGGCGTTCCTTCCGGCACGACAGGACGCGCTGGAAAAGGACTGGAAGCGGGAGATGGAGCGCCGCCATGGGATCCGGTTCAACCAGCTTCTCACCATCACGAACATGCCCATTTCCCGCTTTCTCGAGTACCTGCAGGGGAGTGGGAATCTGGATCGCTACATGGGAAAGCTGGTGTCGGCATTCAATCCCCAGGCCGCTCAGGGCGTGATGTGCCGGTACACCCTCTCCGTGGGGTGGGATGGAACCCTCTTCGACTGTGACTTCAACCAGATGCTGGACCTCCCCCGTCGAACCACGGTGCTCCTTCCAGGCGATCTTCGATTTCGACCGCCTGAGCCTGCAGCACAGGGAGATCGTCGTCGGCGCCCATGGTGCTTCGGGTGCACGGCCGGTCAGGGCTCCAGCTGCGGCGGGGCCACGGCCGGCTGACTCTCTCGCCTCGAGGGCCTGCGTACCCCGCTCCGGACGTCCCGTTCCGCCGACTCCTCCCGGCCCGTCCAAGAACCGGGTGAAGAAATCCTCCGTGGCATCCCAGGTCTCCAGCCACCGTTGAAAGACCAGGAAGTCGTGGACCTCGTCGGGGAACACCATGAGCTCGAAGTAGACGTCGTTGGCCCGCAGGGCCTGCACCAGGCCCACCGTCTGGGAAAAGTCCACGTTCCGGTCGTCGTCCCCCTGGATCAGGAGAACCGGCGAGGTCCATTGGTCCACCTCGGAGACCGACGAGGACGTGATAGGTCACCGCGTCCGGGATCCAGGACGTCTCCCCAGAGGTGCACGCCGGCGATGTCCACGCCGGCGGCGAAGACGTCGGAGTTCCGGGCCAGCCCCTGGGCCGTGAGGATCCCCCCGTAGGAGAGCCCCCAGAGCCCCACCCGATCCGGGTCCACGTCCGGGCGCTGCTGGAGGTACAGGCCTGCCGCCAGGATGTCCTGGTACTCGGCGTTGCCCCGGCGTCCCACCTCCGGAGCGTTCCGGAACTCCTTTCCGTATCCGATCCCGCTCCGGTAGTTCACGCTCAACACCACGTAGCCCTTGTTGGCGAAATACTGATTGATGGCGTAGGCCCAGTGGTAGAAGTGCATGTAGTGGTAGCCCAGGAGCATCTGCCGCCGGGATCCGCCGTGGATGAAGATGAGGGCAGGACGCCTTTCCCCGGGCTTCAGGTCGGGCGGCAGGAAGAGCTGGTTGTAGAACTCGAAGCCGTCGCCGGCGGTGAGCGTGACGTTCTCCGGGGTCACGTGCCGGTCCCGGGGGAAGCGGTCCGGGAGGGAGGTGATGGCCCGGGCCTCACCACCCTCGGACGGGCACCACAGCCACGGATTGGGGCAGGTCTGGGCCCGCCAGGAAGAGGGCCACCTGGTCGTCCGAGGCGAGGGAGGCGGGATAGGTCTCCAGCATGGGGCCGCCGGTGAGCTGCCTCGGGTCGGCCCGCCGCTGGCTGGAGACGGCGAACAGGTCCCGGCGGTGGATGTCCCCCATGTTCCCCGCGTAGTAGAGGGTGCGACCGTCCTTGGAGAGGGCCACGTGCTCCACGAACCCCTCCCCGGGCGTCAGCTCCGTGGGGTCTCCGTCTCGGCCCGGATGCGGGCACTGAAAAGTAGTGCCGCCAGTTTCCGGGCTCGGCCTCGAAGACGAGGTGGTCGCCGGCCCACATGAGATCGCTGATGCTGGTGAAGGCCGTGTCTCCGGGGGCGTTGTGCCAGATCTCCGGTGCCCTCTCCGGACGCCAGCTCGGCCACCCAGATGGAGAGGTCGTATCCGCCCGGCGAAGGTGCCTCCTCGAGCCCCGGCGGAAGGGAATCGGCGGTGCCACGTCTTCAGGACGGCGGGCACTGGGAGCGCCGAATGGGAAGCCCCGGGCCGTCGGATGAAGGCGATATCGGCGTCCCGTCGGGCGACCAGGCCGGGGAGGTGTCCCGGTCCACGCCCGGGGCGAGGTACCGGACGGAAGGTCGTTCTCGTGTCGTAGACGCCGATGAAGGAGTGGTCGTCCCGGTCACTGACGAAGGCGATGTAGCGGCCGTCGGGGGACCAGACCGGGATCGCGTTCTCTCCCCAGGCCCGGAAGAGAGGAGGGAGGTCGTCGGTCCGCTCCGTCAGGGACGTACCCGTGTTGACGGGCGCCCGATAGATCTGCCCCTCCCGACGAAGAGGACCCAGGCGCCATCGGGGGAGAGGACCGGGTCGCTCCCCTCTACCACCCTCCAGGGCTCCCCTCCTGCGGCGGCCGATGGCCCAGATGGCTTTTTCGGCCCCCCGGGGGTCGTGGTTGGGGTTCGCGACCCATCCCTGGCCGTTGGGGGAGTGACCCCGGACGAAGACCACCACCTCTCCGTCGTCGGAGATCCGGATGTCGGTCATGTCCCAGCCGTCGTCCTCCGTCCAGTGGGTCAGCTGGATGGGCCTGAAGTCCGGCCCCATGGCCGTGAAGACGTTGCGGATGCCGAGTTCGTAGGAGATCCAGGCGATGCGGTCCACATTTCTGGCCGAGGCCATTTCCACGGGATAGGGGGGGCTCAGGATGTCCTCGAAGCTGAAGCCCTGGGCGGAGAGAGGGGCGGCGGGAAGCAGGGCCGGGAGCGTGGCCAGAGCGAAGGCGGGCCAGAACTGGCGGGCGCGGGTCATGAGTGTCCTCCGTGCGCTGGTAACGTCGACTCCGGCGGAACCTAGCCGGGGATAGAGGATGGGGCGAGTCGGAGATCCGGCCCGCCCCGGTAGCCCCCTCGGGAGGAATCCCGGCTGGCTAGCCCATGGGCACCACGAAGGTGAGTTGGTGCGTGGTGACCCTGGCGTCCTGGAGGGTGAGGGGGCCGGACGGTGCCAGGAGGAAGTCGGTGGCCCCGTCGAAAGCGGGAAGCCCGGCCTCGGCCAGCCGGGCGGCGGTCCACCGGGTTCCGGGGCGTCCGGTGCCCGTGGTGAGGCTGCCGGCGTATTGGAGAGTGACGCCGGGGAGGTCGAGGCTCACGCCGAGGCTCGGCGTCCACTCCATCCAGCTCTCGTCCTGGTCCCTCCGGTCGACCTGGATCCGGTCGACCTGGTCCAGGGTGTAGGAGATGGAACGGACCCGGAGCCCCAGCTGGAAGGTGGCGGACCGGTAGTCGAATGCCGCACCCGCCCGGAAGTGGGCATTGGTGAAGGTGAAATCGTTTTCCACCGTCTTCTCGCCGGCGTGGATCACCCTCCCTGTCAGGGAGACCGTGTCGGAGGCAGCCGTGGCCCAGGTGTCGCTCTTGATAGGCTCCAGGATGAGGTCTGCCGCGAAGCGGGCCGGGCCTTCGGTCTTGGCCACGCCCACCCCCAGGGCGTATGCCCACGTGTCCCCCGGGTCCCGGGGGATGTTCTGGATCTCGTAGTTCGGGATCTTGGGATGGTCCTTGCGATTCGCCGTCGCCGACCACGCGATCCTCCATCCACGGTCGTTCAGCGGCTTCCGGTAAGTGGCCCGGAAGCCCCAGGTGTCCGTGTGGTCGAGGTTCTCCTCCGTGCGGGTCTGCCAATGGGGATTGGGATCCACTTGCCCGGGCATGGACGACCAGACCAGATCCAGGTACGTGACGTCGTGCCTCATCCGCAGCTGGTTCCTGAGGAGCATCAGCTCCAGGAACCGGTTGTCTCCCCACTCCTTCACGACCCCGACGCGGAGGTCGGAAAGGTGCCCCGACTGACGGATCTCCTGACTGAGGGCGTAGAGGAGGTCCACGCCGTCTACGGCGTCCAGGTCGGCGTAGAAGGCGCTCAAGCCAACAGAAAGGCCGGCCTGGACGAACCGGTATCCCGCGAGTCCGAAGGCATACAGATTCCGAGCCGACGCTTCCGACAGATCCTGGGGCTGGGGGAACCAGGCCACGTCCAGCGTCGGCGCCGTGAGCCACGCACGCCACACTCCGCCGCGCTCGGCGCCCTTCAGTTCCTGAAGGGAGAACGCAGCCCCCCCGAACCAGTTCCCTGAGGTAAGAAGGGCTCCCAGGGGGAGCGAGCGTCCCGAGCCGTTCCCACGCGAGACGCCGTAGAAGCTGGGAGATCCGAAGAACACGCTCCTCGCGATCCGGCTACCGGTGGCTGGATTGGAGAATGGATCGCCGAGGGTGTCGGCCATGGCGGGGCCGGCGCCTCCCATCCCGAGGTTCTGGGACGGGAAGAGGAGGAACTGGTCTCCCGTGGCCACGGGAACGGTCTTCACCTGGATGAGCTGGGCCGCGCCCGGCGTGGGGGCTGACGGCAGGCTGGCGAAGACGAGCATGCCGACTGCTGCGATGGAAGGCAGACGATTCACGGTTCTTTCCTCATCTCTTCGTCATGCTTCCGGCGCCCGCACGAGGACCCCGGCGAATAGAATGGTCTGGCTGAACTTCTCCCGGAGGAAGAAGAGGAAGGGGCGGTCGGCCCGGAAGGTGAAGCGGTCCGATGCGCTGTCCCGACCCATCTCCACCGAGGTGACGGCGGCCGCCTCCGTGCCTTCCTCGTTGACCTCCACGAAGGTCTTCTGCTTCACCTCTTTGATGAACACCTCACCGGGCAGGACCCCGTCGGCCAATTCGGAGAAGTCCGCCTGGTCCCGGTCGAACGGGGTCTCCATTCCCATGCGTTTCAGCGGCGCGTTCAGGGAGTCTCCCCACTCCATCTGAAAGCGGGGGAGGAGGGCCGTGCCCTCCCTCGCCTGGAGAGAGGCCGCCATCTGGCTCCAGGTGCTCCGGTCCAGGGAGGCCAGCAGGTCCTTGAGCCCGTGGCCTTCCTTCGGGAGCAGGACGGTCATGGAGAAGGCCTTGCCGCCGTAGGGGAGGTCCACCACCTGGTATGCGTCGGTCTCGGCGTAGGGAAGGGCACCGTCGAGCCGCATGAGAAGGACGCTCTCGCCGGAGCCGTCCAGGGCGTGGAACGGAGCCTGGACGGTCTTCCCCTTGTCGAAGCGGTACGTCCAGTCCGCCTTGAAGTAGATGGCATTGATGAGGAACATGATCGTCTCACGGCTGATGGGGCTTTCGACGATCTCCTCGATCTTGCCGTGGGTCGCGTCGTTCACCCAGTCGTTGATGGTCATCGCCGCCGACGGATCCGCGAAATCCAAGGCCTCCACCTGAGCGTCGAAATAGTTCGTGGTCCGGTCGAGGAAGCCGGCCTTCACTTCGAGCCCCTCTCGGTACCAGATGGAGTTGCCGATGCCCATCTCCACCACGGGGTCCAGGTTCCGGAGGAGATCCATGAGGTTCTTGTAGCCCTGATTGACCTGGTCCACGGTGAGGCTACCGAAACCGAGGGTAGCGCTCATCTCGTCGTATGTGGTCCCCGCTGCCCCGTTCATGGTCATCCCCAGGGCCACCGACGCGCTCAGGGGAGAGATGAACAGGTTGGAGTCCGGAGCCGCCTCGTAGACTTCCTCCAGGAGGCGGAAGGCGAAGTCGTTGCTCGCCTCCACCAGGAGCGCCTCGGAGAGGGAGAGATCACGGGGTAGCTCGGTGATCTCCCGGGGTCCGATGGGGGAGCCGTCGCCGCAGGCTCCGGCCAGGAGGGCGGTGGTCGTCAGAAGGAGCGTGAGTTGCGGACTGCCTCTGAGATGTCGCATGGGGTCTCGCCTCTTCTTCCGCTCACGTCGGTTCCGGGCCGGAGGAGTCATGCGCCATGGGCCGGTCGCGTCATTCGTCACTCCACGATCGTCGCCGGCTCGCATGCGGCCGCCGGTGCCAGGTGGGCGGTGAAAGGAAAGCCGCCTACAGGATCCTTCGAGAACGTGAGATTCCACCCGGACGCGTCCGCCGGGACGAAAGTCTCCGTGGCGGCAAGAGGAAACCCGGCGACACTGGGCAGGGCCGTCAAGAAGATCCCGTCGGGGTCATCGGGGGTCCAGGTGTAGGTGTAGGGCTCGCCCACTCGTACGCCGTCGGAGTCCACCTCCTGGATGGTGACGGTCCAGGTGGCCGGGAACTGAAAGCAGGCAGTGGGGCCGTCGACCTGGCCCACGAGCTTGATCCCTATGGGATTCTGGGGGATGGTGAACGCCCAGACGAACGCCCTGATGTAGATGGTCTGACACGCGCTCGTGTCGCACGTCGGGTTCGCGACCAGAAGCGTGGGCAGGGACGCCTCCGGCTCCTCCGGATTCGAACAGGCCAGAAGGCCCAGCGCCGTCAGGATCATCCCTGAGGTGATTCTCATGCCTCCGGCGCCTCCACCAGGATCCCCGCGAAGAGGATCGTCTGACTGAACCGCTCACGGATCACGAAGACGAAGGGGCGGTCGGCCCGGAAGGTGAAGCGCACCGGGGCGCTGGTCAGCTCGACTTCCACCGAAGTGACTGCGGCGGCCTCGGTCCCTTCCTCGTTCACGTCCACGTAGCTCTTCTGCTTCACCTTGCTGATGAAGAGGTCCCCGGGGCCGATCCCCTCCGCCATTGCGGAGAAGTCCGCCTGGCTCGGGTCAAAAGGCACCTCCATTCCCATAGCCTGCAGAGCCTGGTTCAGGAGCTTCCCCCACTCCATCCGGAACCGGGGCAAGTACACCGTCCCCTCCGACTTCCGGAGCGAGCCGGTGATCTGGCTCCAGCTCCCGGGGTTCAGGGACGCCAGGAGCTCCTGGAGGCTGCGGCCTTCCTTGGGGAGCAGGACCGTCATGGAGAAGGCCTTCCCTCCGTAAGGGAGATCGACGGCCTGGTACTCGTCGGTCTCGTCGTAGGCGAGCTTCCCTTCCAGCTCCATGAGGGGCACGCTTCCGCTGGAGCCGTCCAGGCCGTGGAACGGGGCCTGGGCGGTCTTTGCCTTGTCGAAGCGGTAGGTCCAACTCCCCTTGAAGTAGATGGCGTTGATGAGGTACATGACCACCGCGGGATCGATGGGACTGTCCACGATCTCCTGGATCTTCCCCTTGGTCGAAGCCTTCACCCAATCATTGATGGTGGCCGGGGCTGACGGACTGGAGAAATCGAGGGCCGAGACCTCGGCGTCGAAGTAGCTCGTCGTCCGGTCCAGGAAGTCCGCCTTCACCGGAAATCCCGCCCGGTACCAGATGGAGTTGCCGATGGCCATCTGCACGGTTGGGTCCAGGTCCAGGAGGAGGTCGATGAGACCGCGGTACCCCTGGTTGATCTGGTCCAGGGTGAGGGTGCCGAAACCCAGCGTGCTCCCCATCTCCTCGTAGGTGCTTCCCGCCGCTCCGTTCATCGTCATGCCCAGCGCCATCGAGGCGCTCAGCGGGGAGACGAAGAGGTTGGAGCCGGGCTGTTCCCCTTGGATCTGCTCGAGGAAGCGAAACGCGAAGCCGTTTCCCGCCTCCACCAGGAGCGACTCCGAGGTGGAGAGGTTCCGCGGAAGGCCCGAGATCTCCTTCACGGGCCCGGTGGGAGACCCCTCACCGCACCCCCCGGCGAGGAGCAGGGCCGGTACCAGGAAGAGCAAGAGGAGGGCACGACGGCCGATGTGACACATGGATCCTCCCGGTGAAGGTTCTTTGATAGAGAACGATCAGACGCGGGTTTCTGTGACGGAGGATGTCCTCAGAAACGCCACTCCAGGCCCACGAGGGGGAGCAGGGGAAGATTGGCCAAGGGCTCGGGGCCATCGCCCCGCCACGGCGCGAACTGGTAGAAGAGCGCGTCCCTCCGGTCGAGGGCATTGAGCACCCGCACGTAGGGGCGCAGCTCCATGGTCCGCCCCCGGAAGCTGGGGGACCACCGTCCGTAGATCTCGAGCTCCACCCGGAGAAAGCCCTCGTCGGGTCCAGCGGAGAGGTCCGGTGCCTCGTTGAGGATACCGTCACCCAACCTTTCCATATCCGGGACCGAGGGCTCGGACAGGTTCGCCGCGTCGGGGTTGACCGGTACCGAGGTGTAGGGCAGTCCATCCCCGTAGCTTGCTCGGACCCGAAGGCCCGTTCTCTCGGTGATCCCGGTACTGAGACCCGCGCTGAGGAGGTGCCGCCCGGAGAACGGCGAGGTGCCGGAGGCGAGGAGGCCGTTCGAAGCCCAGAACCAGGTCAGGGTGTACCCCAGCCATCCGGACGCGCGGTCTCCCTCACGGGCCACCCTCAGGTCGACGCCGGACGCGCTGAAGCCATCGGTGCTGGTCCCCGACAGACTCGAGAACTTCTTGACGAACCCCTGCAATCCGAGCCGGAGTCCTGGGAGGAGGATCTGGTCCAGCCCCACGACGACATGAGTGGCAGACCCCACGGAGAGCGCGAGGAGGAATGCGTCCGTTCACGGGCGACTCTCCGCCCCGGATCCAATGTTTCCTCCAGATCCTCGGAGGTCAGGTTCGAGTACTGGTGGTACCGGCCGCCGGCAAGCGTGAGGGCGGCGGCGTCGGTGAGCATCCACGTCAGGGCGATCCGGGGTGCCAGCCTCACATCCGGGTCCCCCTGGAAGCGATCGGCCCTCAATCCCCCGCGGAGCCGCAGCGAGGGTGTGAGCCAGCGTTCGCCTTCCAGGTAGGCGCCCCCTGTCAAGCCGTCCAGGCCTGCCCTGCTGAAGGAGGGTGCTTGGGTGCTGTCCAGGGTAACCGCCGAAAAGGCCGAGGTCTGCCGGTCCATCGAGGCTCCGAAACGGAGCCTGCCATCGCCCCAGGTCCGGGAGAAGTCCGCAGTGAACCGAACCCGGTCGGAGCGGCTTCTGGCGAAGAGAGGCACTGAGTCCCCCAGTGGAAGCTCCGCTCGATAACGGCTGGCCGCCGCTCCCAGCTCCGCCTCCGTGGCGCCGAGGAGGCCTCGGATGCCTGCTGAAACGGCCCGGTTTCCCCACTCTGCTCCGTCTACGGGGAGGAGTTTGGCCAGATCCCCCTCGGCGGCGGGAGGGGAGGAGAGGTCGGGGACGGCGGACGCGCTCCGGGAGAGGAGGTCCAGGAGCACGGACTCACGGTTCCAGAATCCCGTCAGGTGAGCGCCCTTCCCGTCATCGCCCCTCCACTCCATGCGGGCCAGGAGGTCACCGTATCCATAGGGGGCTGGTCCGTCGGCCAGGAGAGGGGAGCCCAGGTTATGGACCGCTCGGGTGCCGACGAGAAAGCCCAGGGACGGCGTCAGGGGGCCCTCCAGGAAGGCCCGGCCAGTGAGAAGGTCCGCGGCGGCGGAGCCGTGAATCTCGTCGGCACGAGGGGTTCGGGTCCGGAGGTCCAGGATGTAGGACAGCCCGCCGTCGAAGCGGGCGGGTGCACCCCCGAGGAAGAGGGACGCTTCCCCCAGCGTCTGGGGATCGAAGCTCTCCACCAGCCCCGCCATGTGGAAGGGAGTGTACACCGGTGCTCCGTCCAGGAGCACGAGCTTGAGATCCGTGGCTGAGCCCCTCATGAGGAGGACGTCCTGGGGCTCGGATCCGTCATGCCCCGGGAGGGTTCGGACGACCTGGGCGAGCCCTTCCTCGGCCATGCCGGCCGTTCCCTCCAGAGCTCTCAACGCTACCACACCCATCTGGTCTACCGGGGCCCAGCGGTCGGGGGGTGAGGCTTGGACCGGACTCGCTCGAACAATGAGAGGAGGGAGGGGAATCGGCTTCCAGGCCAGCTCCAGGTCCAGGGTCACGGTCCCCCCCGGAGGCACCCGAACCTGAGCCGTCATCGGCCTATAGCCGACGTGGAGGACCCGTAGGCTCCAGGCTCCGGCCCGGACTCCCCGAACGGTGTATGCCCCGGCGGAATCGCTCAGGGCCGTGAGGTGACGGGAGCCGGAGGAGATGTCCAGCATGACATTCGCCAGGGCGGTTTCCTGGCCACCCCGGCGCCCGTACACCCGCCCCTGGATCACGCCCGTGGAGTCGGAGATCGTGGCGGCGTGCTGCCCCGCGGCTCGCCCGGGGATCGCCAGGGCCAGAAGGCCTAGCCCGAGAGCACAAACGGCAGTAGCGGGAGTACGCACGGATTTCAGCTCCCGGGATGAAAGACGATCTCCGAGGGTGTTCTACCCTGAACCGACCCGGAAATGTCCACCTCCGGACCGGACTTGCGAAGGAGCACCTCCCCGTCGACCCCCACCAGGGCCCGTGTGAGGCTCCTGGGCAGCTCGACCCTTACGGAACCGGGTGGAGAGAACGCCTCCAGCCGCCCCTCCCCGGTGCTGAACCGAGTTCCTTCCCCCGCGAAGATCCCCACCTGGTCCCCTTCCACCCATTCCACGCGGAGCGTGGCGTCGGGAGGGAGGTGGTGGATCCAGATCTCCAGGCTTCCGGCGCCGACGGGTACACTGGCCCCGATTTCTCGGGCTGGGGATGGGGCGGGGAGGCCGGCTCTCTCTCCCGCCTCCAACGGGGGCCCGGAGGGCTGGATCGATGGGGTCCCGGGGCCGGTCAGCGTTCGCCAGCCATCCATGATCCAACGTTGAACGGGAGACCCGGGAAGGGCCGAGGCGACCGCTGCCGTGAGGAGAACGGCGATGGAGGCGGCCCTGGAGAGAGAGAGCCAGGACCGGTGCCCCCGCTCCAGTCGTGCCTGGAGCCTGGCGCGAGCCTCCGCCAGGTCGGGCTCGTGGTTCAGCACCCGAAGAGCCTTCGAAGCCTCCTTCCAGGCTTGTTCCTGGGCGTCCAGGTCGCCCCGGCACGCTGCACAGGCGTTCAGGTGTTCCTGGAGCGCCCGCTCCTGGGGCTCTTCCATCTCCCCGTCCAGAAAGGTTCGGATCAGCCCTTCATCCGGATGTACCATTCCCTCGTCACTCATTGGACAGCTCTGCGGCAAAGCGTTTCATCGCCCGGGCCAGGATGGTACCCACGGACCGGTGGGACACACCCGCGACCGCCGCGATCTCCATGTAGCTGAACCCCTCCTGGCGGAGCAGCAGCATCTCACGGTCCCGCTCGGTAAGGACCCCCAGCGCCTTGCGCACCCTTCGCTCCTCCTCCTTTTGGGCCAGGGCCTGCTCCGGTCCCGGCACGTTCTCCGGCGGGGGAACCGTGGACAGGATTCGCTGGCGGGTCTCTCTCGTACGTGACCGGTCCCGAGCCAGGTTCGTCGCCACACGGAAGAGCCAGGACCGAAGTCCGGCCTCGGTACCCTCGATCTTGCGATCCAGGAGCCGAAAGAAGGCTTCCTGCGCCAGGTCGGCGGCCTGGTCCGTGTCCCCTACCATCCGGTTGCAGTACCGGAACAGAGGCGGGTAGACCGAGTCGAAGAGAGCGTCGAAATCCACTTGCCGACGCGCGTCAGAGTGTGATGGCACCGGGGCTCGTGCTCCCTCCGTTCCAAGACCTTGTGCTTTCAGAACGATCGGGCGAGCGCTTTCGTGACGTGGACGACGAAGAGTCCCGGGACGCAGGCGGCCCCGGGCACCTCCGTGCCCGGGGCCGCTCCCTCCCTCGGGTCTGCTCCGACTCCACGCTCACCGGAGAGCGCGGAGGAGGGTCAGTCCACCTTCAGGATGTCGTAGCAGATACGCCAGTTGGACATATTCTCGGGGTCCGTGGTCCCCTCGTCCACCGGCTCGTAGTGTCCGAGCCAGTCGTCCACGTTCCCGGAGAACTCACGGCGATAATGGTCCAGCTGGTCGTTGGCGGAGAGCTGGTCCAGCTCCTCCCCGTTCAGCTCGACGACGAGGCCACCCTCCGGCACGCCGTCGAACAACACCTTGTTCAGCTTCTCGAGGCGGTTCCATCCGGGTTTGTCGGAAATGGCGTAGTATCCCTGTTCGGGAAAGCGGTATTTTTCCACCTTTCCACCCGACTCCACCTTCGAGCTGAAGACGAACTCACCCGTCTCCTTGAAGAAGGGGTCCAGTTTGTCCAGGATCTGGATCCACCGGAGAACGACCTGAATCCGCTGACCTGCCTGATCGGCCATGGTGCCCGACTCCTTTGAGTAGTTTCGATTCTGCCGAAAGAGTAGGTCGGAAGGGGGGGTTTGTCCAGTTCAGACCTTCCCGAACGCCAGGTCAGCCCTCCTCGCCGCCCACGATGGCGATCCACCTTCCGTCCGGACTGACGGCGAGGCGGCTCACCTCCCGGATGCCGGCAGGCGCGAGGTCGCCGATCTCCTCCCACCCCGGATCTGCACCGTGCCCCGCCCACCGGAAGAGCTTCGACCCCTGACCCGACAGGAGAGTTCCATCGGGTGCCCAGGCGTGGAACTCGTTTCCTTCCATGACCGGGGCGAGGTCGCGCCTTGCCCCCGTCTCCGGGTCATACTCCACGATGCGGCTATTGGATGCTTCACCCAGCTGGACGTAGGACATTCTGCCCGTGCCTGGAATCCGGTGCAGCGACCGCCCGATATCGGTGGCTATGACCCGGTCCGTTCCCGCGCTCAGGGAAGCGAGATGAAGGGTGGCTGGGGAGCCGAGCACGAAGAGCGCCAGACGGTCCTCGTCCAACCATGCGTGGTACCCCACGGGCTGGATCCCCTGCAGAAGAAGGCGGGGGTTCCTCCCTTCCATGTCGAAGCTCCAGAGCCTCTGGGTGGAGTCCGCCTCTACCCTCACGACGGAGAATCGCTCCCCTCCGGGCATGGCCGTGGCGGAGTACTCACTCTCCGGGGAGGTCCGCGTGAGGTTCTGCCTCTCGCCCGTGGAGCGGTGATAGACCCAGATGTCTGCCTGTCCCGTCGCGTCGGTGGCAGTGTAGAGGATCCGGTCGCCGTCCGGCGTGAATCCCGGTTGGTTGTCGTAGCCCACGCGCTGGGTGATCCTGAGCACGGAGCCGGGATCGACCCGCGCGGAGCCTTCATCCAGGCGGGCGATCCAGATGTCCGTGCCGGGGGCGGCTTGGGCGGCGACTCCCAGGAAGGGCAGGGCGGCGAAGAAGGCCAGGACCGCGAGGGGAGCCAGGGCGGCCAGGAGAGCCAGGGGGCCGGCGAGGCGGGGGGAGTTCATGGGCGCGCTCCGTAGAAGGACAGCTTCGTCAGAGAAGGCTTCACTTTGGGGGAGGAAGGAGGGCAAGGGCAAGGGAAGGCCCTCCTGCACTCTCCTCGGTGCCAGAACCGAGCGCCAGGATCGTGTTGCGGCGCCTCCTGCTCCGACCTAACCTCTCACTTTCCGGGATCCCCTCCGGGCGCCCCTCACCCTCTACCTGGACCGGTCCGATGCCCGCTCTGCCTTCGTCCAAGCGCGCTTGGTTTCACGGTGCCGCGCCCCACGGCCGGCCCCTCATCTCCCTCGTTCTCCTGGTCGTCCTGGGTCTTGCGGGAAATGCGTCGTCCGCGGGCCCCTCGGCTCTCGCCGCTCAGGCCATCCCCTCTCCCGCGGCTCACTTCGGGCATGCCGTCGGGGCCGATCGGAAGCTGGTGGGGTGGGACGGGATCGTCGAGTACATGAGGCTGGTGGGGGATGCCTCGGATCGCGTGAACGTGCGAGAGCTCGGGGAGAGTACCGACGGGAGGCCGTTTCTCCTGGTGGAAATCTCCTCCTCGGAGACCATGGCGAACCTGGACCGTTTCAAGCGCCTCCAGCAGCGTCTCTACTTCCAGGATCATCGTCCGGGTCAGGATCCCGCCTCGGTGCATTCCCAGAGTGAGGTTGAGGAGCTCTACCGAGACCAGAAGGCGGTGGTTCTCATCACCTGCTCCATTCACGCCACGGAGATCGGTGCCTCCCAGATGAGCCTGGAGCTGGTCCACGAGCTTGCCACCAGCAGCGATCCACGAATCCTGAAGATCCTGGACAATGTCATTCTGCTCCTGGTCCCCAGCCTCAATCCAGACGGGGAGGCCATGGTGGTGGACTGGTACGACCGGTACGTGGGCACGCCTTTCGAGGGCGGATCCATGCCCTGGCTCTACCAGCGGTACGTGGGCCATGACAACAACCGGGACATGTACATGTACACGCAGGCCGAGACCCGTCTCATCGGACAGGTGCTCTGGAAGGAGTGGTTTCCCGCGGTGTGGCTGGACGAGCACCAGATGGGATCGAATGGCGCCCGGATCTTCGTCATGCCCGCCACGGACCCCATCAACCTGAACGTGGATCCCCTCATCTACCGGCTCAACGGCATTCTTGGTCAGGCTCAGGGTGCGGCATTGGAGGCGGCTGGAAAGGTGGGGATCGTCTATGGCGAGTCCTACACCAACTTCTGGCCCGGAGCCATGGCGTGGACAGGATGGTGGCACAACGAAGTCGGGATGCTTACCGAAATGGCCAGCGTGCGGATCGCGACCCCGACCCTCCAGGCTCCGGGGAGCCTCGGAGAGAGCGTCGCTCCGGGAGGCGGGCGCGGTTCGTCCGGTGGAGGTGAGGTCCTTCCCGCGCCAAGGGACACTCAGCCCCGGACCAACTATCCCCGGCCGTGGCTTGGAGGGCTCTGGACGCTTCGGGATATCGTGGATTACGAGCTGATCGCCACGAAAGGACTCCTGGAAGCGACGGCCGACTCCCGAGAAGAGCTCAACAGGCAGATCTACGGCGTGAACCTGGGCACCATCCAGCAATTCCTCGACGGCCGCCCCCGAGGCGGGCCCACCGATGAGCTGGGCGGTTACGGCCCCCTGCCCGCAGGTGTGCCGGGGGAGCGCCCGGGAACCGGGCGGGTGCTTCCGGGAGCCCTGGGTGCCGCGGGAACGCCCTATGCCGTGGTGCTGCCTCCGGACCAGGGTAATCCCGTGGCCCGAGCCAAGCTGCTGCAGCTGATGGAGAAGGCCGGTGTGGTGGTGGAGAGAGCATCCAGCCCGTTCACGGCGGGGGGGAGCCAGTATCCGAGGGGGACCTACGTCGTCCGCCTGGCGCAGGTGTTCGGGCGGTACGCCAAGGAGATGCTGGAGCGCCAGACCTACCCGGAGGTCCGCTTGGCCCCGGAGCTCCCGCCCATTGCCCCCTATGACGTTACGGCCTGGTCCCTGGGCCTCCAGATGGGTGTGGGGGTCGCCTTCGTGAGCGAGCCCTTCGAGGCCTCCCTCGACGTCCTGGACGAGGTAGCCCTGCCGGAAGGCGGTGTCCAGGGACGGGGTGACGTGTATCTCATTCCTCCCATCTACAATGATGCCTTTACGGCCGCAAACCGGCTCTGGGGGCTGGGTGCCAAGGTAAAGCGTGCCAGCCACGAAGTAGTGGTGGGCGTCGACGGGCCCACGCTTCAGCCCGGGGCGTTCGTAGTGGAGAGCGTCGCCCGGGAGGACATGGAGGCCATCGCTCGGGCTTTGGGAATCCAGGTCTATGCGGTCCTCCGGATCCCGGACGAGGAGCTGATCGAAGTCTCGAGGCCCCGGATTGCCCTGTACCAGCCCTGGTCGTCCAACATGGATGAGGGATGGACTCGCCTCGTCCTGGAGAACTTCGGGTTCGAATACGAGGTTCTGCATGCCCAGGACTTCCGGGCAGCTGCCGCGGCCGCGGGCGTCGGGCCGGCGGGCGACTTCGAGATCTCCCCCGAATACCGAAGCCAGTGGCCTCCCCACGTCCGCGATCGCGCTCCCCCAAGGGTCCTCTCCGAGCCCCTCACCGACCGGTACGACGTCATCCTCTTCACGCACCAGAGCCCCAGCTCGATCCTGCAGGGGAGTTCCTCCCGTAGCACGCCGGAGCCGTACCGCATGGGGCTCGGGGAAGCCGGGCTGGCCGCTGTGCGGGACTTCGTCGCGAAGGGAGGAAGGGTGGTGGCCCTGGGCTCGGCCACGGACCTGTTCATCGAGCAGTGGCCCATCTCCGTAAAGGATGCGTCCGAGGGCCTCAGCTCGGACGAGTTCCTCATTCCCGGATCCATTCTGAATCTCCAGGCGGACATCCGTCATCCTCTGGCCTGGGGCATGGCGGCGGATACGTACGGGTTCTTCTCGGGCAACCCGTTCTATGATGTGGGTGCCCCCTTTCCTTCCCAGGCGGTGAGCGTTCCGGTCCGTTACCCGAACCAGGGTCTCCGGGCCTCGGGCTGGGTGCGGGGAGAGGAGTTCCTGGTTGGAAAGGCCGCGGCGGTTCAGGTCGCCTTCCCGGGACCCGAGAATGGAAGCCCGGTGGGGAGCCTGGCTCTCCTCGGGATCCGTCCCCAGAACCGGGCCCAGACCCACGCGACATTCAAGCTGCTCTTCAATGCGCTGGTGAATCCTCTGCGTTAGGAGGGAGCGCGGCGGGCGGGGGCGGCAAGGAACCCACCCATCGGGATGGTTTTCCTTGCGGCTCCCGATCGGTCCGTTGCAGTTTCGGGCACATCTCGGCAGCATCCGGTACATGAGTTGGATCGGGCGAGCGGGACCCACGGTCCCGCCCGCGCGCATGGGGCTCCGGGCCACCCGGACCCGGTCTTTCGGCTTGCCAGGCATTTGTGAGAATCAGGAGCATCGTATGATCGACGACTACGCTACCAATCGCTCGAATCCGTTCGTCCTCAGGCGGTGGCCGGTGGCCCTCGCCATGGGAATCACGTTGCTGATCCTGGCAGCGGCCCCGGCTTCGGCCCAACAAGGATCGGTGGGGGGCGTAGTGGTTTCCGGAGACACCCAGCGACCCCTCCCCGACGCATCCATCGAAGTCGTGGGGGTGGGACGCGGAACGTTCACGAATCAGAACGGGCGCTTCCTCTTGCTGGGCCTCACGGGTGAGGAAGTGGCGCTCAGAATCAGCCTTCTTGGATACAAGACCTCCAATGTCACGGTCCGGGTGGGGGAGGTGGACCTGAGGCTGCAGCTAAGCCCCTCGGCCATCGAGCTCGACCGCATCGTGGTCACGGGAACGCCCGGAGAGCAGACCCGGAGGTCTCTGGGCAACACCCTCTCCACGGTGGATGCCGCCAAGATTTCCGAGGTGGCGCCGGTGAACACGCTGAGCGAGTTCATCAACGGAAGGGCGGCCGGCGTGACCATCATCAACACGACGGGGATGGTGGGTGGTGGGGAGCGTGTCCGGATTCGTGGAGCCAGTAGCTTCTCCCTCTCCAACGAGCCACTCGTGTACGTGGACGGGGTGCGTGTGAACAACGACCAGGCGACCGGCCCGGTCAACCAGGCCTTCGGGTCCCGGAGCATCTCCCGGTGGAACGACCTCAACCCCGCCGACATCGAGAGCATCGAGATCATCAAAGGGCCCGCGGCCGCCACGCTCTATGGCACCGAAGCCTCCAACGGGGTGGTTCAGATCATCACCAAGCGGGGCAGAGCCGGGGCTCCTCGCTTCGACCTCTCGGTGAGGCAGGGGGCCAATTGGTTTGCCGACCCCCAGGGCAGGCTCTGGACCAACTACTACGACGTGGGTGGGGACGGAACCATCGAGTCCATCGACATCGTGGACCGTGAGCATGCCGCGGGCCGGGACATCTGGAGGACGGGCTACAACCAGAAATACGACCTCAGCATGTCCGGGGGAGTGGACCTGGTTCGCTACTTCCTGTCTGGAAACTGGGAGAACAACGAGGGGGTCGAGCCGGACAACGCTGCCAAGAAGTGGGGCCTGAGGGCCAACGTCACCGTCACCCCCAGTGAGAAATGGGAAATCCGGGGGAACGTGGGGTATGTTACCGGCAAGACCACCGTGGCTCTGGAGGCCGGCGGCGGCGGCGCCACCTGGTCGACATACTTCGCCCGGCCCGACCGCCTCGACACCCCTCGGAGGGGCTTCTACAGCGGAACTCCGGAGGCCTACCAGGCCCTCTGGGACTCATGGCAGGACCTGGACCGGACGACCACGGGGTTCACCCTCAACCACCGCCCCTTCGAGCGCTTCTCCCAGCGCCTGACCTTCGGCTTCGACCACACCCGTGAGCAGGACAACGAGCTCATGCATCACGACGAGGCGTGGCTCTACTTCTTCTCCGACGCCGCCTTCGGGTACCGGGAGACCCAGGAGCGCAACGTGGACTACACCACCGTGGACTACGCCGCCACCTACGAGTTGCCCTTGTCGGAGAACCTCGAGTCCTCCACGTCGGCGGGAGGCCAGCTTTACCGGCGCCTCATCGAGATGGTCTACGCCTACGGAGAGGCTTTCCCGACGCCGGGGCTCACCAGCATCCGGGCCACGACCCAGAACCGGGCTGCGGACGAGACGTCGGTGGAGAACACCACGATCGGTCTCTACGTTCAGGAGCAACTGGCCTGGAAGAACCGGCTCTTCCTCACGGGTGCGGTCCGGGGGGATGACAACAGCGCCTTCGGCGTGGATTACAACTTCGTGACCTATCCCAAGGTCAGCGCGGCGTGGGTGCTCAGCGAGGAGCCGTTCTGGAGCATCGACTACGTGAATACGCTGAAGCTTCGGGGGGCCTACGGAGAATCCGGGCAGCAACCCGACGCCTTCGTCGCCATCCGTACACTCCGGCCCGTCCCCGGGCCGGACAACGTGGGCACGGTGACTCCGGACAACCTGGGGAACCCCGACCTGGGTCCGGAGCGGGGCACCGAGCTGGAGCTGGGCTTCGACGCCGGCCTGTTCAGCGACAGGATGGGTGTGGAGTTCACCTATTACCACCAGAAGACCAATGACGCCATCCTGCTCCGGGAGATCGCCCCTTCAACAGGCTTCTCCGGCTCCCAGTGGGTGAATGCCGGGGAGATCCGTAACAGTGGGATCGAGTTGCTCGTGAGGGGAACGCCATGGGAGACGGAGCGTCACTCCCTGGACGTGACCTTCAACCTTGCCACCAACAGCAATGAGGTGGTGAGCCTCGGGAACGTGACGGACGAGAACTTCATCAGTGCGGGCACCTACCTCCGTCACGAGATCGGATATCCCGTGGGGTCGTGGTTCAGCAAGCGGGTCGTGAGCGCCGACCTGGGCGCCGATGGTATCGCCACGAACCTCATGTGCGACAACGGAACTGGCGGGAGCGAGGCCTGCGCCGATGCTCCGGAGGTCTTCATGGGGCGAACCTCGCCCTCCACCGAGGGCGGGCTCGGATCCACCCTCACCCTCTTCAACAACCTCCGGATCTACGCCCAGCTCGACTTCAAGACCGGGTTCACGAAGCTGGACGGGAACTACCGGGTCCGATGCTACTTCTTTTCCGAGTGTCGAGAGAACTGGTTCCCCACGGAGTTCGACCCCGCCAAGATCGCTGAAATCCAGGCGGCCGGGACCTACGCCGGGGCGATTCTGGACGAGAGTGACTTCATGAAGCTCAGGGAGGTCTCCCTGGGCTACACCCTACCCGCCGAGTGGGCGGCCAGGCTCGGTGCCCGCACCGCGAGCATCACCCTGGCGGGCCGGAATCTCTACACCTGGACCAAGTTCGGAGGCCTGGAGCCGGAGTCCACCTTCAATGGGGGGACTCGAGGGGGGAGCTTCTCCCTCTGGGAGCAGAACGTGCTGCCCCAGCTCGCCCAATTCGTCGCCACCTTCAACGTCAGCTTCTGAGGAGGGCGACATGTCTGCCAACACGACTTTCGGATCCGAGACGCGGGAGCGCGAAATGAATAGCCGGAGGAGCATCGTCCCGGTTTGCCCGAGGCGCGGGAGGTGGAATGCCTTCCTCGCTGCCGGGCTCTTCTTGATCACCTTGGCGGCCGCGGGCTGCGGGAATCTCCTGGACGTGAAGCCCCCGGACCTCATCCCGGCGGAGGGACTGGCCGTTCCTGAAAACGCCGAGCTTCTGTTGAACGGCGCCATCGGCGACTTCGAATGTGCGTTCGGGGCCTACGTCGCCCTCAGCGGTGTCATGGCCCACGAGCTCATCGACGCCACCCAGACCGCGGCCCGATGGCCCTACGACCGACGAAACGTCAACCCTCAGGACGCGCTTTACGGCACCTCGAGCTGCGAAGGTCTGGGGGTCTACACGCCTCTGTCCACCGCCCGGTGGTCGGCGGATTTCATTCTCGACAACCTGCAGGGCTGGACGGATGAGGAAGTCGCCGATCGGCAGCGGATGATCGCCCTGGCGGCCGCCTATTCCGGTTACTCCCATCTCCTCCTGGGGGAGGGATTCTGCAGCGTGGCCATCGACCTTTCCGAGGAGCTTTCTTCGGAAACGGTCATCCAGCGAGCGGTGGACCGGTTCGGGGTGGCGATTCAGGCTGCCCAGGCCTCGGGGGACGCCGACGTCCTCAACCTGGCCCGGGTCGGACGGGCCCGGGCCTATCTCGGTCTCGGGGACGGGACGAGCGCCCTCGCGGATGCCCAGTCGGTGCCGGTGGATTTCAAGTGGGTGGCCACGGCGTCGGGGGATTTCTCCCGAAGGGCCAATCGCATCTTCGCCCAGAACGGCCCTGGCTCCACGGGTAATGACCTTCTCTCGGTCGGGGAACAGTACCGGGACCTGACGTACAATGGGAAGCCCGATCCCCGGGTCCCCGTGTCCGATTTCATCCGGGTCAACACCGACGGCACCGATCTCTATTTCCAGCTCAAGTATGGGTCGCTGGACGATCCCATCTCCATCGCCACGGGCCATGAGGCCCAGCTCATCGTTGCGGAGGTGCAGGGCGGGCAGGCTGCCGTGGACATCATCAACGACCTGCACGCGGATGCCGGGCTGGATCCCTTTCCCGGCGGGTCCGCCGCCGAAATCCAGGCCCAGGTCGTCGAGGAGCGGAATCGGGAGCTGTGGCTGGAGGGACATCGGTTCTTCGATATTCGGCGGCTGTCCCTCCCGCTGGCGCCGGAGCCCAATACCCCATACCGCAAGGGCGGCCTCTACGGGGACGACATGTGCTTCCCGATTCCCGACGTGGAGGTGCGAAACAACCCCCATGTCGGATAGGTGGGGCGCGAACCCAAAGCCGCCTGGAAATCGTAGGGAAAGGCACACACTACCACTCCTTCAGGAGGAACCATGACCGAGGAATCGAATCCGGCGGAAGAGCAGCCCCAGGAGGGAGAGGCTCGGGAAGAGGGACGGGCAGAGGAGGGGCGCCGGGAACGGTACAAGGTGGCTGGTGAGAAGCTACTTTCGAAGGTGAAGGAGCTGATCCAGGAGGGGAATGTCCGCCGCATCATCATCAAGAACGAGGAGGACCGGACCCTTATCGAGATTCCTCTGACCATCGGCGTCGTCGGCGCCGCCGTCTTCCCGATCTGGGCGGCGGTGGGGGCCATTGCGGCCCTGGTGACCAGCTGCTCCATCGAGGTGGAGAGAGTCGCAAAGGAAGAGTAGCCGGGCCGCCGATCCGGGCGGCGACGCACGCCTTCTCTCTTCCGATTCCAATTGGGCCCCGAATGGGCCATATTTACCCGCTCTCGGTGCAACAACCGGGGGCGGCCGGCCGGGGACGTGGAACCAGCACGGCCGGCGGGGTTTATTGGGAGACTGAGCGTCGGTGAGGGTGGCCCCGCTTTTGCAGTTTATCCGAGCGGATTCCACCGAAATTCGCCGGCGTAGCGACTAGAGGAACCAGGCCCGTGCTTTCGGCCCTAAAGCTACTGAACATCTTGCTTCCGCTGGGATACCTCCTGGCGGTGCTGGCTTACTTGATCGTCTTCGTGGAGGGCACGGAGTGGGCCAAGAAACGGGCCACCCCTCTCACCGCCACGGTGGCCGCGCTCCACTTCGTCTACCTCCTCCTCTGCACGCTGGCTTTCCAGCACGTTCCCGTGGCCAACGCCTGGGAGGGCTTCACCTTCATCGCCTTCGCCATGGCCGTGATCTACTTGGCGCTGGAATTGCGATGGAAGGATCAGGCTACGGGGATCTTCCTCCTGGTGCCCGTCCTCTTCTTCCAGGTCCTGTCCAGCGCCTTCGTGACCCACAGCCGGGAGGTGGACCCGATCCTTCGTTCACCCCTGTTCGGAATCCACGTGACGGCCGCTCTCCTGGGATACGTGGCCCTCTCCGTGGCCGCCGTCTACGGGACCATGTACGCCCTTCTCTACCGGGAGCTCAAGAAGCACCGTGTGGGCTTGATCTTCCGGCGGCTTCCCAACCTCGAGACGCTCTCCCGCTTGAACATGGGTGCGGTGCTCTTCGGCTGGGTGGCCCTCACTCTGGCCATCATCTGGGGCAGCATCTGGGCGGGGCACCTGACCTCGGCAGGGGAACTCCAGGGGACGTTCTACACGGATCCCAAGTTCCTGCTCACGGTGGTGCTCTGGGTTCTCTATGGCCTCACTCTGGGAGGACGGTACCTCCTCCGATGGCCGAACCGGCAACTGGCCTACCTGTCCATGGTGGCGTTCTTCCTTATGGTGAGCTCCTCCCTGGCAGTGAATCTGTTCCTGCCGTCGTTCCATCAGTTCTCGTAGGGCCATGAACCTCATCGTACTGGGTGCGAACCATCGAACGGCTCCGGCCAAGATCCGGGACGAGATCCAGCTCGGGCCCCAGGAGATGGGGACCTTCTACGCCCATCTCAAGGACCAGAGGGAGCTTCTTCGGGAGGTCGCGGTCCTTTCCACCTGCAATCGGACCGAGTTCTATGCCCTGGCCTCGGAGCCCGACGAGGCCGACCACGCCCTGAGGACGGCGGTGTACCTCCACAAGGGGATCTCCCACCTCAGCAACGGGAAGTACACCTACGCCTGGACAGGCAAGGAGGCGGTGCGTCACCTGTTTCGGGTCGCCTCCGGCGTGGATTCCCTTATGGTGGGCGAGCCGCAGATCCTGGGGCAGGTCCGGGACGCCTTCCAGATCGCCGACCGGCACAGGGCGACCGGTGCCCTCCTGACACGGCTATTCAACACCGCGGTCCACGTCGGGAAGCGGGCGCGCACGGAGACGGAGATCGGGCGGGGCACCGTCTCGGTGGCGTACGCCGCCGTTGAGATGGCCCAGAAGATCTTCGATCGCCTCGAGCGGTACCCCGTTCTGGTGATCGGTGCGGGGGAGACGGGGGCGCTGGTGGCCAGGCATTTCGCCGACGCCAACCCCAAGGCCCTGACCGTCGTCAATCGCACGTTCGAGCGCGCTCAGGAGCTCGCCTCGGAGCTGAGTGGGAGGGCTCGGCCCTGGGAGGAAATGGACCAGGCCCTGCAGGAGTCCCGTGTCGTGGTCACCGCCACCGGAGCCCGGGAGCCGATCCTGGACATCCCCCGAATGGAGAGGGTCCTGAAGCGATCCGGGCGAGGGCCCATGGTGCTCGTGGATATCTCCAACCCCCGGAACATCGATCCCGCCGTGGGCACGCTGGACCGGGTCTTCCTGTATGATCTGGATGCGCTGGAGAGCATCGCCGACCAGAACAGGGCGCGGCGGAAGCGAGAAATCCCGAAGGTGGAGGGGATCGTGGCTGAAGAGGTCGATCGGTTTCAGGCCTGGTTCGAGTCGCTGGAGATGGTCCCCGTGATTCGGGCCCTCAGAGGCCGATTCGAGGAGATCGCCGAGAAGGAGATGGAGCGGCAGGTGAAGAACTTCCATCCCTCGGACCGGGATGCGCTCCAGGCGTACACCCGGGCGCTCCTGAACAAGCTCCTGCACCAGCCTACCACGCGCATCCGAAGCGTGGAGCCCTCCACCAGCCATGGATTGCACAAGCTCGTCGCGATCCAGGAGCTCTTCGAGCTCGATGTCGAACCCTTCCGCAACGGAAAGTCCGGAAACGGCAAGAAGGCGGAGACGGACGACTCGTGAGCGTTGACCGCGGAAGCCTACGCATCGGGACCAGGGGCTCCGACCTGGCTCGGTGGCAGGCCAACCACGTGGCTTCGGCCCTGAGAGCGGTCCCGGGAGTACCCTCTGTCGAGCAGGTGGTCATCAAGACCGAGGGGGACCGGATTCGGGATGTCCCCCTTTCCCAGGTCCAGGGGAAGGCCTTCTTCACCAAGGAGATCGAGGAAGCCCTCCTCGACCGTCGGGTGGACATCGCCGTCCACAGCCTGAAGGACCTGGCCACGGAAATGCCGCGCGGACTGACCCTCGGGGCAGTCATGGAGCGGGAGGATCCCCGGGACGCGCTTCTCGCGGTTACGGCTGGCCTTGGATTCGAAGAGCTGCCTTCTGGGGCGAAGGTGGGCACGAGCAGTCTCCGGCGGCGGGCCTTTCTGGCCCGCTGGCGCCCGGACCTGGACCTCCGGGAGCTCCGGGGCAACGTCCCGACCCGGGTGGGAAAGCTGGAGGCCGGAGAGTACGACGCCATCGTCCTCGCCGCCGCTGGCGTGAAGCGTCTGGGCCTCGAGGATCGAATCTCGGCCTATCTCCCGTTCGAGGCCTTCCTCCCCGCCGTTTCCCAGGGAGCCATCGGAGTCCAGATCCGGGCCGAGGACGAGGAAACCCGGCGCTGGGTCTCGGCTCTGGAGCATGGGCCCACCAGAGCTGCCACCACGGCGGAGCGCGCTCTCCTGAAGAGGTTGGAGGGGGGCTGCCAGGTGCCGGTGGGGGCTCTTGGGGAGCTGGTGGAGGGCAGGTTGCGTCTCCGTGGCACGATCTGCTCGCTGGACGGGCGCAGCTGGGTAACGGGGGAGATCACCGGCGCGCCCCAGAAGGCGGAGGAGCTCGGCCGGGCGCTGGCGGAAGACCTCTATTCCAGGGGTGGGGCCGGGATCCTCGAGAAGATCCGGAAGGACGCCCGTGCAAGGTGAGGGCTCGCTTTCCGGGGCAGGCGTCGTGGTCACCCGGGACGAGGACCACGACGGCCCGCTCACGATGGCTCTGACCGAGCGGGGAGCCAGGGTCCTCCATTGGGGTACTATCAGGGCTGCGGATCCGGAGGATCCGGTCCCTCTCCAGGAGGCACTCGCGCGCCTCCCCGAGTACGACTGGATTTGCTTTTCCTCCCCCCGGGCGGTCCACGCGGTGGCCGGCCGGGTCGGCAGCCCTCCGGGACCTCCCATCTCCCGCCCCAGAGTGGCGGCGGTGGGGCCCTCCACGGCCTCGGCTCTCAGGGAGGCCGGCTGGCCTGTTCACCGGGTGCCCGGGGAAGCCAGCGGCGCGGGTGTGGTGGATGCCTTTGCCGGCGCCGGAGATGCGCCGGGCGCCTGGATCTTGTTCCCGGCCAGCGCCATCGCGCGGAACGAGGTGCCCGACGGGCTCGCCCGCCTTGGGGCGAGGGTGGACCGGGTCACGGCCTACCGCATGGTGGTGATGCCCATGGACCGGGCCTCGTGCCTGGCCTCGGTAGATGCCGGGGAGGTGGACGCGGTGACCTTCGCCAGTCCTTCCGCCATGGAGGGATTGAGGAGAGGATTGGGAGATGACCTGTTTCATCGTCTGGCGCGAAGCACTCCGGCTGCGGCCATGGGGCCCACCACCGCCGCGGCGCTGGGAGAGGCCGGATGGACCCGCGTGGTCGTGGCGGAGTCTCCGGACATGAGGGGGCTGGCGGAGGCGGCGGAGAGGGCCGTCCGCGACACGAAAACGAACACAAACCAACACTGAAAGGCAGCAGGATCATGGCATTCCCAACGCAACGCCCGCGGCGAATCCGGAAGAACGAGAACTGGCGCCGCATGGTGCGGGAAACGGCCGTCTCCGTGGACGACCTCATCGTTCCCCTCTTCGTGGTCCCCGGGGAAGGGGTCAGGAACCCCGTTCCCAGCATGCCCGGGGTCTTCCAGTTGTCCGTGGACGAGATGGTGAAGGAGGCTGCCGAGATCCACGAGTTGGGGATTCCGGCCGTCATTCTCTTCGGTGTGCCCGAGGACGAGGACAAGAACCCCGAAGGCACCGAGGCCTACAATCCCGACGGGCTCGTGCCCGAGTCGATTCGAGCCATCAAGAAGGAGGTTCCGGACCTTCTCCTCTGGGCCGATGTGTGCATGTGCGAATACACCAGCCACGGCCACTGTGGTGTCCTGACGGACACGGGCGAGGTGGAGAACGATCCCACGCTGGATCTCCTGGCCCAGGCTGCACTCGTCTACGCCCGGGCGGGCGCCGACGCGGTGGCGCCGTCGGATATGATGGATGGCCGGGTGTGGGCCATCCGGGAGACGCTCGACGAGGAAGGGCTCATCGACGTTCCCATCGTGTCCTATGCCGCAAAGTACGCCTCTGCCTTCTACGGCCCGTTCCGGGATGCGGCTCACTCCGCGCCGGCGTTCGGCGACCGGAAGGCCTACCAGATGGACCCCGCGAACGTCGAGGAAGCGCTGCGGGAGGTGGAGCTGGACATCGGCGAGGGCGCCGACATCGTCATGGTGAAGCCCGCAATGGCCTACCTGGACGTGATCCGCCGGGTCAAGGAGACCTTCGGCATGCCTACGGCGGCCTACCAGGTCTCGGGGGAGTACGCCCTCATCAAGGCTGGGGCGGAGAAGGGGTGGATCGACGAGAAGCGAGTGGCCATGGAGAGTCTCCTGGGGATCAAGAGGGCGGGCGCCGACATGATCCTCACCTACTTCGGGAAGGATGTGGCCCGCTGGCTTCAGGGGGAGTGATGCCGAGCCACGATCTGAGCCGGAAGCTCTTCCAGCGGGCCCGGAACACCATCCCTGGGGGCGTGAACAGTCCGGTCCGGGCCTTCGGAAGCGTGGGAGGGGATCCTCTCTTCATCGTGAGGGCGGAGGGCGCCCGTGTGACGGACGCCGACGGGAACGAGTACCTGGACTTCGTGGGCTCCTGGGGCCCCATGATCCTGGGCCACAACCATCAGGACATTCGCCGGGCGGTGTGGGAGGCCCTCAAGCTGGGGACCTCCTTTGGGGCCCCGACGGTCCGGGAAATCGAGCTGGCAGAGCTCGTGGTGGAGATGGTGCCGTCGGTTGAAGTGGTCCGTCTGGTCAACTCCGGCACGGAGGCGACCATGAGCGCGGTCCGGCTGGCAAGGGCCGCCACCGGACGGCCCAAGCTCATCAAGTTCCGGGGCGGCTATCACGGACACGCCGATGCCTTCCTGGTAGAGGCCGGCTCCGGCGCGGCCACCCTGGGGGTGCCCTCGAGCCCGGGGGTGACCGAGGGGGCGGCTGGCGACACGCTGGTGGCCGAGTACAACGACCTGCCTTCGGTGCAAGCCTTGTTCGAAGAGCACCCCGGCGGAGTAGCGGCGGTCATCGTGGAGCCGGTGGCAGGGAACATGGGATGTGTGCCCCCGGTGGACGGGTTCCTGGAGGGGCTTCGCTCCCTGTGTGACAAGGAGAGTGCCCTCCTCATCTTCGACGAAGTGATGACGGGCTTCCGCCTCGCCGCCGGCGGCGCCCAGGCCCGCTACGGGGTGCTTCCCGACCTCACGACGTTGGGGAAGGTCATCGGTGGGGGTCTGCCGGTGGGGGCCTACGGAGGCCGGGAGGATCTCATGCGCCAGATCGCTCCTGAAGGTCCGGTATATCAGGCGGGCACCCTCTCGGGCAATCCCCTGGCCACGGCGGCGGGGAAGGCGGCCCTGGTCTACCTGAGGGACCATCCGCACGTCTACGATCTCCTCGAGGAGAGGGGAAGGGAGCTGGAGTCGGGGATCCAGGCGCTGATCAGAGACGGCGGCTATCCCCTGACCTGGAACCGGGTGGGGTCCATGGCGTCTCTCTTCTTCACGCCCGGGCCGGTGACCGACTGGCGCTCGGCGGCCCGCTCGGACCGGGACGCGTTCAGGCGTTTCTTCTGGGGGATGCTGGAGCGGGGCTTCTACCTGGCCCCGAGTCCTTTCGAGGCCCTCTTCCTTTCCTCGGCCCACACCCAGGCGGACATGGAAGCCACCGTGAACGCGGCCGGAGCGGTTCTCGCCGAGGTGTTCCGGGAGGGAGAGGCGTGACGGCCCCCTTCCTGGCCGCTTGCCGCAGGGAGCCCGTTCCCCACACGCCGGTCTGGATCATGAGGCAGGCGGGCCGCTACCTGCCCGAGTACCGGGCGGTTCGGGAGAAGGTGGATTTCCTGACCCTCACCAAGACTCCGGAGCTGGCGGCGGAGGTGACGCTCCAACCCATCCGGCGGTTCGGCATGGACGCCGCCATTCTCTTCAGCGACATCATGACTCCGGTGGAGGGCATGGGGGTGGAGCTGGCCTTCGATCCAGGCCCGGTCATCGAGAATCCCGTCCGCTCCCCCGGGGAGGTCGACCGGCTCCGAGTGGCCGACCCCTGGGAGACCGTGCCCTTCGTCATGGAGACCATCGGCCTTCTCCGGGAGGAGCTCCCGGCCTCCGCTCCCCTCATCGGCTTTGCCGGGGCGCCCTGGACCCTCTTTTGTTACGTGGTGGAGGGGAGAGGATCGAAGACCTTCATTCGAGCCAAGTCTTTCCTTTTCGCCGAGCCCGAGGCGGCCCGGCGACTCCTTGATAAGCTCGCGGACACGATGGTGGCCTACCTCCGGGCCCAGGCCGAGGCGGGAGCCCAAGCCCTCATGGTCTTCGACTCCTGGGCCGGTCTCCTGAGTCCCCATGAGTACCGGGGCTTCGCTCTTCCTGCCGTGCGCCGGACTCTGGACGGCCTCAAGGAACTAGGACTCCCCCTTATCTATTTTCCCAATCAGGGATCCACCTTCTTGGAGGACGCGGCGGGGTGTGGAGCGGACGTCCTGGGGATCGACTGGCGCATGCCTCTCTCCAGGGCCCGGAGCCTCGTGGGACCGGAGATCGCGGTCCAGGGGAACCTGGATCCGGCGGCACTCTTCGCACCGAGGGAAGCCCTGGGGGATCAGATCCGGTGGGTGCTGGAGGAGGCGGGGGAGGCGCCGGGGCACATCTTCAACCTGGGGCATGGGATCGAGCGCGCCACCGATCCCGACGCGGTGGGGTACCTGGTAGACAAGGTCCACGAGTGGACCGAAGGACGATCTTCAGGCTGAGAGAGCGGGACAATGAGTGGTGGTCGTTTTCATGTGGACATCGAGACGGTCCGGCGGTTTGATCGGCCCGGGCCGCGCTACACGTCCTATCCCACGGCGGTGGAGTTCCACGACGGTGTGGGGGAGGACGCCTATCGAAAGAAACTGGCCGAGGCCGACGCTGCGGGTTCCGCAGAGCCCTTGAGCCTCTATGCCCATCTCCCCTTCTGCGAACACCGGTGCCTGTTCTGTGGGTGTCATGTGGTCATCACTCCCCACATGCCGGTGGCCGAGAAGTACATGGCCTACGTCAAGGAGGAGATCGACCGGGTAGCGGGGCTCCTCCCTCAACCGGCGCCGGGTGGTCCAGATGCATTGGGGAGGGGGAACGCCCACCTACTTCAGCCCGGACCAGCTCGCGGATCTCTTCGCGCACTTACCGGAGGCACTTCGATTTCGACCCAAGGGCCGAAATTGCCATCGAGGTCGACCCCCGGGTGACCTCCCGGGATCACCTGGACCGGCTCGTGGAGCTGGGTTTCAACCGGCTCAGCTTGGGAGTCCAGGACCTTACTCCCGAGGTCCAGAAGGCCATCACCCGGGACCAGACCTACGAGCAGACCGGCAGACCTGATGGAGTACGCTCGGAAGGTCGGCTTCACGGACGGGATCAACCTAGACCTGATCTACGGCCTGCCCATGCAGCAGCTCGAGACCTTCAACACCAACCTGGACCAGATCCTGGACCTTCGCCCCGACCGGGTGGCCGTGTACTCCTTCGCCTACGTGCCGTGGATCAAGGGGCACCAGAAGAAGCTCGACAAGTGCACCCTCCCCTCGCCGGAGTTGAAGCTCGACCTCTACCTCACCGCCATGGAGCGGTTCCTTGGACGCCGGCTACGAGCCGATCGGCATGGACCACTTCGCCCTTCCTGACGACGAGCTGGCCCTGGCGGCCCACGGAAGGTCGGCTCCACCGGAACTTCATGGGCTACAGCGTCATGCCGGCCTCGGACATGGTGGCCTTCGGGATCAGCGGGATCGGTGAGGTGCAGGGAGCCTTCTTCCAGAACGAGAAGAAGCTCTCCACCTACTACGAGGCGCTGGATGCCGGGCGGCTCCCCGTGAGCCGAGGGTATGTGCTGGATCCGGGACGACCGGATCCGCCAGTACGTGATCCAGCAGATCATGTGCAACTTCTGGATCGCCAAGGCCGATGTCGAAGACGCGGTTCGGCATGGACTTCGACGCGTACTTCGCTCGCTCTCTTGAAGCACTTCAGGAGGTCCGGGAGGCCGGGTTCGTGGAACTTTCCGGGGAGGGGCTTCGGGTGAAGAAGGAAGGTCGGCTGTTCGTCCGGAACGTGTGCATGGCCTTCGACAAGTACCTGGAGGCAAAGAACGCCGACAAGCCCGTCTTCAGCCGAACGGTGTGACGGTGCAGCGCGTCGTCGTGGTCGGCGGCGGGATCGCGGGTCTGGCTACCGCCCTCCGCCTCAGGGACCAGGCATCGGAGGTCCCGGGCGGTCTCGAGTTAGTGGTCCTGGAGGGATCGGATCGTCCCGGGGGAAACATCCGTACCGACCGCGTCCAGGGCTTCACCATCGAGCAGGGGCCGAACGGGTTCCTGGACAACGTCCCGGCGACGCCGGCCCTGGTCAGGCGGGTTGACCTCCAGGGCCAGCTTCAGAAGGCGGACTCTGCCGCGTCGAACCGCTATCTCTTTCGTGACGGGCGTCTGCACCTCCTGCCGTCCGGGCCCTTGAGCTTCCTCCGCAGCCGGGTTCTCTCGTTGGGCGGCCGCCTGCGGGTATTCGGCGAGCCCTTCGCCCGGCCCCGCCCCCAGGGCATGGACGAGACCATCTTCGATTTCGCCTCCCGGCGCATCGGAACGGAGGCCGCCTCGGTTCTCGTGGACGCCATGGTCTCTGGCGTGTTCGCTGGGAATGTCCATGAGCTCAGCCTGGCCAGCTCCTTCCCCAAAATGGCAGCCATGGAGGAGGAGCACGGCGGCCTGGTGAAGGCCATGCTGGCGCGGATGAAGGAGAGGAGGGCCGCTCGTAAGGAGGTGGCACAGCGCCGGGCTCGGGGCGAGGATGTGGCGGAGATGACCCGGCCCGGTGGGCCGGCGGGCCCGGGCGGAACGCTCACTTCTTTCAAGGACGGCCTGGACACGCTTCCCCGGGCGGTGGCTGCGGAGTTGGGCTCGGCCGTGCGTTTCGGGGTGGAGGTGGATGGAGTGGAGCGGGTGAGGGGCGGGGGGCGGACCGGTGATGTGGGCGGGGACTCACGAGCGGGTGCTGCCAGAGGCGACTCCACCGACGAAGGGTCCAGAGGCTGGCGAGTGGGCGTCGCGGGCGGGGAGACTCTCACCGCCGACGCGGTGGTCCTCGCCGTGCCCTCTCCCCGGGCCGCGCCTCTCCTCCGTGTGTTGGACGATGAGCTGGCGGAAGCCGTGGGGGGAATCCAGACTGCCGGCCTGGCTGTGGTGGCGCTGGCCTTCGACGCGCGCGCCATGGGGGGCGCGCCGAGGGGCTTCGGCTTTCTTGTGCCCCGGGGCACGGGCCCACGGATCCTCGGGTGCCTCTGGGACTCCAGCATCTTTCCGGGTCGGGCTCCCGAGGACCGGGTGCTTCTTCGCGCAATGATCGGAGGTGCCCACGATCCCTCCGCGGTTTCCTTGCCGGAGGAAGAACTGGTGGACCAGGTCCGGGATGACCTGCGCCTGACCATGGGGCTCGAGGCAGAGCCCCTCTTCACCCGGGTCTACCGCTGGCCCCTGGGGATCGGTCAGTACACGGTGGGCCACGCCCGGCGACTCGAGCGCATCCATGGCCGGCTCGCCGAAATCCCCGGGCTCTGGCTGGCCGGCTCCTCCTTTTACGGCATCAGCATGAACGCCTGCATCGAAAAGGCCGAGGAGCAGGCCCGGGAAATCTCGGCCTACCTTCAGGAGAACCAGAGGAGGATCGGGCAGAGCTTCGTCGTATGACCCCCCGAGGCCGGCCCCTCGGCCCCGAGACTCTCCCCGGCGACCCGGTCTCTCCACTCGGAGCTCGCCTCGGTGGCGGTGACGCTGCCTCCACGGAGTAGCTTCTGGCGTCTCCTCGCTCCTCACCCGAGACGCCGTCGGCGTCCAGGGACTCATCCGGTCCCCTCCCGGGCTTGGCTCCAATCTGCACCAAGCGCCTACCAGCCTTGGCTCCAATCGCAGCACCAACCGCCTACCAGCCTTGGCTCCAATCGCAGCGCCAAGCGCCTACCAGCCTTGGCTCCAATCGCAGCACCAACCGCCTACCAGGCTTGGCCCAATCGCTGCACCAACCGCCTCCCGGGTTTCTCTCCAGACGCCGGATGGTCCCCTGCCGGGCATCCGTCTGGACACTTCCGGGTCCCCTCCGGGGCCGGTGTCCCAAGGAAGCATGCGATTGCCCCGAAACCCCTTGACGGATTTCTGGGCCGCCGGAGGCCGGAGGCCGGGACCTCCTCCCAGCGGCGCCGTGGAACCCTCTGTCCGGGCCTCTCCCTTGCGCGGCCGCGGACACGCACCTTCCGCATCCTCCGAGGCTGACGACGACCGGGAGAAGACGCCTGAGGGACCCGAAGAAACCCCGATTATATTGAGAGACGAGCCACGAGAACGGCGAGGGCCGAGACCGGCCGAGGGAACGGCCGCCGCCCGCGGCCCGTGCCCGCGGTCTGCAGTCCGCTGCGCGGAGCCGGCTGCCCACTGCCCCGGCACCATGGCATGGAGGAGCCGCCCTCCGGGCGGGAACGCTGCGGCCCGCAGCCGTGTCTCGAGGCCCGTGGCCCGTAGCCCGTAACTCGTGGCCCGTAACCCGCGGCCCGTCGTAACCC
>CAVVTW010000004.1:0-28499 GCA_963751255.1 uncultured Gemmatimonadales bacterium | reverse complement strand
ACGTGCTCACGTATTGCTGGGACGCGCTACCCGAACTCCTACGTACTCATGTCGGGGGACATCGACTCCCGGGCTTCCAACGGTAACGACGGGGAGACGGACGCTCCGGGCGCCAACGACAACGCCAGTGGCATGGCCGGGACCCTGGAGGCTGCCCGAATCCTGACTCGGCGTAGCTTCCCTACGAGCATCGTGTACGCCGGGGTCTCGGCGGAGGAGCAGGGCCTCTACGGAGCCCAGAAGCTGGCGCAGGTGGCCAAGGACGAAGGATGGAACATCATCGCCGTCCTCAACAACGACATGATCGGCAACACCGAGGGCATTGACGGGATCAAGGACAACACCACGTTTCGTGTCTTCTCCGAGCCCAATCCCTACACGGACGAGCTGGCGGATTATCAACGCCGGCGGACCTTCGGGGGCGAGGTGGACGGCCCTTCCCGGCAGCTCGCGCGGTACGTGGACCGCATCGCCGACCTGTACTTCCCCAACCTCGAGGCGACGATGATCTACCGGCTGGATCGTTTTGGACGGGGGGGAGACCACCGGCCGTTCAACGACCTCGGGTTTCCGGCCGTTCGAATCATGGAGACCCATGAGAACTATGACCGGCAACACCAGGACGTAAGGGTTGAGAACGGCGTCGAATACGGAGACGTGGTGGAGTGGGTGGACTTCGATTACGCGGCCAAGATGACCGCGTTGAACGCCGCTGTCCTGGCTTCCCTGGCCTGGGCGCCGCCGGCGCCAACCAACGTGCAGATCGGGGGCTCCAACCAGCCGTCCACCATCCTTGCTTGGGAGGGAACCGACGACCCCGATCTGGCAGGGTACAAGGTCTACTGGCGGGACACGACCTCTCCCCAATGGGACCACTTCCTCTGGGCCGGCAACGTGGGTGAGTTCACCCTCGAGGACGTGATCATCGACAACTACCTATTTGGTGTTTCGTCGGTGAACGAGAACGGGGACGAGAGCCCTGTGGTGTTCCCGAGCAGTCAGTTACGGAGAAGATAGCGCCGCGGATCATCGCCCTGGACGGGGTGTCCCTGCACACCCCGGCAGCCATCCTCACACGCGCTCGAGCCCGATCCGTACGCGTCTGACGGGTGGAAATGGGAGTCGGGCGGGCGATCCACCGCCTGCCCGGTGAGCCCCTCTACGTTTCCGCCGCGAGCCCGAGGGCCTCCTCGACGATACGCTTTTGCTCTCTGAGGTGGTCCTTGCTCTTCCCTTCTGCGGGACTGGCCCGTTCAGGCCGCGCAATGGGGCGCAGGGGGATGGACCGGGGCACCACCGAGCGGAGACGGGGACCGATGTACGAGAGGGCACCCATATTCATGGGTTCTTCCTGCACCCAGACCACCTCCCTGAGGTTCGGGAAGGAGGACACCAGTGCCTCCAGCGCTTGCCGGGGAAAGGGAAAGGCCTCTTCGACCCTGGCCACCAGCACGTGGCGCTGCTCAGCCCGTTTGGGGTGGGTGTCCAGGTCGTAGAAGATCTTCCCGCTGCACAGGACCAAACGGGTGACCTCGCCTCCGTCGGTCACGGACGCGGGGTGTGGGAGGATGGGGTGGAAGAAGCCCTCCGCCAACTCCGAAAGGGGGGATACGGCACGGGGATGCCGGAGGAGGCTCTTGGGCGTCATGACCACCAGCGGCCGGGCCTGCGGTGAAAGGGCCTGACGCCTCAGAACATGGAAGTACTGGGCGGGGGTGGTGGGGTAGGTCACCCGCATGTTGTCTTCGGCGACGAGTTGAAGAAAGCGCTCCAGCCTGGCGGAGGTGTGCTCGGGGCCCTGGCCCTCGTGCCCGTGGGGAAGAAGAAGGGTCAGGCGGGCCAGCTGCCCCCACTTCACTCGCCCCGAGGCGATGAACTGGTCGATGACCACCTGAGCCACATTGACGAAATCCCCGAACTGGGCCTCCCAAAGGACCAGGTCGGGATCCGCTCCCACCTCGTAGCCGTACTCGAAGCCCAGGACGGCGCTCTCGGTGAGGGGGGAATTGTAGACCTCGAAGCGGGCGGTCCCGATCGCTCGGAGGGGAACGTGCTCTCTGCCCGTCTCGGCGTCGTGAAAGACCAGGTGCCGCTGGCTGAAGGTCCCCCGCTCCGAGTCCTGCCCGCTGAGGCGGACGGGAATCCCCTCCTCCAGCAGCGACGCGAAGGCCAGGGTCTCGGCATGGGCCCACTCGAGCTTGAACTGGGGGCCGAAATCCTCCAATCTGCGCTGGAATTGCCGCAGGAGCTTCGGATGGACCGTAAAGTCCGGAGGGTAAGCGTGGATGGCCTGGTTCAGCCGTATCAACTCCGGGACCGGGACCCTGGTGTCGACGGGAGCCGCTGACTCCGCCGCATTCTCCTCCCCCGAAGGCGGAGGAGCGTCGGGTTCCCCCCGGACTTCGTCCTGGGCCTCCCGGAGATGGGCAGCCACCTCTTCCCGGACGGCGTCGACCTCTTCCCGGCTGACCACTCCTTCTGAAACGAGGCGCTCTGCCCAAAGAGTGGCCACCGTTGGATGGGAGGCGATGAGCTGGTATTCACGCGGTTGGGTGTAGGCAGGCTCATCCCCCTCGTTGTGCCCGTGCCGGCGGTAGCCGATGAGGTCGATGAGCACGTCGGAGTGAAAGCGGGTCCGGTAGGCCATGGCCAGCCGCACCGCGGCCAGACACGCTTCCGGATCGTCCGCGTTCACGTGGAGGATGGGAATGTCGTATCCCTTCGCCAGATCGCTGGAGTAGCGGGTGGACCGTCCCTCCCTGGGATCGGTGGTGAAGCCGACCTGGTTGTTTGCGATGATGTGGAGGGTTCCCCCCGTGGAGTACCCCTCCAGACGGGCGAGATTGAGTGTTTCCGCCACGATCCCTTCGGCGGCGAAGGCCGCGTCCCCATGGATCAGCACGGGAAGGACGGCGTCGACTTCCTGGGGCTGATCCTTGCCGGGTCCGGCGAACTGCCTCGCCCGGGTGATTCCCTCCACCACAGGGTTGACGAACTCCAGATGCGAGGGGTTCGGCGCCAACTGGATCCTCACCGTGCCACCATCGGGAAGCGTGTAGACACCGTTGGCTCCGTGATGATACTTGACGTCGCCTGTCCCCTGGCGCGGGATGCTGAGAGACGTCTCGCCCGCGGCTTTCCCCTCGAACCCCTCGAGAATCTCCCGGTATCGCACGCCCACCAGATGCGCCAGGACGTTGAGGCGGCCCCGGTGGGCCATACCGATGGTGACCTCCCGTCCACCCGCCCCGGCGGCTTCGGTCATGACCAGGTCCAGCATGGGCACCATCATGTCCGTGCCCTCGATGGAGAACCGCTTCTGGCCCAGGTACGCCCGGTGCAGGAAATGCTCCAGGCCTTCCACCTGGGTGAGGCGCCGGAGAAGTCTGATCTTCTCCTCGGACTGAAGAGGGCGAAGGTGGACTCCGGTCTCCACCTGCTCCCAGAGCCAGCGGACCTTCCCCGGGTCCTCGAGGTGCTCGAACTCGTACCCGATCGAGCCGCAATAAGCGGCTTCAAGGCGAAGAAGAACCTCCGCCAACGGCTCGCTGCCCCATCGAGGCTCGATGACCGAAGCCGGGAGCTCTTCCAGCTCTTCCATGGTCGTGCCGAAGAACGCCGGATCGAGCTGAGGATGACCGGGGGGCGGACTCCCCAGAGGATCCAGCTTCGCCAGTTGGTGCCCGTGCTGGCGGAACGCGTGAACGAAGGCCGCTGCCCTCGCCACCACCGGCAACATTCGTCGGGTGTCCTCCACCTCCTCGGCGGCTGCCTCCTCCGCCACCGGATGCCCTCCAGGGACCGTGAGAGAGGAGGACGGGAGGGCTGGGGAGCCATCCCGACTCAGGGCGTCGGGAATGATGAGGCCTGCCTTCGCAGCAGCCTCCGGACCCTTGCTGAAGAACGCTCTCCACGCCTCCGGGACCGACTGAGGGTTCCTGGAGAACTCCTCGTAGAGGAGCTGGACGTAACCGGCGTTCTGGTCGTCGAATAGGGGTTCGCTCATGGCTCCACTATTGGTGCCCAGTGCCGACCTCGGAATGATAAACCTATCACGTAGGGTCCATTAGGCCAGGGGGGGAGTGGAGGACCTTCCAGAACAGGAAAGGGTAGGCGCTGGCAATGATGAACCGTTCTCCATCACCGGCCGAGGGGCACGCCTCGGGAAGCGTGGCCCGCGTGGTGCGGGAGATCCCTCGCCCGCACGGCGTTTCCCGCTGGATCCACCCGGAGTGGGCGGACGCGTTTCCCTGGTTGGCCCAGGGGACGACGGGGCGCGGAGAGGGAGGCAGGGCCGCCGACTTTGCCATCTTCAGGGCCAACGGGAGAGCGGATGGGGTTACCTCCTGGACCCGCCTGGCCGAAGCGGAGGGATTCAGGATCGTCGCCCACGCCCGGCAGGTGCATGGCCGGGGGGTCCTGGTCCACCATTCGTCCAGTCTCGAGGCGGCCCCGGCCCCGCCCGGCAGCTCCGCCCGCCTCCTCATCGGGCCCGACGCCGACGGGCATGTTTCTGCCACCCCGGGCCTTCTCATGGGGGTCACTGTCGCCGATTGTGTGCCCGTATTCCTGGTGGATCCGTCAAGGAGGGCGGGGGCTCTTCTGCATGCGGGCTGGAGAGGACTCGCGGAAGGGATTCTGGGCGAGGGCCTGGAGGTCCTGCGGTCCAGTACCGGGAGTCGGGCCCGAGACATCCATCTTCACCTGGGGCCAGCAATCTGCGGTCGCTGCTACGAGGTTGGGCGGGAAGTCCACCTGGCGCTGGGACTCCCGGATCCGCAGCATCCCCACCCTGTGGACCTGAGGGGGGTTCTGGCCGGACGAGCCCTTCGAGCGGGTGTCCCCCTGGAGCGAATCACCCAATCGGCCTTCTGCACCCGTTGCGGGGACTCACCGTTCTTCTCCTATCGGCGAGGGGATGCTGCCCGACAGGTAGGGTTTCTCGGCCTCAGGACTCCCGCCTCGGCCTGACCGTTTCATCCGAGAAAGGCCAGGACCCTCTCCAGGGAAGCAGCAGGTCTCTCCTCCTGAGGCATGTGTCCGCAGTCCGACAGAACCTCCAGGGCGGCATCGGGGAGAAGCTCTGCGGCCCGCCTCCCGACCCACAGTGGCACGATGCGGTCGTGGTCTCCCCACAGGAGAAAGGTGGGAACGGTGATTTCCGCCAGTCTGGGGTGGAGGGCCCTCAGCTCCGGGTTGAGGAATTGCCGTGCCGTGGCGGAGAGAGCGTGCCGCCCGTTCGAGCTCTGGAGTGGCCGGGCATAGGCTTCCACCTGGGCATCGGTCACCTTCTCGGGATCGAAGTAGGCGAGGCGGAGAGCCTTGCGCACGACGTGCCGGATCGGGAGGAGGCTCAGGAGGAGCGGACCTACGAACGATCGGCCGGCCAAGCGGAGGTATCCCGAGATGGGCTGGGGGACCACGGCCCCGGCGATCAGGATCAGGCTCCGAAGGCGGGGCGGTTCCTCGCGGAGCAAGCGCAACGCCACAAGCAGCGCCACTCCGCCGCCGAGAGAGTGACCGATGAGTGTCAGGTCCCTGAGGTCCTGCTGCAGGACGAGACGATGCACGAGTGCAGCTTGGTCCTGTGGTCCGTACTTTCCGTCTCGCGGCTTCGGCGAGGCCCCGAATCCCTTCATTTCCACTACGAAGACGGGGTGGTCGCGTGAGAGGGGAGTGATCCATCGGTTCCAGGTGTATCCGTTGGTCCCGAAGCCATGGACAAGCAGGAGCGGTGAGCCCGCGGACCCATGGCGCTCCCAGTGCAGGGGAAGCGTGACAAAGGGGGGCTCGGGACGCTCGCCCCGAGCCCCCGGGAGGTCATCCAGGGCCAATGAGGTCAGGCCTTCGCCACTCCTTTGAGCACTCGATCCACGTAGTTGTCGACCCCGGCGAGAACCTTCACCAGATCCTTCCTCTCGTCGGCAGCCGCGATATCCGTGGCGAACTGGAGCAGGATCCGACGGACCTCGTCCCTGGAGCCCGACAGGTCGAGCCCCTTGGCTTTGGCAGACCGGGACCGGGCCCCCGGCGCCCTCTTGCGGGGAGGCGCCTCCGTCCGGGTGGCCTGCGCCCGCCGCCGCTTCACCTGGAGAGGGTACCGAGCGTTGAACTGACGCTTGGTGAGCCTCCCGACTGACGCACTGACCTTCTTTGCCTGCTCGAAAAGCTCGTCGAGCTGGATCTTGGGACTCTTCTTGAGAGCATCCTCAACGAACTTCATCACCCTCTCTTCGACTTCTGCCACGCTCGGCCCCCTTCCTCTGAGGAAGCAAGGTTGTCGCTGCTGGATCGAGAAAAGACAATGTCAATAAGAGATCGCGGCGTCCGAATGTCAATGGAGGTTTCTGTCCTTGCTGATATTGGGACGCCGCGCCTTCGGGTCGGAACCGGGGATTTCGTGGCAGGGAGGGCTCAAGGGGCGATGGACACGGCCCTTCCGTACGTCTTCTCGAACAGGTCCTTCTTCTGTGCCATTGCCCATCGCTCCAGGAGGGAGCTGCCGTCTCCCTCGAGGTGGATGAGCACCTCGTCCTTCCGTACGTCCGCCACCACGCCCTTGACGTTCTGCAGGTGGGCTCGGTCCAGAGCGTCTCCGAGGCGGAGTATCCCCGACAAGGCCACTGTGCGCTCCCTGTCCTCGCCGGATAGGCGGGTGAAGTCGGGGTGCCGCGCTCGGGGAAGGTTCTTCCGGTGGTAGCGTGCGATATTGGCCACCATCAGCATTTCATAGGGAGATAGTCCGGGCAGCTCCGACCGGGAGATGAGGTACAAAGAGTGCTTGTGGTGCTTCTTGCGAGAGATAAACGTGCCAATGTCGTGGAGGATCGACGCAGCCAGAAGGAGTCGACGGTCGCTCTCCTTCAGACCGTGGATGGACCTCAACTGGTCAAAGAGCGACAAAGACAACCGGGCCACGTGGAGTCCGTGGGCTTCGTCGAACATGAATCGGCGCCCAAGAGAGATGGCGGCCTTGGTGAGCTGTTCTTCCCGTCTCACCTCATGGCTGGTGTGGGAGATGAGGTCGTCCACCAGGTCCAGGAGTATGCCTTCCTTGACACCTACGCCGGGAACGAGAATCTCCTCCGCCCCCGCCAGATGAGCCAGGTGGTCATAGACGAGGGCCGCAGGGAGAATCACGTCGGCCCGGTCCTCTCGGAGGTCCAGCTCTTCTATCCTCTGGCGGTAGGAGAGGCGGGCCAGGAGGTCGATGGCCGAGCGGAGATGAGCCACGTGGAGGCGGGCCACGCCTTGCTCGTCGCGGGGTGCTCCCGTCAGGGCCGCCAGGGCCTCGGCATTCCCGCCCGTGGCCACGAATCCGGCTGGGGACCAGTATTGGGCCGGAGCCGGAATGCGGAGCGTGGATACGTAGTCGGCGGCGAGCGCCCGAAATCCCCCGGGCTCCGAGGTCGCCTCGCTGAGCTCCTCCAGGAGGCGCACGGACCCCATGGTGTGGGATTCGCTCCAGAGGACCCCCATGTCGTCCACCAGGGAGATCTCGACGCTTCCTCCTCCCAGGTCCGTGAGGATCCACTGGCCCCCGGTGAGGTCGATGCGGTTGCCCACCGCCAGGTGGACGAGGCGGGCCTCCTCTGAGCCCGAGATGGTTTCCAGATCGATGCCCGCCTCGGCCCGGAGGCGCCTCACCAGCTCGTGCCCGTTCTTGGCTTCCCGGACGGCGCTCGTAGCCACGGCCCGGAAGGCGTCCAGGGCGAGCTCTTCGATCCGGGGACGGAAGCTGGTGAATGCCGCCACGGCACCATCCATGGCCTGTGGGGCGAGGTTCCCGGTAAGGAAGACCCGGTGGCCTAGACGAACCGGCACCCGCTCGTAGGCGAGAGTCCGGAACTCCGACGGCGCGGTGAACTCGGCTACGAGGAAGCGGATGGCGTTGGACCCGGTGTCCACACAGCCCACGCGGTAGGGAAAGCCGCCCGCTGCCATCCCGGCTCATCCCCCTCCGAAGCGAAGGGAGAGCGTGATGGTCGGCGCCTCGAGGTCCTCGGGGGAAACCCTCGGGAGATCGTCCACTCCCCACACCAGGCGGTACCCTGCCGCGACGCCCAGGTGTACGCGGCCAACTAAGGCGTATGACAAGTCGATCCCCGGCTCCGCGACCATGAAGTTGTCAGCTCCTACCTCCAATCCCGCCAGGCGATCCCTCACTTCTGCGTGCCCGCCTCCCGCCAGGAGACTGGCTGCTGCCGTGCCCCGGCCCCCCAGCGGCCGCCAGAATTCGAGCACGAGGCCGCCATAGCCCATCTTGAGGTCGAATCCGCTGCTGGCTTCTGATGCGGGAAGCTCGACCCGCCGGAGCATGGTGAACCCACCCCCGCCCACCACGAGCCGGCCCCCGAACACGAGTCCGCCCCATCCACCGACGTGCACACGGCCCTGTTCAGCTACTTCGCTCCACTTGGAGACGATGGACACGGCCGCTGAAACCTGTGGCGGTGAGGGGTGCGTCTCAGGCCCTGCCTGGGCCACGAGGGATCCAGGCAGGGCCAGGAGAAGCGCGGCGATCAGACCCGATCGCGTCACCTCATCCGCCGGGGTTGAAATAGGCGTCGGCGTTCCGGGCGGCCTCCCGGCACTGGGGCCAGCTTCCCGGCTCGCCCGTCCGGGGATTGATCCCCATGACCCGAGTATCCCGGGGAAGCATGCCGGGTTCCTCCGAAGCGAGATAGGTCAGCATGGCGGTCAAGGTCGCGTTGTTGGCCACGTCGTCGATCACCACCTTGTCGAAGGTGTCGGTGGGGTTGTGGTAGGTCTGCCTGTAGGACCAGCTCAGAGAGCTGAGGCTGAATGCCGGCACGCCGGCGCAGACGAAGCTGGAGTAGTCGGAGCCTCCGGAGCCGGGGTTCCCCGGAATGGTCAGGTCGATGTACTGGGAGATGGCACTGGGGAGTGCGGTCATCCATTCGCCCATGTACGATGCCACACCCGTGAATCCTTGCATGGAGATGTTGGCCACTCTCCCGGTCCCGTTGTCCTGGTTGAAGACGGTCTGGATGTTCTCCACGATCTCGGGATGATCCGCCACGAAGGCCGTGGACCCGTTCAGCCCTTCCTCCTCACCGTCCCACAAAGCCACCAGGATGGTCCGTTTGGGGTTTGGATACACCTCCTTGATGATCCGGGCGGCCTCCAGCATGGTGACCGTGCCGGAGTTGTTGTCGGTGGCAGCCGAGCCGCCATCCCAGGAATCGAAGTGGGCGGACAGGATAATGTACTCGTTGGGCTTCTCCGTGCCCCGGATCTCACCGATGATGTTGTACGTGGGGCCGGTCCCCAACTCCTGGGTCTGGAGGTCCATGCGCAGCACCGGACCCTGGTTGTTCTCGGCGAGGCGGTAGACGAGCCCGTAGTCCTCGCAGTTCATGGCCACATTCGGTGCACCGGTATTCCTCGCGGCCATGACCCGGTAGGCCCCCCACGACCCGGTCCAGGTGGAGTAGATCAGGCCGGCGACTCCAGCTGCCTCGAGGCGTTGGACGAGTTCCGACTCGTTGATCCCCACCGCCTGTAGCCTCTGGCGGGCCATGATGCGGTTCTCTTCCTGGAGAGCTTGAATCCTCTCCAGCGACTGGGGTGTAGCCCACTCCTCCCAGTCAGCGGCGGGGCGGCAGGTGGGCTCACCTGGGTTCATCAGAACGAACTTCCCCCTCACCGTGGCCAGGAACGCATCCAGATCGGCGGCGGAGGTCATGTCCGGAATGGACACGGCGGCGCCGGTGACGGGCCCGTCCGTGCCGACACTCCAGGCCTGCATCATCCCGTCCAGAGTCCGGACCCGGGGCTCCACGAGGTCGATGTGCGAGACTCCCCGCTGCCACGCGCGCCAGGTCCCGTACTCGTCCTTTCTCCCCTCGATTCCCCACTCCCGGAACAGCTTCATGACCCAGTCCGCACCGGCGTCGTACTCCGGACTCGCCGGAAGTCGTGGGCCGATGGAGTCGGCCAGGACCTGGGCGAGGGAGTAGATGTGGGAATTCTCCATTCCTTCCTCCCACATGGCCTTGAGCACCGGGTCGTTTACTGGGAATTGATTCGCCTGGGGTCCCTGTTGGTATTGTCGGGCCCCGGCCTTGATGGGCACGAGGGTCAGAAAGAGGATAAAGAGAGGGAACCATTTCTTGGTCATGACGGCCTCCAGTTGCCTCCAGTTCGTACGGATCTGCTCGATCGGAGATCCGGAAACTTACGCCGGTCGAGGAGATTCTGCACAGGGGGGGAGACGGGCATAGAACCGTCCCTATTGTGCCTAGGGGTCGAGGCCGAGATCTTTACGGTCTTCCCCCGCTGGAAAGGATTCCGGCCCGGCATGCCGCCATACCGGGGAGAGGGCACGTGGTGAAGCCATCTCGTGGATTCACCCTGATCGAGGTCGTGGCGGCGCTCCTCGTGTCTTCTGTGGGTGTCTTGATGGTCCTGGGGCTCACAGGTGCCCTCTCCGTCCAACTGACTCAAGCGGCCCGGGGATCGAAGGTGGCCGTCACCGTCCAGAACAGTCTGGACAGTCTGCAGCAGGCGCCCTACGACTCCTTGGAGGTCGGTGCCAGGAAGGACACTCTCCTACTCCTGGGTGAGGCCTTCGTGCTCAGGCCATGTTGATGAGACCTTCAACGGGGGCGGACGGCTTCACGTTGGTGGAGGCCATGATCGCCCTGCTTCTGTCCACGATGGTCGTGACCCTCGTCACCTCGGTCTTCTTGGCCCAGAATGAGTTCTACACCGACGCCGTCCGGCGCAGTGTCCTTCACGAGAGCGTTCGGGGAGCCACCACGGTGGCGTCGTCGGAGTTGCGCGCAGTGTCAGCCGGGGGGATCGTCGCGGCTCAAGGGGGCTCCATCGTGGCTCGCGCTCCTCTCGTGGTGGGGGCCGTGTGTGCCACGGACGGGACAAGCCTCTTCGTCTTCTTTCCCCTCGAAGGGCAGGGGGTGGATGCCTCTGAGGTGAGCGGCTACGCGGTCAGGCAGTCTGCGGAGCCTTGGCGGTTCATTCAGGGCGGAAGGGAGTCTCTCGCGCCCTCGTCGGGGGTCGAAGCGGCCCGGAAGTGTGCCGCCACGGGTGCGGACACCGTGGGGGCCCCAGCCGACTTCTATCGCCTGGCAGGGATCGACAAGGGGAACGGAGTGGTTGTCGGAGACCTGGTGATGCTCTACAGGAAAGTGGAGTTCAAGCTGGCTCCTTCGGGGCTGGAGCCCGCGTCTCTGGGTTTCTACCAGGGAGCCCCCGGGGCGACGCTCGTGGAGCTCGCTTCGGGTCTCTCGGCGAGATCGGGCTTCGCCTATCAGCTCCTCCGACACCCATCGTTCATGGACCGAGTCCAGGGGAAGGGGAACCTCGACAACATCAGGAACATCCGACTGTATCTCGAAGGTGTGGCGCCGGCCGCCCGGGCGACCCGGGATTCCTTGGCCTTCGACCTCACCGTGACGGTGCCGCTCGAGAATGCCGGCTGATCGTTTCCGTTCCACGCTTCGCCCACAAGGCGAAGCTGGCCCGGAGAGGGGTTTTGCCCTGGCTCTGGTGGTCCTGCTCCTCTTCGCGATCCTCGCAGCGGGCGCAGCCGGGTACCGCATCGTAGGAATCGAGGCGCTCCAATCCCGGAGGTCCGGGGAGACTCAGGAGGCTCTCAGGGTGGCCCAGGCGGGCCTGCAGTGGTTCACGGGGAGCAGCCGAGGAGTGGTTCCCGACACCAGCATGCACGAGATCAACGGTGGGACGGCGGTGGTGACCACTCGGAAGCTCGCGACGCTCTCCTCCGCCGAGGACCTCTTCCTGATCACTTCCCGGGGGATGTTCGCCGACCCACGCTTTCCCGGGCTACCCGCGGTTCGGACGGTCTCCCAGGACGTGATCCTGAAGAAGCTCCGTGGAGATGCCCCCCTGGCTCCCCTGGTAACGACGTCCGGACGGGTGCGGGTCCTCCAGCAGGGACACGTGGACGGGACGGATCATGCCACTCCCGGGCAATGCTCCGGTGCACCCACGAAGCCGTTGGCGGGCGCTGTCGCGCGAAGCTCGGTTCAAGCCCTGGCGGGGGGGACGGTGACCGGGGTGCCGGAGGGGCTCACCTTCGGTTCCTTCAACAAGGTCGTGGAGGCGGTCGGCGTTCCCTGGGAGCTCTACATCGATCCCGGCTCCCCGGCAGAATACGACGGCACCTGGCCCGACTTCTCCTCTTTGCCCTCCGCCGCCTACCCTGTTGTCCGGGTCGACGGGGACTTTTCACCCGATGCAAGCCGGGACGGGCGTGGCGTTCTCATTGTGACCGGGCAGCTCAGAATCGCGGCGAACAGCGGGTGGCACTGGCAGGGGATCGTCCTGGCGGGAGACCTTCAAGACTTCGGGCCCGCGGCCGTGTTCACCCTCGAGGGAATGCCCGTGGCGGGACAGGGGACGGCGATGGCCCACTGGGATATGGAGAACGGCTCCATCCGGTACCACTCCTGCTTCGTGGCCTGGGCCGGGGAAGCGCTGGCCCACCTCGTCCCGAAAGACGGTGGCTGGTGGGAAGAGATGTGAGCCCGTCAGTGGTTTCGCTGGGCCGAGATTTCTCCTATGGCCCGAACTGCTCTCGAAATGTGGTCCTGGGTGTTGAATGGACCGATGGAGAACCGGACGGTCCCTCGGGGCGTCGTCCCGTAGTGCTCATGGATCAGCGGTGCGCAATGGAGACCGGTCCGGGTGAGGATGTTGTAGTCCACGTCCAGAAAGGTCCCAACGTCTGAGGCGTCGAACCCGTCCACCGAAACCGAAAGGGTCGCCACCCGGTCCTCCAGCTTCCGGCTGCCGTGGAGCGTTAGCCCCCGGACGTCGGCGAGTCCCTCCTGGAGTAGGGCCATCAGGGACATCTCGTGCTCGTGGATGGCGGCCAGTCCCCTCTCCTGCACCCATCGCACCCCGGCGTTCAGCCCTGCGATCCCGGCGAGGTTCAGCGTGCCTGCCTCCAGGCGATAGGGATACTCCTCCAGGTGGTACGGATAGGCACTTCGGACCCCCGTGCCGCCCCAGATCGTGCCGCGGATCTCGGCGTCGTCCGCGACGCATATGCCCCCCGTTCCCGGAGGTCCGAAGAGACCCTTGTGTCCGGTGAAGGAGAGGAACGAGATGTTCCACTCCGCCATGTCGATGGGAAGGACTCCGGCGGTCTGCGCGGCATCGACGGCCAGGGGAACGTCCCGTTCCCGGCAGATGGCCCCCATGGCCTCCAGGTCCTGGACGACGCCGCTGACGTTGGAACCGTGATTCACGATCACGAGGGTGGTGTTCGGTCTGATCGCCCTCCGGATCTCCTCGGGATCTACGTACCCCTCCCGATCTGGAACCACGAAGGTGGCTTCGGCACCCTCGTCCCGGACCTTGTGGTTCACCGGTCGGATCACGGAGTTGTGCTCGCACAGGGTGGTCACGACGTGGTCACCCCGGCGGACCGTGCCGTTGATGATCAAGTTGAGGCTCATCGTCGCATTCAAGGTGAACACGAGCCGGTCGGGGTCCTTCGGACGTTCGGTGCCCGTCAGACTGGGGTTGAAGAAGTCGGAAAGCCGCCTCCGAGTGTCACTGATCATCTCCTCGGCCTTCAGAGCCATGTCGCACCCCGTCCGACCCGGATTCACCCCATTGGCCCGGTAGAAGTCCCGAACGGTATCGTGCATCACGTCGGGCTTCGGGAAGCTCGTGGCGGCATTGTCCAGATAGATCAGGTTGTCCATGTCGGCTCCTCGGGTGTGCCGGTGGGAGATCTCGGGCTGTGGGACCCCAACCGCGGACGAGGTCTCGCCTCCCCGGCAGGGTCCAGGGCAAGCCCGATAATAGTCGGCTCAGCGACGGAAGGCGACCGGGGCACTTGCCGCGGGCCGGCTCCGGGTCCCAGGGTCGTTCCGAGCTCGATGATGGAGGGACCAGGGCCTTCCCATCACGTTTCCGGGAGCCCCCGTCCTCCGAGGATTCCGATGAAGCCCAGCATCGAGAGGATGAACAGCATGCCCCCTGGGCCCACCAGAGGGGCGAGGAGGCCCAGGGCACCGCCCAGGACGAGAACGCCACCGATCACCGTGTTGCTCACCGCGACGTAGTCGGTGCGGCGTTCTCCGCTTCCGAGGTCAAGGAGATAGGTCTTGCGACCGATACGCACGCCGCTGTGGGCGATGGAGAGAAGGAAGAAGCCCGCGGGGGCGATCCAGGCGAAGGTGGCGACGACACCGGCCCAGTCCAGGATCGCGGCCAGGAGTCCGAGGGCGGAGGCCGCCCCCCCTGCGGCGACGAGCACATTCCGGCTGGATCGGTCGGAGAAGCGGCCCCAGACCGCACTGCTGAGAGCCCTGGCCAGCCCGGAAGCGAGGATGAACATGGCGAGGAGATCCCCGCCGCTGGTGTATTTCCTCGCCAACGTGACGTAGAACGGGCCAGCGAGGGCGGTGGACACCAGGAGCGACCTCACCCAGACGAACCGCCTGAAGGCCCGGTCGTTCCTGAGGAGGCTGAGTTTGGAGAACGCTTCCGCCAAGGCGCGCCCTCCTCCCTCCGTAGCACCGGGGACCTCCCGAATGGTCGCGAGGATGCCTGCCGCCCCGAGCCAGAGGAGCGCCCCCACGGCCAGGATGAGCGCCAGCACGGCGGCGGTGGGGTCCCCCTTGACGGTGATAGCCAGCAAGGACCCGAGGCCGAGCGTGAGGACGCCCGACACGGAAGTCGTGAACCCCGTGAGGCGGCCGCGACGGGTCTTGGGAACGGTCTTCCCGATCACGTCTTTCGACGAGACCGAATTGAGGCCCCGGGCCAGGCTGAAGATCCCGAGGAGTCCAAGGATGGAGGCTCCCGCCCGCCAACCCTTGAGGGTCAGCGCCGAGGCGGCCATGCCCATGAGGGCCATGGCCTGGATCACCGACCCCGCCATCCAGACTCTCTTTCTGGTGGCGTGCCGGCGCACGGCACTGGCGATGATCAGCTGAGGAAGGAGAGAACCGGACTCCCGCACGGGCACGAGGAATCCCAGGAAGCTCGCCGGGGCCCCCATGGAGCCCAGGAGCCAGGGAAGAACGGTCTTCGCGTTGGCGAGCTCGTCCGCCAGCTTGGACAGGGTGAGACTGGCGCCGATCTTGAAGAAATTCCCGGGGACGTCCGTGCACGCCTCTTCGGGGATGTCCTTGCAGACCCGGGCATCCTCCTCCTCCACGAGGAAGCCGTAAAGGCGGTCTACCGTGCTCTCCGCCGTGGCCTTCATGGGCTCACTCGCCGGTTCGGTCGGGAAGTGCCGAAGCTCCCTCCTCCTCGCGGCGGGTGGATTCCAGAGACAGGAGATCCTGGCTCTCGGCCGCCGGGAGCTCCTCCACCGAGCGGAGTCGACGCTCCATGGCGCGGGTCCTCACTCCAGCTTGTTCGATGGTTCGGCTTGCCGTTCTGAGCTGCTTCTTCACCCGGTCCAGGACCTCGCCGAATTTACCGAATTCGGTCTTGACCGCCCCCAGAACCTCCCACACCTCGGATGCCCGCTTCTCGATGGCCAGGGTCTGAAAGCCCATCCTGAGGCTGCTCAGAATCGCAGCCAGTGTGGTTGGACCTGCCAGGACCACCCGATGCCGATGCTGAAGCTCTGCCGCCAGCCCGGGGTGCCGCAGCGCCTCGGCGTAGAGCCCCTCCGTGGCCAGGAACATGACGGCGAAGTCCGTCGTCCCCGGCGGGTCGAGGTACTTCTCCTGGACCTTCTGTGCTTCGGAGCGCAGGGTCCGGGCCAGACCATCGGCAGCCTTCTGCGTGCCCCCGGGGTCACCTCTCTCGGCGGCGTCCTGGAGTCGAAGGTAGTCCTCCTGCGGGAACTTCGAATCGATGGGAAGCCACACGGAGCTCTCCGGATCCTCGGGCCGCCCCGGGGAGCCTTACGGCGAACTCCACCAGCTCGCTCGACCCCGCCTTCGTCTTGACGTTCCGAGCGAACTGACCCGGTGCCAAGAATTGTTCAAGGATCGCCCCGAGCTGGACCTCGGCCCACGTGCCACGCGCCTTGACGTTGGTGAGGACCCTCTTCAGGTCTCCCACGCCCGTGGCGAGCTCCTGCATCTCCCCCAGGCCTCGCTGTACCTTCTCCAGCCGATCGCTCACGAGCTTGAACGACTCACCCAGGCGCTTCTCCAGCGTTCCCTGGAGCTTCTCGTCCACCGTCTTTCGCATCTCTTCCAGCTTCTTCTCGTTCTCCTCCTGAAGCTGCCGGACCCGGGTGTCGAGGGTGGTGCGGATCTGGTCCAGCGCTCGGGCGTTCGAATCCGTGAGATCCTTGAGTTGTGCGCCGAAGGCCGAGAGCTGCTCCTGCTGCAAGCTGCTGGAGTGAGTGACGGTGGTGGAGAGGGCCTCTCCCAGGGTGCGGATGCTGCTCGTGACCTCCTCCCTGAGGCTCCGTGCCGCCGCGGCGGACTCCTCCCTTCCGAGCCTCAGGTCCTCTTCCACCGCCCTGCGGACACCCTCAGACACCCGGCTGGGGGGGCGGAAGAGGAGCACCAGTGCGGTCCCCAGACTCAGGGCCGAGACCACCAGCACCGCCCAGAGAAGGACGGAGGGCATCATCGGCCGCCATCCATGGAGGGTTCGGTGGGGGACGGCTCGGTGCCGGAAGGAGCTGCCACCTCCAGGGTGACTGCCCGGCCGGAATAATCACGGGGGTCCACGTTCTCCATGGCCGCCATCCGTCGCGCCCCCGCTGCCGGATACTGGATCCGAATGTCTACATGCCCGCCGTCGGGGAGCCCCGGAGGAAGGCCGAAGTACACGGGAAGGACGTTCTGGGAGTCGTATCCGGAGCCGGTGTCGACCACCCTCGTGCCGAGGAGGCCCCCTGTCCCCTGTTCGTAGATCCTGACCTCGGCCCCGGCGGGTCTCGATACTCCCTGTGTCGACGACGCGGACCGCAAGGGACCGGCCGCGGGCGCGGGGCCGGGAAGGTTTCGCAGAGATAGTGCATGCCGGATCTCCGTGGCTCCCGCCAGGGCCAGGTCCAGCCACCATCCATATCCAAATCCGCCCATTGGAGCTCCGTGGTCCGCGTCCAGGGATAGCCAGTTCCTTCGGGGTGACGTCCACGAACCGAGCCCGGTTCGTTTCGGAAGAGGAAGTCCTTGTATTGGGTTCCGCCGGTTATGGTCCCGTTGACGAAGAGGTCCTCCCTGTCCATCGTTGTCGAAGTCACCGAAGGCGCAAGTGTCGTATCGTCCATCCATGGCCAGCCCCACGTCCGGGGCCACGTTCCGCCATCTTCCGGCCGCTCCGCTCCGGAAGAGGGCGTTGGGGCCGTAGTTGGCGAAGAAGAGGTCGATCGTGCCGTCGTTGTCGAAGTCGGTCAGGCAGGGCCGGACCGTGCCCAAGGCCGGGTCACCCAGACCCCGTCCCCCGTCCGCCAAGCCCACCTCGGGAGCCACGTCGACGAACATTCCTCCATCATTTCGGAAGAGTCCGTTGGCGTCCCCGTCCATGTTCGCCACCAGCAGATCCAGGTCTCCATCCTCTTCGAAGTCGAACCAGACCGCACCGACTGATCTCCGCGGGTCGGCCACTCCCACCCGCTGGGCCACATCCCGGAAATGTCCGTCTTCATTGAGGAAGAGGGCGTTCGACCGGTCCCGGAACGCCAGAAAGAGATCCAGGTCCCCGTCGGCATCGAAGTCGATCCAACTCGCTTGACGGGTGGTGCCCGCGAGGAGGGCGAGTCCCATCTCGGCGGCAACGTCCACGAACGCCCCTCCATCGTTCCTGTACAGCTTGAGGATCGGGGCCTCCCCGGAGACAAAGCCCAGCAGGAGGTCCGGGTCTCCGTCGGAATCGAAATCGCCCCACGCCGATGTCCGCGTCCCTCGGGCATCGTCAACCCCCATGCGAGGGGCGACGTCGAAGAACGTGCCCTCGTCGTTCCGATAGAGGCGGTTCGGAGACCCGTTGAAACCCACGAACAGATCCGGGTCCCCGTCCCGGTCGAAGTCTGCCCAGGCATTGGTCAGGGCACCCGGGGTGGAGAAGAGCTCCGGCTGAATCACCGAGAACGATGGTCCCTCCACCAAGGGCTCCCCTCCACAACCCGAGAGTGTCAGGATGGCGGGCGCCACCGTGATGATCATGACGGCCCCGGGGGCCGTCCTTCCATGGATCCACCGCATGGTTCCCCCACGTTGCAGGACCGGGAAGCCCACGCGCTTCTTCTCCGTCGCGCTGGGCCTTCCTCAGGCATTCCGGTGTCGAAGCTGACCTTGGCCAACCGGACGCCAAAGGGCAAGGTGTAGAAAGCGATGTCAGGGCAAGTATGTTCGGCCGAAGCGATGGGCAGCGTACAGGCCGAGGCCCGTGCCGATGACGCCCAGGATGAACGCGATGAACAGGGACAGGCTCGCCCCCGCCACCCAGCCCAGCCATCCACCCAGGGACATCCCGATCAGATCCAGTAGTCTCCGCATGAGGCGGACCTCTCCTTCTCTACGTTTGGGCCGGCCATGAAGGCCGCCTCGCCCTACGGGGCCATGATTCGGTTGGCCGCCCCTCGAGGACCGCCTGTCTGGCTCCCTCTCCTCGGCTCATCCCGGGCCTCCGGGTGTCAGAGTCTTCCGGTTGGGCCGGAAGAAGGCTGGAGACCCCATCGGCGCCCGCGGTGGCCAGGGGATGCTCACCCGCGATCGTTTGGGTGGCGAAGCTCCTCACTCGCCCCCAGCCTCCTCTGCGCGTCCGGGTCGTGGGATGGAAGGTACACCGTGGGGTGCCGGGAGGCATGGGCCAGGATCCGGTCCATGGTCCGGAGCGTCACAGAGGGACGCGGAGAGACGCCATCGGGCTTCCTGCTCCGGAGCAGAGCCAGGGTGTAGCTTGTGTCTCCGGCCAGGAAGATATCCGGCCCGTCGCCTTGCACGATAACCGACAAATGCCCGGGGCTGTGTCCAGGAAGCGGGACGATTCGCACATCACCGGCGTCGGTGACGGGAAAGCTGGACGGGAAGGCGCCCCAGGGTTCGCCGGTGAGAGGGGTGGGAGCAGGATCGAACCAGGCGGGCCCGGTCTTCTCCAGGAGCACCCGGATCAACCCCTCGGGCCGGCGAGAGCGTTGTGCCTTCTTGATCTTCACCCATCCGGTTTGGATGGCGTGGATCGAGATGAGAATGCGACGCCTCCGTAAGTATATTTACTACTATAACTTACAATATCACCCAAACTGGCCCTCAAGGATGGTTCCGGCGGGCTCAGCCGCCGGGCATCCGGGTGATCTCCGACACCACCTGGCCCACCTCGTGGATGCCCACCAGGTGCTTCCTGCCGAAGACCCAGGTGTAGTCGCGTATAGGGATTCGTATCCACCATCGCCGCACGATCCACGTCCCCTCGGGGAGGCGTTCGAATTCCACTCGGCCCCGAGCGACCCCTTCCGTAAGCTCATCGGGCGCGTTGACGTACCGGAAGTCCAGGGCCTGGAGGTGGGCCGTCTCCCGGTCGAGCCAGAGGGCCCCTTCGATATCGGCCATGTCCGTCCCCACCGGGGTGAAGGCCATTCCGATGGCCCCCGGGTGCTCCTCATCCTCCTCGAGCTGGAAGCAGTGCCCGTTGAGAAAGGGGTTGGAGAGAAGAATGGAGGCGTCGGGGCCAAAGTACTCGGCCCCGCCCCCCTCGACCCTCCGTATGAACCCCCCCGTCATCAGGTCCTCCACGGGGAGGCTCTGGATGGGGTTCTTGGCGTTGGTCAGGATCTCGTGCGAGCTTTCTGCCTCCACGGTCTCCGCGTCGGTGTCGAGGTTCCGGTCCCAGGCGGTGATCCTGAACCAGTACAGACCGGCTGCGTCGGTCCAGTCCTGGATCGTAAGGGCCTTCTGGGCCTCCTCCCAGACTCGGGCGAGCTCCCTCTGGTCTTCGGGGTGGGTGCTACACCGCTGTTCCGACTCTACCCGAACCTCCGCCAGGGGAATGGGCTCCATGGACAGTTCGAATGCGTAGGTGATCGTCGAGTCGGAACCGATCTGAATGAAGGGCGACCATGCGGTCTCCCGCCCGAACATCTGGGCCCTCAGCCGGTAGGTCTCGGTGGCCTGGATCGGGAAGAGAACCTCCCCACCTGGATCGGTGAGGGCCTGTCGGAGGGGAATGCCCTCCGCATCGGTGAGGCTTACGAACGCGGTGGCTATGGGCTCCCGGGACTCGGCTGCGAGCACCCGGACACGAACGGCCTGGCTCGCGCAGCGAACGGGGGTGACCGCGGTAGCGAAGACGATGAACCCGAGAAGGGGAGCAAGCCGGGGCATGACTCCTCCTTGGGGGTAAGGCACCAACTCTGTCGCAATATGCAACGTCGCGCTCCGCGCCGGTACCCCGTGGGGTGTGAGGCAGCCATTGGAGCGGCTCGTCCATCACGGATGCGATGAAGCCGGTGAGGCGCTCCAGGGAGTAATGCTTGACGAGCCGGTCCCGCCCCCAGCCAGGGCCGGGGCCCGTGCGAACATCATGCGTCCCAGGTTCCTGGGCCCCCTGGACGGTGACCCCATCCGTTGTGGGAGATTCCTGAGCCCTTTTCGGAGGAGGTGGACCAGAGCCGTGGGGGTGATTCCCCGGACCGCCGCGATCGTTCGATGATGACGGGTGTAATGGAGCGCGGTCGGAGAGGTGAGGCCAGGCTCAGCCCCGCGCCGCCCCTGCGCCTCCCTCCATGCCCTGGACGCCAGAGCAGGTGACGCGCGCCCCCCCTGGTCTCGGCCTGCACCAAGAGGATGTGAGAGAGACACCATGCCGATGGGAAGGAAGGAGAGCCGCGGCGGAGCCGGTCGCGGCTCCGACGCCGCAGAGCCATCTGCCGAGTTTCTGGATCGACCGGGTGGGCGCCTGGCCTACGACGTTTCCGGTGCCGGCCCGTTGGTGGTGGGAGTGCCGGGGATGGGGGACCTGCGCTCGAACTTCCGGTTCCTGGTGCCTCCCCTCCTCGATGCAGGGTATCGTTTCGCTGCCATGGATCTTCGGGGCCACGGGGACAGCGACGCATCGTTCGACGCGTATGACGACGTTGCTGCGGGAACCGATGTGCTCGCTCTGATCGAGCGACTGGGTGGACCGGCGGTGATCATCGGGAACTCCATGGGGGCCGGGGCCGCGGCTTGGGCCGCAGCGGAGGATCCCGGCTCCGTGGCCGGGCTCGTTCTGATCGGGCCGTTCGTCCGCAATCCTCCCACGGGATTCCTCAAAGTGCTCCTGTTCCGCCTCGCGTTGCTGCGCCCGTGGGGCGCCGCGGCTTGGCTTTCCTACATCCCCAAGCTCTATCCCGGACGCCCGCCGAAGGACCTGGAGGACCACCGGTCGCGTATCCGTGAGAGCCTCGAGCGTCCCGGTCATTGGGATGCGTTTGCGGCGACGACGCACTCCTCCCACGCTCCCGCGGAGGCCAGGCTGGGTGAGGTGCGCACGCCGACGTTGGTGGTGATGGGGGACGCCGATCCGGACTTCTCAGATCCGCGGGCCGAGGCCGCGTTCATCGCGAACCGGCTGGGGGCCGAGTCCCTCATGGTCCCAGGGGCCGGGCACTACCCCCATGCGGAATACCCCGAGATCGTCGGTCCCGCTGTGGTCGCCTTCCTCGGACGGGTGATGGGTGGAGCCTGACCGTCTCCCGGGTATCGGCTCTCATCCGGCAGTGGTCCGGAGAAGTGCTGAAGGTGGAGGAGGGTTCCCCCTACCCGGCCCTCTACCGCCTGGAGGAGAGGGGCTGGACCGAGGCCGAATGGGGGACGTCGGAGAACAACCGGCGGGCCAAGTTCTACCATCTGACCCGAACAGGGCGCAAGCAGCTCGAGGCCGAGACGGAGCAGTGGCGTCGCCCCTCCGGAGCCGTGGACCTGGTGCTGACCGTTCAACTCCTTCGAGGAGCTCCACTACCAGACCCCCCTGGACCTCCGGGTCCTGGCGTTCACAGTGGGTCTCGCCCTCTTCGCCGGCGTGCTTTCAGGGATGCTACCGGCGGTGCGGGCCGCCGCCTCCTCTTCCGCCTCAACCCCCAGCCTGCGGGCTATGAGGGGGAGGTGGCGACGGTCTTCTACGATGAGGTCTCCCGCTCATTGGTCTCCATTCCGGGTGTGCGGGACGTGGCCATCAGCGTGATGCCCCTCCTCACCGGCTGGATGTCGGGCGGGGGTTTCTTCTCCCTTCCCGATCACCCCGGGGACGGTGAGACCCGGCCCACAGCCCACCGGCACACGGCAAGCGAGTCGTACTTCGCGACCATGGGGATCCCCAGCATCCTCGGACGGGGCTGGAGCGGACCGACGCAGAGGGGGCGGCCAAGGTGGTGGCGGTGAACGAGACCTTCGTGCGCTCCTACCTGGAGGGCAGCTACCCCGTGGGAGAGCGGATCCGCCACGCGGACGCGAATTGGACCATCGTCGGCGTGTCCAAGGACGCCAAGTACACGGGCATAACCGACGATATCCCCCCCACCGTCTACTTCTCCGTCCGACAGACCCCCATCGCGACGGCATACTTCGCCGTACGAACCGCGGTGCCGCCCCTTACCCTGGTGGGTGCTGCCAGGGCCGCGGTGGCAGGCGTCGATCCGCGGGCCCCCCTGGCCGAAGTGGAGACCCAGCTCCAGGTCCGGGATCGGCGGATCTCGCAGGAGCGCCTCTTCGCCTACCTCTGCGGGGCCCTGGCGAGCCTCGCCCTCCTCCTCTCCTGTATCGGGCTGTACGGGCTCCTGGCCTACAACGTGACCCGGCGCAGAGGCGAGATCGGAGTCCGGGTGGCCCTGGGGGCCAGGGGTGGGCGGATTGGCCGCGAGGTACTCGCCATGGAGGCTCCAGCCAGCACCTGGGAGGTGCGCGCCCAAAGCCCAGCGCCAGTCCCTCCCTTCGAAGTCCATCCCTGCCGGACTACTGTTGACCTGGCTGTGCGGCTCGCTCCAGTCCCACCGGGTCGAGAATCCGGAAACGGCCCGCTCGACGATTCCCTCCTGGACGACGATGGTCAGCGCCCGGGAGAAGGTCTCGGGAACGAGCACCAGGGCTCCGGCTCCTCCTGGAGGACCCTGCGCAGGGCGGAGCGTGCCAGAGTTCGGAGGTGATCGTGAACGTTCTCATGCCGGAAGCTGGCCTCATGTGGCCCGGCCGCATCCGGCTCTCAGGAGGGCCTGTCCAGGCGGGCCTCCACCAGTGTCGGCTCGAACAGCTCAATTGGATTCCCCGAAGGGTCCTCGGCGATGATCTGCTTGCCGCCGACACCCTCCACGATCTCGTTGCGGAAGGGGGTTCCTGCCTTCCGAAGCCTATCCACGATGGCGACGAGGTCACCCACCTCGAGGGAGATGCGGTTCCATCCGCCAGGCTCCGGCACCGTTCCATCCGGCATGGCCTGTCCTCCCCCGCCCGATGGGCTCGGTGCGCTGAGGAGGAGGCGGAGGTCTCCCAGGGAGAGCATGGCGAACGGTGGAGCCGGGTGCGTCTCGAGCTTGAAGCCGAGCTCGCGGGTATAGAATTCGATCGCCGCCTCCATGTCGCGGACGATGTAACGCACTTGCACAGTGGCCATCTTGCCCCTTCCTTCCATGCTCCCGGCCGCGCCTGCCCGGACCGGCGCCCCGGGGTGGGCCGGGATGGCGGGGTCGCCGACCACAGGGAAGACCCGTGACGTCGTCGGTGGTTCCTCCAAAGGGTCTCGTTTCCCCCCTCGGAGGGCAGGCTCCTCGATGGAGCTTGAGAGGATCATGGGGAGTGCATGATGGAAGGGCTCGTGTGGTACGCCGCCTACGGATCGAACCTGCTCAGGGAACGGTTCCTGACCTACATTCTCGGCGGCCAGCCCCCTGGCATCTCGGAACGCCAAGTCGGCTGCCGGGACCCCTCCCTCCCCAGGGCCGATCGGGCTCTGGACGTTCCCCACGAGCTGTATTTCGCACGGAGGTCGGCCCGATGGGAGCACGGGGGAGTGGCCTTCGTCGAATCGGTGGCGAGGGCGGGCGCTGCCACGCGAGGTCGAATGTACCTGATCACGGCGGAGCAGTTCCGTCAGATTGTCTTTCAGGAGAATGAGATCCACGACTTCGGCGCCGACGTAGGGATGGACCTGAATCTCACGCTCCGGGAGGGGACCTCTCTCTTCCACGGGCATTGGTACTCCCGGATCCTGTCCCTGGGTGAAGAGGAGGGGCTTCCCGTTTTCACTTTCACGGCGGCCAGCGACGAAGAGAGAGCTTCCCCCGTCCGGCCCGGCCCGGCTTACCTAACGACGATCATCCGCGGCCTCCTCGAGCTGGGTGGGATGAGCGCGGGGGAGATCGCCGCCTACCTGCGCCGAGCCCCGGGGATCCAGGGCTCGATCCCTCCCTCCGATCTTCTCGGGCGGGTCCGAGCCCTGGATCCTTCGGCCGCGAGGGATGCCTGAGGAGCGGACTCGACGAGCCCGCTTTGCACGGGCTGCCGGAGCTGGGCCATATTCGAGATGCGAGTCCCTTGCGCAGGCCTGCCGAGAACCGAAGCAGGAAGGAGCCCCTCCATGGCGCAGCAGAAGGTCCTCTATATTAGCGGATCCCTTGGCCTGGGACATATCGGTCGTGACCTGGCCATTGCCCGAGAGCTCAGGAAGCAAAAGGATGATCTCGTCGTCGAATGGTTGGCGGCTCCCCCCGCCGATGAGGTGGTTCGTCGTGCTGGAGAGAGGCTCCTGCCGGATTCGGCCCTGCTCGTCGACGAGAACGAGATCGCGGAGAGCCACGCCAAGGGCGGAAGCCTGAGCCTCATCAAGTACGCTTTCGGTGCCCGGAGCGAGTGGTCTCGAAACGTGGAGGTGGTGGACCGGGTGACGTCGTCCGGGGAGTACGATCTGGTGGTGGGAGATGAGACGTACGAGATCGTGCTCGCCCTCAAGAAGGATCCAAGTCGGAAGACATTCCCGTTCGTGATGATCTACGACTTCGTGGGTTTCGACGCCATGACGCCCAATCCGCTGGAACGACTGGGCGTCTATTTCTGGAACAGGAAATGGTCCGAGGGCTAAGAATAGGCATTCCAAGGACCCTATGAGCCCCTGAGGCTCCTAGGTGAATGTGGGCGTGGTGGGAGGGCGGGGTCAAGAATGGTGGATGGGGCCGGATCTCGGCAGAGGCGGCTGCGGATCTGGAGGTTTGGGGCGCGCCTCCGGCGGGACCAGATGGCCTGAGGGGTCAGGCACCGGCGCTCTGGTCGAAGTCGTCTTCTGGAATAGGCTCGGGCTCGGTGGGATCGAACTCAGGGCTTTGGTCGAGGTCGTCGGGGAAGGATTCCTGGACGGCCTCGTCTGCTTGCCGAGCGTCGGGCCCGACGGGCCCCATGGCGAGCTTGGTCTGGGGCGGTCCCCTGGGGGGATGGATGAGCGGGGGCGAGGTGGGCTCGCCGATGTGGGCGAGGATCTGGGTGATGGGCGCGGGCTCGGTCAGGAACGCGATGAATGTGAGAGGGGACTGACAGGTCGGGCAGATCAGCGGGAACACCTCATAGATCCGGGCCAGGAGGGCGGCCCACCGGGAAGGGCGGGAGGGAGCGGTATCCGGTGTGTGTGCCTCAGCCCCCTCTGGTTGGACAGCCGGGGCCGTGGGGAGGTCTGGGAAGGGAAGCCTGGGACCGGGAGCCTCGGCGGCCAGGGCGTTATCCTCCCGAGCCCTTTCGGTGACGAGGGGTCTCAGGGGCGCATTGGGGGCAAAGACCCCGTGGTATCGGTGGCGGTGGATGCGGGGTGGGGGGAGGATCTTGGCCAGGCGGTCGAGGAACTCGAGGGCTGAGAGACGCAGGGCGGTACGACCGGCGGGGTCGGGCTTGGGCAGGATGTAGAGAATCTGGTCGGAACGGCCGTCGACAAGATGGAGCCTGTCGAGAGCAAAGGGCGGCCTGGCGCAGTAGCGGATCAGCCGTTCCAGACCGTCCCGGTCGGTGGCCCCGATGCGGACGCTGGCGTCGAGGCTGAACCCGCCCCCGTGATCCCATCCGACCATGTCTTCGGCCTCGTAGGGTTCCAGGAGGCCGTGGCGGGCAAAGTGGCGGAGGACTCTCTTTCGGACGGTGTGCTGGAGGCCCTCCAGGAGGTCGTGGGTAAGGGTGGTGGCTTCATGGAACCGGAGGCGGGCTTCGGGATTGGCTGAGTTCTGATCCGTATCACCCGCGATCTTCTCGAAGAGCCCATCGACCACGCACAGTCGGGTAAGGGGCGCGGCCTTGCGGCCGCCCCCCTCCCCTAAGAACCGTGCATGACAGTTTCCCGTCACACGGCTCAAGCCCTCTCGAAGGCCCCTGCTCGGGACCCGGCTTCCCAACCTGTGAATCGAGATCACACCCCCATTGGAGCGGTGCCGATGCAGGAGATCGTCCCTCCGGTGACCGTTGGAAGCTCTCAAGCCAGCTTCCTTCGGCCGTGCCGTGAGCTTCCTACCTTGCGGCGTCTGCGCCGTGCAAAGTAGTCGTCCCAGGCCGGATCGAAGGGGTTTGCGTCCCGCTTGATCTTCGGGTGCCGACGGATGAGAACATCCGCGGCATAGAAGAGATCGACCCAGCGGTGTGTGCCGTCGGGTGACCTTTCCCTTGCTCCGAACACCCACGTTCGAGACCCACGTTTGCGGAAGTACCTTTCCATGATCCACGGGGCACTCTTGTCGGGGTGCCTGCGTTTGCTCCAGTACCACAGGGTGCGCCAAATCCGGTGGTCCACCGTGGCGAAGGTCCTCGACGCGACTACGTGGCGGTGATACTGTGCCCATCCCCGAATGATGGGGTTGAGCAACAAGATCAGATTCCGCTGATGCGCCGTCTTGTTCGCCTTCACCACCCCTCGGATCTTTCCAAGGAACGCTTTCACGTTCTTCCTGGACGGCTTGATCAGAAGCTTGCCGTTGTACCTTCGTACGTTCTGTCCGAGGAAGTCGAACCCTTCCTCGATATGTGTGATCCTGGTTTTCTCTCCGGAGAGTTCCAGGCCCCTGGTGGACAGGAACTGCTCCACCACAGGTCGAACTTCTGTTTCCAGGATGTCCTTCGAAGCCCCGGTCACGATGAAGTCGTCCGCATATCGCACGACGTGGACTCTGTGGCTCGATCTTCTGCTACCCTGGCTGCCGAAGCGAACCCGTAGCGTCTCTTCGAGACCATCCAACGCCATATTCGCAAGGACCGGAGAGATGATGCCGCCCTGGGGCGTGCCCTCCTCCGTCGCGAAGAAGGTGTTCTCGTCCATGAACCCGGCCTTCAGCCACTTCCGAAGGATCTCCCGGTCCATCGGGATGTTCTCCAGAAGCCATTCGTGGCTGATGTTGTCAAAACAGCCGCGAATATCTCCCTCCAGGATCCATTCCACCGCGTTCGACCGGGCCCAGAGGTTGAAACACTGGCCGATGGCGTCCGCCGTGGAGCGTCCTGGGCGGAATCCGTAGGAGTCCGGGTCCGCTGTGGTCTCCGCGACCGGTTCCAGCGCGAGCTTCCACAGGGCTTGCATCGCGCGGTCCTTCATGGTCGGGATCCCCAAGGGGCGCTTCTTGCCGTTGCTCTTCGGGATGTAGACTCTTCGCAGTGGCATCGGTTGGTAGCCGTGCCGCCTGAGAGATTCCACCCCGCGGGATTTGGCTGCCGGAGAGCGCCAGATCGCTCCGTCCACTCCCGGCGTGTTCTTTCCCCGATTCTGGGTCACTCGTTTGACGGCGAGCATCTTGCCGCTGTAGGAGTGGGTCAGCAGGCGTTGTAGGGCTTTCACCTTGCCCCACCTGCCTTCCTGCGTTGCCTTGGCGATACGCACCTGGAGCCTTTTCACTTCCCGGTGGATCTTTTCCCAGTCCACCCCGGAGCGCGAGGGCGCACCAGCATCCGTCCGGGCCGCCGAGGCGGTGGGTGCGTCTGCCGTCATCTGCTCTCCCTCGTTCAAAGGTTTGCCCTGTTCTCTCGCCATGAAGGACCGTGCGGAAGTCTGCTCGCTTTCGCGTCGGATGATGTCGCGAGCGAGTGGCGTATCGCCTCGCTCAACCCGTATCCCGGCCATTACAGTCGGGCCTTCGCTTTCTCCGCATTCCTTTACCCGCACGCCCGTTGGTTCGCCTTGCGGCGTCCCTACCGATGGGATCGGAGGCGTATGGGCTTACCCTGTTCCGCACATGTCTCATGAGCGGGGTAGGCCCCTCCTTTCCGCCGGCAGCACGATGGTCCACGGCAGGGCGAACACCACACCCTGCTCCCGGCTGCTCCCCCTTTGGGGACGAGCCTGTCAGCGCCTTTGGCTCGGCTTTCATCACGACGTTTATCAGAGGTTCACTTGCGTTGGCCTTGCCGCTCTTCCCGGGTCCCTCGCCGCGCAGCGCTCACGGCTTCGGCTTCTCCTCACGGATCCGCCTACCAACACAGGTGGGACCTTCCCCCGGAGCTTCGCGTACCGGCTCACACCGGCGGGTCGTTGCCTCCCCTTGCGTCCGGGCAGGGAACAGCTGGTGGAACAACTGGTCTCATCAGGTTATTTGCATCTCCTCGTGAGACAGAAACATGGGCGACTTTCAGGTC